>CAWDIB010000006.1:0-406024 GCA_963802275.1 uncultured Chloroflexia bacterium | reverse complement strand
CACGTATTGCTCCGCTCCAACTTTTTATTTTTGCTGATCTCAACGAAAGAGGCAAATCCAACCCGGTCAATTTCGGAAAAGCCATCCAGGTTCAGCCGCAGGTCTTCCGCCGGGTCATCTCCCGTCAGCCGCCCGCTCCCCTGCCAAAGCCGCAAATAGAAAAAATCGAAAAGCGCCTTTGCCAGCGTTGCCCGCGCGATGGGGATACCCATGTATTCAGTAAATATGAACCCCTGGTAAAGAGCCGCTTTGATATGGCGGTAAGAAAAAGTCCCCCAGCTTATTCTCAAATGCGCGGGTCTGCTTGAGCGTGACCGCCGTGACCGGGTAGGTCATTTCGGTCAGGATGGCGTTGCGCTGCAAAACATATTCCAGCGAAAGGTAGGACTGCGGGATGAGGATGGCACTGACCATCGCTGCAAAATCCTCATGCGCGCGGTGGGTTTCATGAAAACGGCGCGCCATATAAACACCTTTTTTCAACTGGATGACCTGCCCGGCTTTCATCCAGCGGTACAGCGCGGTTCGCACCGTGCCGGCGGTTGCGGAACGTTCGCCGAGAAGCTGCTTTACCGCTTCAATGGTGAAGTAGGGAAGAGGTTCCAGGGAAGAGAGGTTTTCATTTTTCATATAAGATAATAGACGTTTTATGTCTATTATCCTATATATAAGGACGAATTACAAGGGGAATTGGTCACAGCCCGAACTGGCATCCTAATGAGGTTGGGCAGCGCACACCTACACCTGCCCGTGCAGCTCGGCTCATTGAGCCTGCCGCTGACCTTCGGCGTGCTGCCGCCCCTGCTGGAAACCGCCGTGCTGGTTTCCGGCTGCAAGGGCATCATCGGTACGCAGCTGTTCCAGCATTTCAGCGCCTGCCTGGATTCCCGGGCAAGGCGATGCACTTCAGCCGCTGTCTAAATTTTACAAGGGGGCGCCTCCCCGGTGAAATGCCGGGGAGGTGTGGGGGATTTTTCAATTACATCATATCAAAGGGGGAAAAGATTATTCGATTTTAAAAACGTTTTATATTGTTGGAACCAAAAAGTTTATTCAGCCCAATCCTTGGCAATCAATTCAGCCTGCTCGAGAACCGTTTGGGTGGCTTTATCTTGTTTGTCCGGCGGGTAGCCATGCTTACGTAAGATGCGCTTGACCATCACGCGCAATTTGGCACGCACACTTTCTTTTACCGTCCAGTCAATGCTGACATTTTTGCGAACAGTATCTACCAGTTCGCGCGCAATGACTCTTGAGGTTTTCATCTCCTAGCACTTTTACTGCACTGTCGTTCACTTCGAGGGCATCATAAAAAGCTAATTCATCTTCATTGAGATTTAACTTTTCACCGCGCTTGCCCGCCTCGCGCATATCTCTCGCCAGTTTGATTAATTCTTCAATCACCTGAGCGGTTTCGATGGCATGGTTCTGGTAAGCACGGATGGTGCGCTCGAGCATCTCGGCAAAGGAACGGGACTGGACCAGATTGCGGCGCGAGCGCATCTTGATTTCGTCATTCAATAATTTGCCGCAGCAATTCAACCGCCAGGTTGCGGTGGGGCATATCGGCTATCTCTTGCAGAAATTCATCGGACAGGATAGAAATATCCGGTTTCTTCAATCCGGCGGCGGCAAAGATATCGATGACGCTCTTCAGAGGCGACCGCGCGGGATACGATCTGCTGGATGGCATGGTCGAGGTCATCAGTAAAGCGGGCCCCCTCGACGGTGATCTTGATGATGGCGCTGCGCACCGCCTGGTAAAAACCAACTTCCTCGCGCACTTCCAAAGCACGATCATTGGGAACTGAAAGGGCAAAGGCGCTGGTGAGCACAGCGACGGATTATCAATAAGCGCGTCGCGCCCATTTTCAAGTGACAGGATGTGTTCCTGCGCGCGCTGGTAGAACGCCAAGCTTTTCCGCTGGGGTGCCAGTCAGCCATTTAGACCAATCAAATCTATGGAAGAGCCCGCGGCACACCTCCACCTCGCGCATAAGCACGCGCACCGCTTCTTCCTGGTCGAGGGCGGTGGAACCCAAGCCGCCGCTATCGGTATAGACCGGCAAGCGCCTGGCGCAACTGGTCAGCCAGACCCGAGGTAATCCACGATCAAACCGCCGGGTTTGTCCTTGAAAACGCGGTTGACACGCGCAATAGCCTGCATCAGACCATGACCGCGCATGGGTTTATCAACATACATGGTGTGCAGGGGGGTACATCAAATCCGGTCAGCCACATATCTCGTACAATGACGATCTTGGAGCGGGTCGTTGGGATCTTTGAAGCGCTTGCGCTAAGACTTCGCGGATGGCCTTGTTATGGATGAATGGCTGCCAATCGAGCGGATCGCTGGCACTGCCGGTCATGACAATTTTGATCTTGCCCTTGGCGGGGATCATCCGAATGCCATTCGGGGTGCAGGGCGATGATGGCTTTGTACAGGTCAATGCAAATGCGCCGGCTCATGCAGACGATCATGACTTTGCCGTCCATTTCGTCCATGCGCTGTTCAAAATGCTGGAGAAGTCGCTGGCGATGGACTTGAACGCGCTTTTCAGCGCCGACAATGGCTTCCAGGGCAGCCCACTTAGTCTTGAGCTTTTCCTTCTTTTCGACCTCTTCACCTTCGGTGGCTTCTTCAAAGTCGGCATCCAGATTCGGCTTTTCATCTTCTTTCAGTTCCAGTTTGGCCAGACGGCCTTCATAATAGATCGGCACGGTGGCGCCATCCAGTCACCGCCTGCTGGATATCGTAAATGCTGATGTAATCGCCAAAGACGGCACGGGTATTGTTGTCGCGCAGTTCGATGGGTGTGCCGGTAAAACCGATAAAGGAGGCATTGGGCAGGGCATCGCGCATGTGGCGCGGCAAAGCCGTCAATAAAATCATACTGGCTGCGGTGGGCTTCATCGGCAATGACGACAATATTGCTGCGGTCGGTTAGAGGCCTCCGTGGCTGACCCGGGCGGGGGCAGGAATTTCTGGATGGTGGTGAAATACACGCCGCCGGAGGCGGAGGTACGCAATTTGTGAATAAGATCGTCATGGCTGGCTGCCTGGACCGGGTTCTGGCGCAAGAGATCTGAACAAAGCGAAAAGGTGCCAAAAAGCTGGTCATCCAGGTCATTGCGGTCGGTGATGACCACGATGGTTGGGTTCTCCATTTCGGGCTGGAGGATGACCCGCCCGGCGTAAAAGGCCATGGTCAGGCTTTTACCCGATCCCTGGGTATGCCAGATCACGCCGATACGCTGGTCACCAGGTTTGCCGTCGCGCTGAGGATTGGTCAGGTAACGCCCGGGCAGTTCGCCAGCCCGATGGCCTGGATGCATTTTGCGGGCGCGCAGAGTTTCTTCAAGGGCGACGTTGACCGCATGGAACTGATGGTAGCCCGCCATGATCTTGATCGGCTGCCCACGCCCGTCATCCTCAAAGACGATGAAATGACGCAAATAGTTGAGCAAGTCGGCTTTTCTCGAAGAATCCTTTGAGTAAAACTTCCAACTGCGGGGATTTAGGTGGAAGCAACCTGCTCCCCGTGAATTGTCTTCCAGGGCATGAAGCGTTCCGGTCAGCCGTCAGCGTGCCGATGCGCGCTTGATTCCGTCCGAAATGACCAGGGCTTCGTTGGTAGAGCATGAGGGAGGGAATATGCTTTCTTATAGGTCTGAAGCTGGTTGAAAGCGGACCAGATGGTGGCGTTTTCATCGGCTGCATTTTTAAGTTCGATGACCGCAAGTGGGAATGCCGTTAATAAAGACGACCACATCCGGCCGGCGGTTGATGATGATCCTCAATGACGGTGAACTGATTGACTGCCAACCAGTCGTTATTTTCGGGATGATCAAAGTCAAAAAGCATGACGCGACCACCAACCAAAGCATGCCTTCTTTTGGTATTCGACCTCAATGCCATTTACCAGAAACCGGTGAAAAGAACGGTTGGAGGTGACCAGTGAAGTCGAAGGCAGGCGGGTGAGCTTGCGCAAGGCATCTTCAAGAGCATCGGCGGGTATGGCGGGATTGATGTGCGCCAGGGCGGCTTTCAATCTTTCTGTCAGAAATACCTGCTCGATAACTGGCGCGTTCGGGGTGGCTGCCGTCCACTGCCAGGTCGGGTCCAAAAGCATGGGAGTAACCCAGCTTTTGAAACCAATCCAGCGCCGCCTGTTCTACGTGAGATTCAGTAAAGGTCATATTTACCTTAATACTTTTTTCCCAAATGATCTATTTAGATAATTAAATGTTTTGTATTTTTCTAGAAAACTCTGAATTGAGGCACTTGACTTTTCTTTTTGTTGTTATATATTGTATATGTAGGTCCGAACCCGTCTTTAGTGGCGGGTGTAGGTCCTGCTCCTAATGCCTCCTGTAAAAAGGAGGCTTTTTTTATGGACGAATAATTCCATCAGGATCTCGCCTATTTGTTTCTCGGACAAATATTGGTGCAAGAATATTAAATGACTTATCTAAACCATATTTTGTTTTTGACGGTAAAGGATTTTCCCGTCTTGTAATAATGCATAAGCTGGAAATCACACATTTGAATAAAATGTGATTGATCAGACGGCTTAAAAAAAGGATCTTCTACAATACGATCTATTGGATAATTGCGCCAACTTGACCCTGAATCCAACCATACACCGAAGATACTTGGAATTGGATTAAAAACACTCCCATGCGCCTTACTAAACGAGTATATGCCAATTCGTTGCCTTTATCGCAAATTAATATCCCATCGCTTCCCCATGCTTGTAACATACGATTGCATGCGATTTATCAATCGTTCGTAAGCTCTCATCATGTCTGTTTTTGGAAAAACAGAATTGAATAATCGTACTCCCGGTAAATTTGTTATTAGCTCCAACGTTTCATTGAAAATTGCTACCCTTTGATACCTAGAAACAACTCTATCTGAGATATTTCCTCTTCCTGATACGAACTTCCAAGCATGCAACTCTTTATAGACATAGATTCCATATGCGCGTCGTAAATCTCGACGATATTGTTCATACCACTTCAAAAGAAGAACGCCATTGGTCTGCAGGTAAAGCTAGAGCTGAATACAATGTAAGTTTCTCATCTGCGGAATCATCTATATAAATTAAAATCCATTGCAAGATTACCCTACTAATCAAAGCCGTCAGCAACTCGCACCTGGCCTGATATTAGTTTGGGAAGAAGTGTGTCTCGCAGTTCGGCAAGAGTGCGGGATTCTTTTAAATTAGCAACAATTTTTTGGTACATTGGTTCAACTATTTCAACAAACTTATTTATTCTTTTTGTTGGAGGGATAAAAATGGGCATTGGTCTAAAATTAGATTTGCTGATTTCCAGAAAAGTTGTACCGTTGGCTCTCCCCAAAATTTCTTCGCTGTTTTCTCTTAACCAATTCAAAATATAGTAATTAGGTATTTCTTTGGTACATTTTATTGCTATAAATCCCTGGTTGATTGCCAAAGGAACTTGTGTAATTGCGAGATAACCTACAGGAGCACGGGAGGAAAGTAATACTGTCCCCGCGGGCAGTAAACCGGAACTTATTTGCTGTAGACCTAATTCAGTAATTTGACTATTAGTAGTTAACAAAAAGGGGCTCTGCAAAGATGCTAAATCTTTTGGTGTTGCCCAATGAATGGTACCATCTTCCCAAAAAGCGGGATTTGCAGTACTTGGTGTTGACCCACCCACAATTGTAATAATCTCGCCAATCGTTTTTTTCTCCCAGCTTTCTCTTTCCGGATTATCGATGAAGAAATGTCTGAAGAGGGCTTGTGCAAGCTCTTCAAGTGTGGTGTTCATACGGCGGTTGAGCTCGATCTTGTCATCGAGCGAAGAGAGTATTTCTGCTATGGCGCGCTGCTCGGGTAGATTAGGAATAGGAATTTTTAATTCGCGAATGTGTTTTAGACTAAGAGTCTTTTGCGAAGTACCGACCAATGATTTTTTAATTTGTTGTTGAACGAAAGGAGACAACAAGCTGTAGTATAAAAAACGGCTCTCTATACCAGGAACAATTATTGATGTATTTTGCCCAATACAAAAATCTGCTTTACTCTTGTTGTAACTAAAGTTAAAAATAAGAACCAACTCGGCTCAAAACAATATCTCCGTATTGAGGTTTGTGCTTTTTCGTAAAATCTAGAAAATCCAATTTTGAAACCAATTTTGTTTCATTTAACTCAAGAAAGCCACCCTTAACATCTGTTGCCCTAACCATTGGATAACCTGCCTCAGTAAACGTGGGAGTCTTATGTAATGAATCCACAACATTTGATACTCTTTTTAATTCTGAAATTTGCCAACCCTTGGTCATTAGTTTATTTAATTTCTAGGTATTTGATGTTTGACAAAATTTTAGTCTGTAATATTTTATTTTCTTCAAATTGCACTTCTAATTCTGCTTTCAGGCGGGTTACCTTCTCTTCAAACAAATCGTCGTCATCTTCAATATCTTCTAGCCTGATGTAACGCCCGGGTGTGAGGGTGTAGCTCTGAGCACGGACCTCTTCGATTGTGGCGGTTTTGCAGAAGGCAGGTACATCTGAATAGTCTGAATCAGTAGACTTCCACGACTGGTAGGCACCTGCAATTTTTGCAATATCAACTTCGGTAAGATCGCGATGGCGGCGGTCAATAAGGGTGCCAAGTTTGCGGGCGTCAATGAAAAGAGTTTCCCCGTGTCGATCACGATCTTTCCCGGAGCGGCCGGTTTTATCACGCGATAGGAACCAGAGGGTGACGGGGATGGCGGTTGTGTAAAAGAAGCTGGGTGGGCAAGGCGACAATGCAGTCCACCAGGTCGGCTTCAATGATGGCTTTGCGAATATCGCCTTCGCCGGAGGTGTTGGAGGAAAGGCTGCCATTGGCCATCACAAAGCCGGCGATGCCGCCCGGGGCGAGGTGATGGATGAAGTGCTGGATCCAGGCGTAGTTGGCGTTGCCGACGGGGGGAATGCCGTACACCCAGCGTTTGTCTTCGCGCAAACGGTCGCCACCCCAATCGCTCATGTTGAAGGGCGGGTTGGCGAGGACGTAATCGGCTTTGAGGTCGGGGTGCAGGTCGCGGTGGAAGGAATCGGCGTTTTCAGCGCCCAGGTTGTTCGAAATGCCGCGGATAGCGAGGTTCATCTTGGCCAGGCGCCAGGTGGTGTTGTTGGATTCCTGCCCGTAGATGCTGAGGTCATCGCGGCGTCCGCCGTGGGCCTGGATGAACTCCTCGGACTGGACGAACATGCCGCCGGTGCCGCAGCAGGGGTCATAGACGCGGCCTTTGTAGGGGGCGAGCATCTCGACCAGCACGCGGACGACAGAGCGGGGGGTGTAGAACTCGCCGCCCTTTTTGCCTTCCGCGCTGGCAAATTGTGAGAGAAAGTATTCGTAAACGCGCCCGAGGATATCCTTGGAGCGGTTCTCTTTGTCGCCGAGGCCGACGCTGCTGAGCAGGTCGATCAGCTCACCGAGACGCTGTCTTATCGAGCGCGGGGCGGGCGAAGTCCTTGGGGAGGACGCCCTTGAGGGAGGGGTTTTCCTTTTCGATGGCGTCCATGGCATCATCGATGAGCTGACCGATGGTGGGCTGTTTGGCATTATTCTGCAAGTAAGTCCCAGCGGGCGGTTTGGGGAACCCAGAAGACGTTCTCGGCGCGGTACTCATCGCGGTCCTCGGGGTCGGCGCCGGAGGCTTTTTGGGCGACGAGCTTTTGGTAGTGTTCCTCGAAGCCATCGGAAATGTATTTGAGGAACATCAATCCGAGGACGACGTGCTTGTACTCCGAGGGGTCCATGGAGCCGCGCAGTTTGTCGGCGGCTTTCCAGAGGGTTTGTTCAAAGCCAAGGTTGGCGCCGTTGGATTTTTTGGTGTCGTTTTTGCCATGGAATTTACATCCTTTGTTTGCTTATTCAACCCCATTTTTTACGTTTTAAGTAATTATACTAATTTTCAGCTTGTTGTCAGGTAAGATTCCCCCAAGGGGATGCTGCGCGATCGCAAATACTAGCCGGCGGCGGGGACATCGCCTATATCCAAGGAGACGTGTTGCCGCCCGGTGCGGGTATCTACGCGTTCTGCTCCTGTAGGGTGCTTTGAGATGACACGGGGGATCCTTCGCCGCGCTCAGGATGACAACCGGGAGAATCGATGCCCTGAGCATGGGCGGTATGTCACCGCCCGGTGCGGGTATCTACGCGCCCTGCTCTTGCAGAACGCTGCGAAGCGCAAACCTCGCAAGTACATGACGGCGGCGGGGGCGCCGCCTATATCCAAGGGAGAATGCTGCGGAGATCGCCACGCCTGCCGGAGGCAGGCTCGCAAATACGTGGCCAGCGGCAAATCATTCAAAACGTTAATATCCATCCTCCCGATAAGCGCCTACACTGATGGTTAATGTAAAAGGCAAACCATCATGAAAAATCAAGCTGTGACGCGATCATCCGTCGGGGGGCGCGCATTGAGCGCGCGCCCCGGGTTGGTCGTATTCCTGTATTTCCTCATATATATACTTTTGGTGGGGGGAGCGCCGGTGGCGATGCGCATGGGTTATGCGGAACTGGCGACGTTCTGGCTGGGCGTTCTGCGCTTTGGGCTGGGGGCGGTCATCTTCTGGGTGCTGGTGGTGGTTAAAAAGCTGCCGCTGCCGAAAGGCCTCAGCCTGCGCGGGCCGCTGTTGTACGGGGTATTTGGGATCGGGCTGCCCTTCATCTTTTTATCGTGGGCATTGGCGCGCGTCCCGGCCAGCCTGGCCGCCATCTTCCTGGCGCTGATCCCGCTGATGACGGTGGCTTTCTCCTCATTCCAGCGGGTGGAGCCGCTGACCTGGCGCCACCTACTGGGAGCCGTTTTATCGGTGGCGGGCACGGCCGTGGCGGTGGGGGCGGCCTCGGCCACTTTCAAGATCACCCTCCTGCCGATCGCAGCCCTGGTGGTGGGGTCGGCTTTCCTGGCGGAAGGCGGGATCATCATCAAGCGCCACCCGCCCGTGGCGCCGATCGTCACCAACGCGGTGGCGATGAGCGTGGGAACGCTGATCCTGGCGCTGGCATCCGCGGTGACGGGCGAAAGCTGGTCGCTGCCCGCGCAGGCGGGAACCTGGCTGGTGGTGGGCTTCCTGGCCTTTTTCGTGTCCGGGGTGGCCTTCCTGCTGTACCTGGAAGTGCTCAACCACTGGACCGTGTCAACCACGTCGTATGGTTTTGTGATCACCCCATTCGTCACGGCGGTGATATCCGCCATCCTATTGAAGGAACAGATCACGCCCAATTTTCTGATCGGCCTTTCGATCGTGGCGGCGGGGGTGATGGTCGGCGCGCTGCTGCATCAGAAGGAAAAGGAAGCGGTCAAGTGTGCCACTTGTTAGCCAGCCTGCATGGGTTCGACCATGCGAAAGAGGTTTACCTTGATGACGGATCTGACAAATTCTTATTTCAGAGTGGACCTGAAAGGAGGAACCAGCCATGCCAAGATATTTAATTGAAGTGCCGCATTCCGAGAAAAAAGAGGCCTGCGAAATGGTCATCCGCACCTTCCTGGAGAGCGGTTCGCATTTCCTGACCAACGCGGACTGGGGCTGCCTGGAGGATGTGCACAAGGCGTGGATCACGATCGAGGCGGAGGACAAGGTGCAGGCGCGCAATATCCTGCCGCCGGCCTTCCGCCGCGAGGCGGTGATCACCCTGGTGAACAAGTTTTCACTGGATGATGAGAACAAGCTGGTCAGCCATCATGTTTCCAGGGATGCGCGCGCGATCGGAATGACAACCCTCTCCACCTGACCTCCCCTCAGAGAGAGGAATGCGGAAGATCCTTCGCTGCGCCATGCCCTGTGCCTGGGCGGCGTGGGGGCGCCGCCTATATCCAAGGGAGAATGCTGCGAGATTGCCACGCCCGCCGATGGCAGGCTCGCAAGTACATGCCGGGGGATCCTTCGCCCGAAGCGCCAGTGCCCTGCACCTGGGCGGGCTGACCCCGCCCGGTGCGGGTATCTACGCGCCCTGCTCTTGCAGGGCGCTGCGAGATGACAATTCAGCTTCATACAGCCCGCGGCCGATGAGGCCTTCCTCATCGTAGGTCACGGCAAAGCCGGCCTGCCGGAAGGCGGCGGTCATCTCCTCCACGGTGAAGAGCCCCAGCTCGTGGTGCTCGGTGAAGTACTGCACCCCCTTGCCCTGCCCCGCCAGGTAATGGCAGGTGAAGAAGGAAAGCGTGCCCGCCTGCCCGGTCTCGGTCATGCGGCAAATGCACCAGCCCTCGCCCTCGCCCTTACCCTCAGCCGTCAGCATGTTGGCGGGGTGCTCGGGGTTCCAGGTTGCGGGGGTGAACCACGGCTCGACCAGCAGCAACCCGCCCGGGGAGAGGTGGCGCTTGAAGCACTGCAGCGCCTGGCTCACGCGGTCTAGCGTGCGCAGGTAGCCGATGGAGCTGAACAGGCACAGGATGATGTCGTAGGTGCGGCCGAGGTCGAAGGCGCTCATGTCGGCCACCGTGTAGCGCCCGGCGGAGTTCTTGCCCGCCGCGATGCGCACGAACTCGGGCTGCAGGTCGATGCCGTCCACCTGGTAATGCTGTGCCAGATATTTGTCGTGTTCAGCCGTGCCGCAGGCCACGTCCAGCAGGGTTTTGGCGTTGGGGCGCTTGTCGCGCAGCAGGGTGAGGATGTGGTCGGTTTCGGCTTTGTAGTCCTTGAAGGAGTAGAGGGCGTCGTACCATTGGGCGGATTGGGTGTACATGGCTTTCACCTGTCGGGATGGAATGGGTTTATTCTACATGATGTTGAAAGACTCAAGCAGCACTCAGAGAAGCAGTTTTGAATGAAGGGCCGGCCACCCCACTCTGCCTCCCCTCTCTGAGGGGAGGAAAGTTATCGGAAGATCCTTTGCTGCGCTCCAAGGTAAAAGTAATGAGACTGCTTCGTCGTGCCGAAGGCACTCCTCCTCAAGAGGATGCTTGCGCGATCGCAAATACGTTCTGTTCTTGCAGAACGCTGCGAGATTGCCACGCCTGCCGGGAGCAGACTCGCAAGACACCCCGCTTGACCATTTGGGTGGCTTGGTGTGACGGGAACGGCGGCGGGGACGCCACCTAGATCCAAGGTAGATTGCCGCGGGGTACTCCGCGATCGCAAATGCGTTATGCCCATGCAGAAGGCTGCGAGAATGATGGGGAAAGGCGGCGTTAGTGCCCTGCGCCTGAGCGGCCTGTCGCCGCTCGGCGCGGGTATCTACGCGTTCTGCTCATGCAGAACGCTGCGAGGCGCCGCCTATATCCAAAGTTCAAAAAGACGACATGCAGGAACAAAACCGCCCGGGGGTTGGCCGGGCGGGTGATTCTCGTATTGGTTCTATGCCACCCTGGTAGAGCGGGCTACCTTGCGTATCTCACATCAACTTGCAGGTAGAGCTGCAATATATGCCATCTGGCGGGTCGCACTGTTCGGGCGGGGTGACCACGCCGTCGCCGCATCGGGCTCCGGAAATCGGTTTGGGCGTCGGCTGGACGAACTGCACGCCAGCCGAGACGGTGTTGGATATTACCTGGGCGCCATTGAACATGCCGTAACCGGTGGCGGTGTTGGTGATCGTCCAGCGCAGGCCGGCGTCAATCAGGTAAGTGGCGCTGCACTGCAGCGATGCTCCCGGTGCCAACTCTGCCGTGGAAGGGCAGCTTACACTTGAGATCCTGCTGTCGGTGATGGTGAAGGGCCCACTGAGGGGCACATCCCCGCTGTTGGTGAGGGTGTAGGTGTAGGTCACCTCCTGCCCGCCGCTGTAAGAGGCGGGGTCGGCTGATTTGGCCAGGGTCAGGGCGGGGTTGGCATCCAGGGTGACCGTGGCGGAGGCGGAAGCATTGGCGGTATAAGAAGCCGTCTTTCTCATGGTCGTTCCCCCCATACCCCCAGCAATGCATTGGTATTCGGTTTCCTGGCTGGCCTGGGCAGAGGCATTGTTGACCACCTGGCCGGCGGCCACATCCGCGGCGGTGATGGTGTATCTGCCGCTGCAGGTGATGCTTGCCCCAACCACAAGGCCGCTCCCGCGCGGGCAGGTCAGGCTGACCTTGTCATCCGTGACGCTGACAGTTTTATTAAAGTCAAATTTGCCAGTATTGGTCAGGACATAAGTGTAGGTTATGACGTCTCCCGCTATCTTGAAGGTGGGCGGGCTGGCGGTTTTGGTCAGGGAGATGGAAGATTGGTTTAAATAATTCTGATTCGAAATGGAAACCGCATTGTCCAGTTCCGCCTGGCATTCCGCAGCGGTCTTGTTACCATCCCCACAGCAGCAAGCGGAGACAGCGGAAAAAATTACCATCATACAAAAAAGAAACACCCCATATTTACGCAACAAACGGGTATTCACCTCAGCACCTCCTATGCCCTTACTGGTCAGCCCGACCCTCCTGCATGCCGGGCTATGGATTGATAAAAACATTTTAGCAAAAGTGCGGGCAAAAATCAATCATCCGCAGCACTTCTCTGCACAGGCCAATGCTGACCTCCGTGGCATGATTATATAATTAGGGCATCATGCTGCCCGTCCTGTTCACCATTGGCACACTGCCGGTGCGTGCCAATTTCGTATTCTCCACGCTGGGTTTCCTAGTCTGCCTGTGGGTGGGCAGCCACCTGGCGCAGAGGACGGGGTATTCCCACCGCCAGGTGTTGTGGTTCTTCGCCGGGCTATTGCTGAGCGCCTTCCTGGTTGGCATGCTCAACGCCTGGCTATTCAACCTGCCGTCCATCCTGCGTTACCCGGACTGGCGCAAGCTGGTCTTCAGCGGCTGGGTTTCCCACGGCGGCATCCTGGGGGCGTTGCTCTTCTGCCGTCTGGCGCCACGCCTGTCCTGGCAGGACATGCAGCAGCGCACGGACCTCATCGCTCTGATGCTGCCGTTGTATGAGGGTGTTTACCGCATCGGCTGCCTGCTCAACGGCTGTTGCTATGGTATTCCTTATACCGGGTTTGACGCCATGTACCTGCCGGGCGAACTGGGTGTCTGGGAATTGCGTTTCCCCACCCAGGCCCTCTACAGCCTGCTGGGATTTGGCTTGTTCCTTCTTCTTTTATGGCTGCGGGGGAAAAAGGTCTGGCAGGGGCAGCTGGCAGGGGTATACCTGGTGCTGTACGGTTTCGCGCGCTTCGCCATCGACGCCATGCGCGGGGATGCCATCAGCCTGGGGATGATCAACCTGCACCAGGCGGCGGACCTGGTCCTGTTCCTGGCGGGCATCCTGTCATGGATCATACATCATAGAATCATGCAACATCAAGAGCATGAAAAATCTGATTAATCGGGGGAAATCTTTCATTCCGGCCGAACGCTGGTTTCTGACATTTCTCTGACATCCCCGCACGCCCAAACTGCATATAGTAACTATGCAAATGAGTTTCAAGAAAGGAGTCAGAATGGTAAAAGTAATGGTTGAATTTGAAGTGGCAGATTTCGCCAAGTGGAAGGCCGTTTTTGATTCCGGCGATGGCTTGCGCATGAATGCCGGTGTCAAGAGCGTCAGCATCTATCGCGGGGAGGACAAACCCAACCGCATCCAGGTTGTCATGGAAGGCGAGGATGAGAAAAAGCTCATGATGCTCAACAGTTCCCCCGAGTTGCGTGACCTGCAGGTGAAAAGCGGCGTGATGGGACGCCCGTCCACTTACATGCTGCATTCCATCTAATTTTTCTTCAAGCTGGGCAATCCCGCATCGGGGTTGCCTTTTTTTATTTAAATGCGCCAGTGTTGCAGGAACAGCTGTGCGGCTTCGGATTGCGGGCGCTTCAGCACTTGGGAGGCGGCTCCCTGCTCCACCACTTTTCCCTTTTCCAAGAAGATCACCTCCTCGGCCAGGCGCAGGGCCTGGGCGGGCGAGTGGGTAGAGAAGATGAGTGTGCAGCCAGTTTCCTTGGCGTAGCGCAACAACAGCGCCTCCACCTGGTCCATGCCGCGGATGTCGGTGGCGGAGGTGGGCTCGTCCAGCAACAGCAGCGGGCGCGCTCTGGCAACCAGGCGGGCGAGGGCCATGCGCTGCGTTTCCCCGCCGGAGAGCTTGTGCCCGCGCGCGTCGGCCAGCGAAGTCAACCCGACCGCCTTGATGGCCTTAAGCGCTTTGACAGGCGCGTCCTCCTCCCCCTGCAGAGCTATTTCAACGTTGCGCCGCACGGAGAAGCCAAAGCCGTAAGGTGCCTGGGGCAGGTAGCCCATGCCCGGCTGGGGCAGGCCGGACAACTTGCCGGAATCCGGTGCCAGGACGCCGGCCATCACGCGCAGCAGGGTGGTCTTGCCGCTGCCGTTCTCGCCGATGAACGCATAGCGACGGCCTTCCCGGAACACCAGGTGCGGGATGTTGAGGATCAGCCGTCCGCCGGCTCTTTTAGTAATGCGCTGCAGTGTGATCATGCCTGCCGCTCCTGGAAGCGCTGCACGATGATATTGATAGCGAACGAAATGAGAAGCAGCACCACGCCCAGGACGACCGCCAACTCGAATTGGCCGAGGTTGGTCTGCATCATGATGGCGGTGGTCATCACGCGCGTCTTGTGCTGGATGTTGCCGCCCACGATCTGCACCGCGCCCACCTCGGCAATGGAACGCCCGAAGGCGGCCAGCACCACCGCCAGGAACTGCACGCGGCACTCGTAGACCATCAGCAGCAACTGCTGCCAGCGGGTGAGGCCGATGCCGGCGGCGGTCTCGCGGATGCGCGGGGCGGGCAGGGAGACGATGGTGGCGGTCATGCCGGTGACGATGGGGGTGATCAGCAGCACCTGGGCGATGACCATGGCGGGTACTGAATAAAGCAATTTAAGCGAACCGAGCGGACCGCTGCGCGAGAGCAGCAGGTAAACCACCAGGCCGGCCACCACCGGTGGCAGGCCCATCAGCGTGTTGGTGATGCGCATCAGCCAGGGGCGGGCGCGGAACTGGCTACCGCCCAGCAGCACCCCCAGGGGGATGCCCAACGCCGAGGAAATGAGTGTGCTCAGAAAAGACATCTGCAGGGTGACAGCGATGATCTGGCGCAGCTCCGGGTCCGCGCCAAAGAGAAGTTCAAAAGCTTGCTGGATGGGATTCACAGATTTTCAGCGCATTCGTAAATAGTAGAAACTAAGCTGGCTTGATAATGAAGAATAACGCCTGGCCGTACTTTTCCTTGCCGAACTCGGCAATGAGGTCCAGGCCGCGCTGGGAGGTGACCCAGTTGATGAAGGCCATGGCGCCCTCGAAGTTGGTGTCCTTGAAACGCTTGGGGGTGACGGCGATGAGCGAATAGGTGTTCTTCATATCGTCGGATTCACCAAGCACGATCCCCAGCTCGGTCTTGGTGGCTAAAAAGGTGGCCTTGTCCGAGAGGGTGTAAGCCTGCTGCTCGCCGGCCATGGTGAGTGCCTGGCCCATGCCGCCGCCGATGTTGACATACCATTCCTTGCCAGCCGGGTCGATGGCAGCCACCTTCCAGATGTTCAGCTCGGCGGTGTTGGTGCCGGACTTGTCGCCACGGGTGACGAACTTGGCACCCTTGTCGGCGATGGCTCTTGAAGGCCTCGCTGGCGGTCGTGGCGTTCTTCACGCCGGCCGGGTCATCCTTGGGCCCGACGATGACGAAGAAGTTAAACATGAAGGGCACACGCTTCTCGTCAAAGCCTTCATTTATGTAGGTCTCTTCCTGGGATTTGCTGTGCACCAGCAGCAGGTCGGCATCGCCCTTGCGAGCTTTTTCGATGGCGGCGCCGGTGCCAGCCGAGGTGACCTCCATCTTGTAACCGGTCTCCTTTTCAAAATACGGCTGCAGGAAGGGCAGAAGTCCGGCATCGTTGACCGAGGTGGTGGTGGACAGGCGCACCAGCGGGTTGGCAGGTGTGGTGGGGGCGGGGGCTTGAGTGGGCGCCGGGGTGGGCTGGGCACAGCCAACCAGTCCGGCGATGACCGCCAGGGCAGTCATTAACAGGAACAACTTTTTCATGACATCTCTCCTTTCCTAACACGGGAGGCGCCGCTGTTTCCGGCGGCACCCTTGAGCAGTCCGGCGGGGTTTGGATTTTACCGGTCTGCTGCTGCTCGTCTGCCCATGGATTTCTCTCCGCAGGGCAGCGAGTCGAAGAATGACAGGGGATATTATATCAAAAGGGAGTTGCTCGAAGGGTAATTCCACCCCACCTAACCTCCCCTCCAGAGGGGAGGAATAGAACAGGAGATCCTTTGCTGGGCTCAGGATGATGGCGGCGCGGCGCACTCATAGGCGTCACCACGCAGGGTTTCCACGGCGTGGCCAAGCACAGGCAGGAAAACCGCCAGGCATTCCACGGCCGCCTTGGGGCTGCCGGGCAGGTTGATGATCAGCGTACGCTTGCGGATGCCGGCCGCGGCGCGCGAGAGCATGGCGCGCGGGGTGATGGCCAAGCTGGCCTGGCGCATGGCCTCGGGGATGCCGGGCACGCCGCGCTCCACCACCGCCAGGGTGGCTTCGGGGGTCACATCGCGCGGCGCAAAGCCGGTGCCGCCGGTGGTGAAGATAAGATCCACACTGCCGGAGTCGGCCAGGCGGATGAGGGCCTGCTTGAGCTGCTCCAGGTCATCCGGCAGCAGCAGGGTCTCCACCACCTGGGCGTGCGCTTTCAACGCTTCGACCAACGCCGGACCGCTCTTGTCGGCGCGTTCGCCGGTTGAACCCTTGTCGCTGAGGGTGATGATGGCGGCGCGGATGGCTGGGATGACGCTGATCTCATCGCCGGGCTTGATGGTGCCTTCCTCCAGCACGCGGGTGAAGATGCCTTCGATGGGCATGATGCACATGCCCACCTGTTGGAAGACCTGGCAGTGCTCATGGCATTCCTTGCCGATCTGGGTCACCTCCAGCAGGGCGTCGTTGATGGTCAGCCGTGTGCCAACCGGCAGGGAATGCAATTCGATGCCGCTCGGTGGTGATGTTCTCGGCGAAGATGCCGGGGGTGAGGTCTTTCACGCCGCGTGCGGTCATCTTGTCCACGCTCTCCTGCGCCAGCAGGCTCACCTGGCGGTGCCAGTCGCCGGCATGCGCATCGCCCTCAATGCCGTAACTCCTGTTTGCAGATGTGCTTCGTCCACGGGATGCTTGAGCGTGCCTTTCTTCTGGCTGATGTTGACTGCCACCACCTGTGCCATTTGCTGATCCTTTCTATCCACCGATGCGGCTCATGTTGCGCTCGGACTTGAATTCCTTTTCAAAATGATGCCCGACCGGCTTGGCATAGATGGCAGCGCGGATGGTCTCGCAGTAATTCTTCATCACTGCCAGCTAGAGCATCCTTAAGTGGAAATTCCAGGTTGTCGCCCAGGCAGGGGCGCAAAGATGCCATCGCTCATGATGCGGATGCGGTTGCAGCTGCCGCAGAAGCGGTGCGAGATGGGGCTGATGAAGCCCACCCGCCCCTGGTGGCCTTCCACGCGGAAGTCGCGCGAGGGCTGACCTTCATAACGCGGGGGGATGGGAATCAGCCAGGGACGCTGGCGCGATCAGCTCGCTGTTGTCCACCCGCAGGGCAGCAGCTTGCCCAGTCACCGCCCAGCGGCATAAGTTCGATCAGGCGCACATCCAGCGGCTTGTCGCGGGTGAGGGCGATGAAGTCGTCCACCTCGTCGTCATTTCTGCCGCGGATGAGGACAGCGTTGATCTTGACCGGGTGCAGCCCGGCCTGCAGGGCGGCATCAATGCCAGCCAGCACCACTCGGCAGATCTCCGCCGGTCATCTCACGGAACTTATGCGCATTGAGCGAATCGAGGCTGATGTTGACGCGCGACAGACCGGCTTTCTTAAGGTCGGCGGCCTGGCTGGCAAGGAACAAGCCATTGGTGGTCATGGTGATCTCGTCAATGCCGGGAATGGCAGACAACCCCTGCACGATCTGGATGAGGTCGCGTCGCAGGAGTCGGTTCGCCACCGGTGACGCGCACCTTGTTAATACCTAGTTTGACGCAAGCGCGGGCAATGCGAATGAATTCCTCCGCAGATAATTCCTTCACTTTGGGGCAGCCGCCTTCCTCCTTGCGGCAGTAGGAACAATGCAGGTTGCAGCGCTCTGTGACCGACAAGCGCAGGTAGGTGATGGAACGGCCGAGATGGTCCAGCATTGGATTGTACTTTTCCTCCCCGCGCACATACTCACCCGAACGTCCGCCGCTCTTGCGCAGCAAGGCCAGGCTGACTACCTCCATGCCGCGGTCAACCGCCTTGCACATGTCATAAACGGTCAGGGCGGCCACGCTGGCAGCGGTGAGGGCTTCCATTTCCACCCCGGTCACCCAGGTGCACTTGACCGTGGCGGTCACTTCCACCCGGTCAGGGGACAGGGCTTGCAGTTCAACCAAAACCTGGCTGAGGGGGATGGTGTGGCAAAGCGGGATAAGCTCAGCGGTGCGCTTGGCAGCCTGGATGCCGGCGATGCGCGCACAGGCGAACACGTCGCCCTTCTTGACCTCACCAGCCAGGATGAGCTGAAGCGTTTCCGGCTTCATTTTAAGGATGGTGCGGGCGACAGCTGTTCGTTCGGTGGATTGTTTTTTACTCACATCCACCATGCGCGCCTTGCCGTTTTCATCAGTATGGGTCAGTTCCATTTTCTCTCTTCACCCGGGTGGTTGATAGTATACCCCCCCAGGCGCTGCAAGCGCTCGACAAATTCCCGGCCCTTCAGCACCTGCAACAAGCGCTGCACCGATTCGAGGTTGATGGCGCTCTCGGCGATGAGCAGGTCATACTGCTCGTCGCAGATGGGGATGAAATCCAGCCCGTAGATCTTCGCCGCTGAGTATATGCCCAACCCGGCATCCGCCGTACCGGCGGCGATGGCGGCCGCCACAGCGGTGTGGGTGAATTCCTCGCGGTCGTAGTCCTGGATGAGAAGGGTATCAATTCCCTGCTGTTTTACCAGATGGTCGCACAAAATGCGCGTGCCGCTGCCCTTCTGGCGGTTGACGTAACGCCTGCCAACCAGGTCGCTGAAGCTGCGGATACCTTTCGGATTGCCGGGTGCGACCATCAGCCCCTGTTCGCGCTGAACGCATTCCACCAGGCGTACGCCGCCATCAGGAAAATATTTCTTGAGATAAGGAATGTTGTAGGTACCGCTGGCTTCATCCAGCAGGTGGATGCCGCCCAGGTGGGCTTCCCCGCGCCTGACCGCCATGATGCCGCCCATGCTTCCCACGTGCGAGGAAGCCACCTGGCTGTCCGGGTGTTCACGGCGCAGGATGTCCGCCGCCTCGTCCAGCAGCGGGTCGTGGCTGCCAGTAATGACCAGGGTGCGGGCGATCTCTTCTCGAGTGCGCAACAGCCAGATATTGACGCTTTCGCCCGCTTCATATCCTTCACTATCCTGGGGGATGTCAATAATGCCATCCGCCTTGACAAAGGAACTGACCACGCCCGCGCCGCGGTTGAGCGGCACAGCCACCGTCCGGTCGTTGACCAATCCCAGGCGGGCGCGCACAAACTCGCGGTATTTGAGCGAGGAATTCAGTCGACGGGAGAGCACTGCCTGGATCTCCTCCGCCGGTTTTAGTTCGCGGCGGGTCAAGCGCGCCATGACCGGTTTAAATAGTTGTTCCATCACCAGGATGCCGGATACCGGGTAACCAGGCAACCCAATTAATGGAATGATGCGGTCTTCCTTTTCCAAGCGGGCAAAGCCCAGCACAGCCGGCTTGCCGGGGCGGATGGCAATGCCATGCAACACCACCTGACCCACGGCAGCGATGGCCTGGCTGGAGTAATCCTGGCTGCCGGCTGAAGAGCCGGCATTGAGAATGACCGCGTCACATTCGGCAACTGCTGTTCGCATGGCCTGCTCGATCTTGCCCTGGTCATCTGGCACGATGGGGTAGATTCTTGGCTGGCAGCCCCACCCGGTGAGCATGCCGCCGAAAATGGTGGAATTGAATTCGATGATGTCACCCGAACCAGGTGACTGGGTTGGCGGGACAAGCTCGTCACCGGTGGGGATGATCCCCACCACCGGCTGTCGCACCACCTCCACTTCAAGCACGCCGGCCGCCAGCATGGCGCCCATGGCTGCGGGGGTGATCCCGGTAAAGGAAGGCAGGATCATATCACCGGCGCTGATGTCCTCGCCGATCTGGCGGATATTGTCCCACGGCACGGCAGCCTGGTAAAGGGTCACGCCGCCGTCCTCCTCGATGACATCCTCCACCATGACCACCGTATCGCAGCCGGCTGGCAGCGGGTCACCGGTATCCACACGGTTGAAGTCACCCGCTTTCAGGCGCACGGGCGTGGTCTCGCTGGCGCCAAAGGTCTTGGGCGCAGCGAGGGCAATGCCGTCCATGGCGCAGGCATTGTAGTGCGGGGCGCAAATGCGCGCATAGACCGCTGAAGCGGTGATGCGCTTCAGTGCCATTGTGGTTGGGATGACTTCACTTTTATGAGTGAAATTATTATGCTCAAGCGCCTGCAACCAGGCGGTGCGGGCTTCGTCGAGGGGGATGTTGGTTAGGTATTGAAAGGGCATGACTCACCTCTTGAATTTTATGACTTGCACTTGCGCACCCTGCGGGAGTCCTTCGGTATCGCGCGGGATGCGGATAAAACCGTCCGCTGCTGCCAGCGAGGTGATCAACCCGGACTTGGATGGGATGGGCTCTGCGACGCCATCCTTGAGAGAAACCGGAATGAATTCCTCTCGCCCCTGGTTGGAGGGCACGGCTCGGGCGAGGACAGCCTGCACCACATCATCCTTTGGAGTTGCCCCCTGCAAGCTGTAGAGCAGCGGGCGGACGAATAGATGGAACATGAAATAAGCCGCCAGCGGGTTTCCGGGCAAACCGAAGACCGGTTTGCCGTGGATTTCACCAACGATGGTGGGTTTGCCGGGTTTGGCGGCTACACCATGCACAAGCAGTTCACCCAGGCGACTGATGACCTTTGGCACGGCATCCTTCACGCCAACAGAAGTGCTGCCGGAAATGAGCAGCAGGTCACAATCGGGGATGGCGGCAGCCAGCGTTTCCTGGATGAGGTTTTCGTCATCGGCAAGGATGCCGTAAAATTTCGGGGTGCCACCCGCTTCGGTTACAGCGGTGGAAAGCATGGGCGCATTAACATCACGGATCTTGCCCAGTGGTACTGGCTCGCCAGCCGCCACCAGCTCATCTCCGGTGGAAATGATGGCCATGTGCGGGGATTGGAGAACGTTGAGGGTGGTGATACCCAACGCAGCCAGGCTGCCAATATCACCCGCATTGAGGCGCTGGCCGGCAGGCAACACAGGTTGCCCGGGTTTGACATCATCGCCGCGGAAAATGAGGTTGGCGCCCGGGGCGACCGGCTTGTTGATAGCGATGGTGCCATCCCCAAAATCCTCGGCGTACTCCAGCATCACCACCGCATCAGCAAGAGCGGGCAGCTCGCTGCCGGTGTGCACGTAGGCGCACTTGCCTTTGGCAAGCTGCAGGGCGGTATGAACACCCATAGCCACCTCGCCGACCAGCGCCAACAAGGCAGGGATGGATTCTGAACAGCCAAACACGTCCGAGGCGATGACCGCATAGCCGTCCACGGTGGAACGGTTGAAGTCCGGCACATGCTCAGCAGCGATGACCGCTTCTGCCAGGCAACGGCCGAGGGCACACTCAAGCGCGATGGATTCAGCTGGCATGCGCAGCGAGGCGAAATGGTTTCGAATTAGTTCCTGTACTTCATCAATGGATTTTATAGTTAGCATGGTTTCAGAGCCGATTTCTTTTCTTTCTCAAGATTTTAACCCAATCATGTCATTCCTCGAACCACCTAGAGGATTAATTAATAAAAGGTTAAGTAAGACTACCCACTGACAAATTCATTTCCCTGCGCAGGTGGATTGAAAGATCACCAACGTGCCTGGTTGGTAGGGCATATCCAGCAGGCAGTCCATGAGCGGGATATACTTCATCGACTGGGTGGAGCGGGGGTTGGGCACAAAACATGCTGCCGGTCCACCTTTGTAGGACAACACCTCGTGGATGAGAATTCCCAAATGACGGATGGGCGGGTTGTTAAGGATGCCGGTTGCCAGATATGCATCAGATACCAATTCCCTGTACTTTAGCTGCTTTCTGTGCAAGCCACTTTCTGTCGCGCCAAAATCTTCCGGTGAAACCTGGAAAGCCGCCTGCATGGAGGACTGTGAGTACTGGATGAAATTTTGCCAATCCTCGATCGAATAGCCAGATTGACCTTCACGGTTGAGGACATAATGGATACCCACGTTATCCTCGTGGGTAAAGGGGTGATAATAGTTGGCTGTCAGACGCACAGGACTGCCCTGCATGAGCGATTCCATGTCCTGTTGGTGACGGCGAAATGCGGATCCGGAAAAACCAAGTGCGAGCTGCACTTCAAAAAAAGCCAGCAGCAGGCGGGTGGTGAAGTGGTTTAATTTCACCGGGGTGATTCCTGAATAATCCACGGCGCTATCATCGAAAAGCAGATTATGAATGCCAAAGACTTTTTGGCTGGAGGGCAAAGCCAGATAATTCACAAACCGGCTGGTTGGCTCCAGAATAGATGAGCTCACTTCCAAATAAAGGGCGTTTCCTTCCCGATAAAGGCGGATGCCCTTTGCAGCAGATAGAATTTATGACGGACAAGTTTCAATGGCGGCATAAAAATCCGATTCGGCTTTAACAAGGATTGATGCAATGGATTGGATTGACATAAGATGAGATAAAAAGATACCTACATTTTCATAATATTTTACAGGTTCTCAATAAAAACTGCCCGCTAGCCACGGGCAGTTCATGCAATCTAATTAATATTGGTTGTTATTTGACCTTATCCATGGAAATCCCAAGCGCATCAGCAACACCCTTGCCGTATGCAGGATCGGCTTTGGCGCAGTTGCTGATATGGCGGATCTTGATGAATTCTGGTGCATCACCCATGGCACGGGCGGTGTTCTCGAACAGCACCTGCTGCTGTGCCTTGTTCATCAGGCGGAAAAGCTTGCCAGGCTGGGTGTAATAATCGGAATCATCTTCGCGGAAGTTCCATTGATCCGCGCTGCCGGAAAGCTCCAAAGGCGGATCGCGGTACTCCGGTTGTTCCTGCCATTCACCGAAGCTGTTGGGTTCATAGCCGGGTGCCGACCCATGATTGCCATCCACACGCATCTGTCCGTCACGGTGTGAAGCATGGGCGGGGGCGTTCTTCGGTTTGTTGACCGGGATCTGATGATGGTTCACACCCAGCCGGTATCGGTGTGCATCACCGTATGAGAAAAGGCGCCCCTGGAGCATCTTGTCCGGTGAGAAGCTGATCCCGGGTACAACCGCCGCGGGATTGAAGGCAGCTTGCTCCACATCCTGGAAATAATTTTCCGGGTTGCGGTTCAATTCCAACATCCCAACCTCGATCAGTGGGAACTCCTTCTGGTACCAAACTTTTGTCAAGTCAAAGGGATTATAGGGCATCTTCTGTGCCTGTTCTTCGGTCATCACCTGGATATACATCGTCCAGCGCGGGAACTCACCTTTGGCGATGCTGTCGAACAGGTCACGTTGATGACTCTCACGATCCTTGGCCACAATCGCTTCAGCTTCCTGGTCGGTCAGATTCTTGATACCCTGGTGGGTCTTGAAGTGGAATTTCACCCACACCCTTTCTTTTTTTGCATTGATCATACTGAAGGTGTGGCTGCTAAAACCATGCATGTGGCGATAGGAAAGGGGGATACCTCGCTCACTCATGGTGATGGTTACCTGGTGAAGCGCTTCCGGCAGCGAAGTCCAAAAATCCCAGTTGTTAGTAGCAGAGCGCAGGTTTGTTTGAGGATCGCGCTTGACTGCACGGTTCAGGTCCGGGAATTTGTGCGGGTCGCGCAGGAAAAAAACAGGCGTATTGTTGCCCACCAAGTCCCAATTGCCTTCTTCGGTATAGAACTTCATGGCAAAGCCGCGGATATCGCGCTCGGCATCCGCCGCGCCGCGTTCTCCAGCAACAGTGGAAAAGCGCATGAAGACTTCGGTTTCTTTACCAACCCTGGAAAAGATCTTCGCCCTTGTATATTTCGTGATGTCATGAGTGACAGTGAACTTCCCAAACGCTCCGGAGCCCTTGGCATGCATGCGCCGTTCCGGGATGACCTCGCGGTCAAAGTGAGCCAATTTTTCCAGGTACCAGACATCCTGAAGCAACATTGGTCCGCGCGGGCCGGCAGTCATGGCGTTTTGATTATCCGGGACAGGGGCACCGGCAGCAGTGGTTAATTTTGTGGTTTTTGACATTTTTAATCTCCTTAATAAATCTCTTTTATTCAATAGAAACAGATTTGTAATTCTTTCCCGTTTTCCTCCTTATCAAAACCTTTTATTACCAGATAATTATTATCCATTATTAGCAAAAAAAATTAATGTGGGCGGCACACTGCGCATAAACCTAGGAAATTAATCTGCTGACTTTTGATCTGAAATCCGGATGCCATTTCCAACTTTCTCAGCGCGGACTGGTCTATTTCATAATCCCCATCCATGATGCGTCCACATTTTATGCAAACCAAGTGTGGATGGGGGTCTGGGCGGTTACCGTCATAGTGGCTGTCACCATGCAAGTCGATTTCCAGGACCTGGTTCATTTCTTTGAGCAAAGCAAGGGTTTTATAGACAGTTGCCTGGCTTATGGTGGGAAAACGCTTTTTGATCTGTTCAAATAAAGCGGTTGCGCTTGGGTGACCCTCACTAGCCGCGATCATTTTTACCAATTCGACCCTTTGCGGGGTCAAACGAAAGTTCTTACCCTTCAAAGTATTTATTAATTCTAGATAACGAACATTGGGTTCCATAATAAATTTATTTATAATTACTATTTATTGATAATAATTATCCATATTTTATCATATAAATAGGTTTGGTAATTCTTTGGGAAATTGCCAAGCCTCACAATGAACGTGAGGCTCCTCAAGAGGAAGCTGCGCTATCGCATATACGGGGGCTTCGGCCAGTTCTCAAAAACGGGGGCGGCAGTCTTTTCCCTATTTGGCATTCCGAACCGCTGGAAGACGGCATGGGAATCTCAGAATTCTTGTGGAAAAAATGGGGGATTGCCACGACCTGCAAAGAACGCAGGTCTCGCAATTACGGGTTAATGGCTCCCCGCCTAATCCCCACATCCTGAGGGGAGGAATTAAAAAAAGACCCCGGCGGTTACCCACCGGGGCTGGATGATGATGACATCAGGCGGCCGGGACTTCCGGCTGGTCCTGCTTGCGCTGGCGGAAAACGATGCGCCCGCGGTTGAGGTCATAGGGCGACATCTCGACCTTGACGCGGTCACCGAGCAGGATGCGGATATAGTACTTGCGCATCTTGCCGGATAGGTAGGCCAGCACCTCGTGCCCATTCTCCAGCTTGACGCGGAACTGCGTGCCGGGCAGGGCTTCGATGATGGTGCCTTCAACCTGAATCTTCTCTTCTTTTGTCATGCTACTCCTCCTTCCGTCGGCAGAAACCAGCGGAAGTTACGACATCATATTGCGGGTCATCTGGCGGCGTTTCATGCGACGCATGGATTTTTTACGTTCCACGCGGCGGTTTTCGCTCTTGGAGACGAACCAGCGTTTGCGGCGGATGGTGCTCAAAACGCCGCTCTTCACCACTTTCTTGCGAAAGCGGCGCAACAGCGAATCCTGACTTTCATTGGGTCGTAATACAACAGTTGCCACTTGATCACCTCCCTTCATTTGAAGGGTACTCGCATTCCTTTCCAATACATAAAAAAACCCGGCCGGCGGACAATCTGCACAGTCGAGTTCCACAACCAAAGCTGAGTGGTTACCTGGGATCTATCGTGAAATAGACGCCTCCTGTACCTTTCTTAATATTTGCCGACCAGCTATTATTATATCCAATGCAATTGAAGATGTCAAATTATTCTGATGAGTATTTTAAAAAGGAATGCAGCCGTGTTTATTGTGCGATAGGGAGCAGTTCTGATTGCTGAAACTGACAACCGCCCGATGAGCATATGTCACTCAAATTCACCCCGCAATTTTAGCGGTAGCAATTCAGCAATGGCTTGCATCACCTGAGAAGCGAGATGACGGTCCTTTTCCTCATTGTTAGCAAAGATTTTATTCACCTGTAAGATGACAGGTTTTCCGAAATGAAGCACCAAACAGCCATCATGCTCGTACACACCCACTGGGATCAGCAGCGGAATTGAATTGGCTAGCTGTTCCAGCAGGCGCCCTGTTCCGGGAGGTGGCCAACCGAGCTTTGCAGCTGGGAAATCGCGGCCTTCGGGGGCCAAGCCGACGGCGACAGGCATCTGGCTGCGGGCAAGGGCAATCAGCTGACGGACTGCGTTGGCACGCTGGGCTACCTCGCGCGGGTCAGGCGGCATGGGCGGCATGGGGATAAAGCCATACACGCGGCTGATGGCAGCGAACAAGAGAGATGTCAGTCGGCGTTTGAATGGATCCCATATTTTATTGGGGCTTGTCCAGGCGGAAGTCATCAGCCAGCGGCTCTCCATAGGTAACAGGGAACTGATGGCAAAGGCAGACCAGATGGGCATGAACCCGGGTCGTGAAAAGTGGTTCATGAGCAGCAGGCAGGGTGCGGATTGAGGGATATTGTGCCTGCCGAGCACCTGGATGGATGGATGCGAGGCGGACAAAGCCAGTTTAGCGTCGCTGCAGAAAGAGCGTTTTTTTCGAAAAACGATAGCGGATAAGACCTTGAGAATGAATTGCGGGTTAAGATGGAAAGCGGGTTGAGAGGATATAAACATGAATGATGCTTTTATTCTACCAACACTGCCTGTTAAATAAAAAAGCCTCTTGGCAATGACCTACTCTCCCGAGGGCTCGCGCCCCGAGTACCATCGGCGCTGACGTCCTTAACGACCGGGTTCGGGATGGGACCGGGTGTACCAACGTCGCACAAATCACCAAGAGACTTATTTTACAAGTCTGATTGAATAGTATTGTAGGTTTATGGTTCAAGAACAAAGAGTGCCGAGTTCCCCGCATCACGCAAACGAAGCCATCGATCATTAGTACGGGTTAGCTGAACGCATTGCTGCGCTTACACACCCCGCCTATCAAGCAGGTAGTCTACCTGCGATCTTACTCTCCGAAGAGAAAAGGGATCTAATCTCGAGGCAAGTTTCCCACTTAGATGCTTTCAGCGGTTATCTCTGCCTGACGTTGGCTACCCAGCAATGCCGTTGGCACGACAACTGGCACACCAGAGGTCAGTCCACCCCGGTCCTCTCGTACTAGGGGCAGCTCCTCTCAAATCCCTTACGCCCACAGCGGATAGAGACCGACCTGTCTCACGACGGTCTGAACCCAGCTCGCGTACCGCTTTAACGGGCGAACAGCCCGACCCTTGGGACCTTATCCAGCCCCAGGATGCGATGAGCCGACATCGAGGTGCCGAGCGAAGTCGTCGATGTGAACTCTTGGACTTCACCAGCCTGTTATCCCCGGGGTAGCTTTTATCCGGTAAGCCACGACCCTTCCACTCAGAATCGTGGGATCACTAAGCCCGACTTTAGTCTCTGCTCGACGCGTTGGTCTTGCAGTCAAGCTCCCTTATGCCTTTACACTCTACGGTTGGTTTCCATTCAACCTGAGGGAACCTTTGGGCGCCTCCGTTACCTTTTAGGAGGCGACCGCCCCAGTCAAACTGCCCATCTGGCACGGTTCCCCATCCGGATTACGGAATGGGGTTAGGGTCTAAACATAGTCAGGGTGGTATTTCACCGGTGGCTCCACCGAAGCTAGCGCTCCAGCTTCAAAGCCTCCCACCTATGCTACACAAACCATGCCCAAACTCAATGCCAAACTACAGTAAAGCTCCACGGGGTCTTTTTGTCCTGCTGCGGGTAGGCCGCATCTTCACAGCCACTTCAATTTCGCCGGGTCCCTCGTTGAGACAGTGCTCCAGTTGTTACACCATTCGTGCGGGTCGGAACTTGCCCGACAAGGAATTTCGCTACCTTAGGACCGTTATAGTTACGGCCGCCGTTCACCGGGGCTTCAGTTCAAAGCTTCGCTTGCGCTAACCTCTCCCTTTAACCTTCCGGCACTGGGCAGGTATCAGCCCCTATACATCGCCTTACGGCTTAGCAGAGACCTGTGGTTTTGTTAACCAGTCACTAGAGCCTGTTCACTGCGATCCCTCAACGCTTTAATACATCAAGGGACACTCCTTATCCCGAAGTTACGGAGTTAAGTTGCCTAATTCCTTAACGAGGGTTCTCCCGTTCACCTGAATATACTCAATTCGTCTACCAGTGTCGGATTGCGGTACGGGCACTTGGAATCAACGTTTAGAAGCTTTTCTCGGCAGCAAGGCTCAACCAGTTATGCCTTAAAGGACCCTTGCATGATCTCAACTCAGTCTGCGGATTTGCCTACAGACCTCAACGTCTGACATCATACACACCTGCACAACCAATCGCAGGCTGGCCTACCTCGCTGCGTCCCTCCATCACTCATCCATAGTGGTACCGGAATGTTGACCGGTTATCCATCGCCTACGCCTTTCGGCCTCGGCTAAGGCCCCGACTAACCCGACGCGGATTGACCTGGCGTCGGAAACCTTAGACTTACGGTGAACATGGTTCTCACATGTTTTACGCTACTCATGCCTGCATTCTCACTTCTGTCCGCTCCAGTTGTCTTTACAGTCAACCTTCACTGCAAACAGAACGCTCCTCTACCGATCCAGCTTGCGCTGAATCCCTTGGCTTCGGTTCCAAGCTTAGCCCCGTTAAGTTTTCCGCGCAGGATCACTTGACCAGTGAGCTGTTACGCACTCTTTAAAGGATGGCTGCTTCTGAGCAAACCTCCTGGTTGTTGCAGTAACCCCACATCGTTTCCCACTTAGCTTGGAATTGGGGACCTTAGCCGAAGATCTGGGCTCTTTCCCTTTTGACCACGAAACTCATCTCCCGTAGTCCGACTACCATGCTCTTAAGTTCCGGCATTCGGAGTTTGATTGGGGTCGGTAAGCATTAAGCCCCCTTGCCCATTCAGTGCTCTACCTCCGGAATTGAACGCATGGCGCTAGCCCTAAAGCTATTTCGAGGAGAACCAGCTATCTCCGAGTTCGTTTGGCATATCACCTCTACCCACAGCTCATCCCCTAATTTTGCAACATTAGTAGGTTCGGGCCTCCGCGAGCGGTTAGACTCGCTTCACCCTGGCCATGGGTAGCTCACCCGGTTTCGGGTCTAATCCTTGCGACTGAACGCCCTATTAAGACTCGCTTTCGCTACGGCTCCGGGTATTACTCCCTTAACCTTGCCACAAAGATTAACTCGCAGGCTCATTCTCCAAAAGGCACGCCGTCAGGCATTACGCGTCCGAAGACACGTCATAGCCCTTCGACTGCTTGTAAGCTTACGGTTTCAGGTTCTATTTCACTCCCCTTATCGGGGTGCTTTTCACCTTTCCCTCGCGGTACTAGTTCACTATCGGTCGCCAGGTGTATTTAGCTTTGGGAGGTGGACCTCCCAGATTCCTACTGGATTAGCGTGCCCAGCAGTACTCAGGTGTCCAGCAGGAGACAACCGCCTTTCGCATACGGGACTATAACCCTCTATGGTTGGCTTTCCCACGCCATTTTGCTAGACAATTGTTTGGTAACTCCTATGTGCCGGATCCTACAACCCCAGCATGGCAAGCCATGCTGGTTTGAGCTGATCCCATTTCGCTCGCCACTACTCTGGGAATGATCTCTTTTCCTCAGGATACTTAGATGTTTCAGTTCTCCTGGTGCCCTTCTCCCGGCCTATAAATTCAGCCGGGGATGATGCTGGTTCGCAGCAACGGGTTTCCCCATTCGGAAATCTCCGGATCAAAGCCTGTTCACGGCTCTCCGAAGCTTATCGCAGTGACCCACGTCCTTCATCGGCACTTGGCGCCAAGGCATCCACCGTAAGCCCTTAGTAGCTTCCACGTGATGCGGAGAAATCGACAATCTTTGTCTTGTCGTTCTCGATACAATAAATCACAGTGTTGTTAAAATTGGCCTACAATACTATTCAATTTTTAAGGTACTACCGACCTTGCGGTCAGGCGCTTTATCAGCGCCGGGCATTCTGAAGAATGTTCTTCAGCGCGCTCAGCGCGGGTAAAACTATGCTTTTGTTAAACTTCCTTCGACAAATCAGCCCGACATACCGCCGGGCTGAGGTTACCGTTGCGATATGCCCTTCCAATTTATCAGGTCTTGCCGTTCTCGTAATTATTTGTCAAACTGCTCCTATTATCTCCTGGTGGAGATGAGGGGGTTCGAACCCCTGGCCTCCGCCTTGCAAAGGCGGCGCTCTCCCAATTGAGCTACATCCCCAGATCTCTGAGGTGGGCCTTTCAGGACTCGAACCTGAGACCTCGCCCTTATCAGAGGCGCGCTCTAACCAGCTGAGCTAAAGGCCCATACAGACCTTAACAACTCAGGAGTGAAAGGAAGCGACCCTTGTTCTTCGACCTCTCCACCGCTGGAGAGGATTTTGGTTGAGCCGTGCTTCCGAAGAAGACGGCTCGGATCTCTATAGAAAGGAGGTGATCCAGGCGCACCTTCCGGTACACCTACCTTGTTACGACTTCGTCCCAGTCACCGACCCCACCCTCGACGGCTTCTTCCTTGCGGTTAGAATACCGGCTTCAGGTGTTGCCAGCTCCCATGACGTGACGGGCGGTGTGTACAAGGCCCGGGAACGTATTCACCGCAGTATAGCTGACCTGCGGTTACTAGCAACTCCGGCTTCATGCAGGCGAGTTGCAGCCTGCAATTCGAACTGAGACCAGCTTTGAGGGTTGGCTCCGCCTTGCGGCTTGGCATCCCATTGTACTGGCCATTGTAGCGTGTGTGTGGCCCAAGATATAAAGGCCATGCTGACTTGACGTCATCCCCACCTTCCTCCGGCTTAAAACCGGCGGTCCCGTGTGACACGTATAACACACAGTGAGGGTTGCGCTCGTTAGCGGACTTAACCGAACATCTCACGACACGAGCTGACGACAGCCATGCAGCACCTGTGCAAGCTCCCCGAAGGGTCGTTCCCTTTTCAGTTCACTACCACTTGCATGTCAAACCTTGGTAAGGTTCTTCGTGTATCATCGAATTAAACCACACGCTCCGCTGCTTGTGCGGGCCCCCGTCAATTCCTTTGAGTTTTAACCTTGCGATCGTAATCCTCAGGCGGTAGACTTATCGCGTTAGCTACGGCACTGGCAGATTTAACTCCGCCAACGCCAAGTCTACATAGTTTACGGCTAGGATTACCGGGGTCTCTAATCCCGTTTACTACCCTAGCTTTCGCATCTTAGCGTCAGAAATGGTCCAGAAGGCCGCTTTCGCCACTGGTGTTCCTCCGGATATCTACGCATTTCACCACTACACCCGGAATTCCACCTTCCTCTACCACTCTCTAGTCTGGTAGTTTTGAACGACCTCTCCCGGTTAAGCCAAGAGATTTCACATCCAACTTACCAAACCGCCTGCACGCGCTTTACGCCCAATAAATCCGGATAACGCTTGCCTCCTACGTCTTACCGCGGCTGCTGGCACGTAGTTCGCCGAGGCTTATTCAGAAGGTACTGTCCTTACTCATCCCTTCTAAAAGCACTTTACAATCCGAAGACCTTCATCGTGCACGCGGCATTGCTGGATCAGGCTTTCGCCTATTGTCCAAGATTCCCTACTGCTGCCACCCGTAGGTGTCTGGCCCGTGTTTCAGTGCCAGTGTGGGGGGTCACCCTCTCAGGTCCCCTACCCGTCATAGCCTTGGTAAGCCATTACCTTACCAACTAGCTGATGGGACGCAGGTCCCTCCCAAAGCGGATTACTCCTTTGATCGCAAGGCATCTAATCCAAGCGATCACATGCGGTATTAGCAGTCCTTTCGAACTGTTATCCCACACTTCGGGGCAGGTCACCAACGCGTTACTCACCCGTTCGCCACTAGGATACTTCCATCCGAAGACAAAAGCACCTCGTTCGACTTACATGTATTAAGCATGCCGCCAGCGTTCATCCTGAGCCAGGATCAAACTCTCCGCAAAAATTTTCACCTTGCGGTGAACATTACGGAAAAAAAAAGAACGTGGGCTCACTTACCTTTCACTCTTCAGTTGTTAAAGTTCTGTCTATCAAAGCGGGACAGGATTTTACCTGCTGCGCCCGGTCTTGTCAAGGGCAAAGATACAAAACCGATGTTCTCCTTTTTCTTGCAAGGATAACACCGGCTCTTTGTTTCTTTTCCGGGCCTACGTTCCTGCCGACGTGATTCAGATGTAAATGTTTTGCTTTTTCGCAAAACTGGTTATGAATGTGGATAGATTCTAAACGGTGCCAGCCGGATTGTCAAGGGAAAAAGGCAAAATCACAACACTTAATCATGTATTTGCCCTCTTTTATCCCAAATTGGTTCTGAAACCAGGTCAATGGTTCATCTTTTTCAAATTCAATGTCAATTCACTCTAAGATGAGCAGGAAAATTCCATCACAACGATATTCCTGGTTTCCAAGGGTATAGCCAACTGTTCCTGACCCATCTTTTCCCAAATCTTACAGATCATCTTGGTATGATCCGCCCCTTCAGCGGAAAGCTCCCGGCTAAGGGCTAATGCCGATTGGTAATCTCCGCTGCCAATATGGGCATACAAAAAAACCATCTTTTCCTGCGCATTTTGCGGGAAGTAACCTTTCTGCTCCGCCGTGGATTTCAATTGCAGCATTTCAGCCCATTGCCTGCGGCTGCGCGCCAGGTCCGCCTTTTGGAAGTAATAGCACCACTCATGTTGCGGTTCAGGCCCAAAGATATTCGGATCCATGAGCGCAGGATGGGATGGATCATCTATATATTCACAGTTGAGGTCGGATACAACCACCGCGCGCTTGAGGTAGGCAGGCAGTGATTCATCCAAAGGTGATGTCAGCGGGTCCAACACCCGCATACATCCCTGGTAATTTTCCAGTGCCAGCAAATGGTACTGCTCATACGAGCCGCGCCCAATCAACCCTGTATTCATGGGCGGCAATGGCGTCTGGAGGTCATTAAGTTCTGCTTTTATTCTGGCTTCGTTATAAAGCAGATAATAACCGGCTTGATTCTGCGTTCTTCCAAAACCTTCATGAAAATACATCCAGTTGATGGCTGCAGAAATCGGATTCTCAGCACCGATATTAACTGTGGAGTGGTCAGCGATGATGGTGGTTGGGACTGACAAGGTCGGAAAACGCCAAGCCATTTGCCAATAAAACCTTTTTTGTTCAATCCAATCATAGCGAAACTGATTGGCGACTAGAACATGAGTGCCGATTGAAAAAGCACTGATCATGGCTATTATTATCAAAGGAATTTTTGATTTTCTTGATAGCAATAATAATCCCGAAACCAGCAATGCCGCTCCAGGAGCAAATGAAAGAGAGAAACGATTCTTAATAACCGGGTCAATGGAAGTCTCCAAATTCGCCATCCAGGGTGATAATCCGCCCAAAAATAATGCGAAAAGACCGACGAGGACTAGAAAATAATTGCTTTTTTTTAACTTTTCTTTTTTGAAAGCGGGCAAGGGAAATACTCTTGAGAAATAATAGAACATTACAATTCCAGAAAACGCGATTAAGAAAAGGTAAAAGATGGAAGTTGTTTTTCCTTGTTGAGCTAAATATACCTGGGGTTGAAAAATCGATATCCATACCCTTATACCCAAGTTAAACATATCACGCCCGGCATTGGAGATTAATTTCAGAAAAGCATTAAATGGGTTGGAAGTAAAATCTTGAATTAATGCTGGTTGGTAAGAGACGATTTGCGCCACATTGATTATCCGATAAATGGATACAACTGTAAAGACAACAAGAAATGGGGCGGATTTTATTAGCGTCTTTTTCAACCTTGTTTTCATATCCTTTTCACTCACCCCAAACCAGATGATTACATATCTTAATAGATCAAGAAAATAAAAATATTCAAGAGTGATTAAATTCAAAACCTGGAATATCAGACTCAATACCACATAGATCCAAGACCTCTTTTTTTCTTCCATGCTCTTTACGGTGCACCAAAATGACGTGATTAAGAAAATGAATACCAAAAACAAGGTTGTGAAAGTGACTGGCTGGTAAAAAATCAATGCTCCTGGGTAAATCAGAAATAGCAAACTTATCCAATAAGGAGCTCGTGTATCGATCGCTTTTATGGATCTAAAAAGATAAAAAATCTGTAAAGCAAGCAGATACCTGATAAAAGTAAAAACCAAATGCCATTGGATAACCGAAGGTGAAATTATGCCCGTAACCAGATAAAAAAATTGGCGAAGAATTGGCCGATAAATAAGGAAAAAAGGATCAAGGGAACCAACTTTATAAGCCAACCAAGCCAAGCTGAAATCATCTCCATAAAAACCGAGAAATGGAATAAAAATCCCGTAGGCAAGGTAAGTGATAAAAAAAAGAAATGCTGGATAATACCTGGGGGACAAAAGCCCGTCGATAATTATTTGAAAACGTGTCTTCTTAAGGTCAAAGCCCATACTTGATATTTTTCTCTTCCAAGTCATGTGGATAAAAAAGGCAATCCAATTATAAATAATAAAACCCTATTTTCTCTTTTCGTATTATCAAAAAACGTCTATTAATTCCGTGCTTTATAATCATTAATATATAGAGCCATCAGCCTCATGGAGAAGCAAAACTTATCCAAATTTGTGCCCCAGGCAATTCAATCCGTCCTTGGAGGGATGATACTATTCGCGCTGGTGACAGGATTGATCTGGATTGGATTACAAGTCTTTTATTCCGGACGCATCTATCCCGGAGTACACATCAATGGGATTGACCTGGGCGGGATGGAAGTCAACCAGGCCCTGCTCAAGATGGTTGATGGAACTGCCTTTCCCCAGCAAACCAGCATACAGCTCCTATTCCAGGGAAATACATGGAGTATCAACCCAGCCCAGCTGGGGATCAGCTTTGATCCCGGTTCAACCCTGTTGAACGCTTATGCGGTCGGACGCAGCGGACCAATGGACCAGCGGGCAGGCGACCTGATCAAAGTCCTCAGCGGAAGCCACTCCATTGCGCCGGTGTATCAATTCAATCAAAAAGCGGCTTATCAATACCTGGAAAACATCAGCCAGGAGATCAACCGGCCTGCCCGCGAAGCCGAATTAAAAGTACAAGGGGTACAAATTGTGGCCATCCCAGGCCAGAGCGGCTATTTTGTGGACATCCCCGCCAGTATTGCATTGATCTCAAAAAGTGTGCTGAACCAAGAGGAGGGCATCCTCCCGCTGGTGGTGCACGAAAGCAAGCCGGAAGTGCTGGACGCATCCAGTTACGCAGCGGCAGCCCAGGCCATTTTATCCGGTCCGTTGACATTGACAGCAGCAGGAGATGGGGAAACCACCAGCCGAAGCTGGAGGTTCACCCCGGACGAATTGGCAGGCATGCTGACCTTTAACAGAGTGAAAGCCAACGACAAGACATCTTTTGAAGTCAAATTCAATGAACAAATTCTCAACAGCGTCCTGCTTGCTATTGCGGGTGAAATAAACCGCCCGGCGGAAAATGCGCGTTTCACCTTCAACGACGACACCCGCCTGCTGGAAATGATCCAGCCGTCTGCAAGCGGACGAACTTTGAATGCAGTTAAGAGCATGACCGCCATCCAAAAAGGAGTGGCAGAGGGAAAACGAAGCATCCCGCTCGAATTTGATATCAGCGAACCGGCCGTTAAAAACGATGCCGGGGGAGAGCAACTGGGCATCCGCGAATTAGTACGCAGCGAGGTCTCTTATTTTTATGGGTCCTCGAAGGAAAGGGTGCAAAACATACAGACGGCTGCCAGCCGCTTTCACGGGCTGTTGATAGCGCCAGGGGAAAATTTTTCCATGGCGCGCGCGATGGGCGAAGTGAGCTTAAACAACGGTTACGCCGAAGCATTGATCATCTTTAACGGGCAAACCATCCAGGGGGTGGGCGGGGGAGTCTGCCAGGTGAGCACCGCCCTGTTCCGGGCCGCCTTCTTCAGCGGTTTGCCCGTCACCGAACGCCACCCGCACGCCTACCGGGTGAAATACTATGAAAAGGAATACGGCAACCGCCTCAACAGCCGCCTGGCAGGGCTGGACGCCACCGTTTATGTGCCGATGGTGGACCTGAAATTCACCAACGATACCCCTTACTGGCTGCTTATGGAAACTTATGTCTCGCCCCAAAACAGCACGCTGACCTGGAAGTTTTATTCCTCCAGGGACGGGCGCAGGGTGACGTGGAACAGCAGCGGTCCAACCAACCTGGTGGAGCCGCCCAAACCCCTCTACCGCGAAAACACTTCGCTGAAAAAGGGCGAGATCAAGCAGGTGGACTGGGAAGCCCAGGGAGCGGACGTATCCGTGGCCAGGCTGGTATACAACCAGGACAACTCCATCCGGTTCCAGGATAGGTTCAACACCCATTACGAGCCGTGGCGAGCCATTTATGAATACGGGCCGGGAACCGAAGGCATACCGAATTTCGAGACGCCCTAATTTCCCTTTAATTAAAAATTCAAAGTGGTAAAATTTGCCCATTGAAAACCGTTTCGGAGGAACCATGGTAAAGAAGGAATTGCTGGATATTCTGCGCTGCCCCAATTGTGTGCGCGAAAAAGACGGGCTGCTGAAACTGTATAAAGACAGCTGGCTGATCTGCCAGGACTGCGACCGGAAATACCCCATCGTCAAGGACATTCCCATCATGTTGATCGACGAGGGTGACAAATGGGCGAAAACCAAGAATTCCGATCTGCCTGTCCCTCCCCCGGAGCCGAAAAGCGGCAAATAATTCAATCTGGTACGTCTCTTGCTACTATTAATAAATAACCTGCTTTGAAAGCGAGCTATTCTTTTAATTGATGAAATCTTTTTTTGAGCGGTTTTTAACCAAATTCAAATTAATGGACCAGGTGACCAGGGTGATCCTGATCCTCTTCATCCTGCTGTCCTTCATCACCGCTTTCCTGGCATACAATTTTGTGCGCAATTTCACCTCCAGCATGACCATGCTTAATTTACCGGGGGCACCGGTGGTGGACCAATCACTGGCCGGGACAAACGGAAGTGCCGCGCTGGCACCGGCTGAACTGGAGAAATCCACGGCGGAACCGTGGAACGGGGTCAGCCGCGTAACCATCCTGATCATGGGTGTCGATTACCGCGACTGGGAGAAAAAAGAAACCCCGCGCAGCGATACGATGATCCTGCTGACGCTGGACCCGGTGACCAAGACTGCTGGCATGCTTTCAGTCCCGCGGGATCTGTGGGTGAACATTCCCAATTATGGGTACCATAAAATCAATGAGGCTTACTACCTGGGCGAAGCAAATCATCTTCCTGGAGGCGGGCCGCAGTTGGCGACCGATACCCTTGAGCAATTGTTGGGAGTCCCCATTAATTATTATGCACAGGTGGATTTCAGCGCTTTTATAAAATTGATCGATATTATTGATGGTATCCCGGTTAAACCAACCGAAGATGTTGTTGTACAAGACTGGGGCAGCGAATACAAGCAAACTCTAAAAGCGGGTCAGTGGTATACACTAAAGGGCGGTCTGGCACTTTCTTATGCGCGTGACCGCTATTCCGGCAAAGAGGGTGACATTGGAAGAGCCAAACGGCAGCAACAGGTGATCGAAGGCCTCCGCTACCGGCTGTTGGAGAATAACCGAATTGTCAGTCTCATTCCGAAGGCACAGGAAATCTACCAACAGCTCTCCGCGGGCATCCGCACCAACCTGACCAGTTTCCAGGAAATCTTTCAACTGGCGATGCTAGCCCTGCAGGTGGACCTGGGCAACCTTAAAAAAGGCGTGATCGATTACAACATGATGATCCCGGCCAAATCGCCGGCCGGGTTGGACATCCTCATCCCAATTAACGATAAAATCCGCGAGCTACGCGATACCATCTTCTCCACCGGCGGTTCGCAGGCCCCGGTGGCTTCACCGGCAGCCAACTCCACCCTGGTACGGGATGAAGCGGCGCGCATCGTCATTCGCAACGGTACCACCGTGGAAGGACTGGCCAACCGCACCGCGCAATACCTGCGCGACCAGGGCATGAACATCATCCAGATGGAGAATGTCAATCAGAATTTATCCATCACCACGATCGAAATCTACAACTCCAAACCTTACTCGCTAAAATCCCTGGCTGACCTGATGAAGGTGCAGGCAACCAACATCTGGAATAAATTCGATCCCAACATTGGCGCAGATATCATCGTATACCTGGGCAATGATTGGGCAAGGAATAATACCCTGCCATAATCCCATGTGATTATGAGTTCCATCCATCCCTCTTTTGATCGGGATGGATGGTTTTTATTTAATTGATTTGCAAATACATTCCCAAGTGTTGTTGTTTTTCCAGAATTACTCAATAGGATAGTGAAATATCCTAAAACCACTTCAACCATCAGCCCATAAAATACCTTTATCTTGTATTTCCGTTTTCTGCGATGTTAAAATAATGGCGATATCCAAATGTTATATTGAGACAGGAATCATAAAAGGAATGTTACACTAGCACTCGATTGAGTCAGCTGGTTATAAATTACACAGGTTGCAGTCTATACACCGAATAAAAAAAATGCAAGGAGATCGGATGAAAAATAATCAGCCCCGGAAAAAGGGAGAAGAAACGCAACCAAGAAAACAACTCGCATTGCCACCTTTATTTCAAAAATTACTATCAAATGTCGATTGGGATTGTGTCAAATCTGTTCTTGGCGCTTTCCTTATCACAAGATTCATGGTTGTTGTCATTACTTATTTTTCATTGGCGCTTATCCCTGTATCATCAGCGATGAATATGTTTGTGCGACTCAACCCTGGCAATTTAATCTTGGATGGCTTAATCAGGTGGGACAGCATTCATTACTTAACGATCGCTAAGGATGGATACACAAACCAATCTCTTTTCCTTCTTCTGCCATTGTACCCATTATTGATTCGGTTCACTTTTTCGTTAGTAAATAATTTTTATTTCTCTGCATTATTGATTCCAAATCTTTCTTTCTTGATTTCACTATTCTACCTATATTTATTTACAAAAGAAGAATTTGGCGAAAGCACTGCGTCCAGAGCGGTTTTTTACCTGGCCAGTGCCCCTACGGCATTCTTTTTTTCAGCGGTTTATGCAGAAAGCCTGGCATTGATGTTCATTATGATGTGTTTTTATTATTCCAAAAAAGAGAAATGGTTTATGGCCGGGCTGGCAGGGGCTTTGGCTTCAGCCACAAAAATTCAATGCGTTTTTCTGCCTGTTTTTATTTTATTTGAAGCCTTCAGTCGAAATAATATACGATTCATTCCAAAACCTTGGAATCTGGCAAGCCAATCAGCCCTGCTGAAGAAAAACCTCCACAAAGCACACTTAATGCTGAATGGCATCTTCGCTTCAGCACTCTCACTGACAGGAATAGCGGCTTTCATGATATTTACATATTTTAAAACCGGCGACTTGCTCTACTACTTTCATACGCAGCAAGTATCTGGACGAACCTTTTCGTGGGATTGGCCGGTCAAATTGTTTCAAACAATTTTCAGTTTTCACAAAATTTCGGGGAGTATTTTAGCTGGAGAGATTGATAACCTTTGGCAGATTTTTGACACTTTTTCGGCTTTTATGTTCTTGCCTTTGGTAATAATCGTGATTTTAAAATTCAGGCCATCATTAAGCCTCTTTACAGCCTTATGTTTTGTCTCGCCTTTGCTTGGGCTGAGAACATATGGAATGCAAAGATTTGTCCTAATGCTGGTCCCCTGTTTTATTTTATTAGCCATTTGGGGGAAACGGGTTTGGGTTGACAGGATCATTGTAGGTGTTTTCTTACCGCTGCAAGCTTTTTTTCTGATATTGTTTTCACATTGGTATTGGGCAGGATAAAAACGATCCTGTATTATTACAACCTCACCATCAGGATACGAATTATTGATTTCTAGGTGATACAAGAATAGCTGTGTATCAGCTCGATTCTCAAGGACAGCCATTAAATGCTGATACTCGTTGGAACAGGCTAATATTATTGGCCAGACTCTTTTTATTCCTCTTGATCTCCACTTAACCGTTTTAGTTTTTCCCACTATGCGACCAGGGATAATGCCACAGCCATCCCAAACTCGCTGCTGACCCGATGAAGGTGCAAGCAACCAGCTTTTGGAACAAGTTTGATCCCAAAATCAGCGCGGCTATCATCGTGTACCCGCGCAACGATTGGGCAAAAAGCAATCCGCTGCCCTGAGATTGGCAAATCATCTCAGATTCATTTCGATTTTGGAATCAGCAACTCGATTTCGTATTCAGGAAATAGCGCCACGGTATCATAGCGCAAATAAATCTGGCTCGAGACGCCGCTTACCCATAGATTATTTTCTTCAGCATAAGGCATTTCATTTCCGACTTTTAGGGTACTGAGCGGATAGGAAATGATGACTTCATATTTGTGATCAATGAGTTCCTGGAAAAAAGGATCCAACCTGCTTCTATCCCCGGACATGACCATTTCCATTAAGAGTTCCTGCTCAAAATCGGGTACCATCTGGATATTTTTCAGGTAATAAAAAGTGAGTAATTGCCGCTGGGAAATAAAAAGCACTTTCCGGCTGGGGGCATATTCGTCGATTATTTCATTTATTTTTTCAATTACTTGCTGTGATCCAGCTTCATTCATCCTGTTCGGATTGGGTTGAAACGGAAAGGCAAGTGACCATAAAATGGGGGTGATGAGAATCCCTGCCAAGATAATAGGCAAATATTTGCCAATGATTGCTGATATTGGCTTTTTGTCAAAATTTATCTGCCGAAAAAAGACGTAACCCGCCAGAATTAAAAGAAAAATGGTGAATGCATCCATATTATGCAGGTTATTCCCCCCGCCAATTTTTATACTGACAATCAATCCTCCGGTAAAAAATGTGAGGAGAATTAGTGCAATCAATATTTTCCGCAATAGAATAATTCCCCGATTGATGAAAAAGTATTTAATTATGAAAAAGACCGTAAATCCGGATAAGAGCAATATGCCGGGAAGGATACCGGGGTAGAAGGTCGGGTTGGGCAACAAGCGATGCCAAAGCAATAATGACCTGAAAATCGCGGTATGAACGCTGGCATCATTATTTCCCGAGATGGAAATATAAATATACTGTGCGATAAGGCCGGTGAAGATTCCTACCAAAGCATACAAAAATGGTTTATGAATGTATCTCAAAATTGTTGATTTCTTATCATTGGTAGTTTCAAGTGTGTACAAAAAAGCCGCGAGCAATCCCGGGACGGGAACCCAATTAATTCGGCTGAAGCCAGCCCAAACCGATGCAATGACAATAATTACGATATTTCTTTTAACATTTTCTTTGGAATAGAAGGCAACAACTAATAAGGCAATGACGATGAGATGGTAATAAATGTAAATGATGGAAAGCCAAAGAAAGCAAAACGAAATAAATAAGACGCGTGCCGATTTTCCTTGAATTTTGAGTCTGCTTTGCAAAGCAAACACAAAAACCGCCAATACTGCGTAATTTAGAATAAATTGCCAGGCACGATGGACCCAGATCGGTAATCCGGGAACCAGGAATGGTAAAGACTGCATAATATAGCGGGTTTGATTGTATGGGTACATGGGGACTGGAAAACCATAAAGCTGTTTTCCAAAGACAGCCGAAGTGAAATACAAGTGACTGGACTCAGCCCATGAAATGGAAAAAGGGATGTTGTTGATCACGGAAATCTCAACAACGAGCCTTTGACTGATAACGAGAACAAGCGGGATGATTAAGAACCACAAGGAAGCTTTATCAGGAAATTTATGCTTACTGTAGATATTTTTTAATAAAATAATGATAAAGAGAGAGTTGAAAATTAATAATAGTGCACGGAAATAAAACCCGTTTAATATTTCCAAAAAAGATGGGTGGAGATGATAATAAAAAATATAAAAAAGAAAGTTCAACAAAACGATCAGTACCGCCCCAATTTTATTGAATGATCCAATTTTATTTTCGAGCCCGGTAAAAATTATTAGATCCTTGCGGGAAAAAATATAAAATAAAAATATTCCGGCGAGAATTAATCCAAAACCAAAAAGCAAAAGTGTGAAGCCATTCCAGATGACGGACGAGGTTAAGATCCCTTTTTCAGCCAAGGTCTGCCGGATTTGAATCGCGGAGAGGATCGAAAGTAAAGATAAAACAAATAATACAGAACAGAATAAGTAAATGGGGATTACATTTTTTTTAGCCATTTTTTTTTCATTGCTGGAATTAGAACAAATACAAATTGGAAATAGACGGCCATTAAGCGCAATTCTCAATCCTTATTAAGGATATCATCGGACAATCTGTTTTTCGAATTTTAATTCTCATAGAAATAAACAATGAGATAAATGAATATGAAATATGATATTCCGTTTTAGGTTTGACCCAATTTAATTTTTATTAATAAAATTATAGAGTGCTATTTTTCAAATGAGTCAGATCATTCTGGTCATTAATTATTACACACGTACAAACCAAAATAAAAATCATCCTTGAAAACAATTGGTTTACTTTCCTAAAATCCATTTGAGATTAATAAATTACCGATCAAATTCATTCTCAATTCTGTGCCCTCATTACTCATGTGATATTCTGTGTCCATAAAATAAATATCATCAATGCATGTCAAAGAAGGGTTTAATAAGATCGGAAAATCCAATACTTCCCTTAGCTCTTTATCCAGATTATCCAATCGAGATCCGGATAATTGACAATTTGTCATCCGACCTGCAGGATACAATAAAAACACCCTTGCCCCTTTCGCCATTACTTTTTTATTAAAGTTGTTTAGGAATATTGCTGCATTCCCATTAAACCAATCACTTTCATTTACATAAGGAATATCTATAATTGTTGCACGAGATGTTGATTTGATTTCTTTTTTGATATCGCCATATTCATTGAATAATTGCCGATTATAAAGAGGATTTATTTCCAAAGAGGAAAAGGAGCGTAATATTTTGGATCGCAATAATGGGGCGTAATCCTTCTGCATATTGATAATCTGGTGAGCATCCAAAGACCATATCCCCTCTGGATAGGTATCCAATAATTCTGCAAGTTTATAACCATACCCTTCGAAATAGTAATTATAAAATTGAAGATATTCCGGGATTATTAGAATGATATCTCCCGCATGAATATAGGGAAAAAGATCACTTAACATAAATTTAAGACCAAGATAAGCATGCAATCCCATATTTATTACCGGTCGATTAATAATCGCTGCCAATCTTTCACTATCAAATCCATAGGCAACATTTGATCCGCCTATCGCAATTAAACGAGGCCCTGATGTTGATGACAAAGAATTGTGCTTATCAATAATCGCAGCAAGGTATTGGTTCTCATCCACAGGGATGGAATGAACACATGCCAGCATAATAACAACAACAATAAAGAACATCGATGTTTTGATGATAAGTTTTTTAATCATTCAGCTCAGCATTATTGGATATCAAGGAATTTTTTATGGCATGTAAATGTATAACAATTTTCTGCCCACGCATTATCAAACTTCTTAATATTCTATAATAATGGCATCAAAGATAGCCATTTAGTATTTAACCATATGATAGTCATGATTGCAACTTTTCAGAAGTGGGATTGTTCTTTCATGGCAACTATGCTGGTATTATCCAACAAAATAGATTCTAATCGAGCATACGTTAAAATGTACCAGTAACGACATGTAAGATTTTTATATTTTCATTTGTACTGAGAGTCAATTATGTACTGGTTCCGACATACATCCATCCTTGGTTTTTTACCCTGGATATTGACAACCGCAATCTGGTTCGTGGGCGGCTGGCTGATCGCCATCCATGCATTTGACCTTAAAAAACACGAGAGACTAATAATTGGTTTTGGAATTGGAATGGTCATTTATCTCTGGCTGATAAATTTATTGGGCAGATGGCTCCCAAACAATATTTCCTTTTATGTACCAGCTCTACTCACCCTGGCAATCGGGGTGATCTACTCGAAATTCAGCAAGAATAAATTGGCCGATCTCAGCGATTTTCAAATCTGGCCAGTTTTAATGATCTGGGCCATGGTATTCGTTTATTCATTATTCCTGGAACGCGGATTAATGATCTTCGATGATGTCTTTCATCTTTCATCAATTTCATTAATGGGTGCAGGCAAGATCCCACCCTTATTCTTTCTTAATGGCAATTTTGATTACGCCTATCATTATGGCTTTGACATATTAGGAGCAAGCCTGATGCGCCTGGGTGATATGTTTGCATGGAGCGCCTTTGATTTTTCAAAAGCTATCGCGTGGTCATACTCAATCATTTTGCTCGGATTAGTTTTCTACAGGTTCATTAAGAGCACTTGGAAAGCGATATTGGGCGCTTTCGTTTTCACTTTCTTATCCGGCACCCGTTACCTATTGATGCTGCTACCTGCCAATTTTTTGCAACAGTTCGATTCACAAATCGGATTTATTGGGATCAGCACAACGATGAATACGACATTCTCAAAATCGCTTTTCATGCAATGGTCAGGATTACCCAATCCTCCCCAACCATACCTTTTTGGATTCATCAACGGCATATATTCTTCGTATCATTTTTTCCATACCGGGGAATGGCCATTGGCGCTGATCATCATCTATATTTTATGGCTGGTATCATCCAAACCCATTTCCTGGAAAATTCTTCCCCTTCTGGTCATCCTGTGGTCACACCTAGCCTTAACTTCCGAATCTTGTTATGGGCTATTAATCGCCGCCTTTGCCCTATTTTTTCTTTTTTACAAGGTCATTAAGAAAGGGATTTTCCCCAAATCGTTCAATATTCTATTATCTGCGTTAATAATTTCCCTCCCATTCGCTTTTTTGCAGGGCGGAGCAATATTTGAAATAATCATGAATGTCTTCAGAAAAATCTTCAGCGTTCAACCAAATCTGGTTTCAGATTCCAATGTGGCTACGATGTTTTCCATCAACTGGCCGCCTAAAATCATCCTGACAACCTTTACCGATCTGGATCTATTCAATCCAGCCCATTTATTTGTCGCTATTTTAGAAATTGGCCCGATATTATTTTTCGTTCCAATGCTCATTCGTCGGTTCCTGACAAAAGCCAATACCGATCAATGGATGACCGGCTTGTTAGCTTTTTGCACATTAATTGGTTTTTTCATTCCCCTTTTCATTTCATTTGACCTTATCCGGAATGTCATAACCCGGTTTGCTGCTTTTGCGATGATATTCTGGTTTATCTTATTTCTACTGCTGATCTTGGGTCCAGAAAATACGCTGGGGAAATTCATGAAAACAATAGCCATTATCAGCGTCATCCTCATGTCCATCAGTGGCATTGTGAATTTCTCCACCCAGCTATCGGCCATTCCAAAACCGGTACTTTCAGAACATTTAGTTAGCCTGGATGCCCAAATTAGCAGTAAAGTGTGGGGTTCTTTATCCCAAAAAGATTTTGTTTATGATCCGGATAATGTTCCTGGCAGGGCTGTAGAATTAATTGGCATTGCCACCATCGCAAGGCCTGGCTTGTATACAAACGAGATGAGTTTATTGCTGCCTTCATGGGAAGACCTGTATCAGAATCCATCCATAGCGGGCTTCCAAAAAAACAATTTCAGGTATGTGTATTTGGATGAAAAATGGTGGTCGGGCATGACCGACGGACAAAAGGATTCACTATCCAATCCCTGCGTCAAGGTTGTGGCAGAAGCATCAGCAGACAATGAATTCCGCAAGCTGCTGGACCTGGAAAAGTGTGCGCCAACCAGTTGAAATGAGTTACCAAACCCTAATTTTCGAAAAAGAGGTCAGCGCATCATCGGGATTTTGATGCTGTGTTTTTTGGCTGCCTGAACGGCCTGGGGATAACTGGCATCGGCATGACGCAGAATGCCCATGCCAGGGTCAGTGGTCAAAACGCGCTGCAAACGAACCGCCGCCTGGGGGGTTCCATCCGCAACAATGACCATGCCGGCGTGCTGGCTGTAACCGATGCCCACCCCGCCGCCATGATGGAAGGAAATCCAGGTGGCGCCGCCGACGGCATTAATGAGCGCATTGAGGATGGGCCAGTCGCTAACCGCGTCACTGCCATCCAGCATGCTTTCGGTTTCACGATTGGGGGATGCCACCGAACCGGAATCCAGGTGGTCACGGCCAATGACAATCGGCGCCCTCAGTTCGCCGCTGGCAACCAGTTCATTGAATTTGAGCCCGGCTTTGACCCGTTCTCCATAACCCAGCCAGCAGATGCGTGCCGGCAGCCCCTGGAAGGGAACGCGCTCGCGCGCCATTTTCAGCCAGCGATGGAGGGGTTCATCATTGGGAAAGAGTTCCATGATGGCCTGATCGGTGCGGTAGATATCCTGCGGGTCACCGGAAAGCGCCACCCAGCGGAACGGCCCCTTGCCCTCGCAAAAGAGCGGGCGGATGTACGCCGGAACAAAGCCGGGAAAATCGAAGGCATTCTTGACGCCGTTATCAAATGCGCGCTGGCGGATGTTGTTGCCATAATCAAACACCTCCGCACCCATTTTCTTCAGGGCGAGCATGGCGCGTACCTGGGCGGACATGGATTCCACCGAGCGGCGGGAATAATCGGCTGGATCGGATTTACGCAGTTCAGCCGCAGCCGTCACACTCAGCCCAGCCGGGACGTACATGAGGAAGTCGTGGGCGGGGGTTTGATCGGTGACCACATCCGGTAGTATGCCGCTGGAGACCATGGCGGGGTAGATATCGGCGGCATTGCCGATCAGCCCGACCGAGCGGGGGATCTTTTTCTCTTTGGCTTCCAGCACAAGCGCAAGCGCTTCCTCCAGGTCTTCCACCACCAAGTCCAGGTAACCAATGTCCTTGCGCCATTGAGCCTGCTCGCAGTCCACCTCGACCAGCAGGCCGGCACCTCCGTTCATGGTGATGGCCAGCGGCTGGGCGCTACCCATGCCGCCCAGGCCAGCGGACAAGACAAACTTGCCGTTGAGAGATGGCCAGCCCTTCAGCTGCGCCAGGGAAGCGAGGGTTTCGTAGGTACCCTGCAGGATGCCCTGGGTGCCAATGTAAATCCACGACCCGGCGGTCATCTGCCCGTACATCATCAATCCCTTTGCGGACAACTCATCGAACACCTCCTGGGTGGCCCAGTGCGGCACCAGGTTGGAGTTGGCGATCAGCACACGCGGGGCATCGGTATGCGTTTTGAAAATACCGACCGGTTTACCGGACTGGACGAGCAGGGTTTCATCATCCTCCAGTGTTTTAAGCGATTCCAGGATGGCATCGAAGCAATCCCAGTTGCGGGCGGCCTGCCCGCGCCCGCCATAGACCACCAGCTCCAGCGGACGCTGGGCTACTTTGGGGTCCAGGTTATTTTGGATCATGCGGAAGGCGGCTTCGGTCTGCCAGGATTTGCAGGTGAGCTTGGTTCCGGTGGGGGCTTGAACAGGACGGGGATTGGACATCATTTACCTCTTATGGGATATTAACAATAAGATTATACAATAGCGGGTATTTCAAATAGGTAGAAAAAGAATCTCTGCTATAATTCGCATCTTGGAGCAAGAATGCCGATTTACATCTATCATTGCGCAAATTGCGATCATGAATTCGAACACAGCCAGCATTTCAGCGACCCTCATTTGAAGAAATGCCCGCGGTGCGGCAAGCTGACGCTTAATAAAGTATTCACCCCGGCCACAATCATCTACAAAGGGTCAGGTTTTTATTCCACCGATCATCGTTCCAGCTCCGGGTCAGGCAGCAGCGCACCACCTAAGAAGAAGGAAGAAAAACCGGCAGAAAAGAAAAGTGAAAGCACAAGCGAACCTGCCAAAAACCCAGCCCCTGCACCTGCTTCAAGTGATTAAAAATTCTAGTGCCTAAAGAACACCCGCATTCAGGGTGTTTTTTATTTGCGCTACAATACAATCATTCTCTTCTACAAAAATGATAAAATCCCTCCAGAATCAGGCTGGCAATAATAAATGACGAGCACTTCAACCGATCCGGCAGCCATCATCCACAACGGGCAATACAACCTGGGCTACCTCTGCACCCGCCTGCAGTGCGAAATGGGGCGGGCGGAAAAAATCGCTCTGCGCTATATTGCACCCACCACACTGGAAAAGGTGGAATATTCCTTTCTGCAGTTGGAAAAAACCAGCAACCAGATGGCCAATGTACTGCAGGCATTAGGGTATGGCGAAGGGGATGTGATCTTCATCTTCCTGCCCAAGATCCCGGAACAGTTCGTGGCACTGCTGGGAACCTTAAAGTTGAAAGCGATCGCCGCCTGCCTGTTCTCCAATTTTGGGGATGAAGCCCTGCTGGATCGGCTGCAGGAAGCCAGGGCAGTCATCACCAAGCAGAGCATGCTGCGCAAGGTGCAGTCGGTGCTGCCCAAATTGCCCGGCATCCGCCATTTGCTGGCGGTGGATATGGACGAGGACAAAGATGAAAAAACCCTCAGCCTGCCAAAGAGACTGAAAGATGCCGCAGACCAATTTGAAGTCCCGCTGACCTCTGAAAAAACACCTTCCATCCTGCACTTCACTTCCGGCTCAACCGGCAAATCCAAGGGTGTGCAGCACGTACACGGCAGCATCCTTTCCCAAGTGAGCTCATTCCAACAAGTATTCCAAATTTCCGAAGATGATATTTACTGGTGTACAGCCGACCTGGGCTGGGTGACAGGCACCTCTTATGGCGTCATCGCACCGTGGAGCCAGGGCATCACCCAGGTGCATTTCGGCGGGGGATACGACCCGCAGGCGTGGTTCACCGTGCTGGAACGGGAGAAGGTGAACAAATGGTACACGGCGCCAACCGCTCTGCGGATGCTGATGCGCGAGGAGGAGACGTTTTATCGACAGTTCGACCTGAGCGCACTCAAACACATTTTCAGCGTGGGTGAACCGCTCAACCCGGAGATACTGGCATGGTCGCAGCGGGTGCTGAAACGGGATATTTACGACACCTGGTTCCAGACCGAGACCGGCAGCATCATGATCGCCAACAAGCCGGGACTGCCGATCAAACCCGGCTCAATGGGCAAGCCGCTGGCTGACATTACCGCCGCCATCCTCAGCGACGACGGCCAAGTGCAGCCAACCAACCAGTCCGGCAACTTGTGCTTGAAGCCTGGCTGGCCTTCGATGTTCATCACCTACCGCCAACATGAGGATGTGTACCAGGAGAAATTCCGTTACGGGTTTTACTTCAGCGGCGACGTGGCGCAGCACGATGAGGACGGCTATTACTGGTTCCTGGGACGCAGCGACGACGTGATCAACACCACCGGTCACCTGGTAAGTCCCTTTGAGGTGGAATCTTCGCTGCTGGAAGTGGAAGAGGTAGCTGAATCGGGTGTGATCGGTGCACCGGATGAGATCATGTTTGAAAAAGTGGTGGCGTACGTGGTTTTGAAGAAAAATGTTGAATGGTCACCGGAATTGGAACTGAAACTGCGCCTGCACGTCACCAACCGCATTGCCGCCATCGCCGCCCCACAGGAGATCATCGTGGTGGATTCTCTGCCCAAGAATAAGAGCGGCAAGATCATGCGCCGGGTACTGAAGGCACAATACCTTGGACAGGATGCCGGCGACCTTTCAACCCTGGAGATATAAAATGGATATTTTGCAACCCCTTACCGCAGTTTTCCGCTCGGTGTTCGAAAATGACGAGATCGAACTCAAGCCCGAAATGACCGCCAACGACGTGGAAGGCTGGGATTCGCTTTCGCACGTGGTGCTGATCCTGGCCATCGAAAACCGTTTTAAGGTCAAATTCAGCCCCAAGGAACTGCTGACCCTGCGCAACGTGGGCGACCTGATGAAGGCCATCCAATCCAAAAACCCCAAACTGGAATAACCATGACCACCAATTCTTTCGTCTTCCTCGTCTTTGTTGCTGTTGTCTTTGCCCTTTTTTATGTGATCAAAGGCAAACTGCGCTGGGCACTGCTGCTGCTGGCCAGCTTCATTTTTTACGCCAGCCAGATGGCACCGCACCTGCTGCTTGCCCTTGGGCTGGTCATCCTGGTCAGTTATTGGTGGGGTTTGAAGATCCAACAAAGCAAAAAAGAACGTCAAAAGAAAACCTGGCTGATCAGCGGCATCCTATTGAATGGGCTGGTGCTATTCGGTTTCCGCTATCTGCCGTTGATCCTAAAAAGCATGCCATCCATTGCGGAAAACCCGGACTGGTCATTTCTGGGCAGTCTGCTGACGGTGGGCGTTTCCTTTTTTGTCCTGCAAGCCATTTCTTATTTAATTGACATTTACCTTGAAGTGCTCAAGCCGGAACGCCACCTGGGTTATTTTGCATTGTACCTATCCTTCTTCCCCAAGCTGATCCAGGGACCAATTGAAAGGGGCGGCGACCTGCTGCCCCAACTGCGCAGTCCCTACCAATTCGACTATGAAAGGATGCGGCTGGGATTGTGGAAGGTCGAGCGGGGATTGTTCAAAAAATTGGTTCTGGCTGACCGGCTGGCCCTGTTCGTCAACACGGTGTACAGCAAGCCACAAAATTACACCGGCCTGCCGCTAATCCTGGCCACCTACCTGTACGCTCTGCAAATCTATTTCGATTTTTCCGCCTACACCGACATCGCCCTGGGCGTGGCGGGCATGTTCGGCATCCGCCTGACCGACAATTTCAACAGCCCCTACCTGGCGGATTCCATCCCGGAGTTCTGGCGCAGGTGGCACATTTCCTTCTCGCGCTGGATCCTGGATTACATCTTCAAACCCATACAGCTTTCCCTGCGCAATTGGCGGCAATGGGGCTCGGCAATCGCCCTGATGATCACATTCCTCTTTTCGGGCATCTGGCACGGAGCCAGCTGGGGTTTTCTCATCTGGGGTGCCCTGCATGGGCTCTACATGGCTGGCTCGTTGCTTTTCAGCCCGTTGACAAAAAAAGCGCTCAAGCGATTGAAACTGGAAAAGAACAAGCTGGTTAAAATCGCGCAGGTATTCCTCACTTTTAACCTGGTCAGCTTCAGCTGGATCTTCTTCCGCGCCAAAAACCTGGCGGATGCCAGCTACATCGTCACTCATCTGCTGCGCGGCATCGGGTCCAGCCTGCGCCAGCTGCTGCGCAGTTTCACCCCGCAGTTTAGCGCTGAAACCTTCCAGAAATTCCTCAACCCGTATTTAATGGGGCAGGATATGAAAGGCGCGCTGCTGCTCATCGCCCTGCTGCTGGTGGCGCTGGTGATGGCCATTTTCCATGCCAAACCCAAACTCAGGGAATTCCCGCTCAACCAGCCGACGCTCATCCGCTGGGGCGTGTATTACCTGACGGTGTTCGCCATTTTGTTCCTGGGTGTGTTCGCCTCGTATCAATTCATCTACAACCAGTTCTAGTCTTTGCACTGACCCAAAGTTGATGAAGCTCTTTTTGAAGAAATTGCTGCTCTTCCTGTTGCCATTGCTGGTATTGTATGGAGTGCTGGAATTTCAGCTGAGCCGCATGCCCAACAACTTCACCAGGAAGAAGGAATACTTTGAAACCCAAACGGATGAGATCGAGGTTCTCATTGCCGGGCCATCCTATGCAAATACCATCGATCCGCAATACCTGAGTTACAAGGGATTCAACCTTTTTAATGATGCGGAGGACATCTATTACCACACGAAGTTGATCGAGAAATACCTGGAGCAGATGCCGAAACTGAAGCTGATCATCCTGCCGATATCGTATTATGCGCTGGAATACCGGCTGGACCAATCGCCTGCCGGCTGGCGGGTGGCTTTTTACCGGTCGGTATGGGACATTCCCCCGCAAAGCGCGCTGTCGTACTTCAATCCTGTGTTATACAGTTACACGGCCGCCTATGGCTGGCGGGAGGTTTTAAATCTAATCGAGAGAGGTTTCATCAGTTCCGACCAGCGGGTGCTGTATACAAACGGCTGGCGGGAAATCGGTACTCAGACGATAGCGGAAGATGCTGAATGGAAACGCTTTGGCTGGCAGCTGGTTGAGTTGAATGAGAGCATGATGGGAGCTGAAAAAATAGCAGGCAACATGCAGCTGCTCAGCGAATTAATCGAAACCTGCCAAAGCCGCGGCATCCAGGTGCTGCTCATCACCACGCCGTTGCATCACTTCTACTATGACCATCTTAAAGCGGACAAGCTCGCCCGCATGCAAGAGAACATTCAGCGGCTGGTGAGTCAATACCATGTTCCTTACCTGAATTTCATGAAGGATGAGCGCTTTGGGGCGGCGGATTTCTACAACCCGGACCACGTGAGCACGGCAGGCGCGGAAAAGTTCAGCAGGATCATCAATGAAATCATCATGGCGGGATGGTAATCGAAAATGGATGTCGTTCAATAATTCATTTATTAATCACTCTTTCCGATCGGGATCATCCTCATACTTTTCGATGAAATATCTCGGTTTTCTTAATATCCGCACAAAGTCAGTTTCATGAATTCATACACATCATCATTCACATATTGATACCATTGCGGCTTATTTCCAGGGAAGGATTGGCAAATTAATTGGACCGTCGTCATGTCCGATTTCATTCTGAGTGCTATTCCTTCCGCTTCTTCATGATTACCAGTAATCGAGTATCCTTCAAAAAAAGGCATCCATTCAGATACATCGAGTGGATGCAGTCTTTGGGAGTTCAATTCCCGACCCAGAGTTAAAATAGCCCCCCAATCACTTCCCTGTTTTGCTAAAGACGCCTTTTGATAGTAGTAACACCAGCTATGCGCTGGTTCCTTACCAAATATATTCGCTGGTGGAATATGAGGTGGGGATTTCATATCAATGGCGGAGAGCTTAGAAAGCGGCGCAACCAACGATATAATTGGGTTGTGAGTTACCGCCAGAATTGGGTTGCTTCCATCCCAAACATGTAAACAGGTATCCGTCCTCATCGAAACAACAAGCAAGTTCTGATAATCCCTTTTAAAAACAATACCTCGCAAGTTGATTTCTTTTTCCTGCCGTCCCACTAATATCTCTTTTATCGTAGAGTTATTCAGGATCTGTGTGTTAATTGCCAACTGCTTTGAATTAGGCCGGTAAATTAAATTGATTTGGGGGAAAATGTGAAAATAATCACTTGCACCGAGGCCTACGGGTGTAAAAACAGTTCCATCTTTGATATCGGGAGCTCTCCAGGATAGCTGCCACCAAAAATCCTTCTGATTTTGGTAATTTTCGACGAATTGTGCGGTATTCAGTAAATGGGTAAATACCGAAAGAAAAAGCAGCACAGCTGAAAAAACAAGTATGGGTTTGATTTTATTAATGAGATAGTAAAAAGAAGAGACCACCAAAATTGATACACCCGCAACTGAATTCAATGTGTAGCGGTTGAAAGTGCTTAATAAAGATATGTTTCTGCCGGTGAATGTAACCGGAATGATCGTCAACAGAACTCCGAGCATGCCAATGATGATCCCATCCCAAGACCAATCATACGAAGTGTTATTTTGTTTTTCAACTTTTTTATTACGGTAAAACAAATAGACAAGAGCGACTACGAAAAACGCCAGGGAAGCGATCAATAATGCCTGAACAACCAGTTTTCTTGAACCCCAATCCCATAAATCATTGAACGATACAAACCAGGGTAAAACAGCGGTATTGAAAAAACTCCTCGTAGTATCAAAAATCAAGTTGAAAACTTTGCCAGCCGTTTGACTGCCATAATTTGACAAAAGCTGGCCGATATCCGTCGCCATACGCCTGTTCTGAAAGAAAAAAATTCTCCAGATAAGAAAAACTGCCGAACCGGCCAAAGCCGGCAGGGAAAATGAAAGAGTTTTAATAATTAACAAGCGTATTGATTTTTCCCTCTTTCTGATTTCAAAGAAAACCAGGACGACAAAAAAAGCTATGGCGCCTATGAGCCATTCAACCATAAGTAAGCAAACAAGGAAAAAAATGCTGGATAATAAGATCAACAGGATTTGATCGATTTTTCTTTTCGCTTGAATTGCCTGTATCCCCAAGACTGAAGCAAATAGTCCAAGGTTTACTCCCAAGAAAAGAGCCTGGTATGTAAGAGCCTGGGGAGTTTGTGAAAATCCCGGGTATGTGGCAAAAATCAATGTCATCAACAATGCGGGTAAAGCTTGGCTCTTCCAAATCGTCCTGACAAGCCAATAAAATAATAACGTGCCAGTAATCCGCAAGGCAAAAATGAAAATTTGCCAATTAATCGGATTGGTTCCGAGCAGCTTAATAATCTGGCCAACCACTAAACCTGTGAATGGCCGATCAGTGGCATAAATGGATGCCACCTTTTCAGAACCCGATGTGACAAACCCCCATAGCATGATCCAATCATCACCATAAAAACCCAATTGATGTATGAATGGCAAAAAGGTAATGATCGAAATGATCAAGATCATGAGTAGGGAAAAAATGGTTTCATTTTGCCGGCCAATTTTTTTCATGGAAAAAGCGCCTTTAAGATTGTTTTTAATAAAAAATTATAATTGACTTCCATAAATCACAGTTTATGTTAGGTAAATCACCACCACAGCTTCTTTAGGTTTTTCAACCAAATGAAAAAAATAATCATAAAAACCTCTTTGCTGTTACTACCATTTCTGATCATCTATCCACTACTGGAAGCCAGACTGAGCAGCATTCCAAACATGTACAGCAAGAAAAAGGAATTCCTGGAGAGCCAGCAAAACCAGGTGGAAGTGCTGACCACGGGTTCCTCGCACGGGGATGCCATCAACCCGGATTACATCCAGGTAAAAATCCTTTACCCTCAACCAGGCCGCCCAGGACCTGTATTACGACACCCGTCTGGTGACCCATTACCTGGACCATCTGCCGAAATTGAAGCTGGTGATCATCCCCATCTCCTACTTCTCGCTGGAATACCAGATGGACCGCACCAAAACCTGGACGCTGGCGCCCTTATTATTTCCACACCTGGCGCATTCCGCCGCAGCATTGGGACTCCTGGCTAAACCTGCGCTACTTCAGCTTGAGCGCGACTCATGGCTGGGAAAAAGCGCTGGTCTACCTACACAATGGGTTCAAGGACACTGAATGGGAGATCATGAAACCGACCGGCTGGTGGTACCAGGGAGATGTTGAACTGGAGGACACACCGCATGAAAGCGAGTTCGGTCAATACAGCGTGCGCATGCAACACCTGGAGGTCATGAGACCGGAACACATACACGAAAACACTAAACTATTGGAAGAGCTTATTCGCAGCTGCCAGGTACGCGGGGTGCAGGTGGCGCTGGTAAACACGCCGGTCCACCATTCATACGGTGATTTTATGGACGCGCAACGCTGGCAAGCCACCCAGGCGGTGCTGGAATCACTGGTAAAACAATATCATGTAGTCTATAAAAATTACCTGAGCGACCCGCGTTTTCTGGACGAGGATTTCTATAGCCGCGACCACGTCAACACCAAGGGCAGCATCAAGTTCAGCCAAATAATTGATTCTGAAATCATCCAACCATTCCTAACCCGATAATACATGGAAATTCCATGAATAAAACGAAAAACAAATTAAAGAATCCTAAAATAATATTTTCTAAAATCCTACTATTTTTTCTCCCTTTTATATTAGCCTATCCATTCTTAGAATATCAATTGAGCAAAGTCCCTACAATTTACAGCAAAAAAAAAGAATTTATTGAATCGCAATTAAATACAATACAAATTTTAGGTCTGGGTTCATCGCATGGTGACGATCTCAACCCAGATTACTTACAAGAAAAGACGTTCACATTAATCAACAGAACTCAAGATCTTTACTATGACCTGCAATTATTAAATTACTACATAGACCGAATGCCGAGACTTAAGTTGGTGATACTGCCCATCTCTTATTTTTCAATTGAATATCAAATGGACCGATCGATAGCCTGGTCCCAGGCACCATACTATTTTCATGTTTGGGGAATACCACCACAACATTGGGGTTCTATTATAAATTTACGTTATTTTAGTTTAACCGCCAACTATGGGTGGGAAACAGTTGTCCGTTTAATTGGAAACGGTTTTCATGATCGTGAATGGGAAAATATGAAAACCAACGGGTGGTGGCTGCCAGAAAATCGCGTATTGGATGATACTCTCCTCGAAAGTGAATTGGGCTATGCCAGAGTGCTATCTCACCAAAAATTGATGAGCCCCATGTCCACAGCAGAAAACATCATCGTATTAGAAAAAATAATTTCAATTTGTCAAAAACGAGATATTAAAGTACTCCTTTTGACCACTCCAGCACATCATACTTATTATGATTACATGAATCCAGTTCTTTGGAATGAGGTTCAAAACTCAATTTCCTTGATGGTAAAGAAATATGATGTGTATTACAAAAATTATCTAAAAGACCCCCGATTCTCTAATTTGGATTTTAGCGATAATGATCATTTAAATAATCAGGGAGCCATGAAATTTACATTGATTCTTTATAAGGAAGTGGTTAAACCCCTCCTAATTGAATAAAACTATCTTTCATCCCTTTCAGTGCACTCGTAAACCTTGAAAATCTTGAATGATAAAATAAACGCATGAAACGCTGGCAATTCTGGTTGGGGATAGTCATCAGCCTGTTCTTCCTGTACTTTGCGTTACGAGGGCTGCACCTGGGCGATATCTGGGAAACGGTCAGGTCGGCCAATTACTGGTGGCTGGTGCCGGGCGTGCTGATCTATTTTGTAGCCGTGTGGATACGTGCCTGGCGCTGGCACTTCCTCATCCGTCCGCTAAAAAAAGTGCCGACCAGAACCATGTTCCCCATCACCACCATCGGTTATATGGGCAACAACATCTACCCGGCGCGGGCGGGCGAGTTGCTGCGCGCGGTGGTATTGAAAATACAGGAAGGGGTGGCCATCTCCGCCTCACTGGCAACGGTGATCGTGGAGCGCCTGTTTGACGGGGTGGTGATGCTGGGCTTCGTATTCCTCAACCTGCCCGAACTGGGCAAGCTGACCGCTTTTTCCGGCCTGGTAGGCAGCATTCAGTCAGTAGCTGTGTGGGGGGCGGCGGCATTCATCGGGGCGTTGCTGGTCTTCCTGCTGGTTGCCATCTACCCGGCACCTGCAACCCGGCTGGCCAACTGGTTCATAAAGCGCTTCGTGCCCGGAGAAGTGGCGGGCAGGGACTTCGTCGTTGGCATCACGCTTCCTGTCAGGGCTGGAATCGCTGCGTTCGCCGTACGAAGTGATGATGGTGCTGCTGACCTCGCTGATCATCTGGCTACTGGAGACCTCGGTGTACTGGCTGGTGCTGCAGGCCTTCCCCATCCAGGGGGTCAACTTCTTCGCGCTGATGCTGATGAACGGCATTGTCAACCTGGCGACCACCCTGCCCTCCACACCGGGCTACATCGGCACCTTCGATGCGCCGGGGATAGCGCTGCTACAAGCCTATGGAGTGAATGGCGCGCTGGCGGCCGGTTTTACGTTGGTTCTGCACGCCACCCTGTGGCTGCCCATCACCCTGGTGGGTGCGTACTTCTTCCTGAAGGAAGGGTTGAACCTGACCAGTGCGGTGCAAAGCGCCAAAGCCGACCAACGCGCGCCAGTGCAAAAAAAGAAGATCGCCATCATCGGCGGGGGCGTGGGCGGGATGACCGCCGCCCATGAACTAGCCAAACATGGGCACCAGGTGACCCTGCTGGAAGCATCCGACCACCTGGGCGGCCTTTCAGGCGGATTCCGCAAAAAAGGCTGGAAATGGTCACTGGAGAGCTACTATCACCACTGGTTCCAGGGCGACCGCGACGTGCTCGGGCTGATCGACGAACTCGGATTGAAAGAGCAGGTGCGTTTTTACATGCCCAAGACGGTGGTGTACCACGACGGGCAGTTCGACCCGCTGGATTCACCCCTGGCGGCGCTGCTCTTCCCCGGTTTCAACCTACTGGACAAGGCACGTTTCGGCTTCGTCAGCCTTTACCTGCGCTATCTTTCGCGCTGGCAGAGCTTTGAAAAATATACCGCTTACGAGTGGCTGCGTAAATATTACGGCAAACGGTTGTATGAATTAATGTACCAACCACTGCTGGAGGGCAAGTTCGGACCTTACTACAAGCAGATCAACATGGCCTGGTTCTGGGCGCGCTTCAAGGTGCGCAGCACCAGGCTGGGCACTTTCGAGGGCGGCTTTCAGCGTTTCATTGATTTGTTCACACAGGCATTGAAGAAACACAAGGTCAGGGTCGAACTGAACACAGCGGTCAGCTCCATCCGGCGGACGAAAGAGGGACTATTCCACCTTGATGTGGGCTCAAAGACAATCGAGTTATATGACCAGGTGCTGGTAACCACCTCACCGCACGGGCTGGTGAAACTAGCACCTGGGATCAAAGGTGATTACCTTAATAAATTGAAAGGGCTGAAATCCATTGGCGCGCAGGTGCTGATCCTGTCCCTCAAGCGGCCTCTATCCACGCAAGGCTATTACTGGTTCAACCTGCCCAAGTCCGCCGGATTCCCCTTCCTGGCGCTGGTCGAGCACACCAACTTCCTATCAACTGACAATTACAACGGCGAGCACATCATCTACTGCGGGGACTACCTCGACCCGCAGCACCCTTACTTCAAATTGGACAAGGACAAACTGGCTGCACTGTACCTGCCCAGCCTGAAGCGCATCAACCCGGATTTTGAACCGGCGTGGGTGCGCGATAGCTGGCTGGTGCGGGATGCCTATGCCCAGCCGGTGCCGCTGGTCAACCAGTCCGCCCGATTGCCGGCGCTGCAAACGCCCATCCCGGGATTGTTCTTTGCCAGCATGAGCCAGGTCTACCCGTGGGACCGCGGCACTAATTACGCGGTACAGCTGGCGCGCCAGGTGGTGAAATTAATGGAAAAACCGGCAGAAAACGCTTGAAAAATATATGCCCTATTTGGTATATTCTTTTAATGCAAAGGCAAATGAACCCCAAAAGCGACTTTTTTGCAGCTGGCACCCAAATTGCAATCTGCGCATAGATATAGGCGCCCAACCCTGACAGGTGGATATGCGACAAGCGGACTGTCCACATATGGTCAAGAACAGGCGTACTAGAATGGATTTTCTGAAATATCGGTGGAAATCGATTTTTTAAGGTGACTAATCTTAAAGTATGAACCTTTTTTAAGGTTGCGTAGGTTAAACGTCTTGTACTTGTGGAAAAAACCATTACAATGATTTTCGTGAAATAGGGCGCTATTCGGCTCCCTGCAAGACACGGAGCAGAACCCCCCGGCACAAGCATATTGTGCCACCCAAAGACAAGGATTCTACCTGCAGCAAACAGGCGCGGCAGGGTCATTGAAACTACATGAAAAAAGGAATTCCTGTCTTTTAATTTAACGAGAGGAGGCGCGGCACGCATTGAACGCAGAACAGGCCTGGCAGGCAACCGTCGGACAACTGCAAATGGAAATGCCCAAGGCATCCTTTGACACCTGGGTGCGCGATGCGCGCCTGCTGAGCCACGAGGAGAGCCTGTTCACCGTATGCGTGCACAACGCCTATGCACGCGACTGGCTGGAAAGCCGCCTGACCAGCACAGTGGAGCGCCTGCTGAGCGGGATCATGAACAGCCCGCAGAAGGTTAACTTCATCATCTACCAGCAGGAGCCGGAACCCCTGCCAGTGGAAGCCACGCCAGCCGAACCCAGGCCGCTCCCGCCGCGCGCGCCCAGCCCCTGCCTGAACAGCCGCTACACCTTTGAGAACTTCGTGGTCGGGCCGAACAACCGCCTGGCGCACGCCGCCAGCATGGCCGTGGCGGAAAGACCGGCAAATGCCTACAATCCCCTCTTCATTTACAGCGCAGTCGGCCTGGGCAAGACCCACCTGTTGCATGCCATCGGCAACGCGGTGGCAGGCAGGAACCTGACCGTACTGTACGTTTCCTCGGAGGAGTTCACCAACGACCTGATCAACTCCATTCGCAGCCACGACACCAATGCCTTCCGCGAGCACTACCGCAAGGTGGACGTGCTGCTGATCGACGACATCCACTTCATCGCCGGCAAGGAATCGACACAGGAGGAGTTCTTTCACACCTTCAACACCCTGCACGGGCAGAACAAGCAGATCGTACTCTCGTCCGACCGGCCGCCCAAGGCGCTCAGTACGCTGGAGGAACGGCTGCGCAGCCGCTTTGAATGGGGATTGATCGCCGACATCCAGCCGCCCGAACTGGAAACGCGCATCGCCATTTTGCGCTCCAAAGCCGAACGGGCAGGGCGCCAGGTGCCGTATGCGCTGCTGGAAGCCATCGCGCTGCAGATACAGGTCAACATCCGTGAGCTGGAGGGGGCGCTGACGCGCGTGCTGGCTTATGCCGACCTGAGCGGGCAGCCGCTCAGCCACCAGCTGGCGCAGGACGCGCTGGTGGATTTTGTGCCCAGAAACGCCCCGCCAGGGACGGAGAATGTAATGAGTGCGGTGGCAGAATCGTACGGCATCAGCCGCGAGCAGCTGCAGAGCAAGGACCGCTCGCGCGAGATCGCCCTGCCGCGCCAGGTGGCGATGTACCTGATGCGCGAGGAGGCCAATGCCACCCTGCTGCAGATCGGCACATCACTGGGTGGGCGCGACCACACCACGGTCATGTACGCCTGCGACAAGGTAGCGGATATGATGAAAAAGGATGACCAGCTTAAACGGCGGGTGTTCCAGATAAGGGATCAACTGCACAGCCGGCAGTGAACAATCTAACCCGATTTCTTCTTTGAGACTGCTTTTTTCACGGTCTTCTTTACAACAGGTTTTTTCTCAACTTCTTTTTCACCAACCTTTACAGACGCGGCAACAGGCGCAGTCTGTTTCCTGACCAGCCCGGACACCAAAATGACCACGCCAACGATGATGAGCGAGACTGGCCAGAAGAAGCCGGTATTAGTGCCAAAGACGAGGAAAAACGCAGCCATGGTGAACAAAATGAGCGCCGGAACTTTTGCCCAATCAGTCGGCTGGGTCGCGCGGCGCAGCCAGAGGGCGCCAAAGGTCAGACCGATACCGGTGAGCAAAATGGCTGTGCCCAGCGGATCAAAGCCGCGGCGATTTTGAATCCCTTGAAGGAACATGGTATACAGGATCACGACGGCGACACTGGCAAACACACCGGCGGGAATAAGCGCCCACCAGTTCTTATTGGACCAGAAATAGACCACAAAGAATGGTACGGAAAAAAGCAGCATCACCACCAAGCCCATGGTCTCACCGGACACAAAATTCTCCAGCAGGGGGATGACACCGATGACCGCCAGGATGGCAAAGGGGATGAGCGCCCAGCGGCGGGTGCGATCGAGCAGGAAAACGACCAGGAAGGGCAGGGCGATGCTATAAAGGACGAAGGAACCGATGAAATTGCCGGAGACGCTGTCTTCGAAAAGGATGATCAGGCTGATGCACACCATCACCCAGGCGGGGATGAGCGCCCACCAGGACTTTTTGGGATCTAACGAAAATGCCACCAGGAAGGGAATGGCGATGGCGATCATGATCGGAGCGCCTGTGAGCGCTTCGCCGAGGGGTGTGCCGGCTGACACAATGATCAGCGTCAACGCGGCAAAAATGGTGGCCGGGAAAAGCCAGCCCCAATTGCGCACGCCCTCCAGGAAATAAGTAAGAAAGAAGAAGCCGCTGAGAACCGCGAAAAGGATCACCGCAACGTTGCGGGGGAGCTGGTCAAACTGGATCACGCCGGTTTCGCGCAGCAGGAAAAGCACGCCGGCGGCGATCATGACGACCGCCCAGAAAATTGCCACTATTTTTGATTTCATTGGGAACCTCCTTGATTTAACTAATCAACATACGGAAAAATCCCTTGTTAGTTTCATACATGGCGAATCCACGACCAGGGGCTTTTAAGACCTTTTCCCTGCCAAGTCGTCTCACTTCCCATTTCTGCCTGTCAGGACTCAATATTTCACCGCTACTATCGAAAAAGTTGTTCCGCAATAATATCCAACTCATCCACCCCCGTATTTGGCAGCGGCACCAGCACGATGGAATCGGCGCCGGCATTGACATTATGTTCAATGGACAGGTTCCAGTCCTCCGGCGTTCCAAAGATGGCCAATTCGTCAATCCATTCATCCGGGATCAAAGGTGTTAAGCTTTCTACATCTTTACCCTGGCGGAGCTTTTCAATCTGCGGCAAGATGCCCAGCGGGGCAAAATACATATCTTTCGTTCCCGATAAGATGGCGGATGCCACCAGCGGCTTTAACCGCGCTCGGGCTTCATCAGCGGCGGCAGCACAGGCCAGCACAAAAACCGTCAGGTGATGATGACGCTGATCTCCCTCCTTTTTTCCCATTTCGATTTGCTGCCTGGCCCATGAAACATAGGCCGGGGAGGAATATTCAGCCAGAATGGTGCCATCCGCCATCCTGCCCGAAAGCGACAGTGACTTCGGGCCGCGCACACCCAGGAACACAGGGGGAATTTGAACGGGCGGGTGGATGAGCTCTGCCTGGGACAAATGGATTTGTTCGCCATCGAAATCGACCTGTTTTCCAGCCAGCAATTCCCGTACGGTAAAGGTAACTTCTTCAAGGGCGGTGAGTTGTGAGGCGGGGAATTCCCCAATCTGCTGCATCCATCTTTCAACGCCATGCCCAAGGCCGGGCAGGAAGCGGCCGGGGTAAATGCGCGCCAGGGCGGCAATTTCCATGGCGGTGAAAACAGGGTTGCGAACAACCGCCGGCAGGATACCCACCCCCACGGCAATCGTGCTGGTGTTGGCGAGCGCGACCGCCGCGGAGGCGATGCCGCCTGCATAAAAACAATCTTCCGTTACCCAGATCTCATCAAACCCGGCCTGCTCGGCCTTTTTTGCAAAGCCAGCCAGTTTTTCCGGCGTATGTTCGCGCCGGAATAAAATTCCGAGATTCAGGTTTTTCCAGTTCTTCATATTGGCCATCCTTGAATGCTTTTGTGTATGACTAAATCAGGTGTTATCCCTTTGCAGTAATGAAATTATACAAAATGAAGAAACCGAAAGTTTGACTTCACACTCATGGATCAAAAACCAGCTACCTGGATCCATGCGCTGCCGATAGGATAATATTTCTTTCTATTTTCGTGAAGAATCAACCTAATCTTCCACTGGCAATATAAGCTGCATATCCGATCAGTGAACCTTCATACATGGTCTTCCAGGTATTCAGGATGATCTTAAATTTCATCATACGCAGAGCATCGCCATCCACCGAACCATGTTTGCCAACTTCAACCCCGTCCACCAGATAACGCAAGGCCATGGTGGCCGGATCCAATTCGAGCCTGAAAACGTGCCATGAGTTCGGCTGTACGGTTTGCCTTGTTGTTTCATAGGTATGGCCATCCCTGGGGGGGTAAACAAAATCAGAACAATAAGCCAAATACTGGGAACTGAAACGTTCGATGGCGCAGCCACTCCACCAGGTGCCGATGGCAGACGAGGAACCGGTCAGGGAAAATCCCAATTTTCCGGCGGCTGTTTCGGTGGGCAGCAATAATGCCGCCTCGATGAAAATGGGTTCAGTCAATTTCAGGCTACTGAATTTGAGCGAAGTTAATGTCACATCGCCTTCATCAGCCGCGTTGACCAGGCGAATCAGACCACCCTGTTGAATGGCTTGTTTGTTGGTAGAGGTACCAGTAAGTGACCATTTCGCTTTATCGAAAGAACCATTCCTGGCTGGCGCTTCGAAATCATCGATCATACTGGCGATTATAGAGGAAGCAGGTGCGGGCGCTGAGGGTATGACAGAAGGTTGAGGTGTCTGTGTGGAAACAAGAGAACCGGTTGGAGTTGCAGTGGGTGCAATACCAGCCAAGGCATCCTTTACCGCAAAATAAGCCGGCTTGGGATTGAAACCGCGGTCAAAGAGCAGGGGGTCGCCATTGGGTTCCTTACCAAAAAAAGGGCTGACGATGTACGATTGGCCATCGGAAATACCCCATACATTAAACACATCGCAGACCTTGGACTCCAGGCATGCATCGACAACATTGCGGAAGACAACAGCCTGGGTGTTATAACGCTCGGCCTGGCTGCCAGCCACGTTGCCCAGATTCACATCCATTTCAGTGATATAGATGCGTACACCGAGTTTGGCGTATTCCTGCATGGATCGCAGGTATTCATCCGTGTTGATAATCCTGGAATTTTTATCATTGCTCTGCGGACCTGTGGTATGCAGCTGCATACCCACCGCATCGATGGAGACATTCTTTGCTTTCAACTCCTTTACCATTGCCAGCATCATGGCATTGATCGTGGTGGAATCCTTATTGAACGGTGGTGTATTCATCGCATCATTGAAGAATAACTTTGCAGACGGGTCTGCCTCCCTTGCCCACTGAAAAGCCATTTCCACATATTCCGGCCCGATCTTTTCATACCAAAAATCATGAAAGGTGCTGGTGGGCCATTTCATCTGTTTCCAATACTGGCGGGTCACCATCTCATTGGCTATGCTCCAATATTGGACCCGCCCTTTATAGCGCGCGATGACGGTTTGAATATGCTGTTTAAGGATTTCAATATATTCATTGCGGCTAAAGTTGGATTTTTCCAACCAGTCCGGCGTATCGCTTTTATCGCCAAAGACAAGGTGGGATGCCAGGACCTGCCAGCCCCGCCTGGAAGCAAAATCCACAATGCGGTCAATGTAGTGGTAGTTATACTGGCCGGGTCCGACCCAAAAAGGCACCCCATCCGTGGAGAATTCAGGTACGGTGACCAGATTGAAATCATGATCCATGATCTGGCAGAAGCGCCGGTCGATCATGTATTGCAGTTCAAAGGTGTTGCCAATCTTCAATTGCTTTTTGTTGGCCAACGTGAACAAACCCTCGCCGAAATCTGAAGGGTTTTTCCATACCCCATCCGGCTGGGCAGCGATGGACAACCCTGTCAATGAAATGGATGACTGACCGACCAAATTAAAACCGAAATAGAATTTCTTCTGCGGAAAAAGGCCATTGGGGAGCCTGGCCCCCGCCATATTCGTTAGTTCAATATGATTGACCTCCCTGCCATCCTTGTCCAGGACGGTAAAACTCTTGCCTTCCGGCTGATCGAAAACGATCTCCATCGGCTGGGAGGGATCCAGTTTAAGGTCAAAGAATGACTTGCTGTTCTCCGAGATGCCATCCATGATGGTCAGGTACACACTCCCGCGCTGGATCTCGATCCCCATGGCGGTGACTCCCTTCCACCAGATAGATGGATCCACCCCGCCCTCCGGACTGCCCAGCACCTTGATGGAACTTGCATGATCGCCCTGGACCGAATACTTATCGAACTTGATCCGAACCGGTTTTTCCAGCGTCCAAGCTGCGCTCTCAAAACTTCTGAAACTTTCACCGGGCAAGGTAGCCATGACCAGAGTATTCGTAGATGCATCAAATTCACCTGGGGCGCAGGATGGAATAAACATTTCCTGCCAGGGGACCTGTGTTTGACTTAATACGGGAATGCTCTGCGGCAGGTCATGGATGGACTCTTTTCGCAAAAAACCATCCAGGTGGCTGCCATTGAAGGTCAGTTCCACCTCCACATAATCACCAAAGAGGCCAAGTAGGTGGAGTTGCGTTCCAGCCGGCAGTTCCGCCAATGGCTTAAAATATTGGTTCGCCGGTTCGTTATACAGGGCGGCAGGCTCATCCAAAATGACAGTGAATCCCCTGTTTGATAAGGATGCTCCCTGAGCCGTATTTAACGGTGTGGGGTTGGTTAGAAAGAAAATTGATGCTGCGAGGAAAAATAAAAGGCACGCTTCATTTTTTACCTCCAGAAATGAATATGGTTTAATCTTAGATCCATGCTCAAGAGGGAATCTGGAAAAATGATAAAAGTCATCCAATCCCCTTGAAACCATGAACTGACTGTTTGGTACGTAGCCCTCCTTGAATAATCCTTAAACTATTATAGCGAGAAAAACATTTGTTTCGAGCGAGGTTATGCTGTGAATTGTTTAGCTGACCACCTGTGAGAAGGAGGGATATTGTACGTTGTAAACATTTGGATATTTGCCTGCCCAAGAACATTCATGCATTACCCAGATAAATATCCGGCACTTTTGTGTAAAAATAATCCCCTATAATAAAGAAATACCAAAAAAGAGGTGGTTAAACATGAAACGAGTTCTTATTGCAATACTCTGTCTTTCAGTGTTTTCTATTTCAGCTTGCTCTAGCCAAACGGCACCAGAAGCGACGCAAACGCCTAAGCCAACAATAGGCATCACCCCGACCAAACTTGTTATTACTTATAAGAACATTGGGAGAGTCGAAAGACACGAAAAAAATGACCAAAATAAATATACTTGGTTTTCATATGTCCCCAAATCAATTAATAAAATCATAGATAATGAACCAATCTATATCCTAATCTTATGTGCGAATGCGACGATGTCAGGAGATTACAAAATTGCTGAAAGGGATATGGAATACTGTATACAAGGCAGGACGGATTGGGCGGAAAGCCACAAATTTATCCTACTTACACCTGTAATACCACGTGATTTACATACGCCAATCTATGCAGTAGCATTCGATAGAAGAATATTTACCAAGGTCAATCCTTTTTTCCAGAGACCGGACCTTGAAGTAGTTAAAAATGATCGACATTTTGAAACAAAATCTTGAAAAAGGAATTATTGTTGTAAAAGATAAAGTTTTTATTGAGGGTTTTTCAGCTGGAGGTATGTTTGCCCAGAGATTCACTCTTCTGCATCCCGAATTGGTAAAAGCCATTGCAGCCGGGCAAAGCGGCGGGGCTTTGACATTACCAGTAGAGGAATACAAGAATAGAAAAATGGACTGGCCGCTTGGTATCTACGGCTTTGAACAACTCACTGGAAAACCGTTCAATATGGAAGCTTATAAAAGTGTCTCACAATTTATTTATATTGGCAACAATGATATTAATAATTCAACCGTTTTTTATCGAAGTGAGATTTGGAATAATTCACAAGTTAATACATTGAACATATTTGGAATAAATGATCCATGCCGATTAAATAGTCAGGTGGATTATCTACATTCTATAGGTCTAAATAATATTCTCTTCAAGCTTTATCCAGGGTACAAGCACAATTATTATGATGATCAGATCACTGATTTTTTTAACTTTTTTGAAGAGAAAAAATGAATGGCCAGTCCTATGCAATGGTGACGACCACCTCACCCTCTGACGCAGAAACCGAAAAGATAGCCTTTGCCCTTATCCAGCAAAAGCTGGCAGCTTGCGTGCAGGTGCTGCCGATCAAGAGCTATTACACCTGGCAGGATAAGATGAATATTGAAGATGAGCACCTGCTGCTGATCAAAGGCAAGCGCCGGAACAAAGAAATCGATTGTTATATATCGATATTCTTGCAATCCTGTAATATTATTTGAAATTAAAAATGGCTTGAGTGAAAGTTGAACCCATAACGAATGGCATTTGCGTTTGCTACTCCACTCATGTCGGCTTTATTCAACCCGCATTATTAAAATGAAATGATCAGGTTGTCCTTAAGCATTCCTTAACCAAACGTAAACGCAAACAACTGCGCTTTATTATCTTCGAATTCAAGCGTTAACATGTGACGGCCGGGGGAAGGCAGGTCGATCAATTTGTACAAGCGGTCGGCATTCACCACGATCATGCCATTTTGATTGTCCTGCCCGAAATAAGCGGTCTGACCATCAATTGTTGCCTTTAATGTTGCCGTTCCCGAAGAAGGGCTCATGACCAGGTAGACATATTTTGCTTCGAAATTCAGGTACAGCTTTGCCCCTGCCTGGGGATTGGCATATTCGCCGGTCACGAGCCAATCGCCCTCAAAGGCAAAGGTATTGAAGGGAAAACTCTGCGGGATGAAATAAGTGGCCAACTTGTCCGGGGTGACCGCTTCCGGTGAGGAAAGGTAGGCCATGCGGAAGTAGCCGAGGTAGATTTCCGGTGTATTGGCGTACACCTGGTAGTCTGGATTGCTGGCTTCAGCCGGAAGGTTCTTCACCCCGGTCTCCTTGAGCAGTTCCTGGATCACCTGTTCGGATTCATCATAGGCGCCCTCCCCGAAATGGGTGTAGCGGATGACGCCATTCCTGTCGATGAAATACTTTGCCGGCCAGTAATGGTTGTTGTAGGCGCGCCAGGTGCTGAAGTCATTATCCTGAACGATCGGATAGGTCAGGCCAAAATCGGTGATTGCCTTCTGCAAATTCGCGGCGCTCTTCTCGAATTCAAATTCAGGGGCATGCACGCCGATGATGACCAGGCCATCATCCTTGTATTTTTGCCACCAATCCTTCAAATACGGCAGGGTACGCTGGCAGTTGATGCAGGTATAGGTCCAGAAATCAACGATCACCACCTTGCCGCGCAATTCCGCCAGGCTTAGCGGCGGGCTGTTGAACCAGGCGCCACCCGCGATAATTTCTGAAGCTTTTTCCCCGCCAGCGGGCAATTGGCCACCATTTGGTTGGGTTGGCTGGAGCCGGGGTGCAGTTCCATTCAAATTATTCAGTTCATTCTGGACCGGCGCAATTTCTTCGAATTTGGTCAAGCCAGCTCCATACTGGGGAAATGCATCCAGAATAAAGGTCTGGAATTTTCGATCCGCGCCGGTGTAGATGCCGATGGCGGTGAGGATCATCAATACCCCGAACACCTTCTGGATCTTCTCTGTATTGGCGCGCAACCAGGGCACGCCCTGCAGCAATTTTTGGCCGCCGACCATGATCAACAGCATGGGCAGCGCGGTGCCGAGCGAATAAGCCAGGGTGATCAAGAAGGTATTGAAAGAGACGCTCTCAGTCAGCGCCAGGGAGATCACCGATGCCAGGATGGGTCCGACGCAGGGCGTCCAAAGCAGACCAAGGGAGAGCCCGACCAACACCCCCGAGCCGTATCCCGAGCGGGTGTTGCCCTGGGGGGCCATTTGGGAAATTTTTGAAAAAAATTGTTCCATGAGCTGCTGCACTTTGGGGATGAGCAGTGAGATGCCAAAGCCGGCCACGATGACCACCGAAACATTGCGCAGCACATCCGCCGAGATGCCGCTAAGGCGCACAAGGGCGGACAGGAACAGGGTAAAGAAGGTGAAACTGAGCACAAATCCGGTGACCACACCCAGCGGGCGCGCCTTGCCGGATGATTGGCCGCCAACGGAGGAGGAGAGGATGATGGGCAACACCGGCAGGATGCAGGGGGACAGGATGGTGACAACCCCGGCAACGAAGGCGAAAAGGACCAGGAGGATCATGAGGATTTCACCCTGGCCAGCAGCTGGTCGAACTGGCCGCCGTTCCATTTGGCTACTTCATTGCCCTGGGCGTCAATCTGCACAAAGGTGTGCTGGTAGGTGATGCCGTACTGCGCGGCCAAAGCCTTCTCTTCGGTATCCGTTTCCGGGTCATTGTAATTGACACGGATCAAGACCAAATCAGCCGGGATGAGGTCAATATTCTTTTTAAAATCGGCATCCGCCGGACGGCAGGTGGAGCACCAGGAGGCGTAGAAGAACAGAACCCGGCGCATATTGGAGGATTGGTCCAGTGCAGCCCGCGAATACTCGACGTAGCGCGGCGAGCTGAGGGTTTCCGGCATGGCGGTGCTTTCAACCGTTTTTTCCATCATCACCGCAGGGGTGGGTTGAACGGGTGACTGCATTGGCACCGAATTAGCTGCCCTTTGGGGAACCGCGCATGCAGTGAGCGCCAACATTAGAAAGAGAAACAGGGAGAGCGAATGGGTTATTTTCATCATTTACATTCCTTTTTTTGTTTTTATTTTGTGTTCTTATCTTATGGGGTTTTATTGGGCTTTTTTATTAACAATATATAAAATGCGGTCATAAGGATTGTTCACCCATATCCCTGTGATCTTTCCCGCCTTCACGCGATAGCGACCGGAGAAAATTTTTTCCCGCCAAAGGTAAATCGGACAATAAGTGTTTATCGGCTTTCAAGCTATTTGAGATCCGCGAAAGATCGAAAATGACTCTATTGTATTCTTTGATCCAGCAGGAAAGTCAAGCTCGTTGACAGGAAGGAGATTTACGTGATAAGGTATTGGGAAAAAACTTGGAGGATTTGAATGAAAGGAAAAAAAGCGCTATTCAGCGGATTGGTGTTGTTCATCATCGGCGGGTTGACGTTATTCACCGAACGGATGACGCATTCCGGCATTTCCGCATGGCTGGGCAGGCTGTATTGCGGCAATACCTATTTACAACCCACTACCGGCCAGCCAGGCGTCGCAATGTGCGGCTTTAATATGGATATGGTGGTTGGTCTTGCCTGTTTTTTTCTTCTACTGATCGGTTTTGGTTTGATTCTTTTTAGTGCGGTGAAAATGATAGCCAAGCGAAAAGGCAAATGAAAGTTCCTGCTTTGAACTGCAATTTTACAGCGACAAGATTCGCAATTAAACTAGTCTAAGCAAAAATGAGGGGAATATGACCTTTTCAAAATAAATACCCAAAAAGAAAGGGCTGGATATTCTATTAAGGATGTTTGTGTGAAAAGAATAGATGTAATTTGCATTCTCTTCTATTTAGTAATTCTTGCCGCTTGCGGCAAGAATATAATTTGCGTAAGACAAGGATAAATAATGAAGAACAATGCCTACATAATAGTGACAACCACCACATCCTCTGACGCAGAAACGGAAAAGATCGCGCTGGCCCTCATCCAGAAAAAGCTGGCGGCCTGTGTGCAGGTGCTGCCGATCAAGAGCTTTTACACCTGGAAGGATAAGTTGAATATTGAAAATGAGAACCTACTGATCATCAAATGCAAGCGAATGGATTTCGCTGAGATTGAAAAATGCATCAAGGAAAATCACTCCTACGAGGTGCCGGAAATCATCATGGTGCCCATCGAAAAAGGGTCAAAAGAATACCTGGATTGGATCAAGGCAGTCACCAAATAGTGGTAAAATAGGTACTGTTGAATTTAAGGGCTGGATATCCAGCGTTAGGTTAGTGATTGAATTTTATGCAAGTGGTTTGTACTACATAGAGGGCAACATCTCCCTGGCGCGGGAATCCGTGCCAGATTTTTTATATAATTGACTTAATTTCCCGCCTGGGGGATAAACCAGGTAATTTATGAGGTTTTACAAATGAATAATGACACGTTAAAAATCATCCCGCTCGGCGGGCTGGGGGAGATCGGGCGCAACATGATGGTGTACGAGTACGACAGCCAACTGCTGCTAGTGGACTGCGGACTGATGTTCCCTGAAAGCAACATGCCGGGCATTGACTACATCATCCCGGATTTCAGCTACCTGCGAAGCCGCAAGGACAAGATCCGCGGCATCGTCTTTACCCACGGGCACGAGGACCATATCGGCGCCATCCACCACCTGATGGATGAGATGCAACCGACCATTTATGCCACGCCGCTGACGATGGGCTTCATCGAGAACAAGCTGGCCAAGAAAGGGCAGCAGAAGAAGATCACCAAGAAGGTGGTGAAAGCCGGCGAGCACTTTGAAACCGGCCCCTTCAAGGTGGACCTGTTCCACGTATGCCATTCCATCCCGGATGCAGTCGGGCTGGGCATCGAAACGCCAGCCGGGCTGGTGGTTCAGTCGGGGGATTACAAGTTCGATCACACCCCGGTCGACAATTGGCCGACGGATTATGCCAAACTGGTGGATTTCTCCCAGCGCGGGGTGATGGCGCTCATCGCCGATTCCACCAACGCCACGCGCAGCGGCTGGACGCCCTCCGAACGGATGGTTGACCAGGCCTTTGTGCAGGTGTTCAGGCAGGCCAAGGGGCGCATCATCGTCGCCAGCTTCGCCTCGCTGGTCTCGCGCATGCAGCAGGTGGCCAACGCGGCCATCGACCACCAGCGCAAGATCGCCTTCGTGGGCACCAGCATGGTGGAGAACGTGGAGATCGCCGAAAGACTGGGCTATTTAAAAATTCCCAAAGAGCATGTAGTCAGCATCAATGAAGCCCTTAATCTCCCGAATGAACAGGTGGTGATCATGTGCACCGGCGCGCAGGGTGAACCTACTTCAATTCTTGGGCGGCTTTCAATGGGCTCCCAGAAGCAGTTTGATATCAAAACGGGCGACACGGTGGTACTTTCTTCCAAAACCATTCCCGGTAATGAAGAAGCCGTCTACCGCACCATCAACGGGCTTTTCCGCCTGGGCGCCAATGTGATCTATGAAGAGATCGCCCCGGTGCATGTATCGGGACACGGCAGCCAGGAGGACATCAAGTTGCTGATCCAGCTGACCAAACCCAAATACTTCATCCCGGCTTACGGCGAATTGCGCCATTTGCATCAAAGCGCCCTGCTGGCGATGCAAACCGGCATGCCGCAGAACCATATCGCGGTGATCGAGAACGGGCAGGTGCTGACTCTTAAGAAGGGAAAAATCCGTCTAGGTGAGCGCGTGCCATACTCCGATGTATTCGTGGACGGCTCGCGGGTGGGGGATATTGGTCGGGAGGAAATGCGCGACCGGGAGAGCCTCTCGCGCGACGGGGTGGTGCTGGTGCACGTCAACCTGGATATCAAGACCAACCAGCTGCGCGGCAAACCGGCCATCAACAGCCGCGGATTCGCCTCAACCGAGGGGGCGGAGGAACTGCTGGCGGAAATGGTCAAAACAGTGGTGGAGACCGTAAAGCGTTCCAACGGCAACATGGAAGCGGCCATCATCCGCGCGGTGAGCGGTTACATTTACAAGCAAACCCGGCGGCGGCCAACCGTGCTGGTCACTTTCAGCCGCATTTAAACTTCCCCTTTTGCAATTGATCAGAGCTGCGGGTCTTCCGGATTCCAGCCCTGTTCGCCTTTAAGCGGCACGAACATGACCGGCAGGATGTCCTGGCAATGCAGGCCGTCCTCATCCCGCTGCCATAATTCCAGGGTCTGGTGGAAGCGTTCCCCGACCGGGATGATCATACGCCCGCCAAGGTCCAGCTGCTCCAGTAGAGCTGGCGGGCAAGCCGGTGCGGCGGCGGTGACCAGGATGGCCTGGTAGGGGGAATCCGGCGGCCAGCCGAGCGAGCCATCGCCTACATGTACATTAATGTTGGCGATTTTTAATTCCCTGAATATTTTTTCAGCCCTCGCAGCCAATTCGGCCACGCGTTCAATGGTATGCACCTGGCGCACCAGGCGGGCAAGGACAGCGGCCTGGTAGCCGGAACCGGTGCCAACTTCTAATACCGTATCATCCCCTTTCAATGCCAACTGCTCGGTCATGAAAGCCACGATGTAGGGCTGGGAGATAGTCTGCCCGCTGCCGATGGGCAGGGGATGGTCGTCGTAAGCCTGGTCCTGATAATCCGGCGGTACAAAGCGATGGCGCGGCACCCGGCGTAAGGCTTCCAGCACACGCTCATCCGCCACCCCGCGGCTGGCGATCTGGTATTGCACCATCTGGCGGCGCAAATGGGTGAAAGGGTCCTGCTTCACTTTTTTGGATGCTTGATTCTATTATACAGACCCGCCCGCCTTGTGGGCTACCTGGCGGGCGATGAGGCGGTCCACCTTGCCCATCGGATAGTGCTCGAACTCATCCGGGCTGAGCCAGGCCAGCGCCTGGCCTTCACGCGGCTGCAGCCGCCCGGCGGCAATGCGGCACTCAAAGGCATGCACACGCACGGTGAAGTGGGTGTAACCGTGGGGGTAAACACCGATGCAGTCCTTCACCTCAACGTGGATATTGAGTTCTTCACACAGTTCGCGCTGCAGACCAATCGGCAGGGTTTCGCCTTGTTCCAGCTTACCGCCGGGGAATTCCCACATGCCAGCCAGCAGTTTGCCCTCCGGGCGCCGGGCAAGCAGATATTTGCCATTGCGGCGGATGACCGCCGCGGCAACCTCGTAGTGCGGTATTTTCGGTTTTAACTTTCGCAGCGGACGCTGGTCCTGGATGTCGTTTTCAAAACTTGCACAGTTTTTTTTGAGGGGGCACTGTGGGCAAAGCGGATTGTGCGGCAGGCAGATGGTTTCACCCAATTCCATGAGGGCCTGATTGAAGATACCCGCCCTGCCCTTTGGGAGCAAGGCGATTACCATCTGCCAGAGTTCTTTCTGACTCGATGGTTCATTCACCGGTTTTTCAAAATTCACCAGGCGCGCCAGCACACGCTTGACGTTGCCATCCAGGATGGGTTCATCGCATTGGAATGAGATGGAAGCGATCGCCCCGGCGGTACTGCGGCCGATGCCTGGCAGATGCAACAGCTCAGCAACAGTAGCGGGTATCTTTCCCTGGAGTTCCTGCATCACCATTTTGGCAGCCCGATGCAGGTTGCGGGCGCGCGAATAATAGCCCAACCCCTCCCAGATCTTCAGCGCCTCCTGCTGGTCTGCGCGGGCGAGGGACGCAAGTGAAGGGAAGCGTTCCATCCAGCGCTGGTAATAGGGGATGACCGTTTCCACGCGCGTCTGCTGCAGCATGACCTCCGCCACCCAAACGTGGTAGGGGTCAGTGTCCTTGCGCCAGGGCAGCAGCCGGGCATGTTTTGGATACCAGTGCAGCAGTTTCCTGGCGATATCATTCATGGTTTTTATCAGTGAAGAATTTGGGGGTATCAGAATTGAAAACCGCCGCGGGCAGGCACAACTTTTTGGGAGTAATTCTCAACGAAACTCATTAACTTTTCATGGATGGCCTTCCAGGTTTCCCCCTGCAGGGCTTGCTCTATCTCAGCGCGGGTGGGTGCCAGCACGTACACCAGGATCTGCGGATAATCACCGTAGACGGTAATCCACGCCTCGCCCATGCTGAAGCCGATCTTCAGCAGGGCGGGCAGGAATTCGTTGACGACGAAATCCATGTAGTCCTGCCCCTCCTTGGCCGCGATATCCCAGGACATGATCAGCTTGGCTGGCATGCCGGCTTACTCTTCTCGCGGGTAGTCCAGCACGACCACTCTGGTTTCCTCCGCCAGTCCGTCAACGGAAGTGATCTTCAGCGATGGCAGCGTTTCCACGTGCGAGAGACCCATCTCCTTGAGGAACTTGTTGATGCCGTCCAGCTTGATTTTGCAGGTGGGGGTGGCATAATGCATGGGGATGACAATATAGGGGTCGAGCAGGCGGATGACCTCGGCTGCCTTGGAGGCATTCAATCCGCTGCCGCCGCCGACCGGCACCAGGGCAATGTGCACCGGGCCCAATTCCTCCACCTCGGACTGGCTGGGGGTGACGTTCAGGTCACCGACATGCACAAGGTTGATGCCGTTGTAATCGATCAGATAGAGGGTATTCTCCGGAAGGGTGGCATCCTTTTTTCCGCGCCCGTTGGTGCGCACACCGGTGATGAATACGCCGCCGATCTCGAATTCACCCGGGCCGCTGATGATGTACGGTTCGCCCTTGACTGCCTTAAGATAACCGTGGCTGGGCGACTGATGGCTGACAGTAACGATATCAGCTTTTATTTTCAGGGAAGGATAGCCGACATGCTGGCTGTCAAAGGGGTCGCAAACAACGGTCGTGCCCGACCGTTCCGTCAGGCGAAAACAGGAATGTCCGTACCAGGTGATTTCCATCAAACCTCCGTGAGCGGCTTGATTATACTTGAAGAAAAATTCAGCCAAAGCTTGTCCGCTATACTTAAGCCCGTGAGGAGAAAGCATGACCGTTGAACCATCCCGAACCAAAATGGATTTCATCTATAAAGAGGACATTCAACCCATCGTAAAAGAATGGGCGGAAGAATATCACTTCAAGGTCAGCCCTGCCGAGAACGGCGGTCTGCGCTGCCGCCGCTCGGGCAGCGTGATGCTATGCGGGGTGGTGCTGGAGGCACAGCAGACTGGCAGCCAGGTGCACCTGGAAACCTGGCTGGATGTGGATATCCTGACCGAGTTTGCTACGCTATTTAACGCACCCAAGGAAAGCACCATCCAGTCCGGGGAGACACTGCTGTGGCGGGAAAAGGAATTTGCCCGCCGTTATGTCAATCCGTTGTTGGAAAAATTGAATCAGCCGCTGCTGAGATGATAACAACTCCCCAAAAAACCATTGACTGGCTGATGGCCGGACCAGCCTGGGTGCAGTTTCGCACCAAACTGGACCTGCTGGGTTTGGATGAAAATGACACGGATGTTCAGAAAGCCAGGAATGCCATGCTAGAGGATTCCGCCATCCTTGGGCTGATAGAAAATTGCAGCAGCTGGGAGCAGGTGGTTCTCAAGCGTCACAACGACGCCTTCCATCCGTTGCATCAACTCAGTTTTTTGGCAGAAATCGGGTTGACCCATGGCGATCCTGGCATGGAGTTATTCATCTCCCAAATAACCGCTCACTCCTCAGCAGAAGGTCCTTTTCAGGTATTAACGAATATTCCAGTTCATTTTGGGGGAAAAGGGCAGGATGAATGGAATTGGATGTTATGCGATGCTCCATTGCTCTCATACTGCCTGGCCAGGTTTGGATTGAATCAGGAAGCACAGATGAAAAAAGCCCTGCATACTCTTCTCAACCTCGGGCGCAGTAATGGCTGGCCATGCGCCGCCTCACCTGCACTGGGAAGATTTCATGGGCCAGGCCGGCGTGATGACCCCTGCCCATATGCCAACCTGTTGATGTTAAAACTTCTGGCTTTGTTTCCTGAAACTCATGCTCTGCCGGCAGTACAGAATGGGGTGGAATGCATGTTGCGCTTATGGGAAAACAGCCAAAACCAATGGCCTTACCTGTTCCACATGGGCACTGATTTCCGAAAGCTCAAATTGCCCTTCGTCTGGTATGACATTTTGCACATAGCATCTGTGCTTTCAGTTTTTCCGCAGGCACGCAAAGATGCACGCTTGCAGGAAATGGTGGAAATCATAGGCAAAAAAGCTGACGATAATGGTCACTACATACCAGAGTCCATTTGGACAAAATGGAAAGGATGGGAATTCGCCCAGAAAAAGGAACCTTCACGCTGGCTGACCCTGGTGGTGTTGACCTTGCAAAGAAGAATGGCGAATTAAAAAACTACAAGCGGCGCAAGGCCATCAAGGTGATATCATCCGACTGGGGCTGAGCTTGGCGGAAGGACTCCAGGTCCGCATCCAGCCCGTCCAGCATTTCCTTGACCGGCAGATGAATATTGGCCGTTAAATAGCTCTTCAGCCGGTTCAAGCCATACAGCCGATCGCGCGCGCCGCGGGCTTCGCTGACGCCATCGGTGAACAACAGCAAACCATCACCATGCCCCAGTGGAATGGTGGTATCACACAGTTCAATGTTCTCAAAACTGCCCAGGGCAGTACCGCCTTTATCGAGCCAGGTCACTTTTTTGGAGGCGGATTGCAGCCAAGCCGGGCGGTTGTGGCCGGCGTTGCAGTAAGTCAGTTCCCCTTTTTGTGCATCCAGCAGGATGTAAAAGACAGTGGTAAACAAACCCTCCTGGGAGTTTTCCAGCAGCAGCTTGTTCACCTGCGCCAGGGTCTGCGCCGGTGATTCGCCGTCCATGGCTGAGGCGTGCACCAGTGTACGGGTGACGGTCATATACAGGGCAGCCGGGATGCCCTTGTCAGAGACATCCGCCACCACGAATCCAAAGCGGCCGTCGGGTAATTGGAAGGCATCATAAAAATCACCGCTTACCTGGCGGGCGGGATGCCAGTGAACATCCACCTCCCAGCCGGGAATGGCGGGCAGGTGTTCGGGCAGGAAGGTGCGCTGGATCTCATTGGCCAGCTGCATCTCACGCTTCATGCGTTCGTTATCAACCATCTCCAGGGTCAGGCGTTCGCCCTGGGCAGCCATGGCCAGCTGCTGGGCGACATCGCGGATGATCTCAAAGCGCTTGGCGCGGAAGGCGTACTTCTGGCTGTTCTCGGCCACCAGCAATACGCCAAAACATTCATTGCGCACCAGCAGCGGCAGGGCAAAAAGCACCTGCGGCGTTTCCCCGACCGCTTTCAGATCAGTCAAATAATTATCCAGCGTCAGTCCGGTAATCCATTTGTCTGGCTCCAATCCGTGATGGTTGGCAAACAGGGGCTTTTTCTCAAGCACCAGGTGATCCATCAGCGGACTGGTGCCTGCCGGGAGAGTACGGTTCAAGTCCTTGATTTCCGAATCCCACTTCTCACTATAACCGCCGCTTAAATGGAAGGAATGCCGGTCGGGGTCGAATTGGTAGACCAGTACGGATTCAACACCCACCAGGTAAGGCAGGATGGTGGCAATGCTCTGGGCGGCTTCATGGAAGCTGGTGGAACTGACCACCGTCTGCGCCACCTGTAGCAAGACGGCGGTGATGTACCCTTCACTCTGGCTGGCTTCTTTCAATTGCATGTTCTCTATGGCCACTGCCGTTTGGCGCGTAATGCCCTGCAGCACCATCATGCGCTGGTCAGTTTGCGAAAGGATGGCTGAGGCGTTGGAATCGGCCGGGCGGTTTTCAACCAGCACGGCGCCAAGCACTTCCTCGCGGGCAAACAGGGGCAGCAGGTAATATTGCCTGTGACCGGTCTGGCTGGAATGTACGGAAAGTTGGGTGTGGTCATTGCCAACCCTGGCTGGTTTGCGGGTTTTTCTAACTTTCTCAAATGCCTTCGTACCAGAAGGAGAGAGAGAAAGTCCTTCCAACCAGACGGCCTGGTTATCGCCAAAACCCTCCTGCGCCACCAGGCGGTAATGCTTGGAGTATCCATCCAGCAGGTAGAAGGCGCACTCATCGATGCCGACCAGCAGGGGCAGGATGCGGGCAACAGACTGCAGCAGTCCCTCCACATTCTCCGCCGACTGGGCAGCTTCCGCCACCTGCAGCATGACCGTGGAGATCCATGCTTGTTCAACCGAAGAGGCATACAACTGGTTGTTCTGGATGGCAATGGAGATGTAACCAGCAAAGGTGGCCAGCATGGATGCGGCCTCCTCACCAAAACGCGCACCCTGAGGGTGAACCAGGACGATGATGCCCAGCATGCGGTCAGTGGTCCACATGGGGGCGGCAATGGCGGAGTAGCCATTGGTATAACCAAGGACCTTGCCGAGTGGTTCGGCCTGATTGCCTGGTTGACGTACTCGCGACTGATCGGATTGCAATACCTCCAAGAGCCAGTCAGCCACACGGCCGTCCTGGTGAAGCACCTCTTTTACCTTTTCCAACTCCGCACCTTCCACGCACACCGGTTCCAGTGAGGCGGCACTCCTGCTGCTATCCTGCGCGAGCAGGTAAATTGCCCCCGCGGTGGATGGCAGGTTTTGCATCAATTCCCTGAGGATGGCCTGGTAAACCACCTCCAGGGTGAACTGGGTGGAAAACAGTTCAGCAATGGTCTTGTAGCTTTCCGCCACCTGGCGCCGCCAGCGCTCGGTCCGGTACAGGTTGGCATTGCGCAAGGCGGTGGAGATACCAGCTGCCAATGCTTCCAGGATAAAACGGTCCTCCTCACCAAAGGCATTGATGCGGTCACTCTGCAAATCCAAAACGCCCAGGATCTCGCCGCCATACTTGAGCGGCACGGTCATCTCGGCGCGGGTATGAGCTGGCGGAAGGGCATTCTCCAGGTAAAGCGGTTCGCGGCTGACATCATTCGCCAAAAAGGTCTGCCCTTCACGCGCCGACCAGGCTACCAGCCCGAGCGGGTCAGCGAGGCCGAACGAGAATTCGCCTTTGGCCATCACCTTGCTGATGGCGCCAGTACCAGCGGCAAAAATGAGGCGCTCGCGGGTGGGATCAAGGACAAAGCAGTGCACAAAGGGGTAATTGAATTTTTCATGGACAATGGTCACCACCTGGCGCAGAAGTTCATCCAGGTCGAGGATGGAAGCCAGCACACGGCTGACCTCGGTGACTGCCTGCAGCTGGCGTGAGCGCGTATTAAGCGTGTCCACCATGCGTACACCTTCCAGCGCCGCGGCAACATTATCCGCCAGGATGCGCAGTACCACCAAATCCATGGGATGAAAGCCGTTGGGCTGGTCGCCCTGCACGTCCAGCACCCCGTACAATCGTCCTTCGATAACCAGTGGAAAGGAGGCCTCGGAACTGGTATCCGGCAAACCGGGAGCGGTGCGATAGCGGGAATCGCTGTTCACGTTCGGTGAGATGACCTCTTCCTTCTTCCTGGCTGCCAATCCCACCAGCCCCTTGCCAAGAGGGATGACCTCATCCAGGCCGGTCTCCCTCAGGGAAGGGTGCCTGCCTGCCCGGCTGGTGCTGGCACGGTAATGCAGTTTTTGATCAACATCATCGAATGTATACAGCAGAACCAGGTAGTAATTGAAGGTCTGTTGGATCAGGTCGGTGATGTTCTGAAAAACGGCCACATCCTGGCGCTGGCGGGCGATCTGCAGATTGACCTGGCGCAGCAGGGTAAGCTGCTGCAGACGCCATTCGCGCACGGCATCCTGCCGGGAAAGGGCCAGCGCTGCCCCGCAGAAGGCGGCAATACCGTTTAGAAAATCCAATTGACCCGGCTGTAAATCATGGCCGGCTGGGAAATTCATCTCAATGGCGCCCACCAGGCGGCCATGGGCAAAGAGCGGTAAGGCAGCTGCGAGTTTGCCCGCCTTGCGGAGGGTCTCCAATTTTTTGCTGGCAATGGCTTTGGCCACCAGGCGGGGGGGCTTGCCGTACTCCACACAATCCGGGATGCTTTCCCCCGGTAATGGATAAAAAACCTCGGACAGCCACAGGCGGGCCTGCGCCTGAAGTTGCTCCAGCAGCACGGCGTGGACATATTCACACTGCCGCTCAAGGATGGCATCCTGGATGATCTTTTCGCTGAAGGTGAAAAAATCCCTCCAGCCCCAGTTTAAGGAACCATCCACAGCCGGCTGCAAATCAATGCCTCCGGTATTTGATCATGGTCAGCAGGTTGCCCCCCTCCTGGTGAAAGGAAAAATTCACCTCGTCCATCATCTGGCGCATGAAGAAAAGTCCCAGCCCCCGCTGCTTGCGCTTAGTTGGATCGGATACGATGTCCGGCGCTTCGACCTGATCAGGATCAAACGGCCGGCCGTGGTCATGCAGGGTCATTTGCAGACCATTAGGCAGCAACTGGTAGTCACACTCGATATCGCTCTGGCATTCCCCCTGGTAGGCATGGTCAATGATATTGGAGGCGGCCTCGTCCACCGCCACCTGTACTTCAAACACCGCATCTTCATTAAAACCGGCCTCGCGGGCTGCCTGGCTGAAATAGTCACGGATCTTATCCAGGCTGGCAAAGCCGGCTGCAACGACCAATTTTTGTTTTTGCATAGATGCCAGCGCTTTTAAAAGCTGCCCACAGCCTCAGTGTTGGTATCGAAGGTTTTGAAATAACTGAGAAATCCAGCCAGGTCGAGCGCGCTGCGGATCTTGGCGGGCACTTCAGCCAACACCAGTTCACCGCGGTTGAAGCGTTTGCAATTTTTCTGGGTATTGACCAGCACCCACAAGCCAGCGCTGGAGATGAACTCGAGCTTGCTCATGTCCATGACAATGCGAAAATCACCATTGTCCATGACCTTTTTAAATTCGGCCGTCAGGGAGGGGGCGGTGCTGCTGTCCAGCTTGCCGATAACCTGCACCAGGGTGCAATGCTTGAGGGAAGTGGTTTTGATCTCCATTTTTTCTCCTGTGAATATTTCTTGTTGCGAAGAATGAAAAGATTATAACATTTTAGTAACGGGCTTACTAATCAGCAATTGATTGTATACTTAACCCATCCTTTTCGCCTTGCGGGAATGCCCCTTGAAAAAGAACAAAACCACCCTCTTCATCACCCTGATCGGATGCCTGGTTTTCCTGCTCTACCTGGTCCCCAACGCACGCGGCATCCGTAACGAGCACATGCTCTCAATACTTTCGCAGGACGAGAGCATCCAGTACCCCTACCTGGTGCACATGCTTACGCCGGGTGCAAATATGCTGGAGACGATCAAGAATTTCGTCTCCTACCAGCACTATTACTATGGATACCTCTTTTACCTGATTTCCGCCCTGGTGGTGCTGCCCGTACGCCTGCTGGCTGGCAGCCAATTTGGCAGTATGACCCAGGTCAACCTGGTGCTGCTCCGGCAAATGGTGAGCGTGCTGCCCGCCATCGCCGCAGCCGGGGTGCTGACCTGGCTGCAAACGCGCTTCCGCTCCGCCTGGAAATCCATCCTGCTGTTCGTCTTCCTTCTGCTGGTGCCAGCCCTGCTGCTCAACAACCTGTGGTTCTGGCATCCGGACGGGTTGGTGCTGCTGGGGGTGGCGCTGACGCTCTTCTTCCTGGACCGCGATGGGTACAAACTCAGCCGCGATTTTTACCTGGCAGCACTTTTCTGCGGTATGACCGCCGCTGTCAAGGTGATCGGTTTCTTCTTTTTCCTGGCAATCATGATCTACCTGCTGCTGGCACTGCGCCATGGAAAGTTGACCGTACGGCGGCTGGTGCGACCGGCACTGGTTTTCCTGTTTATTGTGGTGGCGGTATTCGTGCTGCTCAACCCGCTGCTGCTCGTCCCGCACACCCGCGCGCAAATGCTCAAGGTGCAGCACGAGCAGAATTATTTCGTCACCCACGGCTGGGAGGATGAAGACACCTACGAAACAGGTTTGGCGGCCTGGCTGCCTTACCTGCGCCAATGGTACGCGCTGCCGGTCTTTACCCTTTTCCTGCTATTATCGCTCGGTGTGGGTATCTGGAAGGACCGCCAACAACCGACCCACTGGCTCGGATTGGGCTGGATCATCCCCTATTCGCTTTACCTCATCTTTTTTGTGGCCATCAAACCCACCCACTACTGGCTGCCAACCTTCCTCCCGCTGCTTTCCAATGCGCTGGTGCTGGTGCCGGATGACCTGTTCGCCAGACCTTTCGACCCCAGGAGAATCAGCAGCTGGGTGGCGGTGGTAAGCTTCGTGCTCATCGGCCTGCAGAGCGCCGATTACCTGAAGAAGGACGCGCGCTTGCTGCAGCGCACCATGGAAAAGGAACGGCTGCTGCTGGCCTGCAACTCGCAGGCGGAAAATCCAGCCGACGGGCAGATGGTGATGCTCGACCCCGCGCGCTGGTACCGCCTGGAAAGCTACGATACCCGCACCCAGCCGGCCAGGCGTGAATTTGCCTTTACACAAGGCGATTTGGGCGTAACTGCCTTCGCTGATCATGGGCAGCTGGCCTGGGCGTGTGTCAATGAAGGCGAAGCGCGCTTCAGCGCCGAGCGCTCAACCGAAATTTACCGCGAAAGCCATCCCAGGGAGCTGGTCACTTATCAGCAGCGATAAGCGGCTATTTTTCCGCAATTACACAATAAATTGATTTAAACCTTGTTCTCCGCGGGGGGTGATGGTAGAATAGTTCACCTGCCCATACCGATGGGTGTTGGTATAATTGTGCGTCTGCACCTTAACTATTGAATATGCCTGCCGACGTAGCTCAATCGGAAGAGCAACCGCCTTGTAAGTGGTAGGTTACGGGTTCGATTCCCGTCGTCGGCTCAGTTGCCGGACGACAAGTGGGCCCTGGTACCCAACAGGGGCTCACTGGTCCACCGACAACCAGTTCATGGGCGGTTACCCAAGTGGTCAAAGGGGACTGACTGTAAATCAGTTGGCGTACGCCTTCGGAGGTTCAAATCCTTCACCGCCCACTCGCCGCAAGGCGAACCCTGATCCGTCAGGGTATGTAATGATCGGCAAGCCCTCATAGCTCAGTTGGTAGAGCACGTTCTTGGTAAGAACGGGGTCATGGGTTCAAATCCCATTGAGGGCTCTCAATGCCGCACTGTATAAGGAAGAGATTCCTTAATTAACAATTATTTTTGAGGAGAGCAATAATGGCGAAAGAGACTTATGTACGCAACAAGCCCCACATGAACGTGGGCACCATGGGTCACATTGATCACGGCAAGACCACCCTGACCGCAGCCATCACCAAGTACTGCAGTCTGAAGGGTGGAGGTGAATTTCGTGCCTTTGACACGATCGACAATGCGCCCGAGGAGAAGGAACGCGGCATCACCATCAACATTGCCCACGTGGAGTATGAGTCCGACAAGCGGCACTATGCGCACGTGGACATGCCCGGTCACCGCGACTACATCAAGAACATGATCACCGGCGCAGCCCAGGTGGACGGCGCCATCCTGGTGGTGGCCGCCCCCGAGGGCCCCATGCCGCAGACCAAGGAACACGTCCTGCTGGCCCACCAGGTGGAAGTGCCCAGCATCATCGTCTTCCTCAACAAGGTGGACGTGATGAGTGACCCCGAGCTGCTGGAACTGGTGGAGATGGAGCTGCGCGACATGCTCACCGCCTACAAGTTCCCCGGCGACAAGACCCCCATCGTGCGCGGCAGCGCCCTCAAGGCGCTGGAATCCACCTCGACCGACCCGAACGCCCCCGAGTATGCCTGCATCAAGGAGCTGCTCGACACGATCGACAGCTACTTCCCCGAGCCGGTGCGCGAAGTGGACAAACCCTTCATGATGCCGGTCGAAGACGTCTTTTCCATCAAGGGACGCGGCACGGTGGTCACCGGACGCATTGACCGCGGCAAAGTGCATGTGGGCGACAACGTGGAGATCATCGGCCTGCGCGAGAAATCCATGCCGACCGTGGTGACGGGCGTGGAAATGTTCCACAAGACCCTCGACGAGGGCATGGCGGGCGACAACGCCGGCCTGCTGCTGCGCGGCGTGGAGCGCACGGATGTGGAGCGCGGCATGGTCGTCGCCGCCCCCAAGAGTATCACCCCGCACACCAAGTTCAACGCCGAAGTGTACGTGCTGAAGGCCGATGAAGGCGGACGGCACAAACCCTTCTTCAACGGCTACCGCCCGCAGTTCTACATCCGCACCCTGGATGTGACCGGTTCGATCACCCTGCCCGAGAAGGTGGAAATGGTCATGCCGGGCGACAACGTCAACATGCTGGTCGAGCTGATCATCCCGGTGGCGCTGGAGCAGGGCTCCAACTTCGCCATCCGCGAAGGCGGCCTGACCGTGGGCGCGGGCGTCATCACCAAGATTCTGGAATAGGATAAAAAATGGCAAGCAAGAAAGACGTCCGACCGATCATCACCCTGGCCTGCGGCGACTGCAAGGAACGCAATTACACGACCGAGAAGAACCGCCGCAACGACCCGAACCGCATGGAGTTCAAGAAATTCTGTCCGCGCTGCCGCAAGCACACCCTGCACCGCGAGACCAAGTAGCACTTTAACAGCGCGGGGTGGGCAGGAACCACGCCGCCCCGCCTTTTTTACAGGCCAGTAGCTCAATTGGTAGAGCGTCTGTCTCCAAAACAGAAGGTTGTGGGTTCGATTCCTGCCTGGCCTGCCTGCAAGAAAGCGGCGCCGCAGGTGCGTGCGCCGTTTTGAACTGAAAAGGAGTAAGGAATGCCGGATAACAAGATGGTAGTCAAGAAACCGAATGCGCTCAGCCGCTGGTGGCGCGAGACGCTCGGCGAGTTGCACAAGGTCAGCTGGCCGACCCGCCAGGAGGCCTGGCGCCTGACCAAGATCGTCATGGTGGTGATGGCTTTAATGAGCGCCCTGCTGGGCGTGCTGGATTTTGCCTTCACCCGCCTGATCTCCTTTGTTTTTACACTGCTGTAAAGGAGCCGAATAGGTTTAATTTGAGGTATTCATGGATCATGAGGACGAGATCTTAAAACCGGAAGAGGAATCCTCCGAAGAAGAGCCGATTCTTTACGAAGAAGGCTCTACTTCCGCTGAGGGTTACGAGCAGGACGCCCAAGCGGCGCCATCTGCCGGTTCAAAGCAGCCCAAACCCGCCCCGCAGGCGGAAGAAAAGAAACCGTCCATTTCCTTTGAAGACCACGGCGACCAGCGCGCCTGGTACGTCATCCATTGCTATTCCGGCTACGAGAACAAGGTGCGCCACAACCTGGAGCAGCGCATCGAGACGATGGGCATGAAGGACCGCATCTTCGACATCATCGTCCCCACCCAGGAAGAGATCAAGATAAAGGACGGCAAGCAGAAACCGCGCGAGATCCAGGTGTTCCCCGGCTATGTGCTGGTGAACATGATCCTGAGCGAGGAGAGCTGGTACGTGGTGCGCAACACGCCCGGCGTGACCGGCTTTGTGGGCATGGGCAACGATCCCACCCCGCTGCGCCCCGAAGAGGTGGCCAACATCCTGCGCAAGATGGAAGAGGCCGCTCCGCAAATGGTGGCCGGCTACAAGAGCGGCGACCGCGTGCACATCATCGACGGACCGTTCAACGATTTCCGCGGCGTGGTCGAGGACATCGACCAGGGCCGCGCCAAGGTGACCGTGATGGTCAACTTCTTCGGCCGGGATACACCGGTCGAGCTGGACTTCGTCCAGGTAGAAAAAGCGTAAACAACCTCCCGATAGGAGGCTGTGGGAGGGTGCCCCAGAAACACCCGCTAAAACCACTCAAGGAGAAAAACTGTGGCAAAGAAACTTAAAGCGATCGTTAAATTAAACATTGCGGCCGGAAAAGCCAACCCGGCTCCCCCCATCGGTCCGGCACTGGCCGGGCACGGCATCAACATCATGGCGTTCTGCAAGGAATACAACGCCCGCACGCAGAGCAAGGCCGGCGAGATCATCCCGGCTGAGATCACCGTCTATACTGACGGTTCCTTCACCTTCGTGCTCAAATCACCCCCCACCTCGGAGCTGCTCAAGAAAGCCGCCAAGGTGGAGAAGGGTTCGGATATGCCCAACCGCAACAAGATCGGCAGCATCAACCGCGCCCAGCTGCGCGAGATCGCCATGGCCAAGATGAGCGACCTGAACGCCCTGGACGTGGAATCCGCCATGAAACAGGTGGAAGGCACCGCCCGCAACATGGGCATCACCATCAACGAATAATCAGTGGGAGGGCGACAACGCCCGCCAGGACCACAAGGAGAAAACATGTCAAAACACGGAAAGAAATACACGGCTGCCAAAGCCAAGATCGACCAGGATACACTGTACGACCCCAAGACGGCCGTTCAGCTGGTGAAGGACACCGCCTACGCGGCCTTTGACGCCACGGTGGAAGTGCACATGCGCACCGGGCTCGACCAGCGCCAGGCCGACCAGCAGATCCGCGACGTGGTGCTAATGCCCAACGGGCTCGGCAAGACGGTGCGCGTGCTGGTCTTCGCCCAGGGCGAAGGCGCCGCAGCCGCCAAGAGCGGCGGGGCGGACTTCATCGCCGAGGACGACGAGCTGATCACCAAGATCAACGGCGGGTGGACCGGCTTCGACGTGGCCATCGCCACCCCGGATATGATGGGCAAGGTCGGCCGGCTGGGCAAGGTGCTCGGCCCGCGCAACCTGATGCCCAACCCCAAGACCGGCACGGTGGTGCCGCCCGGCGACCTGCCGCGCGCCATCCAGGAAGCCAAGGCCGGCAAGGTGGAATTCCGGCTGGACAAGACCGCCAACATCCACGTGCCGATCGGCAAGGTGAGCTTTTCGGCCGACAAGCTGCTGGAGAACTTCACCGCGCTGATGGAAGCGGTGCGCAAGGCGCGCCCCGCGGCCGCCAAGGGCACCTTCATCAAGAAGCTGGTGATCACCTCCACCATGGGCCCGGGCGTGAAGGTGGAACCGATCGCCGCTTTGGGCGAAAAGAAAGAGTGATATAATCCGGCACGTTAACAGATAGAACCTGTCACCCAAGACAGCTGGCGCCCGCAAGGGCTTAATCCCCAGCCCAGGTGAAGACAAGATTGACTTTTACCGTATCAAGTCTTTGCCTGGGAGTTTGCAAGGCAAAGACTTTTTATTTTATATGCTGAAAGGAGGTGAAGCTCATTGGCTTTTACCAAAAAGGAAAAACAGGAACTGGTGGCTGAATACGAAAACTGGCTGAAGAACAGCCAGGCGGTGTTCGTGGCGGCCTACGACAAGATGACCATGAAGGCCATCAATGACCTGCGGGCGGAAGTGCGCTCCACCGGCGCGCACCTGCACGTGGTCAAGAACACCCTGATGACCATCGCCCTCAAGAACGCCGGGCTTGAAGACAAGGGTATGTTCGACGGCTCTTCGCTGGTCGGGTTCGCGCCCAGCGATGCCCCTGCACTGGCCAAGGCGCTGCAGAAAGCCGGCAAGACCGGCGAGGTGTTCAAGATCAAAGGCGGCTACCTGGACGGCAAACCCCTGGCGATGAACCAGGTGGTAATGATGGCTGACCTGCCGCCCATGCCGGTCATGCGTGCCATGCTGCTGGGTGTGCTGAATGCCCCGGCATCCAAGCTGGTGCGCACCCTGGCCGAGCCCGCCCGCCAGATGGCGGCTGTGCTCAAGGCACATGCCGAGCAACCCGCCCCCGCGGCCGGGTAGTTTTATATCAACAATCATTAATCATTTAGGAGATTTTAGAAATGGCTGATTTAGAGAAGATCGAGAAGATGTTGAGCGAGCTTTCCGTTCTGGAAGCCGCCGAACTGGTGAAGATGCTGGAAGAGAAGTGGGGCGTTTCAGCTGCCGCACCCGTGGCCATGGCTGCCGCTGGCGGCGGCGCCCCCGCGGCGGAAGCCGTTGAGGAAAAGACCGAGTTCGACGTGGTCATCAAGGACGCCGGTCCCAAGAAGATCGACGTGATCAAGGTCATCCGCCAGCTGACCAGCCTGGGCCTGGTGGAAGCCAAGAACATGGCCGAAGCGGCCGGCTCCAAGGTATTGAACCAGGTGGGCAAGGAAGCCGCCAACGACGCCAAGGCGAAACTGGAAGCCGCCGGGGCAGTGGTGGAACTGGCCTAAGTTTTTACAAGCCAAAGAGGGCGGGGCAACCCGCCCTTTTTTGTTTAACCGCCCCATTGTCATCCCGCACATCCCCTGACGCCTGAGCTGACGCCGATGCCGCCCGGCGACGGGAATCCTCCGCGTTCTGCTCATGCAGAATGCTACGACGCGAACCTGCCTCTCTCCCGATAGGCGAGCGCCGGCCGTACAGTCGCGAGGACCGAGCGACGGCGCCTCAGCCAGCCTCTTCCCCTGCCGCGATGGGAGAGGGCAATCATTGCAGGTTAAGGCAGGTTGAATAATGGGATAAACCTGCTATTGTATAAGCTGTCAAGGGCGGACAGGAACGGACAGCCAATTGGAAACGAACAGGAACGAATGGAAAACAACAATATTGGTTTCGAGGAAACGAATGCGGGCGAGCTGACCCCGCAACAGGAAGCGGCAGTGGCGATGGTGCTGGAGGGCAAGAGCGACACGGAGATAAGCCGGGAACTGAAGATGAGGCGGCAGACGGTGAACGAGTGGCGCAACCACCACACGGCCTTCCGGATGGAAGTGAAGCAGCGGCGTAGCCAGGCGTGGGAAACAGCAGCAGGAGAAGCTGAGCCAGCTGGTGCAAAAGGCGCTGGACACGCTGGGCGAGTACCTGGAGCACGAGAATGAGCAGGTGCGCCTGATGGCAGCGCTTTACCTGCTGCGGCTGCCGGCCACGCAGGCGAATTTGAAGAGCCAGGAGACGATGGAGATGAAGAGCCGCTACCAGGAGGTGGAAAGGAAAATAAAAAGCGCGGCGGAGCAGGCCGGGTACGAGGTGTTGGGGGAATCTCCTAATTTGAAGTAACGGCGAACCTTTCTATTTTATGGGTATTGAAATTAATATTTGACCTTTAATATAAAAAACTAGATCTTTGTTTTTTAATATCCTTTTTTGATTTCGCTTTTTTTGCAGCCATAATGGTGTCTTTCACTAAATCACTTAATAGGATTTTGGGCTTGTTCCTTAAATATGTGTCCAAAGATTCATCCAAATTCCATTTAGGATGAATTTGATTATTTTCAACAATTATTCCAAGAATATTCATTACTTGTGCTGCATTGCAATCTACATCCAAACCTACATGACAAATAATATTCAATGTCTCATCAAAATCCGAACTACCATACCATAATGAAACAATCTCAGCTGCAATATTTGGATAAGCATGAACCCAATGATATTCTTTATACAGAGAATCACATTTTTCCCATGCATTCAACCAGTTTTTATTTTCCAAACAAATATTCATAACATCATCTATAACTGCGTAATAATGACTTCTTTTTGGAATCATTAATATTGATTTTTCAACAATCCTTCTTGTATCATTTTCAACGTATGCTTTGGAAACCATCAGAGCATTGAATATCTCACCGATGATCCCGTTATTGTAATGAGAAATCAATCCATCCTCCCATGCCAATTTTGCAGCTTGGAATGGATTACCAGGAGCGACCATTCCACAAATTGCCCCACGCATTTGTGCCCCAATCCATTCACCATAGTAATTATTTTGAAGAGCGCTCTCAGGTGGATAAATTCCTAATTTTAAATTTCGCAATGCAGCTCCTTCTGCTGTCATTGCAATTGGAATCAACCTAATCCATTCAACTGCAATATCCTTTGAAGTGACCCCATAGCCTTTTTCTTTGAACGCTTCCAAAAACGCAATCTCAAAAGTAATATCATCATTAAAGAGATGGTTCACCGATGTATCCATCTATTCTGGGAAACCTGCGCATGATTTCCTTATAATGATATCCTTCAAGCTGTGATCCGATAGCACCACCAATGATTTGGCTTTTCCATCCTGCATCTGTCTTTTCAAAATAAACTTTCGAATCCAAAGAAACCTCTTGCGGTTCCTCAAAATTAATACAAGAGCAATATTTTTCCCAGGTGTCAAGCACTTCTTCATCATTACCGTTTATTTGTATTGCATTTTTTAACACATAATAAATTTCACTTGTGATAACTTGTAATGGGCCGATATCTCTTTTCTCTAATAATTTCAATCCTTTATCAAATAAAATTTCGGCTTGCTCGATATCATAACCCATCAATTTCATGGTTGAAATTGCCCCACTGATCCTACAACCGCCATTCGCGCCTGAAGAGGGAAGCGCAACTCCATTCCATAGTTTTAATAAATTTTGAGTTTCAGACTCCTCATCAAATAATAATTGAGCCCAATTGGAATCAGCTTTTGACTTGGTCGGAATATTAATAATATTTTCTTTTAGTTGGAGAAAGTTGTGTTCCCAAGATTTTTTCATTATTTTTTACCTCTTTAAAATACCCCGAATTTACTGGGCAGAAATTTGATTATTACTACTTTTTTTAATTTTCTTTAATGAAAAATTAAATCCACTGTTTTTTCTCATAGAATAAAAGAAAACAACTACGACCGTGACAATATAAGGAATCGCTTGAATAAATCCACTTGGTATGCTAATGTTAGGAGTCGTTTGAATTAAAATAACTATCGAATTAGTGAAACCAAATAGTAAAGATCCGAAAAGAATACCCAAAGGTTTACTATTCCCCAGCAAGAGAACTGCTAATGCAACAAAACCTGTCCCTGCTGTCATATCCCGAACAAACATGCTAGTTGTACTAGTGGATAAAAATGCTCCTGCAATTCCACAAAAAATCCCACACCATACAAAAGTGGAATATTTAATAATATTGATTTTTATTCCGAGACTTTCGGCAGCGTTAATATTTTCTCCAATAGCACGAATATGAATCCCATATACAGTCTTGTAATAAACAATTTGGGCAATGATTACACTGATTAAAGCAAGCCAAATTACCAAATTTTGATTATTGATTAATTTTTCTAATACTGGTAATTTTTCAAAAAAGGGTAAGGATATTTTTGGAATCAGTTGAATATTTTTTGGTACATATGCACCTAATACACCAAACAATTCTTTCATGAGAAATATTGTCAAGCCAGATGCAAAAATATTAATTACAAACCCGGCTATGATGATATGAACGTTATAACGGAGGGAAAAAAGAGCCAATATTAGATTGAGAATCACTGAAGAAATCACCCCAAAAGTCAGGCCAATTAACCAACTGCCTGTCGCTGCATTAACGCTAATGGAAATAAATGCAGAAATTAACATTGCGCCTTCCAAACCAATATTTGTCTCCCCAACTTCATGACAGAACAGCCCACCGATGGAAGCCAACAGAATAGGGGCGGTAAATCGCAAGAGCATAGAAAATTGCGTTGGCTCCAGAATTTGGAAAAATATATTTTCAAGCATTTGCTTTTTCCTCAACCTTAATTTTTCTTTTTGCGAAATACCTGATTAACAACTGCGAAGAAATCAACATCACCAATAATGCCTGGATGATGACGACCAATTCTCGAGATGCATCCGTGTTTTGCTGCATGATTTGTGCTCCGACCTTGATATAGGCATAGAAAAAACTTGCCAAGACAACGCCAACAGGATTGTATTTTGCGAGCAATGCAATGATTAATCCATCGGCACCCAGGCCAACTGCAAAATGGTCGAAATAAGTATGATGAACTCCCAATAATTCCACAATTCCTGTTAAACCTGCAATACCACCACTAATCACGAAGCTTAATAATGTTGTTTTCTTAATGCTTATCCCACCATATTCTGCGAATCGTTTGTTTTTTCCAACCAATCGCATTTGATAGCCCAGCTTGGTTTTATAAAGCAGCAAATATACAATTACAACCATAAACAATGCAATAAAGAATCCATAATGCGCCGGTGATGATTGAGATATCGTCCCGATTTGAAGATTGTCTGGGAAATAGGCCATCCTTGATGCTCCACCGGTCAAGGGTCCAAGGAAGGTAGAATTTACAAACCCCGATAGAACCAATAAGGCGATGTAATTGAGCATCAATGTAACAACAATCTCTCCGGCATTAAAGTATGCCTTCATGATGGCTGCGATTGAGGAGTACAATGCCCCTGCAACAACTGCACCAATAATAGCAATGACCATATGCAACCAGATTGGAATCCCGGTTACATAGATAATGATCAAAGCACCAACGAATGCCCCCACATATAATTGCCCTTCTCCACCCATATTAAAAAATCCAGTTTGAAAAGTAACCGAGGCAGAGAGCCCAAGAATAATCAATGGGATTGCCTTGTTTATGATACTTCCAACATAGAAAGTGTTTGAAATCGGCTTAAGCAATAAAGATTCTATGGCAGCTTCAGGATTTTCAGTTGATAATAGGATCAACACACAACCAACCACAAGTGCAATAACCACCGATAGAAGAATCCCAAAGATATCATTGACTATTATTCGGTTTTTAATAAATAATGCTTGAATGCTACTTTTTGCTTTGATGAAATCTTTTTGCATTTTTATCCTCTTTTTTATGAAGACCAAGCATAAAATAACCGATTTTTTTCTCGCTTAGATTACTTTGATTTTTTAAGATCACGTCAATTTGTCCGTTGTAGATCACACCAATCCGGTCACAGATTTTCATGATTTCAGATAATTCTGCTGAAACCAACAGAGTAGCAACACCGGCATCGCGCTGCTCAATGATTCTTTCATGGACATACTGGGTTGAATTAATATCAAGCCCTCTTGATGGCTGGCTAGCAATTAATAACCTTGGTTTTTGGGAAAATTCCCTAGCAAGAATTGATTTTTGGATATTGCCACCCGATAAGGATTTCATCAGAATGCGCCCGTCATCTGCTTTAATATCGAAATCCATCATTAGCTGTTTCGAAATTTTTTTACTAATGAACTCCGAATAAATGGACCTCTGCAGATTAATTTACTTTGATGTGCATTTAGTATCAGGTTTTCCTCAAGTGTCGATTTAATACTGGCGCCTAGTCATTCCGGTCGTCGGGGATAAAACCAATAGACAAATCTCGAAACGTTTTTGTATTAAGAAATTGATAGTGCTTCCCTAAAATATAGATATCACCGTGAAGAGGTCTACGTAAACCAGTAATGCATTCAATTAATCGTGTCTGACCATTACCTTCCACACCAGCAATACCGAACACTTCTCCTGCTCGTACCGAGAAAGATACATTATTTACAGCCAAAAAACCACGGTCATTAATTGAAGATAAATTTTTTACCTCCAGAATAATATCCTTGCGTTAATTGGCTTTCTCTCTACTCTATTTTTAACTTTCCTCCCAACTATTAAATTGGATATTTCTTCTTGATTTGTTTCCTTTGTGACCAGGGTCTTATCTTCTGCCATCGCGAAGGATCGTAACTCGATCAGATACGCCATCACTTCTCGAATCTTATGAGTGATAAATATTATCGAGTACCCTCTTTATTAAAATACGCAATGATTTAAATAACTCATCAACTTCGATGGGTGTAAGCACCAGAAGTAGGTTCATCCAGAGTTATTATCTTTGCACCTTGATAAAGCACTTCAATCATTTCTATCCGTTGTTTGATACCAACGGAAACCTGATAAACCCTTTCTTCTGGATTAATTGACAATCCCGAATTTCTTTGAAATTTGGGAAATAACATCCCTTTCTTTTTTTCTGTCCAAAAGCATCCCCCTTCTCATCTCATTCCCCAATGAAATATTTTCGACAATTGAAAACGAGGGGACCAACATGAATTCCTGACGGACCATCCCCAAACCTAATGCGATTGCATCCTTTGGGTCCTTCAAAATTTACTACTTTACCCTTGAAAATTATTTTCCCGCTCGTAGGGCTTTCCAAACCAAAAAGTATTTTCATTAATGTGGATTTTCCAGCACCATTTTCCGCCTACTATGGCATGGATTTCATTTTTATAGATTTTCAAATCGATACCCTTATTGGCAACTGTACCATTCGGGTAAATTTTATGAATGCCCTTTAGCTCGAGAAGCATTTTTACATCACTATTTTTTTTATAAGATTGATAATCGTTCGTTTTACAAATATGCCTCTAAAAATCATGTCTTTTTAGAGGCATTTTTTCAATCAATCATCGCTAGTATAAATCGGATTTGGTCTCGATCTCGCCTGAAGCAACCTTCTTTTCAATTTCATCGATCTTGTCCTAAATATATTTGGGCACATATTTTTTATACAGGTCATCTTTTGCGAGGCCTATGCAATCTTCACCAATCCCCAGAACCTCCTGCGTACCCATTTTTAATTCACCACTTTGGTATCGTTTTAAGGCTCTGAAAAGACCTTCGCCACTTTTCTTTATCATGGAGGTTAGTACACTACCGGGGTAGATGCCATTTTGATTTTTATCAACGCCAATCGTATATTTACCAACAGAGGAACCAGCTTCCAATGTTCCAAGGCCTGCGCTTGCCCCCACATTAAATACAATATCTGCCTTTTGTTTTTCATACATGGCTAAAGCCAATTCCTTTGCTTTCGGTGCATCTGTGGAGCTTCCGATGTACGCTGTTACAACTTCAATTGTCGGATCAATATAATTGACGCCATCTTTATAACCTTTAAAGAAATCATTGATGATCGGCGATTCCATCACTCCCACAACCCCCCACCACCTTTTCCGGGTTAGCACCTGAAAGTAAAGGATCCGTGCACTCGGTGGTAACGAGGGCAGCTAATGCACCAGCAATAAAAGATCCTGCGTTTTGATCATAAAAAGCATTGTATACATTTGCAGGGACTTCCTTCATCTGTGTATCCATACAGAAAAAGTCTTGATCTGGATATTTTTTAGCAAGCTCAGAAATAGAATGTCACGTGTCTGCCCGGTAATTGAAATGATGACATCGTACTCCTTACTCGCCGCCAAAGCTTCCAAAGCAGGTTTAAAATCTGCCAGGTGGTTCCCCTTATCAACTTTTCACCTTTATACCAGTTCTTCTCGCTTTTTAACATCCCTTCACGGTTGGTATCAAAATACCCATTATCCCCAAAATTTCCGTTTGCAAAAAAGACGACATTAAACTCTTTCGGGTGCGACAGTTGCTGCCGGCGAAACCGGTTTTTCCGGACTGGGTGTGGTAGTACAACAACTAAGAACCAGTGTTAATGCGACGAACGCACAAATCATTTTGCCTTTCATTCTTTTCTCCTTATTCTAAGAATATTCTTCCACCAATACAACAGGACGAAATTATTTTTCTTTTCCTGATTTTTTCCTCCTTTCATCTTCAAAATTTTTCATGACAAAAAAATATTCTTTTGGTTTTAAAGGTATTTTCGTAACATCGTTTACGTAATTGTTTACGTAATCCTTTACCTATTATACACATTTTTATAAATAAATCAAGCTATTTCTATATTTCTTTCACATCAGTTTAGAGGTTGAATAAATTCGAAACTAAACATTTTCCAAAAACACCCCCAAAATATTTCTTTTATTTACTCATTATATCAACTTATTAATTTAGATAAATCTTTTTCTAATTATGTTTTTTGGAACAGGAGCTCCTAATGACCAATTCAGTATCTAACATGATCTCTTCAAAATCAAGCCACTTATCGGTCTTAGTTCTTTGCTGTTTTTTTCCGATTCTCTCAATTAGCAAATTTATAGCCTTTGAAGCCAGTTTTTTAATAGGTTGTTTAATTGTTGTTAATGAGGGGGAGGTGGAAATTGTTGTCCAAATATTATCAAAGCCCACGATTGAAATATCTTCCGGCACCCTGAAGTCATCTTCAATAAAGTATTTTTAATGCGCCTATCGCCATGAAATCATTACAGGCAAAGATGGCTGATGGTTTTATATTCCCTCCCAGAATTCTTTTGGCTGTATCATACCGCCTGTGAAACTAAGGTCGCCGTAAAAAATCAAATTTTCATTAAACTTCAATATTCGCCTTTATCAGGGCTGCTTTGTAACCTTCCAATCTCTGCAATCTTGGTTCCAATTGTTTTGGACCAGCAATGCAGGCGATTTTTCTGTGCCCAAGGGAGATCAAGTAATGGTTGCCTGAAATCCGCCTCTTTGATTATCGATTAAAACCTTATCCGCAAAATGATAGTCCATATCCCTATCGGCAATGACCAAGGGAATGTTCTTTGCTTTGCACAATTTCAAGTTACCGATCATTTCTCCGGTGGATAACAATATAATACCGTCTCACATCTCTCCTGCAAAAGAACCCTTATATAGTCACTCCCTTTGTCGGATCGACATAGTTTGTGTTGCACAGAACTGACGTTATACCCATTTTCAAAACCAATGTTTTCGATCTCACTGCACACCTCCCCATAAAATTGATTAGAAATATCCGGCACGATCAAACCCAGGGCGTTTGTTTTCCCAGACCGAAGACTTCTCGCGTTCTTATTGGGAACATACCCCAAATGATTCATCGCATCCATTACTCTTTTTCTGGTGGATTCTTCCACATAACGAGTGTTGTTCAGCACATGCGATACGGTGGCCGTTGAAACACCCGCCAATTCCGCCACGTCAATAATCGTGATGCTACTTTTCTTCATATATTTGTTTAAACGTTTACGTAGACGATGCAATATTTTATCTATTTACATATTGTTAGTCAAGTAATTTTTGAACATTGCATCATTCCGCCTGTCTCCTTAAAAATCAGACGTCCGGTATCCAAGTCCATGAAATAAATTTTCTTTGGTGAATGGCGTTTTGGTTTTTCCTCAATCAAATCATAATGATTTCTAAATAAAAAAAGTCCTCGGATTTTTAAGCTGTTTCGTATTACCTGTAATCGGTGAAACTGGATATAAGCTCTCTGAACGAATTAACCTTGTTCTTTTTAACCCTCCTCATCCACGAACACATAATCAAATTTCACCTGGGCCTGCACGGCATTCACATCCACGCACCACTCGCACAGGCGTTCCATCTTGAGCGGCACATCCTTTTCCGAGCGGGGTTCGTCCACCTGCTCGATGACCTGGAAGGGCAGGACGATGTTGGTCGACCTCGCTGGCTTGCCGTTCCAGACCAGCTCGACCTGGCGCTTGCCCCAAAGAGCAGGAAGCGGTACTTGTCCGGGCAGGGGCTTGCCGGCGTCAAGGTAGCGCAGGATGTCCTGTTTTTCCTGGGGGGTTAGTGGGGGCATTGTCGTCCTGATTTGCTAATTTATTTCTATTCACCATATCTTTTTTTAGCATCCTTACAGATCGACATTAATCTCGGAATGCGCAAAATAGATCAGCACTGAGAAAATAACTGAAATAAATAAGAAAAAGTAATTTAGAAAAAAGAAAGCTGTGTGCCAATGAAATAAAAACTTAATATTGTTGATGGGAGGAAAAAGGCAGCAATGCTATCAATTATTTGAATAATTTTCAATACACTAGTCTGAGAAAATTTTTTCTCCAATATTCCTACGCTATCAAATTTCGGATGGTTTTCCTCGTGGGTAATAATATATATTTTCCTAAATTTCTATATTTATCCTTAAAGTACAATCTTGTTTGATTTACAATTGTCTAGTATAAACAGTAAAGGTGATTTGAGTTTGTACAGTCATCGCATAGATGATAAATCCAACAAGTAAACAAACAGTGAATATGAAAATTGAATAAGTTATGTTTTCTTGATTTGTCGATTGAAAGAAAAAGCCGTAGCAATAAATCCGACAAATATCAAATAAGTTCTCATGTTGTCTTCAATATTTTTTATGCACCGTTGACGCAGTTCAAAAATTGTCTTGTATTCGTGGAATACGATATCTAATTCTTCCCTCATTTTTTTGCCTCCCATAAAAATACACACGCTATTATCATAGCATTATTACAAAATAATTTCCATTTTATAGACTTAATACAAACGTGAAATTAATGCTAGCAAAATTTTCAGTTACTCATATCGAATCTTAAATAATTTCTGGGGACTTGGAAATCTTAATCCAAGCATTGGTACATTGGCATTGAGAGGGAGGAGGGAATCCAACAACAAGAAAGTAGGTCACTTCGCCTAAAATCTTGGCATGATCTTGGTAGCCCTATCGTAGCCGATATTTTTCTTACCATTCAGGGATACCTGGCAATAATTTCGAGAGGTTTTTTGAGGGGGGGATTAAAATTCAGCCCACCTGGACAAAACTCATTCGATCTCACCTTGTCATGATTAATGGCCGATCGGATGTCAGTGTACAAGAAGTAAAACGCTTTCAGGCAAACCGGTGGGGTCGGAGTGATACTGATAATTGCTTATTGGAAATATTTCCCTTGACATCCCCATCAGCAGGTGAATGGTTTTATAACCAATGGTCAGATATTTCCATTCTAAAATCCAGGGAGATGTGGACCAAAAATCGGTGATAGAAATGCGAATAAGCAAACGAAATAGTATGATCAATGCTCATAAACCGATTTCCATCCTAATGTATGGAACGATACCGCAATACCTGAATATTTGGTCACAAGTTGCCGGTATGAAGCTAGATAGAACAAACCAAATGATTATTTATCGCGATAAATATATCCATATGGGAATACGAGATGCAATATCTTTTATTGTTTCATTCACCCGAATGCAGTGCGGGGGGAACCAATATTCGGAAAGAATTGGGAAATTGATGTTTGAACAGTTATACCAATGATAATCTTTGGTATGTTTTGGAAGCAATAAACCTTTTTAGAATTACATCAAAAGAGGTGGGAGCAAGTAGGCGATGCTGCAAAGTATTTATCATTGTAGATTAGTTTCCAGTTCGTCGGCTAAGGAACGAATTATCTTGATAATAGGTCAGGGTCATACACATTAAACCCCTGGAATAGTATGCATGAATTGAAATTGATTAAATTAAGCATCGGATAGAATAATTATTAAAAGAGGCATTGAAATGGGAAAATTCGGGATTTGGGGAATAAAAGAACAAAAACCGTCAAGGTAAATGAAAGCGAAATTGAGCTGGAAAAGCGTTTGGAGGAATGGATCAAGAACGACCCGCAAATGCTGCCCGGCGGGCTGGAGATCATCTGCCAGCAAATGAAAATGCCGGGCGGCAGGCTGGACCTGCTGGCGCTTGATCCCCAGGGTCGGTGGGTGGTAATTGAGATCAAGGCAGGTGCACTGGATGCAACGGTCATCACCCAAGCCCTATTTTATGCCGCCCAAATTGACAAAATGCCATTACCAGAATTGGAGTCTAAAATTGATTCCTTCTTAGAATCGAAAGGGACGAACCTGCGCAAAATGTTGGACTTGCGTGGCATTGATGTCCAAGATCAAATGAAAGAGCGGGAAATGCTGATGGTGTCGGTTGGCACGCACCGCTTGGAAGAATTGGACAATTTAATTGAATTCATGGGCAAGAAAGTTCAAATACCCATTTCAAATGTGACTTTTGGGAAAGTTTTAAAATTGGATAACGAGCATCAAATACTTGTGCGCGAAATGACCGCCATTGAAGGGATTTCCAAACAGCCTACAAAGAAAACTGGCAAAACAATAGAAGAATTACACACCATGGCCAAGGAAAATGGGATTGGAGATGAATTTCAGAAAATCCTAGAAACAGCAAAGTCTCTCGGCTTGCATTTTCGGCTTTATAAGCGCTGCATCATGTATGCTCCAGATCAAGACCACACCAGGATGCTTTTCACAGTCTTTACCAATAAAAAACCAATTAAGGCTTATATAGGTAACGAAGTATTTACCGAATATTTTTCGGTCATTGAAACACAAGTCCACAACGCGATTGGACCCGAAGGTTGGCGATCGATGAGCCCGGATGATGTTAAGAAATTCATCATTGGGCTAAAAAGTCTGATTCAAATTAAATAGTAAAACTACAAAGGGTTTGTTTCAGCAGGAACGAATCCCCTTTTTGAACATTTTTTAAAAGTGTCGGGTTTTGTCGGGTTTAGCAAATGCGTTCGTCATCCTTGAGCGAAGTGAAGGATCTTCTTATGCATCCGGGGGATTCTTCGCCCGCGGCGGGCTCAGAATGACAACATAAAAAGGTGGGGTAATCGGAGATCCCCACGCAAGGGCGGTTTGGCTTCACCCTCACCCCTGCCCTCTCCCATCAAGGGAGAGGAGAAGATGGTGGATTACCGCGCAATAGAAATAATAGAACGGCGGCGGGGGCGCCGCCTGATATCAAGATAAGACCGCGTCGTCGCGCCATGGGCGCTTCTCGGAGAATGCGACGCCCCCCAAGGGATGCTGCGCGATCGCAAGTACGGGGTGGCTATTTGCCGGCCGGCTTGAGCAGCATGGCCTGCAGGATGGCCAGCAGGGCATTCTTGATGATGCCGATCTGCCAGGAAGCGACCAGGTTGGGCTTGAGCGCCACCGGGCTGTCAGGTTGAGGGGCTCCTTGCCGGCGTTGTAAAGCTGGGCGGCGGCCTCCACCAGGGCGGGGGTGGCCTCGTAGTTTTGCAGGCCGTTGACGAGCAGGTCGTCCTTGCGCTGGGGCGAGATGGCGCTGATGTTGCCGGCGCCGATGACGCAGAACTGCAGCAGCGAGGTGGCGGGGTATTTGAGGGTGATGATCTGCTTGCCGATCTGCCACTGGCGGCCCTTGTTGACCAGCTCGGCCTTCAGCCAGGCCAGGTAATCCTGGGTCATCACGTTCACATCGGCGGAGAAGATGTTGACGCAGCGGCCGAGGAGGGCGTTGCGCAGCCAGTCGATCATGAGGATGTTGTCATCCGGGCGGATGGCGTTCCACATGGCCTGCAGGACGGACTTGACCTGTTCGGGCTTCTCATCGCCCCAGGCGCACAAGGCCTGCAGCAGGGCGGTATCCACCTCCTGGAAGCGGTAATCGCCGCAGGCATTGATGCGCAGCACCTCGGCGAACTGGTCCTCCTTGCGCAGGTTGGTTTGATAGGAAGAATACAAAGGATTGCGGCGCAGGTACTCCTTGACGACCTCGTCGGTGGTCTTGCGGGCGGCAAACAGCTCCTTCCAGAAACCGCGCACGCCCTCCTGGTTGTCATCCGTGCCAGCCCCGGCCCACATGGCACCCGGCACCGGCTGAGCACCTTCATGGGTGACCTTTTTCAGGTAGGCGGCGCGCTTTTGCGGGCTGCCCTGCACGAGGAACTCGCCGATGACATCGCCGGCCATGTCGGCTTCCTTAACCATTTTGCCAAGTGACTCGGGATGGCTGCAGATCAAGGCGCGGCGCAGGCGGGGCAGCAGCTCACTGGCACGCGGCGACTTGTCAGCCAGGGCAAAGGCCTTCTCGCCGAAGCCGCGCCGTACGAGCTTGACCAGGTACCAGGCCTCGGCCTTTGGGTCAGAGGCGGTGCGCGACATCAGGTCGGCATAATCCTTTTCCGCACGGGCGGCATCCGTCAGGTGACCCGCCCACTGGGCGTGGAAGAAATTGAGCATGTGCGCGGGGCGTCTTGGCTATCAAGCGCTCGCGCAGGGCAGGATTGAAGACCGCCTCCGGGGATGGTTTGAGCTGGACGCCCAGGGCGAAGAACAGGTCGGTCAGGTCAAAGCGCTCCAGCCATTTCAGTTCCAGCCAGCCACCCTTGACGATCAGTTCATAAAGACCTTCCAGCAGCTCGGGGATGAGGGCGGCGTTGGGGCCGGAATCGTGCAGCGCCAACAGGCGGGCATAGAGGCGCATCTGGGTCACGCTTTCACCCGGTTGGTTGGCCTGCATGCGGGTTTCCATCAGTCCGCGCAGGCTGACGCCCACCTGCTTGAGCAGCCCGGCCGGCAGGGTGAGGGTCTGGTTGTTATCTTCAAGGATCTTGTGGATGACCGGCATGAGGCGGCTGGCGCCCATTTCAGCGGCAGCCAATTCCCACTCCGCCTGGCTGAGCAGCTTGGCCTGGTTCATGCGGGTGAGGGTGCCGGTCTGCAGGTCGGCGGAAACGTTCTTCAGGCGGCGGATGGCCTCCGAGCGGTCGAGCGGCAGCCAGGCTTCCACCAGCGCCACCCAAACCGGCCCCTTGCCAAAGGGGAGGAAGTGCTTGCGCATTTTTTCCTCGACCTCGAGCAGGCCGCGTTTGACGGCCTCCGGGCTGGACTGCTTGCGGGCGGATTGCACCAGGGCGAGCATCTCGGCGGTGAAGCCCTTGGCGCCGACTGAAGAGGATTCCTCCAGCGTGGCGGTGAGGGTCTTCAGTTCGGGCTGGGCTTCGGGCGGCAGCTGCTTTTGCAGCGGCTGCAGGACCTGCCAGTAATGCTCCACCAGGTGCGGGGCGAAGCTGAGGGCGAACTGGCACAGACGCAGCAGCAATACCGCGCGCGCCTGCTCCTGCAGCTCATTACCGGCCAGCAGTTCATCCACTTTTTTCAAGATATCGGGGTTTTTATCGGTTGCCATCTTAAGTCTCCTGCATTTCCATTTAATCTGTATAAAGTATACAGCGCTGGATAAAAAATACAATCGTTCACGATGGTAGAGTAATAAGCGCGAAGCGGCGTGCCCTGTGCCTGAAAATTCGGCGGGTTGGAAAACCCGCCCTGCGGCTGCCCTCTCCCATCAAGGGAGAGGAGAAGAGGGATTGCCGCGCACTTACGACGCGCAATTGCCAGGAGTCCCGCAGGACTCATGCCCTGCATCTGAGCGGTATTGCCCTGTGCCTGGGTAGCTTGAGGCTACCCGGCACGGGTATCTCCGCGTTCTGCGCATGCAGAACGCTTCGACGTGGCAATCTGCGTCATCGACGAGATAGTGTGAGATTGCCACGCCTAACTATGAACGTGAGACTCGCAATTACGGGGCGGCGGCGGGGACGCCGCCTGAATCAAGAAAGGGAATGAGGCCACGTCGCAAAGACCACCTCGCGGATGTTTCGGGAGATTGCCACGCCAGCCGAAGGCTGGCTCGCAAATACGGGGCACTGGAGTGGATGTGCTACAATTTTTTGAGGAGTATCCATATGAGTGAAGCACTGATCATTGACGCGGTGCGCACGCCGATCGGCAGTCTGGGGGGCGGGCTGGCGTCGGTGCGGCCGGACGACCTGGCGGCGTTGGTGTTGAAGGCGCTGATGGAGCGCAACCAGCTGCCGATGGACGCGATCGATGAAGTCATACTGGGCTGCGCCAACCAGGCGGGCGAGGACAACCGGGATATGGCGCGCATGGCTGTTCTGCTGGCGGGTCTGGCGGTGGAAACGAGCGGATTAACGGTCAACCGGCTGTGCGCCTCGGGGCTGAGCGCGGTCAGCCAGGCGGCGCGCGGCATCAAGAGCGGCGAGCTGCAGGCGGTGCTGGCGGGCGGGGTGGAGAGCATGTCACGCGCGCCCTACTCGCTTCCCAAGGCGGAGAAGGGTTTCCCGTTCGGCAACCAAACGGCGTGGGATACCGCGCTGGGCTGGCGCTATCCCAATCCGCGCCTAACCGAAAAAGGATATACCATTTCCCTGGGCGAGACCGCGGAAAATATTGCGGAAAAATACAAGATTTGCCGCGAGGATCAGGACAGGTTTGCCTTACACAGCCATCAGCGTGCCATAGCGGCGATTGATGAAGGCCGCTTCAGGGATGAAATCGTGCCGGTGCACATCCAGCAGAAAAAGGGCGAGCTGATTATCGATACGGATGAGAGGCCGCGCAGGGATACCAGCCTGGAAGCGCTGGCAGCGCTCAAGCCGGCTTTTCGCGAGGGGGGAACGGTAACGGCTGGCAATTCGTCTGGAATGAATGATGGTGCGGCGGCGCTGCTGGTGACCAGCGCAGAATTTGCAGCCAAGCACAAGCTCAAATCGCTGGCGAGGGTGGTTACCTCTGCTGCGGCGGGGGTGGACCCGCGCATGATGGGGCTGGGACCTGTGCCAGCCACGCAAAAGGTACTGAAGCAAGCCGGGCTGGGCATGACAGATATTGGCCTGGTGGAACTGAACGAGGCATTCGCGGCGCAGGCATTGGCGGTGATGAGGGAGTTGAAGCTGAACGAGGAGATGGTCAATGTCAACGGGGGTGCGGTTGCCCTGGGCCATCCATTGGGCTGCTCGGGGGCGCGCATCCTGACCACGCTGCTGCACGAGATGAAGCGCAGGACTGCTGAAAGGGAAGTCGGTCATCCGTTTTACGGGCTGGCGACGCTGTGCGTGGGAGTGGGACAGGGAGAAAGCCTGATCGTGGAGTGGGCGAGGGAATAAGAACCACCTGCATCATCAAAAGTCATAATTTCCCGTTCTGCCAATGCAAAGGTGACTTTTTACAATTTTTATTCAGAAACGGGCAAGGTATAATCTACCTGCACGACCATTTTCAAACAATCCTATTGAGGAGAAAAGAACATGCCCGTCAAAGGAACCATCAGCGTTGACGAGAACCTGTGCAAGGCGTGCGAGCTGTGCGTTGAAGCCTGCCCGCAGCACGTGATCGCGCTGGATCATGGACAACATCACCCCGCGCGGTTTCCACCCCGCCCATCTGTTCACAGGATGGCTGCACCGGCTGCGGCATCTGCGCGCTCGTCTGCCCGGAAGCGGCCATCACCGTCTACCGCGAAAAAACACGCTGCAAAGCGCATAGGAGGAATCACATGGCAAGAGAACTATGGGAAGGCAACCAGGCCATTCGGCTGAAGCAGCCGTGCGCGCGGGCTTGCAGGCTTACTTTGGATATCCGATCACCCCGCAAACCGAAGCTACTGGAATACATGTCGGCGCGCATGCCGGAACTGGGGCGCGCGTTTCTGCAGGCGGAAAGCGAGCTGGGCGCCATCAACATGGTGTACGGCGCAGCCTGCGCCGGCGTGCGCGTGATGACCTCCACCTCCAGCCCGGGCACCAGCCTGATGATGGAAGGACTGTCCTACATTGCCGGCACCGAAGTGCCGATGGTGCTGGTGGACGTGATGCGCGGCGGACCGGGGCTGGGCAACATCGCCCCCTCGCAGGGCGATTACAACCAGATGGTGCACGGCGGCGGGCACGGCGATTATCACCCCATCGTGCTGGCGCCTGCCAGCATCCAGGAAACGGTGGACACCGTTTACGGTATCTTTGATATGGTTGAAAAATACCGCGCCATCGGCATTGTGCTGATCGACGGCAGCATCGGGCAGATGATGGAAGCCGGTGGAAATGCCGCCCATGCTGCAAGCTGCGCAAAGGATATCCCGACTGGGCGGTTTCAGGCGCCAGCAAGGACGCAAGCGGCGCATTCTGTCCTCCATCTACCTGGATCCCGCTGAAGAGGAAAAGACCAACCTGCGCCTGATGCGCCGCTGGCAGGAGATCGAGAAAAATGAAATGCGCTTTAAGGAATATTTCATGGACGACGCCAAGCTGTGCCGTGGTGGGCTTTGGCTCAGCCGGGCGCATTGCGCTTTCGGCTGTTCGGGCGGCGCGGGCGGAAGGCATCCCGGTCGGGCTTGCTGCGCCCGATCAGCCTGTCGCCCTTCCCGAATCAGGCCGCTGCGCGAGGCGGCCGAGCAAGTGGAGGCATGCTGGTGGTGGAAATGAACTCCGGCATGATGCTGGAGGATGTGCTGCTGGCAGCCAAGGGCAGCACTGCCGGTGGAATTCTACGGCCGCATGGGCGGGGTGATGCCCTTCCCGGATGAGATCCTGGCCGAGATCAAACGCATCCTGGCCAAGAGACCCGTTGCAGACTGATGGCCATCCGCGCGACCGCTGGCTGAAGCGTATGGAAAGCATCGCGCAGTAAAGGAGATAATGATGACAACTCTAGATCTCGAAGAGATGGAAGTTGTCTACCAACGTCCGGAATCGCTGCTGGATATCAACACGCATTACTGCCCGGGCTGCACGCACGGCGTGGCGCACCGCCTGGTGGCGGAAGTGATTGATGAAATGGGCTTGCGCGAGCAAACCATCGGCGTGGCGTCGGTGGGCTGCTCGGTGTTTGCCTACAATTATTTCAATTTTGATTTTGTGCAGGCGCCGCACGGACGCGCGCCGGCCATGGCTACCGGCGTCAAGCGCGTGCGGCCGGACCGCGATCGTGTTCACCTACCAGGGCGATGGCGACATGATCTCCATCGGCGCGGGTGAAATTGTAGCGGCGGCCGGCACGCGGTGAGAATATCACCGTCATTTTCATCAACAATGCCAACTACGGCATGACCGGCGGACAGATGGCGCCCACCACCCTGCCCGGGCATGAAAACCACCTCCTCACCCAACGGGCGGGATGTGGAGACGATGGGTTATCCGATCCGCGCCAGCGAGACTGCTGGCCACGCTGGACGGCGCCAGTTACATGGTGCGGCGCAGCCTGCATGACCCCAAGAATATCCGCATGGCCAAGAAAGCCATCCGCTATGGCGTTTGAAACGCAGGTGCGCGGGCTGGGCTTTTCGATGGTGGAACTGCTTTCCACCTGCCCCACCAACTGGCAGCATGACGCCGCTAGAAGCCACCCAATGGCTGGAAGAAAAGATGATCCCGTATTACCCGTTGGGTGACTTCAAAGTCCACCCGGCACTGGCCGAATTGAAGGTATAGGAGGACAGACATGCAGAACGAAACCATCATCGCCGGTTTCGGCGGTCAGGGTGTTCTTTTCGCCGGCAAAGTGCTGGCATACGCCGGGCTGGAAGACGGGCGCGAAGTGACCTGGCTGCCCTCCTATGGGCCGGAAATGCGCGGCGGAACAGCCAACTGCACCGTGGTCATTTCGCCGATGAAGAGATCGGCTCGCCGCAGGTGAGCAACCCGCGCGCGGCTATCGTGATGAATCAGCCCTCGCTGGATAAATATGAAGCGCTGGTGCGCCGCGGCGGCTACCTGGTGGTCAACACATCCATGGTCAACCGTGAGGCCAAGCGTAAAGATATTCACGTCATCTCGATCCCCGGCACCGAAGCTGGCGGAGGAACTGGGCGACAAACGCCTGACCAACATGGTGCATGCTGGGCGGGCTGGTGAAGAACACCGGTTTTGTCAGCCTGGAGGCGGTGGAAGAGGCGCTGGAGAAGGAATCATCCGAAAAGCAGCGCAAGCTGCTGGAATTGAATGTAAAAGCGTTGCGCAAGGGCGCTGAATTTTCGGAAAAATAGGCGTTTTCCCCTTTTTTCCATAAATAACCAAATGTTTGCCTTTTGGTATGAGATATGGTAATATCTACCTAATCAATCACATATTACGTACGACTGAAAAATCCACTCTTATGGAGTGGTTTTATTATTAAGCAAGTTCGCAAGTAACCGGGATCAATATCAAAGCAAGCGAGGTAAAAAAGATGGCGACCAATTCCTTCCTCACCAAAGAAGGATACCAAAAGCTTCAGGAAGAACTGGAACACCTGCGCACCACCAAGCGCGAGGAGATCGCTGCGCGCCTGCGCGAGGCAGCTGATGGTGAAGACCTGATCGAGAATGCGGAGTACGAAGCCGCCAAGAACGAACAGGCTTTTGTTGAGGGACGCATCAAAGACCTGGAAGTACTGCTAGCAACGGCCAAAATCATCAAAGAGCCGGCCAGCTCCGACATGGTGCAGGTGGGCTCCAAGGTGACCATCCAGGAGGTGGGCAGCCGCAGCAAGGAAGAGTATGAAATCGTCGGCGCCGCAGAGGCAAACCCGATGGCCGGGCACATCTCCAACGAATCACCGCTGGGCAGAGCGCTGCTGGGGCATAAAGCCAGCGATGTGGTGAACGTGGAAGCACCGGAAAACAAGTATCAGGTTAAAATTATTGAAGTCGCCTGAGGATCAAACGGGTCTTTAAGAAATCAACCCCGCCCTGAGTCCAACGGGCGGGGTTTTCATACCCAAACGAGGTAGCGATGGAACTGAATGATCTAGAAAAAATCCGCCAGGAAAAAATAGAGCAATTACGAAAAAAAGGGATCGAGCCCTACCCGACACGCGCGGAGGTGAACCACAGCATTACCGAAGCGCTGTCGCTGTTTGCAGAATTTGAAAAGAACAAACAAGAAAGTACACCGGCACCCACTGTATGCGTGGGCGGACGGATGCGTTCCAAGCGGCCGATGGGTAAACTGGCATTCAGCCACATTGAAGATGGCAGCGGCCGCCTGCAGCTGATGCTGCGGGTAAACGAACTGGGGCAGGAACAGGTGGATTTGTTCAATGACCTGCTTGACCTGGGAGATTTTATTCAAGCCAGCGGTGAGCTGATGCGCTCACGCACAGGCGAAGTGACCCTGCTGGTAAAAGAATATAAATTGTTGTCAAAAGCGCTGACCCCGCTGCCGGCAGCCAAGGATGAAGAGGTGGACGGGCAAGTCGTGCGGCATGCCGGGCTGACCGACCCTGAAACGCGCTACCGCGAGCGGTATGCTGACCTGGCGGTCAATCCGCAGGTGCGGGAGATCTTCCGCACGCGCGGCAGGATCGTGCGGGCGCTGCAGGAGTTCCTGGACAGCCAGGGTTTCCTGGAAGTCGAAACGCCCATTTTACAGCCTCTGTATGGCGGGGCGGCCGCCAAACCCTTCATCACCCATCACAACCAGCTTAAGCAGGATCTGTATTTGCGCATCTCGTTTGAACTGTATCTTAAACGCCTCTTGGTCGGAGGTTTGGACCGCGTGTACGAGATCGGGCGGGACTTTCGCAACGAGGGCGTTTCCTTCAAGCATAACCCGGAATTCACGCAGCTTGAGTTTTACATGGCGTATGCGGATTACCTGAAGGTAATGGAAGTGACCGAACAGATGGTCGCCTTTGTGTGCGACAAGGTGCTGGGAAAAAGACAGGTGATGTTCAATGGCAAGGCAATCAGTTTTGATATCCCCTGGAAACGGCTTGAACTGCGGCAGGCCATCCTCGACAAGACCGGCATCGACATCACCCAGCACAAGGATGAAAAAAGCCTGGCGGCTGCCATGCAGGCAGCGGGTTTGCACCCCAAGGAAGGCGCGCCGCGCGGTAAACTGATCGACGGGATGATCGGCGACCTGGTGGAACCCAACCTGATCGAACCAACCTTCCTCTACAATTATCCGCGTGACATCTCGCCATTGGCCAAGAACATCCCCGGCGACCCTGCCATGGTGGAACGCTTTGAGGGGTTCGCGGGCGGGATGGAACTGTGCAATGCCTTCACCGAACTGAATGACCCATTCGAGCAGGAAAAGCGATTCCTGGAGATGGGGCGGGATTACGAGAGTGATGATGAAGAACGGCACCCGATGGACGAGGATTATTTAAAGGCGATGTCCTACGGTATGCCACCCACCGGAGGATTCGGCATGGGGGTGGACCGGCTGACGATGCTGCTGACCAACAATCATTCCATCCGCGAAGTGCTGCTCTTCCCGCATTTGCGCAAGGAAGAAGAAACCATTTAATTAAAAGGGGGCTTTTGGCAGCGAATTAAAAATCGCTGACCGAGATATTTTCCTGCCCGACCATGCCGGCCAACTGCGCCAGGAGCGGCTCAGAGATGCCGGTGGAACTGTTGGGGAAATCAACCACGACACTGCTACCGTTCTCCTGGCATACCAGGGCAAACCGGTCGCGACCGGGGTGCGAATTGAGAAAGCCGAGGATGCGCTGCATGCGCAACCTATCACGCACTTTATCGCCACAGGGGTGGAGCTCCACCTTTAACAAGCGCGGCAGTCTTTTTTCTTCCGTGTTTGTTCTGGGCGCTGATGGCGGAACGATAAATTGGACTTCCTGCAGGACCACATTCTCAACGGCCGCTGCTGCAGAAGCATTCAAGGAGGAGTCTCCAACCTGATCTACTGTTGGAATTGTGCCAGGAGATTCAGCGGAATTAATATCTGTATTAACTGGTTCAGCCAGCCCGATTTCCGGCGCGTTTTCAAGATTGAGCTTTTCCGCGGGGTCTTCACCCGATTCATCATCATCCCGGGTTAAATCCAAATCGAAATCTTCCATCGCATGGATTGGATCAGGGGGAACAGGTTTTTGCGTTACCGGGTTGGGGGAATCCGGTAATTCAGCACCAGAATCAACCTGTTTGGTCACATCTGATAGATCTTCTTCAAAACGATCTTCCTCGATGTTGATGGCAGAAGTGGCAGTATTGAATGAAGTAAACGGTTTTATCTGTTCGATCACACCAGGAGATGTTAAATTAATTGCCTGCATTTCGCCAAGCGTCAAGCGATTGACCCGGTCGGCAAGAATCTTAACCGCCTCATCTTCCACTTGCAGTTTGCCATGCACCACCACCACTTCCCCTTCGCGCATGAAATTCTCCACCGTCTGCCAGACGCGGGGAAAGACCACCACCTCCACTTCTCCCTGCAAATCTTCAACCATGATGAAACCCATCGGTTCGTCCTTGCGGGTGATGATGCGGCGCTGTCCTTTAATCAAGCCGGCAATGGTGACCACCTGTTTGGGTTCGGCATCGTGCAGTTCAGCCGAATAATGGGATATATAACTTTGAATGAGGGGTAAATACGGGGTAAGGGGGTGACCGGAGAGGTACAACCCGAGCAATTCTTTTTCCCATTCCAGGCGGACATGCGGATCCATGGCAGCCACAGCCGGAAGGGTAATCTCTTCTTCAGCCACGGAGCCGGTATCAAAGATGGTCAGTTGGCCGGATTCCTGGATTTTGAAGTGTCGGTCGCTGAGGGTCATGAGCCAATCCATAGCATCCAGCAGCGAGGTACGCGGGCCAAGACTGTCCAGAGCGCCCACCTTGATGAGGGATTCAAGGGTGCGTTTGCCAATTTTACGCAAATCCACGCGGCGGACAAAATCATTCACACTGCGGAACAAGCCATCCTGACGGGCGGTAACGATGGTTTCCACCGAATTCTGGCTGGCGTTCTTGACGGCGCCAAGACCAAAGCGGATAGCCGGCGATTGATCCGGCCTTTCTTCAATGCTGAAATTCCAAAGACTGGCATTGATATCCGGCGGCAGCACCTCAATGCCCAATTGGGCGCAATCAGCCACATACAAAGCCACCTTTTCCGACACATCCTTTTTATTGGACAGGAGGGCAGTCATATATTCGATGGTGTAGTGAGCCTTCAGATAGCCAGTTTGAACAGCCAGAACGCCGTAATCGGCGGCATGGCTTTTATTAAAAGCATAACTGGCAAACCCTTCCCACTTTTGCCAAATATCCGCTGATTCATTTTCAGGGATCCCTTTCTGAAGGGCACCCTGGATGAATTTTTCACGCTGCTTTGCCAGGGAGGCCACCTGTTTTTTGGAAATGACCTTGCGCAATTCATCCGCTCCACCGGCGGTATAGCCCGCCAGGGTCATGGCAGCCATCATGATCTGTTCCTGATAGACAGGCACGCCATAGGTTTCACTGAAGATGGGTTCCAGCAGGGGGTGATCGTATTCAATCTTTTCGCGCCCGAGCAGGCGGTTAATGTAATGCGGGATGAACTGCATGGGGCCGGGACGATAAAGGGCAACCATGGCGATGATATTGCGCAGTTCACGCGGCTTCATCTGGGTAAGGAAGCGGGTCATGCCCGCCCCTTCCAGCTGGAAGACTCCGGCAGTCAATCCTTTACCAAGAAAAGCATAGGTATCGGCATCATCGAGGGGAATATTACCGATATTTAAATTCACCTGATGGCGCTGTTCAATGAGGGCACAGGCCTCAGCCATGACTGCCAGCATATCCAAACCGAGAATGTCCACCTTCATCAAACCCAGGAAATCCAGCATATCCATCTCATACTGGGATACCTTTTGGATAGGATTTTCAAGGGAGTCATTGGTGGGACGATGCAACGGGACCATTTCCGTCAGCGGCATATCGGCGATGATAACGCCGGCAGCATGAGTGCCGGCATTGCGGGCGACGCCTTCCATCCCGGCAGCCGCATCAATCACTTCTTTCATATAAGGGGCGTTCTCATAGGCGTCTTTAAAGGCGGGAATTTTTTCCAGCGCCTCGCTGATGGACGGGGATTTGCCTGAAGCAATAGGAATCATCTTGGCAACATGGTCCACTTCCGACAAGGTGACTGCCATCACGCGGCCGACATCACGGATGGCGGCTTTGGACTTCATGGTATTGAAAGTAATGATCTGGGATACACGGTCTTCGCCGAATTTTGTGGCAATGTATTTGAGTATTTCAGCGCGCTTGTCTTCCTGGAAATCCAAGTCGACATCCGGCATGCTAATGCGGTCGGGGTTGAGAAAGCGTTCAAACATAAGGCCGTGTTCAATGGGCTCCACAAGACTGATGCCCAAGACATAGGCAACAATCGACCCGCCAGCTGACCCGCGGGCGTTATACCAGATGTGGCGCTCGCGGGCATAACGGCACATATCCCATACGATGAGGAAGTAAGCATCAAAGCCCATCGAGTGAATCACTTGCAGTTCATACTCCAGCCGTTCGCGGTAAACCGGATCGTTGGCATGTTCACCATAACGCTGGCGCATGCCCTGCTCACACAATTCACGCAGGTAGGAATCTGGCGAATAACCCTGCGGAACTTCAAAATCCGGCAGGTGGTAACGGTCACGTTCCAGATGCAACTCACAGCGCTCAGCAATCTGGAGGGTATTTTCAATGGCCTGCGGCCATTCCGGGAAGAGAGCGGACATTTCCTGCGGTGAGCGCAGGTAATAATTGCCATCACTCATGCGCATGCGATCGGTATCTGAAAGGAGAGCCCCGGTTTGAAGAGCCAGGAGAATTTCCTGCAGGCGGGCTTCAGCGGGATGCACATAATGGACATCATTGGTGGCAATCATGCCCAGCCCAAATCGGCCGGCCAATTCCGCCATGCCGCGGTTGACCATGGGCAGTTCGGCAATATCGTGCGACTGGACCTCCAGGAAAAGGTTGTGTTTGCCAAAAACCTGGTAATACCAATCCAAGACAGGGGTGGCAACCTCAACCCCTTTTTCACGAATTGCGGTCGGCACCTCGCCTTTCAAACAGGCGGTGGCACAAATCAACCCTTCGGAATGGGCAGCCAAGAATTCATGGTCAATGCGGGGGTGATAATAAAAACCCTCCAGCTGGGAGGCACTGGCGATTTTTAATAAATTTTTATATCCGGTGATGTTCTCAGCCAAGCAGGATGACATGAGCTGAGCGCTTATCCAACTGGGGTTCCTTGTCCTGCATGCGGCGGGCTGCCACATAACCTTCCAGTCCAATGATGGGTTTAATGCCGGCCTGCTTGGCGGCCTGGTAAAACTCGATGGCGCCAAACAGGGTGCCATGGTCAGTGATGGCAATGGCTGGCATACCCAAGGCCTTTGTCTGCGCCACCAGCTTTTTGATGGAACTAAAGCCATCCAAAAGCGAGTAAGTAGTGTGGACATGGAGGTGAACAAATGACATATGAACCCTGGTGACTTTACGGCGGAGAAAAGGACAAAGTCATTATAGCATGCAGGGTTTAATATAAGCCTGCGGAGGATAATTTTTAATCTTAAATTATTTTTCGCGGCGGCCAAGGGAGGCGATGTAAATGGTGAAGAGGTTGCGGCCATCCACCTGCAAGGACTGGTTGACCAGGTCGTCGTCATAAGCGGCAATGGCACATACACCACAGCCGATTTGTTCAGCTGCCAGGTAGAGGTTCTGGCAAACATGACCAGCATCCAGGAAGAAGTAACGCAAGCCCCTGACCGGATAGCGCCAGGTCGTCCTTTCCACCACGGCCACCCAGAAAAAGGTGACCGCGCTCTCAAAGACATGTTTTTGATGGGCACAGCCGTCGGTCAGCTTCTGGCGGATATCCTCAACCGCAGGTACGTGAGCCAGCCGATGTTCAATGGCAAAATAGCGGTACAAGCCAGGCTGCAAACCCTGAACGCGATTGACCAGCAACCAGGTCTCGAAGGGATGGCGCGCGCCAGCCGAAGGAACCGTGCGGATGGTCACAGGGCGGTCGGTGACTTTTTTAACCCCCTGGGTCGTCCAGAGCAGGTAGGACAATTCCTCCAAAGTAATATTCTCATCGGAATAAGCGCGCAGGGTTTCCCTATTTTCAAGTGCGAGGCGCAAGTCCATTAATGGCACCTTAAGCTGCTGCGGAGAGGGGAGATCGATTGGCTGCAAACCTTCCGGCATGGGAAGTTCCAGCGGTGGCTGGGGTAATCCCCTGGTTTGGTCGGAAACCGGCATGTGTTTGCTCTTGGTCGTTTCCAAGAACTGGTCAATAAAATTTTCTTCCATGATCAACTCCTAAATTAGATTAGATATGTATTTTTTTGCGAACGGAAACCCACAAACTCGATAATTCCTGCACACCTGACAATGAAACCACAATACCATACACAATAGCTCCAACCAGGATGCCCCCCAACGAGACGATGGCCGAGGTAAATTGTGCGGAATAGCCTAACCAAGCCCATAATGCAATGCCCATCAATAATGCGGCCAGGAGAGCTTTCAAAACCAGTGAAACTATGCTTTTACCCTCCAAACCCTGCAATCTTTTGCGCATGATGGCAAGGAGAATGGCACACTCGATGGCGGTGGCCAGGGAATTGGCGAGAGCCAGTCCGCCATGTGGCAGCCAGCCGATGGAACGGAACAAGGCGCTGAATAACAGACTGAAAACCAGATTCATGCTCATGGCGGCGATGCCAACCATGACCGGGGTGCGGGTATCATGCAAGGCATAAAAAGCGCGGCTGATGATCTCGACAACACAATGCCCGACCAGCCCTGCCCCGTACCATAGAAGCGCCCAGGTTACCATTTGGGTGGACTGGTCATTAAAGGCATCCCCATGCTGGAAGAGGAGCTGGACGAGAGGCTGCCTTAAGAGGATCAGACCGAGAGATGTGGGAATAGCCAGGAGTAATACTCCACGCAAAGTTGCAGCCAGTGAAATGCGCATGTGTTCCAATTTACCGCGAGCGGCCTGGGCGGAGAAAGTGGGCAGGGCAGCCGTGGCAATGGATTGGGCAATGGCCGCCTGGGGCATGAGCATAACCGTCCAGGCCAGGGTGATGGCAGTCACACTGCCTTCCGGCTGCAGAGATGCCAGATAGGTGTTCAGCAAAAAATTGAGCTGAACCACAGCGACGCCCAGCAAACGGGGCAGCATAAGCACCAATACTTCACGTACCTGTTCAATTCTCAACCCCAGGGTAAACGAATAACGCCGTCCGGGCAGCTTAAACACCATCGGCAGTTGGATGAGCATGTGCAAACCAGCTCCAAGAAGCACCCCCCAGGCGAGGCCATGGATACCCAGCGAGGGAGAAAGCACCAGCAGGCCGAAAATCCAACCCAGGTTGTACATGGCGGGCGCCAAGGCGGGCAGCAAAAAATGCTGGTGGGCATTCAGAATGCCCATAAACAAACCACTTAGACCAAAAATCAAGGCGGAAGGCAACTGGATGCGAAGAAGTTCAGCTGCCAGGGCTTCCTTGGCCGGGTCGACCAGACTGAAGCCGGGGGCAAGAATATAGTGAACCACCTGGCGAGCAAAAATAATGGCGAGCAGGCTTAAAAGGGACAACACCAGCAAGACCAGATTGGTGATGGCGGATGCGAGCTTCCAGGCAGTCACACGGTCTTTTTTTGCGAGAAGGGCGGTGAAGGTAGGAATGAAAGCCGAACCCAGCGCGCCGCCGGCAACCAGGTTAAAGAGAATCTCTGCAAAGCGGTTGGAGGCAAAAAAAGCTTCGCTGGCCGGCCCGGTGCCGAAAATACGGGCGGTCAGGATGGTGGAAAGGAGACGGATGGGCGTGGTGACCAGATAAGCCAGGATGACCACCGCAGCACCGCGGGCAATCTGACGGGTGGCGGTGCGGGCTGTTTCTGAGGATGGCATAGGCGTGATTATACCTTCAGGAAGCTCGCCTGGTAAAACAATTGCAGCAATCACTGACTATATTGATATGAATGGCTTATAATCAATTAAACAAAAAAACCAATATGGAGGATAGAATGCCTGCATTTCGAAAAAACAAGGAAAAACAATCTGCAGAAGAAGGAACTATTGAACCTGCGGAAAACAAGAAAGTGGAGTTTGAAACCCCATCCGACACAAAACCGACAAAGAAAGGTCCGGGATTCTTCGTGCGCCTGCTGAGAGCAATCGGCATTGGCGTTCTATTACTCGCCCTGGGGGCGGCGGCTTTATTTTTCACCGTCACTCAACCCAGAGCCAATGAAATGAATGTTCAGATTAAAACCCTGCAGGGGAACGTTAGCGCGGCAGAAGCGAAAGTGACTGAAGCCAATGCCGAAGTGGAACGACTAAAGAGCGTGGAGAGCGAACTGACCAAGGCAAAAAGCGACATAACTGACCTGAAAAGTCAGCTGGACAAGACCAGCGCCAAGAAGTCCGTCTATGAGATCCAGAGCAATGTCAATGCCGCGAGAATTGCTTTATTACAAGGAGAAAGCACAAGAGCGGAACAGTCCATCACTTACCTGATCCAGAATCTGAATTCCCTATCGGTGCCAGCTTTTCCGGATATCACCAAGAACCTGGAAACCCGCCTAACCGGGATACAGACCAATATTATTAGCGATAAAACCAAAGCCCTCACTGATCTGGAAGCGCTGTTCAATGACCTGGTGCTGCTGGCAGACAATATTAAATAAGAAATCACGCAGAATTAATAAAGCCCACCTAACCAGTGGGCTTATTTTTTTTAATCTTGAAAAAATATTTACAAGCCGCGTAATTGTTCGAACAAGCCGCGCTGGTCACGGGATAAATTTTTAGGGATGCGGACCTTGGCTCTGACCATCAAATTTCCGTGATGTCCCGGCTGCCGCAGCAAGGGCATACCCTTGCCTGCCAGGCGGAATACCTGGCCTGGCTGGGTGCCTGCCGGTATTTTTAAAACAACATTACCAGACGGCGCGGCAACAGTGGCATCACCGCCCAGAACTGCGGTGGCAAGGTCAATTTCCGCCTCGGTATAAAGGTCATCCTCACGGCGTTCAAAACGGGGATCTAGCTTGACATCAATCACCAGGTAAATGTCAGATTTGCGGCTGCCCTGCTGGGGACCAGCGCCAGCCACGCGAACCCTGGTGCCAGTTTTTGCCCCGCCGGGGATCTTGACCTCAATCTTATTCCTGCCAACTTGAAAAAGTCGCTGGGTGCCCAGATAGGATTCAAGAAAACTAATGGAAACCGGCTGCTCGACTATCAGAGGCTGTGGAGATGATCTGGTCTGAGTCCGGCGGGAGCCCCCCGCCCCACCCATGCCTCCAAAAATTGAATTGAAGAAATCTGAAAATCCCATTTCTTCAAAAATATCTCCCAGATCGTTCATGTTGACGCGTGTGCCACCGGAAGCGGATGCCGTGGTCCAATCTTCCCAACGGAAGGAACCATCCGAACCGCCGCGCTGCTGCCAATCCTGGTAGGAATTGCCCAGCTGGTCATATCTCTGCCGTTTTTTGGGATCACTGAGCACTTCATTGGCTTCATTGATATCTTTGAACTTCTCCTCAGCCGCCTTGTTGCCAGGATTGCGGTCGGGGTGATACTTCATAGCCAGCTTGCGGTAGGCGCGCTTGATCTCATCCGTAGAGGCATTTTTATTGACTCCAAGGGTCTGGTAGTAATCCTTGTATTGCATAGATCATTAGTATAACGGTTGAATGATGCCAGTCAAGCTATTTGAAAAAGTTTAATAAATTTCTTACTAAAAGGATTTTTGAGATATAGACGAGCCATTAAATAAAAGCACTCGCCGGCAGGGAGGAGGAAACCAGCGAGTGCTTTTGCCAAAGGAGGAGACATTGAAAGGAGTTCAAGAGGAGGTCTCAAACCCGTTATGTCACCGGAACAATTTTATGCAGACGAGCTTAACCTGTCAGTGAGGAAAGTCACACAGCCCTTGGAAATTCATCCTATTATTGAAGCGATGCCAGGAAGGATTCGATGGCGGGCAATAAATCATCCAGGGATTGATAAATATACAGACGTAGAGTGGGCATATCATTGCCGGTGATCATTTTAGAGACGCGGCGGCCATGCTGGTAGCAGCAAAGGACAGGTTTCTTCCTTTCCAAAGCGAGGGCGATCTCATAGCCGACGCCATGCGATGGGGTGCTGACCTCGGCAATGAGCGCATCACAACCCAGTACCCAGTTGACATCGCGGTGATAGACCTCCGAGGGATCGACAGTGGTTTCCTTTTCCATCACATCGGCACGGGCGAGGTGCGCGGTTGGCACCTGATGCCCTGACTGTAACAAGAGATCAACAATGGCATGATATACCTGCTGGTCCTGACGGCCGCCGGTAATTGAACACGAGAAGTAGATATTCATAGGAAAATGATTTTATCATTCAGCAGGAAAATGCAGGTGCTAAAATAAGCGCATGACCGATATCCCGGAATCGATCCAAAACATCCTGAAGACACTGCCGAACAAACCCGGCTGTTACATAATGAAAGACAGCAGCGGCAAGGTCATTTACGTCGGCAAAGCGATCAACCTGCGCAACCGGGTGCGCTCTTATTTTCACAGCGGCGGGGATGGGCGCGAAAAAGTCAGCCAGATGGCGGTGGAAATTGCTGACATCGACTGGATCGTGGTCAGTTCCGAACTGGAAGCGCTCATCCTGGAAATGACCTTGATCAAAAAACATCTGCCGCATTACAACGTGCGGTTGAAAGATGACAAACACTATCCTTACATCAAGGTGCACTGGGCAGACCCCTTCCCCAAGGTGACGGTCACGAGGCAAATGGTGCGGGACGGGTCGCGTTATTTTGGGCCATACACCAGCGTGTGGGCAGTGCACCAGACGCTTGACCTGCTGCGCAAGATCTTTCAATTCCGGTCGTGCGACCGGATCATCACCGGGCAGGACCCGCGCGCCTGCCTGTACTATGACATCAAATTATGCACTGCCCCTTGCATCGGCCGAATTGACCAAACAGGGTACAGGGAAATCCTGGAGGACTTGTGTAAATTCCTCGAGGGACGCAGCGATGCGATCCTGGAACGGCTGAAAAATACCATGCAGACCCAGTCAGAGGCAATGAATTACGAAAAAGCGGCCGCGATCCGCGACCAGATACTGGCGATCGAAAAAGTGGTGGAGAAGCAAAAAGTGGTTTCCAGTAAGGACATGGACTCGGACGTGATCGCCCTGGCGCGTTCCAACGGGCAGGCGTGTGTACAAATTTTTTTCATCCGCAACGGCAAACTGGTCGGTCGGGAGTATTTCATCCTGGAAGGCACCAGCGAGGAGAAGACCAGCACCATCCTGGCACAATTCATCGGGCAATACTACGAGGAAGCATCCTTCATCCCCAAGGAGGTGCTGCTGCCAGAGGAAGTGGAAGAAGCACAAATCATCCAGCAATGGCTGCGCCAGAAACGGGGCGGGCAGAAAGTGGAAATTAAGGTGCCGCAGCGCGGCAGCCAGCACGAACTGCTGAAGATGGCCAGCGAAAACGCCAGTGAAACACTGCGGGCACTGAAGACGCAATGGGAGAGCGACACGCATAAACAAGCGCAAGCGCTGACCGAATTGCAGACCGCGCTTGGCCTGGCTGAACCGCCCAACCGAATCGAGTGCTATGACATTTCCAACATCCAGGGCACGGCTGCGGTGGGCAGCATGGTGGTGTTCGAACAGGGCGTGCCGGCCAAGAAGAATTACCGGCGCTTCAATATTAAAACCGTGGAAGGGGCGGATGATTTTGCCAGCATGGAAGAGGTGCTATCGCGCAGATTCAAGCGCTGGCAGGCTGCGGAAGAAATGAGAATTGAGCCGGGCGCCAAAGCAGATACCGCGTTTTCCCTGCTGCCCGACCTGTTGATAGTGGATGGCGGCAAGGGGCAGCTTGGGCGGGCGGTGCAGGTGCTGGATAAATTCAGTTTATCAGAAAGGGTACCAGCCGCAGGGCTGGCCAAGGAAGAAGAAGCCATCTTTCAGCCCGGCAAGCCAAGCCCTTTGATGCTGCCGCGCAATTCGCAGGGATTGTACTTGTTGCAGCGCATCCGCGATGAAGCGCACCGCTTTGCCATCACCGCCCACCGCAACCTGCGCAGCAGGAAAGGCATGGCATCCCAATTGGACAGCATTCCAGGCATTGGACCGGCGCGCAGACGAGCTTTGCTCAAAAAGTTTGGTTCCATTCAAAAAATCCATGAAGCAAAAATTGAGGATTTGAAAAATATTCCGGGGATAACAGATGAGATTATTAAAAACCTAAAAGACCTGCTTGCTTAATATGGGTAAAAAAAAGAAATGAAAATAAAGAAAGTCCTTCTACTATTAATTCTTGTAATCGTCATTGGCTGTAAGAATGAAGCAGATATGGATCATAATCCTACAATAATATCAACCCCAATTACAAACACCCCATCAATGACTAGTATTACGCCATCAAGCACCCATTCACCATATGAGTATGGCCAGATTGGATTACCAATGTCCGTAGAAGATATTAAGCAATTTAAGGATAATTTTAATTGTCCTACTAATTATGGTGACTTTTCACATGACGGTGTTGACATTGTAACCAAATCAGGAATAGATACTCCAATAATTGCTGTTGATGATGGCTCTATTTGGAGAGTGAGTCTAATTGATGGGGTTGGTTACGAAATTTATCAGATTTTAGGATTCGATTCAGACAAAAACCCTGTAATAGCCAACTACGTTCATCTAGATAAAATTGATATTTCAGAGGGTCAAATAATAAAAAAAGGAACAATAATTGGTTATGTAAACAAATACGATCATCTTTATTTTGCAATAAGAATTGGTTATGAACCTCGAATGGAATTTCCCTCTGATGGTAATCCTGGAGATGAAGTGGATATTACAGATATTTTATTAAAATTCATTCCAAAGAATATAATTGGATATGATGACCGAATTCGTCATACCTGCCGAAATAATTAGAGTATTAAAGGGCTTTAAAAGTAATGAGGGTGGATATTTATATGGTAAAATTCTCCCTCGCGTTTTAGAGCAATTATTGAACAAGCAGGTGATAAGATGAATTTTGAAGAAATCATAAAAGATGTGGTGACCAAAGCCAACCCGAACATCCCCGAGTTATTCCCGGGTGATACGGTGAGCGTGCATGTGAAGATCAAGGAAGGCGACCGTGAGCGCATCCAGGAATTCAAAGGCACGGTATTGTTCATGAAGAAGAACGGAGTCAACTCCACCTTCACTGTACGCCGTATAGCCAGCAATGGCATCGGCGTGGAACGCTCCTTCCTGTTACATTCACCACGCATCGAAAAAGTGGTGGTGGAACGGCACAACAAGGTGCGCCGGGCGCGCATGTATTTCCTGCGCGAGCGGACCGGCAAGAGCGCCCGCCTGAAACAAAAGTTTGATGTGAAGGAATAGTCCTCCAACCGAATCCATATTATCGCCGCCGCTGACCAGCGGCGGTTTTTTTCCACTATAATCAAATGCATGAATTCCATTAAAAAGCTGGTTGGGATATTCGATTCAGGCGTGGGCGGTTTCTCGGTGTTGAACGCTATCCGCGGACTGCTGCCGGCACAGCCGCTGTACTTCGTGGCAGACCAGGCGCATGTACCCTATGGACCACGCCCAATGGAGCAAATCCGCAATTATTCGCGTGGGATCACGCGCTTTTTAATCAATGAAGGGGCGAGATTAATCGTGGTTGCCTGCAATACCGCCTCGGCGGCTGCTCTACAAACGCTGCGGCAGGAATTTCCTGAGATCCCTTTCGTGGGAATGGAACCGGCGGTCAAACCCGCGACGCAAAAAACCCACAGCCAGGTGGTGGGGGTACTGGCCACACCAGCCACCTTCCAAGGTGAATTGTTCGCCTCGGTGGTGGAACGATTCGGAAAGGATGTGAAAATCCTGCAAAGCACCTGCCCGGGACTGGTAAACGAAATCGAAGCGGGGCGGCTGAGCGGCAAAAAGACGCGGCGCATCCTGGAGGAAGCCATCCAGCCGATGCTGGACGAGGGAGCGGACACGCTGGTGCTGGGCTGCACGCACTACCCGTTCGTGCTGGCGGTCATCCGCGAGATCGCCGGTGAGTCCGTGACGGTGATCGATCCCTCACCTGCCATTGCCAGGCGGGTGAAGTACCTGCTGGAAGAAAAGGACCTGCTGGAAGAAAACCCATCACCAGCCAGCCTGACCATTGCCACCTCGGGCAATCCCAACACCCTCATAGAAAAACTGCATTTTTTTCTCAAGGAACCCACCTCGGTGATACCGCTGCTATGGGTGGGAGACACGCTGATCATCAATTCGCTGCTGCAACCGGTGGCGGATGAACTGAGCGAATACGATCTAAGCCCGGTGACACATATCACGGCAGACGCCATTGGCAAGCCCGGCGAACGGACTTTTTTCCTGCAGGCGCAAAAAAATGAACGAATCGTCACGCTGCTGATAGAAAAAGTGCAACTGCAGGGCATCCTGGAAGGCGTGGATGAATTTTTCAAGATGGTCAGCAAACACCATCCCGGACTGCCGGCAGTTCAGGGCGACTACCTTGAAGCCGACATGCAGCTCAAGGCGCCGATCAAGCCAGCTTTCCGCATCGGGGACATCGGGGTGACCTTTGACGCCGACCGCGATATGGTGTGCCTGGTAATGCGCGAACTCAACCTGGATATGCCGGAAGAAAAGGGGGGACGAATTGCGCGCTGGTGGTGCACCCGAGAACAATGGCTGGCGCTGGCACGCTGGAGCAAGGAGGTCATCGCGCGCGGCCGACCGATCTGTCCGCAGTGCCTGCAGCCGATGGAACCCGAAGGCCATTTCTGCCCCAAGAAAAACGGGCACAAGCATTAATGTCTGCAAAGGTAATTCCACTTAACAAAAAGACTGATTATCTGAAAACATTACTAGAGGGGGAGTTGACCATCACCGGCCAGTTCATGCACAGCAGCAATTACACTTTTTTGGTGCAGGTCAAGACCGGCCTGCAGGATCTGCCCGCCGTCTACAAGCCTCAAAAAGGTGAAACTCCGCTGTGGGATTTCCCAGCCGGCAGCTTATGCCGGCGTGAAGCAGCCGCGTTCCTGATCAGTGAAGCATTGGGGTGGGAACTGGTGCCTCCAACCGTTTTCCGCAAGAAAGCACCGCTGGGCAAGGGTGCCGTACAGCTTTTCATCGAGCACGATGCCAATCTGCATTACTTTTCATTTCCAGCGGAAGTGCGCCAGCGGCTTAAACCGGCAGCCTTATTCGACCTGATCATCAACAATGCCGACCGGAAAGGCAGCCATATCCTGCTGGATGAACAAGGTCATCTGTGGCTGATCGACCACGGTACCTGCTTTCACCGCTATTTCAAGCATCGCAGCGTAATCTGGGACTTTGCCGGGCAAACCATACCCGCTGAATTAAAGGAAGACCTGCAGCAACTTTTGATTAAATTGGATGAGGAAAAGCCAATCATTAACTATCTTTCTACATTCATTACAAGCGAGGAAATCCACGCTTTACAAACCAGAATTAAAATACTTAATCAATTGAACACTTTTCCACACCCGGAAAAAAACCGGCGCACCATTCCGTGGCCGCCGGTATAAAAAAGCTGGAGAAAAAATGAAAACCATCCCTTTGTGCATGATCGGCTTTGGCAATGTAGGCCAGGCATTCGCCCGCCTGCTGCTGAGAAAAAAAGAGGTCCTGGCTAGAGAAAATGATGCCCAATTTGTCATCACCGCCATTGGCACCGGCAGGCACGGCACAGCCATCAATGTGGATGGTTTGGATATCGAAAGAGCGCTATCACTGGTGGAAGCGGGCAAGGATCTGGGTGCAATCAACCGACCGCCTGAGACACGGACAACCGAAGAGATCTTACGCGCTTCGCATGCTCAAATCATGCTGGAGAACACGCCGGTCAATTACCAGAGCGGGCAACCGGCATTGGATCACATCAGTGCAGCTCTTAAAATGGGAATGCATGCCATTACCGCCAACAAGGGTCCGGTGCTGCACGGGTACCGTTCACTACGCGCACTGGCGGAGCAGAACGGGGTGCAATTCCTGTTTGAATCAACCGTGATGGACGGGGCGCCCATTTTTTCGCTATTCAATAAAACATTGCCCGCTATTGAATTGATGGGTTTTGAAGGAATCCTCAATTCATGCACCAACCTGCTGCTGGAGCGCATGGAGGGCGGGGAAGGTTTTGAACAAGCGGTGGACTACGCCCGTTCCATCGGCATCACCGAAACCGATCCCAGCGGTGATATTGACGGCTGGGACGCGGCGATCAAGACCGCCCTGCTGGTAAATATCCTGATGGACCATGACCTGACCATTGACGAAGTACAACGCAAGGGAATCCGTGACATCTCCATGGAAGAACTGCGCCTGGCGAAAACCGAAGGGAAGCGATGGAAATTACTGTGCCGGGCGGAAAGAAATGGAGATAAGGTGAAGGCGAGCGTGCAGCCGGAAATGGTGAATGCGCAATCGCCCTTTTTCAGCGTCAATGGAACCAGTTCGATGGCTGTCTTTCATACCGATTGCCTGCCGGGGCTGGGAATTTTGGAAAGCAATCCGGGACCGGAGACAACTGCTTTTGGTTTATTAAGTGACCTAATGACCATAACCGGCCGATAAACAGCACATGAGCGAACATGTCGTTTACCTGGGATTGGGCAGCAACCTGGGAGAGCGTGCCAGGAACCTGGAAAAATCCCTGGAGAAAATTGCCGAATGGGCAAGCATTGAAAAGAAATCCGGCATCTATGAAACCGAACCGTGGGGATTGAAAGAACAAGCCAATTTTCTTAACCAGGTGGTTCAATTAAAGACCCGGCTTGCACCCTTGGAATTGTTATCAGCACTGAAAATAATTGAAAGAACGATGGGACGGAAGAAGAGCGTGAAGTACGGACCACGACTAATTGACCTGGATATCCTATTTTATGATGACCTAGTCATGAAAACCGAACCATTGACCATCCCGCATCCTTTACTGACGCAACGGGCTTTTGTGCTGGTGCCGCTTAACGAGATCGCGCCAAATCACCTTCACCCGGTGGAAGACAGGAAAATCCGGGAGCTTTATGAAATAATCGATCATCACGGCGTCTGGCGCTGGAAGGAGCAGCCATGAAAAAAGAAATCACTTGGGGTTCACACACATTCATCATGGGCATCATCAATCTGACGCCGGATAGTTTTTCCGGGGACGGTTTGGCAAAAGATGATCGTTTGATTGAAAAGGCATTAAAGCAAGCCAGGCAGATGATCTCTGAAGGAGCAGAGATGCTCGACCTGGGCGCGGAAAGCAGCCGACCCGGAGCGGGGTTGGTAACTGCTTCTGAAGAGATCGAGCGGTTGATGCCGGTATTAAAAGCCATCCGTGAAGCAGAAAAGGAAATCATCCTGTCGGTTGATACCTATAAAAGCGAAGTCGCGGAAAAAGCGCTGATGGCAGGTGCGGACTGGATCAATGATATCTGGGGATTGCGGTTTGACCCGAAAATGGCAGAAGTGGTGCAGCGATATGGGGCTGGTGTCATCCTGATGCACAACGGACGCGAGCTTGGCAATACCTCCAATGAAAGGAAAGAGACCAAGCTCAGGGATGCGGTGAAATGGGTAATGAAAGGATTAAAGGAGAGTATTGAGATAGCCAAACAGGCGGACATTAAAGATGAAAAAATCATCCTGGATGTGGGCATCGGATTCGGCAAGAGCGTGGAGGAAAACTTGGAGCTGGTCAACCGGTTGGATGAATTCAAATCCATGGGCTACCCGCTTTTAATCGGACCTTCACGCAAATCCTTCATCGGTGCCACCCTGGACCTGCCAGTGGAGCAACGGCTGGAGGGAACGGCAGCGGCGGTTGCCATCAGCATTACACGCGGGGCGGATATCATCCGTGTACATGATGTGCGTGAGATGAGCCGGGTGGCTGGAATGTGCGATGCGATCCTGGCGAAGCGGTAAGGCGAAATTGAATGTATAATCGCTGCGAAATCATTCTTTCAGGCGCAATAGACTGCCTGAAATCCAATTGAGGTAACCATGAGCGAATATGACGTAGTTGTGATCGGGGCCGGACCCGGCGGGTATGTGTGTGCCATCAAGGCATCCCAGCTGGGGTTGAAAACGGCCATTGTGGAAAAGGAATGGCTGGGCGGGGTATGCCTGAACATCGGCTGCATTCCCTCCAAAGCGCTGTTAAAGAATGCCGAGCTGGCGCATACCCTGCGGGAAAGAAGCGCAGAATTCGGCATCAGTTTTGAAAACCTGAAATTGGATTATGGCGCCGCCTTCAAACGCAGCCGCCAGGTTTCCGACCGGCTGACGCGCGGGGTGGCCTTCCTGATGAAAAAAAACCAGGTGGACGTTTTCATGGGTACAGCCACACTGGAAAATAAAAACCGGGTGGCGGTGACAAAGACAGATGGAAGCAAAGAGACGCTCGATACCAAGAATATCGTCATCGCCAGCGGAGCACACACCCTTGTACCAGCCGGCTGGCCTGTGGATGGCAAACGGGTACTCACCTACCGCGAAGCCATCCTGCAACAGGAATTACCAAAGTCAGCGGTCATCATCGGCGCTGGGGCGATCGGAATCGAATTCGCCACCGTGTGGAGTTCCTATGGTGTGCAGGTTTCGCTGGTGGAAATGCTGCCCGCCATCCTGCCTTTGGAAGACCAGGAAGTGAGCCAGGAGTTGAACAAGGCCTTCAGCAAGCGCGGGGTGAAGATCTACACGGAACACAAGGTGGAAGCCATCAGCGCGGGAGGAAGCGGCGTAAAGGTGACCATTTCCGGTTCTGGTGGCCAAAGCGTCATTGAAGCAGACCAGGCGCTGGTGGCAATCGGTTTCCGACCCAACACGGCCGAACTGGGGCTGGAAAGCGCGGGGGTTGAACTGGATGGCAAGGGATTCATCGCCATCAATGAAAAAATGGGCACGAACGTGCCCGGCATATGGGCCATAGGTGATGTGACCGGAAAACTGCTGTTAGCACATGTGGCATCCGTCCAGGGAATCGTATGTGCCCAGCAGATGGCGGGCAAGGAGAGTCGAACGCTAAATTACCAGAATATGCCGCGGGCAACCTACAGCCAGCCGCAAGTAGCCTCTTTTGGCATGACCGAAAAACAAGCGAGGGATGCCGGCCACGAAGTAAAAGTGAGCAAATTCCCCTTCCAGGCGAATGGCAAAGCGATCGGATTGGGAGAGATGAGCGGATTTGGAAAACTAATCACGGAAGCCAAATACGGGGAAATTCTCGGCGGGCATTTGATCGGTGCGGAAGTATCGGAATTATTGCCGGAACTGACATTGGCGCAACAAATGGAACTCACCGCCGAACAAATCGCCAATAACGTGCATGCCCATCCCACCCTGAGCGAAGTGCTGATGGAAATGGCCGAGGGCATCGACAGCAAACCGATCCATATTTAGTAAACAGGCATTTTCAATTCAAAACCCCCGTAAAAACGGGGGTTTTTTCGCTATGCTATAATCGCTGCGAAAGGTTCGCAAATGTTCAAAAAAGTCAAGTTAGCCCTGGGCGGCGACCCCAATAAAAAAATATTCGAGCAATACGCCGCGTTGATTCAAAAAATCAACCAACTCGAAAAAGAAAAGTACGAAAAGATCAGCGATGAGGAGCTGGGCAAAAGCACCCAACAATTCCGCCAGCGGTTAGCGCAGGGAGAAACTCTGGATGAGCTACTGCCGGAGGTGTTTGCAGCCGTGCGCGAAGCGAGCAAACGCAACACAGGTCTGCGCCATTACGACGTGCAATTAATCGGCGGGATGGTACTGCATGAGGGAAAAATCGCAGAAATGCGCACCGGCGAAGGCAAGACTCTGGTGGCCACCCTGCCATTGTATTTAAATGCCCTGACGGGCAAGGGGGTGCACCTGGTCACCGTGAATGATTATCTGGCGCGGCGGGATGCGCGCTGGATGGGACCGATCTATATCAGCCTGGGCATGCAGGTGGGCGTGCTGCAGATGGCCGGACGGACAGAAAATGCCAAGAATGCCTACCTGGTGGACCTGGACTTGAAAGCTTCCCGCGAAGACCAGCACCAGCTGCGCCCGGTCAGCCGGCAGGAAGCGTATGCCGCTGACATCACCTATGGCACCAACAATGAATTCGGTTTTGATTACCTGAGGGACAACCTGACCGGCAGCATTGCCGAACGGGTGCAACGCGGTCATCATTATGCCATTGTGGATGAAGTGGACAATATCCTGATCGATGAAGCCCGTACACCACTGATCATTTCAGGGCCAGCGGCCGATGAGTCACAAAATTACCAGCGCATGGCGCAGGCAGTGAAGCAATTGCGCGAAGGTGATTATGAATTCAATGAGAAAGACCGGAGCGTTGCCCTGACCGAAGTGGGTGAAGCACGGGTGGAGGAAATGCTAGGCATCACCCTGCGAGACCCTGACCGACCGGAAGAATTGAATCCCGAGCAGGCACGCATGATGGGATACCTTGAGCAGGTGCTGAAAGCAAAACTGCTCTTTAAGAAGAACAAGGATTACATCATCCAGAGCGGACAGGTCATCATCGTAGATGAGTTCACCGGGCGATTGATGCCGGGACGGCGATGGTCGGAAGGGCTACACCAGGCCGTGGAGGCACTGGAAGGCGTGCGCGTCAGACCGGAAAACATCACCTATGCCACCATCACCCTGCAGAATTACTTCCGCAAGTATGCCAAACTGGCAGGGATGACCGGTACCGCCATGACCGAGTCGGAGGAGTTCTATTCCATTTACAAGCTGGAAGTCAGCAGCATACCAACCAACCTGGATTACCTGGCATCTGGCAATTCATCCAACCTGCTGCTGTTGGAGCAAAAGGATGAACAGGGGTACCAGTATTCCTACTACGCCGCACGTGAAGGTGCGGAGCGAAAACCCATTTTCTGGAAACGCAAAGATTATCCGGATGTCATTTACCGTACGACAGAAGCCAAATTACGAGCCATCATCCAGGAAATCGTGCGTTATCACATTCCCGGGCGGCCGCTGCTGGTGGGCACCGCTTCGGTGGAACACTCGGAAATCGTTTCCAACCGGCTGCAAGCCCAGACGCTGCGCAAGCTAATGCAAACGCTCTTGCTCCTGCAAACCTGGCTTGAGCAGCACAAGGTGAAAGAACTGGAATGGATCATCCCGGAATTGGCCTTCCTGAATGAGCCGCTGGAAAAAATCAGCACGAATGAAATGGTCAAAATGGGGCAATCGCTCGGATTGGGTTCGCTCAATCCAGAAGATGCCAACAACCTGCAAATCTTGATGCGCTATTTCAATTTAGGGGAGGAGCATTTACCCAAACTGAAGGAGATCCTGCACCAGGGGATCAAACACAGCGTACTGAACGCACGCAACCATGATGAGGAGTCCAGGATCATCGCCAATGCCGGCATGCTGCACTCGGTGATGATCGCCACCAACATGGCCGGGCGCGGCATTGACATTAAATTGGGGGGTGAATTATATGAAGATTTCCTGCCCGCCCTGCAGCGGGTGGTGAGAAATGCCGGAAAAGATCCGTTCAATATGACCCAGTCTGAATATTACCAAGCGTTGGCAGACATTCCCCCCCAGCAATATGGCATTTATCAAGACAGGGTAAAGCAATTCCAGGAATATTTTGAAAAGATGGCAAAGGTGCGCGAGCTGGGCGGTTTACACGTGGTCGGATCGGAAAAACACGAAGCAAGGCGAATTGACAATCAATTACGAGGACGGGCGGCACGCCAGGGTGATCCCGGTTCCTCGCGTTTCTTCGTTTCCTGGGAGGACGACCTGATGCGCCTGTTTGGACAGGAACGCAAGGAAACAATGATGAGGTTGTTAAAGATCAATGACCTGGCGCCCCTTGAGCTCGGCTTGTACGGACGGGTGGTTGACCAGGCCCAGGAGCGGGTAGAAGGCTACAACTTCGACATCCGCAAACATTTGCTGGAATACGACGATGTGATCAATACCCAGCGGGAGCGAATTTATGCCGAACGGGATAAAGCGCTGACCAAACCCTCGCTGGTGGAGGATGTGCTGGAAATGCTGCAGTCCGAACTGCAGCTACGCATCCCGGATGCATTGCAAGCGGATGATGGTGCCTGGCGACTGATCTCCTACCTGGATGAGATACAGCCGAGCATTGCAATCGAAGGCGAGGAAACGCTCATTCCATCATACAAAATGAGGATTCTGCTGGAAGCGATCAGAAAAGAATTCAAAACACCTGCCAAGATCGCAGTTGACCAGTTAGTCTCGGTCCTGGAACGACTAACGCTGGAAATTCTGGAACAAGAGAAAAAACACCTGAACGAAGGCGCGGATGTTTTCATCAACAAGATACAAGACGGTTATGAGCAACAACTGAAGCAGCGCCTGGATGAGGTGGATATCTTTTTTGAAGGGCTGCAAATGCAGGCAGAAGAGCCGGGAGCCAACGCGCGGGCGCTCCTCAACCAGGTTCAAAACAACTTTAATATGCGACTGGACTCATCCGGTGATAACCTGCAGCAGATCGTAGAGAACCCGGATTCCATCCGCGAAAAAGTCCGGGATCATGTGCAAGGCGGAATCACCAGAACCCTGTATAGCCGGATTGAAAAGGTGTATGGCAGCAAGCTGCAGGAAGCCTTCACTTTACAGACAAACGATGAAAACCAAAACACCTGGGAAAGCATCCGCAGCGCAGTGTTCAACCAGCTGGATAAATTCATTGAATCCAAAAAGGTCATATTGCTTGGACCACAAGGACAATTACGACAAAATATTTCCACCGCGCTGGCAGGTCAAACAACGATTGCATGGAATGATGACCAGATGATGGCAGTCATTGCACGGATGGATGAGGTTTCGCGCGTGGTGATTGATGCGCGGTCGCATCAAAAATTGACCCACAAAGGTAATGTATTAAATTATCTTTACTGGGCTGGCCAGCTACTTCAGAACATAGACGCAGAGACCCTCACCAACCAGGTACTGGATCACCTGATGATGGTGCAAAAGAAAATGCAAGGAGCATTCGGGTGGATGGAATTGCGAGCATTAATACAATCCCATGTTCCATTTGAACAGATCAATCCCTTTATCAAAGAAAAAATCGCGGGTCATTTGGATGAAACCCAGTACAAGCAATTACTGAATAGCCCGCAATTGATTTCGGAGCAGACAGAATTAACAAAAGCTTGCGAGGTATTTGGCGAGGGTCTGCAAAACATGATCTACCGCAATATCCTTCTCAATGCCATCTCATCCTTATGGATCGAGCACCTGACACAAATGGAAGGATTGCGGGTGTCGATCGGGATGGAAGCTTATGCGCAGCGTGACCCGCTAGTGCAGTATAAAAGCCAGGGGGCGGATGCATTCAAGCGTCTGCTGGACAGCATCCGCATGATGGTGATCGGACAGATGTTCCGCGCCCGCCCCACACGTGCAAAGCCGACCACAGGCAAACCTGCACCAGATTCCGGCGGAACGGCAAAAGCGGATGCGCAATCATATGGTAAACATAAATTTAAAAAACACCGGCGGCACTGAACCAGCACAACTTTCGGAATGGCAGATGCAAACAGAGATCGTTTTTGAGAGGTTGTCAACTTAATCATTAGACCTTATAATGATTTAATCCTTGCACAGCGGAGCGAGCCAGTTTTATGGACCAGACCAATAACAAAAAAGATGAGGGGGAACCCATGGAAAATGAAAACCAAACCAATATGGAATCACTCTTACGGGAAAGTGACCTGTCTGCCAACCTATTAAAAAGCGGCGACATCAAAAACGGCACGATTGCCAGCATCGCCCCGGGGCAAATCCTGGTGGGAGTGGGGGCAAAATCCGAAGGGATCATCAATGGGGCTGAGTTTGAAGCCATCCCGGCAGAAGAATTTGCTGCCATGCAGGTTGGACAGGAAATCCTGGTGTATGTGGTCACCGCGGAAGATCATAATGGCAACCTGATCCTCTCTTATGTGCGCGCACAGGAAGAAACCACCTGGCAGGATGCTGAAAAATTACAGGGCAGCAAGGAAGCCTTCAAAGGACAAGTCGTTGGATTCAACAAAGGCGGTTTGCTGGTCGCTTTTGGCAAGCTGCGCGGTTTTGTGCCCGCATCGCAGTTCAGTTTTTCCAGACGGTCAGGAATGAGCGGGGAGAACGCGGAACAGAGCTTTGGACCGATGGTCGGACAGGAAATCAACGTTACCGTTATTGAAGTGGATCGTGAACGGCGGCGGCTGATCTTTTCTGAAAGGGCGGCCAGCAATGAGACACGCGAAAGCATCCGCGACAAGGTCATTGACAGCCTTGCGGAAGGCGATGAGCGCACAGGAACCGTCACCAGCCTGGCTGATTTTGGCGCTTTCGTCAACATCAATGGAGCTGACGGTTTGGTGCACCTTTCCGAGATTTCCTGGGACCGCATCCGTCATCCGGGTGATGTTTTGAAAGTTGGGCAGCAGGTGCCGGTCAAGGTTATTTCCATCGACAAGGAAAACAAACGCATCGGCCTGTCCATTCGCGCCAGGCAATCCGACCCGTGGTTTGAAAACAGCAAGGATCTGAAAGTGGGCCAACTGGTTGAGGGAAAGATCACCCGTTTGACCAAGTTCGGGGCCTTTGCCAAGCTAGAAAATGACCTGGAAGGATTGATCCACATCTCGGAATTGAGCGAAAAACACATTGATCACCCCAAGGAAGTCATTCATGAGGGTGATATCGTCACCTTGCGCATCATTAAAATCGAGCCCGATTCGCACCGCATCGGTTTGAGCCTGCGGCGTGTGGAATCGCAGCAATATGCTGACCTGGACATGAAGATCCTGCAGAAGGAAATTGAAGCCAGTCAGGCCACAACAGAAGCGCCTGCTGAGCAAAAAGCGGAAAGCGCACCAAAACCCCGCAAGAAAAAAGAAGTGGAAGAACCTGCAGCCAGCAGCACGGAAGCAGAAGCGGATCAATCTGCGGAAGATAAAGCTGAAAGTACACCAAAATCACGCAAGAAAAAAGAAGTGGAAGAACCTGCAGCCAGCAGCACGGAAGTAGAAGCGGATCAATCTGCCGAAGAGAAAGCGGAATAAATTCGGCCTCAAAACCATCCCGCCTGAACAACAAAATTCACACCGGGCAAATTGAATTATCATTATTCATGCAGGTATTGATATAGCCGCATGGCAGATAAAAAAAAGGACACATCCCCCAAAAAACCTCCTCGCGCCGGGGAGGAAAAGCGCGTTGTCTTCCCAATCAACCGCATCAGATTAGGCATCATCCTCACCCTGGTGGGTGTGCTGATCTTTTTTATCGGCGCCCGCCCGGAAATCGTTGGGATGGACCGCAGCCCGGTGATCGGTTTCATCCAAATCGGCGTCATGCTGGTAGGGCTAGCTTTTATTTGTCTTGGGGGTTTCTGGGCAATCCTCTCGCTGTGGCATAAACGCACCCCCAGCATCGCGGCAGAGATCGGGATGCGGCTCATCAGCACCGGTTTTGTGGTGGCAGCCATCTCGGGGTTGGCAGATATTTTCGGATTGGGCAGCCATCCATTTGCTGTTGTGGTACCGTATTTTGGCATCTGGCAGGCCAGGGGGGTTCAAATTGGGCAAGGCATCATTGCTGTCGGCCTACTGTTGATGTTCCCCTATTCACGCAGCGATCTGTTCAATGGAAACCATGACCATGCAGCGCAAGACTCCAAGCGCTGAATTGAACCCATTTTTTTTGCAATACTACAAGTTCAATTTACAAATTACTCTTTTATTCCATTAATATATCTAACCTAGAAACACCTCACAGAAATAAATAAGGCCAAATCACTTATGCCGCCAAACCCAACAGAAATACACCAAATTCAGCTCGAAAATGGATTGACCATCCTGCTTAAAGAGATTCACAGCGCACCGCTCATCAGCCAATGGATCTGGTACCGGGTTGGCTCACGCAATGAGAAGCCCGGCATTACCGGTATCTCTCATTTTGTTGAACACATCCTGTTCAAAGGCACCAGACAATATCCGGCCAATGTGATTGACCATGCCATCGCACGTGAAGGCGGGGTGATGAATGGCATGACGTTTCTTGACTGGACAACCTTCTACGAAACAATGCCATCCGACAAGATTGATTTTTCCCTGCATATGGAAGCCGACCGGATGGTCAACTGCCTTTTCACAGCCGAGGAAATTGAGACCGAACGCACGGTCATCCTCTCGGAACGGGAAGGAAATGAAAATGAGCCCCTGTTCCAGTTATCGGAAGCGGTACAAGCAGAAGCATTTCCAAGTCACCCCTACCATTATGAGGTCATTGGCACCCAGGAAGATATCAGCACTGTATCAAGAGATGCCCTGGTTCAACATTACCAGCACTATTACTCGCCTGCCAATGCACTGGTGGCGCTGGCGGGGGACTTTGCGATAGATGAAATGGAAAAGCGGTTGCGTATAATTTACGAGGGAATTCCATCCGCATTGCAGCCCAGCCTGCAAATAGTTTCTGATATTCCCCCTGAAACAGAAAAAGAAGTCATCATTGAAGGACCCGGTGAGACCATTTATCTGCAAATTGTGTACCGAGCGCCAAGAGCGGCAGATAAGGATTTCTTTATCCTATCCGTCCTTGACAGCATACTGAGCGGACCCACGTCACTCAACATGTTTGGGAGCGGCATTTCCAATAAAACCAGCCGGCTTTACCAAGCGCTGGTGGAAAAAGATTTGGCGGTCAATGTGAGCGGCGGGCTCACCGCCACCATTGATCCTTATTTGTTTGATATCTCTGCCACCATCCATCCACAGAAAAAAGCCCAGGATGTGATCCGCACCATTGATGATGAAATTGATCGGTTGAAGAGTCATAAGATCACGAGCGAAGAAATACAGATGGCCATCAAACAGGCCAAGGCATTATTTGCGTACGGAAGTGAAAATATCACCAACCAGGCATTTTGGATGGGTTACAGTAATATGTTTGCCAGCCATGCCTGGTTTGAATCGTATATTGAAAAACTGGAAGAGGTGGCCGCCGAGGAGATAATCAGCGCGGCGCAAACCTACCTGGATGCCAGCCACAGGGTGATTGGCATCTACCAGCCGCGCAATGCACGAGGCAACCGATGAAAAACCACAACCTAACCGTCACGAGCATTCCCGGACCCGACACAATCCATCGGCATGAACTGGCCAATGGCATTCGCATCCTTTGCCTGGAAAATCCCAATTCAGCCGCGGTCAGCCTGGTTGGATTGATTGGTGCGTCAAGCAGAAGCGACCCAGCGGAGAAGCTGGGATTGGCTAATTTCACGGCTTCCATGCTGACAAGGGGAACACAAACGAGAAATTTTCAACAACTTCACCTGGCACTTGAATCCTGTGGGGCCAGCCTGAACTTCAGCACCAGCGCGCACAACACCTGGTTTGCAGGCAAATGCCTGTCAGAAGACCTCCCGCTTTTGCTTGATATCAGTGCAGATTGCCTGATGCACCCAAGTTTCCCGGATGAATATCTTGAACGACTGCGTGCTCAAATCCTCAGCGCGCTCGCCATCCGCGAACAGGACACCGCAGACCAGTCATCCCTGACCCTGGACAAGCTGCTATTTCCCAACCACCCGCTGGGCAATCCAGCGGATGGAACGCCAGAATCAATCCAGGCAATACAGCGGGAAGACCTAGTGGATTTCCATGACAGGCTTTATGGAACGAATGAGATGGTATTGATCATAGCGGGGGGCATTCAAGTCAGAAAGGCATATGAAATTGCATGCGGATATTTTGAGAAATGGTCAGCAGCAAAAGAAAAAAGACCTAATTTCACAACAATACCGCCATTGGAGAAAAGCATCCGCGAACATGTGGAAATTCAAGAAAAAAACCAAATGGACCTGCTTTTGGGCTGCCATGGCCCGGCGAGGAACTCGCCGGATTTTCTGCCAGCGTATCTGGGAAACGACATTCTGGGTCAATTCGGCATGCTTGGGCGCATTGGCGAAGCGGTGCGCATCAAATCGGGGTTGGCGTACTATGCGGGCAGCAGCCTGAACAGCTGGCGGGAAGGCGGGGATTGGGAATTCATGGCAGGGGTCAACCCGGCCAATTCTGAAAAGGCGATTGAATTAATCAAGCAGGAGATTGCCCGTTTCATTCACGAACCCGTTACAGAAGAGGAATTAAGCGATTCCAAATCACATTTAAGCGGACGACTGGCGCTCTCGCTTGAATCCAACGCCGGATTGGCAAATGCCGTTTTAACGATGGAATACTTTGAGCTTGGCTTGGAATACTACCGGGATTATGCGCGTTTGTTGAATGAGATCTCGGCGAAACAAATCCTGGAAAGCTCCCGGCGGTACCTGGATGTCAAGCGGCTGGCAATTGTATCCGCCGGCACCCTCCAGAAAAGCAATTGAGATGAAAATCCAAACCGGTATTGACCTGATCGAGATTGAGCGTTTCGAGAAACTCGAACCTGCCATTCGCAAGCGGTTCATCCACAGGGTATTAACGGAAAAAGAACAGGCAGAGGTCAAGGATGCCAATGCATCCCTGGCGGGAAAATTTGCAGCCAAGGAAGCGGTGGTCAAGGCGCTTGGATGCGGTATAGGTCCGGTCAGTTTTCAAGATATGGAAATCCTCCACGATGAGAATGGAAGGCCGGTATTGAACTTGAAAAACAAAGCCCTGAACCTTGTGCAGGAACTTGGTTTGAAGGAATGGTCGGTCAGCATCAGCCACAGCCGGCATTATGCTGTGGCAACGGCTACCTTCATTGGCGAGTGAATGTCATTCGAATTGCAACTCCAACCAAAAGTGATTGGGCATCACCGAAGAACTGGATCGGACACTTAATCCATCCCGCCCAAAACCGGCTTCGTTTTCCAGCATGCTGGGGTGGACATAACAAAAACGGGGCACTTTGCTGTATTTTTTTCGAACATATTCCACCGCGTGGTCAATCTTTTCCGCGAGACCCATATTTGAATCATCAAACCACAGAATACCGTGTTTCATAAAATCACCTCTTCGATAAAATTATTTTAGCACTATTGTTCTATTTTATCAAGAAGTTGATCACTACTGGAAAATTATTCACAAGGTATGCTATTATTTATGCTTGAAGCGGTTTTTCCATCCATTTCAAATCACCAGGAGAAAAAATGATCAAGGAAACAGTTGCGGATGCTGAAAAAAGGATGAAAAGCGCCATCACTGCCCTGGAAGAAGACATGGCAGGTGTGCGCACAGGGAGAGCCAGCCCGGCGTTGATTGAAAAAATGCCGATCGATTATTACGGAGCCACCGTACCCCTTATTCAACTCGCCACCATCAGCGTACCGGAGCCACGCCAGCTGCTGATCAGACCCTTTGACATCAATTCCATCAAGGATATTGACCGTGCCATTCTCGCGTCTGAACTTGGACTGAACCCATTGAGTGACGGAAAAGTCATCCGCCTCAACCTGCCGCCTTTGAATGAGGAACGCCGCCGGGACCTGACCAAATACGTCAACAGCCGCCTGGAGGACGCACGCATTGCCGTGCGAAATGTGCGGCGCGACATCAACAAGGAATTGCGGGAATACGAGGAAGCCAAACTGCTCTCAAAAGATGACCTGGAGACCGGTGAAGAGGAAATTCAAAAAATCACCGACCGGGTCATTGAAGAAATCGATGCCATCGGAGATAAAAAGGTCAAGGAAATCATGGAAGTTTAGAGCATTACAGATGGCAAACCACAAAAACGGAGAGAACCTGCCCAACGGTCCACAGCACATCGCCATCATCATGGATGGCAACGGGCGTTGGGCGGAAAAACACTTTCTGCCGCGCCTGGCCGGGCACCAGGCGGGTACTGAAAATTTGCGCGAAATCATCAAGGCCTGCGTTGAATTTGGCGTGAAATATCTGACCGTATATGCCTTTTCCACAGAAAATTGGAAACGGTCACCGGACGAGGTCTCTGGATTGTTAAAAATCCTGGCAGAATCACTGGAGAAAGAGCTGGGAGAACTGCATCAACAGGGGGTGCAATTGCGCCACATTGGGCGGTTGGAAAGATTGAATGCGGAGTTGAGCAAAAAGATCCGGGAGGCGATGGAGCTGACCAAGAATAATCAGAGATTGGTCTTAAACATCGCCTGGAATTACGGGGGACGGGATGAAATCGTATATGCGGTTGAACAATTAGTCAAAGAGGGAATCAAGAGCAATGAGGTGAACGAAGAAACAATCAGCCGGCATTTATTCACCGCCAACCTGCCCGACCCCGACCTGGTCATCCGCACATCAGGAGAGATGCGCACTTCGAACTTTTTGCTTTGGCAGACAGCCTATTCCGAATGGTACTTCACACCAATTCTTTGGCCTGATTTTAAGAAACCCGAACTGGAGAAGGCCATTCAAGCTTACAACCAGCGCGAGCGCCGCTTTGGCGGACGCAAACCCTCCCAGACAGGTAAGACCTGAATCCATGCTGCATCAACGCATTCTGAGCGCAATCATAATTATTCCCATCTGTATGCTGGCAGTTATTTATGGCGGATGGGTATTTATAATTACCATTGCTGTTATTTTAGGAGTTGGCGCATGGGAATTCTGGCATATGTTCAAAGGAGCCAGCTATTCCCCAAACAGATTGCTTATTATTCTTGGAACCATCTGCCTGGCAATGTCCAGGGTTGTTACGAACCAGGACTTGAGCGGATTGGTTCTATCCGTGTTCGTGCTGGCAAGTCTGGCAACACATGTTTATACGTATGATCACGGGGTTGATACAGCCGGACTGGATTTTTGCTTCACGCTGGGCGGGATCATTTATGTGGGCTGGCTGGGCAGTTATGTCATAGCACTTCGATTTTTACCAGAAGGAACCTTTTGGATACTCCTAGCCATCCTGGGGGTGAGCATCAGCGACATTGGGGCTTATTTTTTTGGATCGTTGCTGGGGAGACACAAAGTGTCCAAGAGGGTCAGCCCAGCCAAATCACTAGAAGGATATCTTGGAGGAATTCTGACCGCCTGCCTGTTTGGCTATGTACTTGGCAGCCTGGCAGCTCCCCATTCATCCTTCATTACCTCCACTAATGGGTTTTGGCTCACACTAGCGGTTTCCAGTTTTTCTTTGCTTGGGGACCTGGGAGAGAGCCTGTTTAAACGACAATTCAACCTAAAGGATTCCAGCAAGCTGATTCCCGGTCATGGAGGGGTGCTGGACCGAATCGACACCTGGTTGTGGGCGGGTGTCATCAGTTATTACCTGATCACCTGGTTTTGGATATAAAAAAGAACGCGGTCATGTCAACCGCGTTCTTTTCTATATTTCTTCTTCCAGTTATTGAATGATCTCATACACCAGATTGGCATCAGCAGTGATGCTCATCTGGCCGGATGATACCGGCACGGATGGACCAGCCATGGCTGCCGCACCACCGCCACCTTTGCCTTCCACAGCGAATGAGGGACTGCTCAAATAAACACTTACGTTGATCAGTCTGCCCAGTTTGATACCAGCTGCAGCGGCAATCTGCTCAGCAAGTTTTTTAGCCTGGGTAATAGCCAATTGGCGGGCTTGTTCCTGAGCACTGGTCTTATCCGAAAGGTCAAAATAAATGCCATTGATGCTGTTGGCACCACTGGTAGCAACTAAATCCAAGATAGTGTCAATCGTATCGAGATTACGGATAGTGACATAAACGGTATTCTCGACGACATAAAATGTCGGTACCGCCTGACCGGCAGCATTGTATTGCTGAGGATAGATATTGAAGCTGGATGTCTGGATGTCCTTTTCTTCGACTGTTGAGCCACTATTACATCCAGAATATCCTTGGCAGCTTGTTTATTCTTATTAAGCGCATCCGTCACGGTCTTCCCTTCGCTGCGCACACCGACATACACATAAGCGACATCGGGCACGACATGCACCAGCCCGGAACCATTGACGCTCAGCTGGGGAATTTGCGGCTGGGGATTCACCGTAACCGCTGCGGGTGTGGCACAAGCGCTCACGGTGAGCGCCAGCAATAGGAAAGCAGTAAAAACCAAAATCTTCTTGTTCATTCTTTCTCCTGTTAATTAAATATTTAATTTATAGACGTTCAATGCAGCTATTTGTTCCAAGTCCTTAAATTGTCTTTGAAAGACTCTTGTTTTAATCATCATTACATGTTATTATGAGCATGCCTCTTCAACCGGTTGCCCCCCTCAATCGGTTGGAGGGGTACTTTTTTAATCCCTGTGGGTGAGGGCGCGCACCAGAACCACAACTCCTGCCATTACCAAAAAGAACGGCCAGACCAAATCCCAACGGAACCATGCCAGCCAGGTAAAGTCGGCCTGGCGCAGTAAATAATAGGCACCCATGCCAATCAGACCGATGCCAGCAAAGATGACCAATTGTGAATTCGGATGTTGAAAAGCAGCGGACAATTCCTGCCCCACACGGCGGATGCGGTCGTCCATCTTCATGGGCGCCTCGTCTCCTTCAGAAGGAATGACCACCCATAAAATCAAATAGACCAATACGGCGCTGCCGCCGGTTACCGCCCAAAGGACGAAAAAATACGCGGATAAAGAGCGGATCAATACGAAGATAATCACCTACACCAGAACAGACCCCCCCGAGCATGGAACCCTGTTGCAAACGAAATAGTTTTTTATTCATGCAAGCCTCTCAAATATGTGTTTTCTATTCTTATGTACGATATAAATTGAAAATCGTTGCAAAAAACAATCAGTCAGCACGTTTCTTGCACATCAATCCCACATCAGTCTTGTGTCAGGTTAAGCAGACCCTACTCGTTAACCACCATCATCCCTTTTCAGGATGGGTCAACCTTGACTTACTTCTTTTTTCGCAGAGTGCCCATGATCACCATGACCAACCCAATGCCGCAGAGAAGAATCAAAACCAATCCGGCGGTTGTGCGGTCGAGACCAGGCATAAATGACGGGGCGGATGCCGCCGATTCGGTTGGCGAAATCTGCATGGTCTCAATGACCTGGGCGGGGACCGGCGTTCGGGTGGGCTGGCGCGGTGTGGTCGTAACGGTTGGATTGGGGGTGGGGGTAAAAGCCGGGCGAATTAATAATTGATAGCCAATAGGAATTATGGTGTTCGTGGATTGGAAATTATTCAATTGGCGCAATTGTTCGATCGTGGTGCCGTAAGCAATGGCAATGCTCCACAATGCCTGGTTGGCCTGGACGACATGGACAATCGAGCCATCCGGTTGGGGGGCAGCAACGACCACCGGGGCAACCTGCGGAGTGGTTGATTTGGTCGGGATGGAAATGGATGGCGTACCGGAATCCTTGGGGGTGATGCTCCAGTCATAAGAGATGACCAGGTCATAATAGATAAAGCCGTCTTTTTCGGTCACCCCTGCCCCGACATGTTTGGCATATTTATTCAAGATCAAATTCATATGTTCGGCATCATTCCACATGGAGGAATTCAGGAACAAGGCACTGATGGGTTCATTGATGGAGGTAAACGCCCAGCAGTCCTGGACATCAATTCCCTGGACAACCGGGTAGCCGGCAGCGATGGCGCGGTCAATGGCATACGACCCGCCGGGACCAACATGTCCATTGGTGATGTTGGTATAGCCAATGGAAGCAAGATAATCTGACTGGACTTTTCCCGCCGCCATCAAGGCGGTATTGGTTTCCAGCGATGCAAGACCGTTCTTTGTGCGCAGTTCATTGACAGCGGCGATCAGATCATAAGCAGTGGGGGCATCCAATTTCAGTGCATCCTTGTGAACGAAGGCACTGGTCAGCAAAGCAAGGATCAAGATTGCTGCAAAAAGTGCTTTTCTCATGCGGTCATTATATCGTAATCAAAAAAATGGATTTAGTTGCGCATACCGATAAAGACCAAAACCAAGCCAGCACCAGCCAAGGCAAATAAAAGGAAAAAGATACCACTTGGGTCAATCCGCACGGGTTGACGGGGAATTTCACTTGCCACAAAAGCAGCAGGGGTAGGCTGATGTTGAGCCTGGGGTGGAAGAAAATCCGATAAAGAAGGGGTTGCAGTTTGAAGCATGGGCGTTGCTGTCTTTTGCCCTGCGGACTGGACAAGTAGTTTTTGACCAATGTAGATCATTTCATCGGGAGCGATATGATTCAATGCGCGAATGGCATCAATTTTGACCCCGTACTTGATGGCAATGCTCCAAAGTGACTGGCCGGATTGAACCTGGTGAACAATAGAGCCATCCGCTTGCGGCGTAGCCACATTGACAGGCGCAATATACTGGGAGACGCCGGCGGTACCAGCTGCTACACCATAAGCTGATGAGGTAGGCCAGGGGGTCTTGCCGGCATCACCCCAGTATGCAGCCACATCCAGGATGAGATACATGGTATCCCCGGAAATGGCGATCCCTGCTCCAGCCAACTGACCGCGCTGATGCAGCATGGTATGCTGATGGGCTGCGTCGCTCCAGACGGTGTTAAAGATTTCGGTAAATGACATTTCCACCGGCATGGCTGCCCAGTTTTCATTGATATCCAATCCCTGCACGTAAGGGAAACCAAGCGCCAAGGCACGCGCATCCGCATCCGTACCTCCCGGACCCACATGCCCACTGACCGGTCCGGGTGCCTGCGAAGCCAGGTAATCCGCCTGCATCTGGGCAGACAGCATCAGCAAGGGGTCGACAAGATAAGGGGGCAAACCGTGGTTAGCCCGCAAGGCATTTACGGCTGCAATCAGGTCATAACCACTGGGAACTTGTGCCTGTGTGATATTTTTTGAAGGGGTGAGGAATGCGGTGAATGGGGCAAACAATACCAATAAAACGAAAACCGGTTTCATTGAACCCTTTAAGAAGATGATTATTTACACAGGTTATCAGAAGGTCTTTCAAACCAGCCAGCCGGTCAACTCATCCATACAGGCATACGCGGTCATGTCCAAGGTGAGTGGGTTGATGGATACATAGCCTTCCTTGAGAACACCTACATCCGTGCCCTCCTCCGGAACACCGGTAGGGGCATCGCCGCCGATCCAATAATAAGGACGGCCGCGAGGGTCTTCGCGGCGAATGAGCTCGTCACGGTAAACGCGCAGTCCCTGCCTGGTAATGGCATATCCTTTCAATTCATCATATTTCAGATAAGGCACATTGACATTCAACAAGATACCCTGCGGCAAACCATGCTCGTGAACCAGCGGCACCAAGCGGGCTGCCACCCTAGCCGCCGTTGAATAGTCCAGCCCGCCGCTGTGGTACTCAGGAGCATCCAGGGAAACCGCGATGGCCGGTAGATTCCAGATGGCCGCCTCCATGGCGGCTGTCACCGTTCCGGAATAGGTGACATCGTGGCCCAGATTCGCATTGGGGTTGATGCCGGATACCACAAAATTAACAGGAGCAGGCAGCAAGCCAAGCGCCGGGAGGGCGACACAATCCGACGGGGCACCATCGCAGGCGAAAGCAGGGCTGCCATCGGCCAGTTCGACCGGTTTAACACGCAAGGGACGACTGAGCGTTTTGACATGCCCGGATGCCGACCAATTATGGTCGGGAGCCACAATGGTGACCTTGCCCAGTTTGCGCATTTCCTGCGCCAGGGCAAGGATGCCCGGGGCAAAGACCCCGTCATCATTGGTTACCAGAATATGCAGCGGTTGATCGGACATCTTTTTTCCTTGTTCAGCTCCATCAGCCATGACTCTGTCTGATTTTCGAGCTGATTTGTGATGAAATTTTGCTTGTGAAGGAATTGATTATAGCTGAATACACCAACGGAAATATACCTCTGGACGAACACGGCGGGCTTGTGGTAAACTTACTGGGCTTCCGGACCAGGGAGCAAAATTACACACGCCTTCAAGAGTTTCCTTGCGTGCTGCCGCGGGAGCGTCAGTGTGGAACGAGGTCGAGAAGGCGGAGGAAAAACGCAAAGGAGAACACCCATGCCTGCCAATATATCCATGAAAGGTCTGCTGGAAAGCGGGGTCCATTTCGGCCACCGCACCAATAAATGGGATCCGCGCATGCGCCCCTATATCTTCACCGAGCGCAACGGGATCCACATCATCGACCTGCAACAAACCGTCAAATATCTCGAGATTGCCTACAATATCATCCGCGATATCGTCGCCAACGGCGGTACGGTGTTGTTCGTGGGCACCAAGCGCCAGGCGCAAGAAACCATCCAGGAAGAAGCCCTCCGCTGCGGCATGCCATACGTCACCGAACGCTGGTTGCCAGGCACCCTGACCAACTGGACCACCATTTATGCGCGCATCATGGAGCTGGAACGACTTGAAAAGATGCGCGAGACCGGCGAGATCAACAACCTGGTCAAGAAAGAGGGACTGCTGATCGGAAGAGAAATCACCCGCCTGCTGACCACGCTAGCCGGTATCCGCAATCTGAAAAAATTGCCCGACCTGCTGTTCATCATTGATGTCAGCCGCGAAACAACCGCCGTGCACGAAGCCAACCTGAAGGGCATCCCGATCGTAGCACTGGTTGACACCAACTGCGACCCAAGCGGTGTGGATTACCTGATCCCGGCCAACGATGACGCCATCCGCGCCATCAAACTACTGGTGGGGAAAGTTGCCGATGCGGTCATTGACGGCAAATCCATGCGCAAGGAAGAGGAGATGGATGAAAGTGCCATGCAAGCCCAAGCAACCGAGCGCAGCTTTGACCTCAACCGCACCCATATTGAACTGGAAGAGGAATTGGAAGATGAGGACCTGCTCGGATCCTCCACACTAGCGAAGCTGGCCGCCGCCAAACCGATTGTCACCGTAGCGGAAGAAATTCCTGCGGCGGAAGAAGAAAAACCCGTTGAAAAACCAAAAGCCAGCAAGAAGAAAAAGGCGGCGGAAGAATCCCCCGCTGAAGAAACAGTAGAAACTGAAGAAAAGGAATAAGTTACTGCCAACCGGTAATCTTTAGGAATCAAGCATGCAAATTACAACCGATATGATCAAAAAATTACGCGAAGCCACCGGTGTCGGCATCCTGGACTGTCGCAAGGCGCTTGAAGAGGCCAATGGCGACGAAAACAAAGCCATGGACCTGCTGCGCGAAAAAGGGCTAGCAACCGCCGGCAAGCGCGCCGGACGGGAAACCTCCGAAGGCGTGGTGGAACTGTACTCCCACGGCGATGGACGGGTGGGGGTGATGGTGGAAGTAAACTGCGAGACGGATTTTGTCGGCCGTTCCGATGCCTTCCGTAAATTTGCGCATGAAATCGCGCTGCAGATCGCCGCTTCCTCACCGCAATATATCCGTGAGGAAGACATCCCGCAGGATGTCATCCAGCACGAGGAAGCAATTGCCACCGCCAAGGCCAAGGAAGAAGGCAAAAAAGAGGAAATCATCCCAAGAATTGTGGAAGGCTCACTTAAAAAATTTAAAAACGAAATGGTTCTGATGAACCAGGCCTACATCCGCGATGAGAACCTGACCATTACACAACTACTCAACCAAACCATCGCCGCCACCGGTGAGAACATCGTCATCCGGAGATTTTCACGATATGCACTGGGCGAGGGTAAATCAGAATAGTAAAGAAAAAAGCCAACCAACCGGTTGGCTTTTTGTTATCAAGGAGGCCTATGAGCGAGAGCAAATATAAACGCATCCTGCTAAAACTGGGAGGGGAGGCACTGGCAGGCAGTGAAGGAATGGGCATCAACGCCAAGAGGGCTAATGAAGTCGCACTGCAAGTGCGCCAGGTACGGGAGATGGGGGTGGATGTGGCCATCGTGATCGGGGCGGGCAACCTGTGGCGCGGAAAGGTCGGTCTGGAGATGGGCATGGACCAGGCCACTGCAGACTACATGGGCATGCTGGGGACGGTGATGAATGCGCTGGCATTGATGGATGCCATGGAAAAAATCGGGGTGGACACCCGCGTACAAAGCGCGATTGAAATGCGTACGGTGGCAGAGCCCTACATCCGCCGGCGTGCCATCCGCCACCTGGAGAAAGGGCGCGTGGTCATTTTCGGCGGCGGAACCGGCAATCCATTCTTTTCCACCGACACCGCAGCAGCCCTGCGGGCAACGGAGATCGGCGCGGATGTGCTGATCAAAGCCACCAAGGTGGATGGCGTGTATGACAGTGACCCAAGCACCAACCCAAAAGCCAGGAAATTCGACCACCTGAGCTATATTGAAACGCTTAACCTGCGCCTGGAAGTTATGGACAGCACTGCCGTTTCACTGTGCATGGAAAACAAACTACCCATCCTGGTGGTCAATCTGTGGGACCAAAATGCGCTGCCCATGGCGATCGCCGGTAAAAAAGTGGGCACCCTCGTTTCTTAACCAAATCATCACTGGATCGTAAGCACGATTTTGAGTTTTTGTCATGTTTGTATTCTTGAATAACAGGACATTACAGAAAGGAGTTCAATCATGAGTATTGCTGATACTTTTTCACCATTCACCATGGATTACAGCATCGACCCGCTGGCGTTTGAACCCAAAGAGGAGATCGTCCGGCGGACTTTGTCTTCCATGAAAGCCGCCTACGTGGACCAGGATTCTGTGGCAAAAATCCTAAGTCATGAAGACCCGCTAATCGTGCAGGTATTCATGGCACCGGTCCCGGCGGAAAAAGGGTTTCTGATGGTTAATATCAACGCGGTCTATCCCGGAAAAGTGGGGGACGAGTATTACATGACCATGGGACACATCCATGATGACCCAGTAGGAGCACCCGAGGTGTACATTACCATGAAAGGGCAGGGAAAACTGGTACTGCAAGCCAAGGACGGGCGCACCCACATGGCGGAGATGCTGCCTGGTAAAATTAATTACATACCGGCCACATTTGCCCACCGCTGCGTGAATACAGGCGACAGCGAACCCCTGGTGTATATCGGTGTGTTCCCCTCCGCGACCAAGCGGGATTACTCTTTCACGCCATCGGATTTTAAAGAGCTGGTGGTGGAGAGAAACGGGCAACCCAAACTGATCAACAACCCGCGTTACCGAAATGAACAATAAACAAAAATATTTCCTGGTTACGGGCGCCAGCGGATTCCTGGGGATAGAAGTTTGCAAGCTGCTGCAAAAAGCAGGTCACAAGCTGGTGGTAATACGCCACCAGGCAGCCCCGGCAGGGGAGGTCATCACCCATACTGCCGATATTTCGAAAATCGAAGAAATTGAAACTGCTTTCCAGACATACCCCATTCAGACCATCATTCACCTGGCATCCATGCTGACCTCCAACTCCAACCAGAACCCGGACCTGGCATTTCGCGTGAATATTTTAGGGTCGAATAATTTAATGGAATGCGCGCAAAAATACAAGGTTGAGCGATTCGTTTATGCGAGTACGTATTCCTTAATTGGATACCGCCCGCTCGAAGAATGCCCGGTGGATGAAAGCATTGTTCCAACACCATGCAATTTTTATGGCGAAACAAAGCAGTTTGTGGAAGCGATGGGGATAAGCTATGCGAAAAAATTCGGGTTTGAATTTGCGGCGGGACGGATGGGTGCAGTGGTCGGAGAGGGAAGCGCCCTTTCCACTTCGGCGTGGCGCATGGATATTTTCAATTTTTTGAACAGCGGCGGAAAGATCGCCTTCAAATTTGCCCCACAGGTGCAACTGCCCATTTCTGAAGTCGAGGATACCGCGCGGGCATTGGTGACGCTGGCAGAAGCGGAAAAATTGAATCACTCCATATACCATCTGCCCAACGATTCAATGAAGGTCGAGGAAATCGCCTCATTGGTCAACTCGCTTCACGAGGACATCCAGTTCAGTTTTGGCACCTCCACGGATGTGGATATGCCGCCTTTAATGGATACCAAACTTTTTATTAATGAATTTCCCAGTTTTAAACATATATCCCTGGCTGAGGCCTTAATTAAATTCCAGCAATCAAAATAAACAGAACGGAGAGTAGAAAAATGAGCAAAGAAATCAAAGGCATCATCCCGCCGGTCATCACCAGTTTTGACCAGGATGGGAAATTCGATGAGTCAGTCCAGCGGGAAGTCATCCGCTTTTTGCTGCCGCACGTGGATGGGTTTTACCCCACCGGAACGTATGGATCAGGACCGATCATGACCAATGAAGAACGCAAGAAAGTGGCAGAGGTGGTGATTGACGAGGTGGGAGGCAAAGTGCCGGTTATCATCCATGTTGGGGCAAGCAACACCGCCCAGGCAGTGGACCTGGCCAGGCATGCCGAATCCGCCGGTGCGGATGCCGTGGCTGCCATTTCTCCCTGGTATTACAAGTACCCGGAGGCGGAGCTGCTGGATTTTTACAGGACATTAATCAAGTCAGTAAAAATTCCGGTATATCTGTACAACAACCCGGAACTGTGCGGCAATACGGTAACACCCGCCATGGTAAAAACGCTGGCAGCCGAAGGGCTGGCGGGCTTTAAAGACAGCAAGTTTGACCTGCTGAATTTTTATTCCTTTTTAGAAGCCATCAAAGAGCCCAATTTCACCGCCATTATCGGCACCGAAGCCATTGCGGCCGCCGCGGTGGAAGCAGGCGCCAAAGGCATCGTTTCCGGGTTGGCCAATGCCTGGCCGGAATTGATGCATGAATTTTGGGAAATTCTGTCTCAAAATGATGGCCAAAAATCCGCCCAGATGCAACTAAAGGTGAATCGGGCGCGAAATATCATGAAACTTGGTCCAACCCTGGTGGTGTGCTATGAAGTGCTGCGCATGCGGGGCGTGAACGCGGGTTTCCCGCGCCGGCCGTTTGCCCTGCTACCGGATGATGTGCGCGCCAAGGTAAAAGCTGGATTCACCGAAATGGGTTTATTTCAATAGTCATTAGGTATTTAGAGACGAATTTAATTTGTATATAGAATTCTCATACCCAATTGAACCGCAAAAACCGGTCACCATGGCAAACATCAACCCGCCGCGCGTCATTGCGCGTACACGATTCGATAACGGTGACAAGAGCAATACCTCCTACCTGGAAATGTATGCCCACACAGGGACGCACATCGACAGCCCCTGGCATTTCAACAATCGCGGCTGGCGGATCAATGATTTCGAGATCGGGCAGTTTGTTTTTGATAAAGTCGTTTCAATCAGCGTCGCAAAAGAACCCTGGCAGCCAGTTGAATTAACAGAACTTGAACCATACCTGGAAAGCATCCAGCAAGCGGATGCCCTCCTGATCAACACCTCGTTTGCGGCGAGATACCGAGAAAGCGACCCGGATTTGTACCTGACCGCCATGCCCGGATTATCGGTTGAGGCAGCGCAGGTCCTGGCCGGATACCCAAGCCTGCGATGCGTGGGAATTGATGCCACATCCGTGGAAAACCTGGAGAAAAACCGCCCGCTGGGATACCCCGTTCACCATGCATTTCTGGATAGGACCGAGCCGATCATTTTGTTGGAAGATGCCAACCTGGACGCGCTTGGCACCCATACCATCAAGAAAATATTTCTATTTCCGCTGCGGGTGAGCGGTTTGGAAGCCTCACCGGTCACCGCGGTGGCTGAAATCTAATAATTACGGAGTGAAGTGATGGACAAACAAGCATTGGAAAAAATTGCCAAATCACTGGTGCAGCCCGGCAAGGGCGTGCTAGCAGCGGATGAAAGCCTGCGCAGCACGGAAAGACGATTTGGCAAATTCAATATTCCCCACACCCCCGAAAACCGGCAAGCCTACCGGGATATGATGTTCACCGTACCGGGTATGGAGGAGTTCATCGATGGGGTGATCCTGTTTGATGAATCCATCCGCCAGACGACCCTGGATGGGAAACCATTCGCTGAATATCTGACCGCCAAAGGCATTATCCCGGGTATCAAGGTGGACGGGGGATTCATTGACATGGCGGGTTTCCCCGGTGAAAAAATCACGGAAGGGCTGGATGGTCTGGGAAAACGGTTGGTGGAATATTACCAGATGGGTGCCCGCTTCACCAAATGGCGGGCAGTGATCACCATCGGCGAGGGCATTCCCTCCGAGGCGTGCCTGCATGCCAACGCCTTTCTGCTGGCGCGCTACGCCTCCATATCACAACAAAACGGCATGGTGCCTTTTGTTGAACCGGATGTGCAGCTGGATGGCAGCCATTCAATCGAGCGCTGCCAGGAAGTGACCAGTCGCATGCTGGAAATGACCTTTGCGGAATTATTCCGCCAGCAAGTGCACTTTGAAGGTATCCTGCTGAAACCGAACATGGTTTTGCCCGGAAAGGATTGCCCGGACCAGGCGAATCTTGAAAAAGTGGCTGACCTGACCGCTCAAACCCTGCGCCGCTACGTACCAGCCGCAGTACCAGGGATCGTGTTCCTGTCCGGAGGACAGGGCGCCCTGCCCGCCACGGAAAGACTGAATGCCATCGTGCAAAGAGGACCCTTCCCCTGGCAAGTGAGCTTTTCGTACCTGCGCGCATTGGCAGACCCATCCTTTGAAATCTGGCGCGGCCTGCCGGAGAACAAGGAAAAAGCCCAAAAAGAATTTTTCCACAGGGCAAGTCTGGTAGCTGCGGCAAGGCAGGGCAAGTATACAGCCGAGATGGAAAAATAAAGGGTGTAAAATCTATTTTTGTTTTTGATAGAGCAAATTCAAACCTGGAGATCATTATGGAAAGTGAAAAAATCAAGGAATTAAAACGAATGGCCGTGCGAATCCGCGAAGATATCGTGCGCACCTCGCGAGACTGCAGCGAAGGGGTGCATGTGGGCGGTTCCCTGTCCATGGCGGAGATCCTTTCGGTGCTGTTCTTTGAAGTGGCACACGTGGATCCCAAAAATCCAAAATGGGAACAGCGCGACCGGATCATCCTGAGCAAAGGGCATGGCAACGTGGGTTTTTCAGCGGCCATGGCACGCAAGGGATTCTTCCCGCTGGATGAATTAAAACGCTTTGACATGCTGGATGCCCCGCTGAGCATGCACGTGGACAAACACCGCATGCCGGGCGTGGAGATCAGTTCGGGCTCCCTGGGTCACGGCCTGCCCGTTTCAGTTGGAGTTGCACTGGGCGGTAAAATGAACAAGGCGGACTGGAAGGTGTACTGCATCCTGGGAGACGGCGAGATGATGGAAGGCAGCGTTTGGGAAGCACTGATGAGTGCCCCTCACTTTAAACTAGACAACCTAACCGCCATCATAGACCGCAACGGGTTCTCACTGGACGGCCCGACCGAGGAGATCATGTCGCTCGAACCGCTGGCAAAGAAATTGACCGATTTCGGCTGGTTCGTGCTGGAAGCGGATGGGCATTCGGTGGAATCACTGCTGAAGGCATTCAACACCCCCACCGAAAGCGGCAAACCCAAGGTGATCATCGCTGCAACCGTCAAGGGCAAAGGGATTTCATTCATTGAAAATACGACCGGTTCACATTTTGCCCGCTTTAAACCGGAACAGGCGGAGCAAGCCCTGGCTGAGCTGGAAAAAGCAATGGCGGCCATAGGATAAAAGGAGAGAAATAACATGGAAACCAAAAAATCAGAATACGTTGGCATCTCCAGCCGCGACGCTTTCGGCAAACAACTGATCGCCCTAGCAAAGGAAAATGCAGATATCGTGGCCCTGACCGCCGACCTGGCTTCGTCCACCCGGTTGGTGGAATTCAAGAAGGTATTTCCCGAGCGGATGTTCAATTTTGGCATCGCCGAGCAGAATATGATGGGCGCGGCAGCCGGCCTGTCACTCACCGGCAAGATACCTTTTGTTTGCACCTTTGCCGCGTTTGCTTCGATGCGCGCCTGTGAACAGGCACGTACCGATATCGCCTACAACGACCTGCCGGTACGCATCTGCGCGTCACACAGCGGGCTGGGACTGGCAGCGGGCGGTTCCACGCACCATTCACTGGAAGACCTGAGCATCTTCCGCGGCATGCCGGGTATGACCGTGCTGGTGCCGGCGGACAGCGTGCAGGCGGCAGTGCTGGTACGTGAGATCATCAGCCTCAAAGGACCCTCCTACCTGCGGCTGAGCCGCCCGACAGAGTTAACCGTGTATAGTGAAGAAAAGGAATTCCCCATCGGCAAAGCCGACTGGATTAAAAAAGGCAAGGACCTGACCATCATCGCCATCGGCGGAATGGTGGGGTATTCACTGCAGGCAGCGGAAAAGCTGGAAAAAGAAGGCTGGAGCGTCGGAGTGATAAATGCCTATTCTCTCAAACCCATTGACCGCAAGACCATCCTGGAAGCCGCTAAATCCAGTAAAGCGGTGATGACCGTTGAAGAACACAACATCATCGGCGGATTGGGCAGCGCCGTGGCGGAAGTGCTGGCAGAGGAAGGTGTTTCAATTAAATTCAAGCGGCACGGTGTGCTGGATCACTTCACCACCTCCGCGCCATACGATGATTTAATTCATTTCTACAAGCTGGATGGAGAGGGCATCGCCTCGGTAGCTAAAAAGTTCTTAGAGTAAATAAATTCCGGCGTAAGAATCAACAGCACCCTTGAGCGGGTGCTGTTTTTTTAATAGCTATTCTGGTTTTTCCCGCTACTATCCTGAAATCCCTCAATGACCGATGCCCCATGACTGGTGCCCAGCAGCTCTGCACCAGCCGCAATGAGGTTTAGAGCGGTCTGCGTATCATTGATACCTCCGGAGGCCTTAACTCGGCTCTGCCCTTTTAGGGTGGATTTAATCAGACGGACATCCTCAACCGTCGCCGGGGTGGCACCGGGCGGCCAGCCGCCGCTGGAATTCTTAAGCCAGGCCACCCCCGCCTCCTCCAGCAAGAGGATGGCCTGTTTCTTTTCCTCCACGGATTGGATCATGCCCAGCTGCAGCATGGCTTTAAGCGGCATGCCCTGGGCAGCTTTGACCAGCTCCACAGCTTCTGCTTGAAATTCTGTATGCATGCCGGAAAGCAGATAGCCCATATTGGGGGCGTAATCCACCTCATCGGCTCCCAATCGGCGGCATTGGTCAATCAGCAAAGCCTTGCCATGCACATCCAGGTTACCCATGCCAAAATCAATGAAAGTGGCGGTTTTAACACCCGTCCCTGCCAGCATTTCTTTGGCCAGCGGCACCCAGCAGGGGGCGATCATGGCAGCATTGAAGTGGAAGCGGATGCACTCCTGCACATGGGCAATAAGTTCATCCCTGGTCAGACCGGGCGCAATTTGGGTGGATTGAATATAAGAAGACAGTTGTGATTTGGAGAGCTGTAAAGAATTCATTTTCATAAGTCCTTTTTACCAAATGGCACCATCAGCAGCACAACCAACCTCATCGCGGTAATGCTGCAGCAATTCAGAGTCCAATTTCTTTTGTTTAGGTTTAAAGGCAGCCAAGCGATCGGCCAGTTCGACCTCATGGATGAGCATGTTGATCTTTTTACTTTTCAAGTCAATTTCCACCAGGTCACCATCCCTGACCACGCCAATGGGTCCTCTTTCCATGGCTTCGGGGGTGACATGGCCGATCATCAAGCCGCTATCGGCACCGGAAAAACGCCCATCGGTCACCAGGGCGATACATTGTTTGAGAGCTTTCAACCGGTTGCTCAGGCGGTGCATTTCGCGCATGCCCGGACCGCCGCGCGGTCCTTCATAACGCACCACGAGGACATCACCTTCTCTGACAAGGCCATCATCCATGGCCTGGATGCAGGCGCCCTCACTCTCAAAGACGCGAGCAGGTCCCTGAAAATGGTGCAGGTCAGGGGGGACAGCCGAGCGCTTGACAATGGCGCCACCCGGGGCGAGGTTGCCATACAGCACCACCTGGCCGCCTTCCGGAGAAACGGGGGTATCAAATGGATGAATGACCGTTCTATCCGGTATTGGACTGTCCTCAAGATTTTCGCGCAGGGTTCTACCAGTCACGGTTTGCACATCCAGGTTCAGCAAGGGAGATAATTCCTTCATCACTGCCTGTATGCCCCCGGCTTTGTCCAAATCGACCACAGAATGGACACCGTTTGGTGAAATTTCCGCCAAGAGCGGGGTGGTGCGATTGAGCTCGTCGATATCGGCAAGATCAATTTTTATGCCCGCCCGGGCAGCAATGGCGATGATGTGGATGACATAATTGGATGAGCCACCAAGGGCAGCCGCGACACGGATGGAATTTTGGAAAGCCGGCAGGGTCATGACATGGTCGCTGGTAATGCCTTTTCCGACCAGTTGCACAATTTGCTCGCCCGTTTTTTCCGCGAAACGCTTTCGCTTTTCAGAAACCGCCGGCGCCAGAGAACTACCCGGCAAGGCCATGCCGAGCGCCTCCGCCATGGAGGTCATGGTATTGGCGGTGCCAATGTAGGGACAGGAGCCAGCGGTGGAATACAATTGCGCATTTTTTTCAGCCAGTTCCTGTTCGCTGATTTTGCCCTCGAGAAAGTCCTTGCGCAGCTGGCGCGAATTGGCAAAGGAAATGGCGGGGATAGAAGGTCCGCCTGCCAGATGAATGGCGGGCATGTGCAAGCGGGCAGCGGCGATGAGCATGCCGGGATTAATTTTGTCGCAGGAGGAGATGAGCACCAGCCCGTCGAAAACCGGGTGGGCGCGGACGGCGGCTTCAACCACATTGGCAACCAATTCGCGGGAGGGCAGAATGAAGTGCATGCCCTCGTTGCCGACTGCCAGCCCATCACAGGGACCAGGTGCAATGAATTCAATCGGGGTTCCACCGGCCTGGCGCACCCCTTTTTTGACCCATTCCGCCAGCTCGCGCTGGTTGGTATGACCGTGATTGTATTCATTCCAGGAATTGGCAATGGCGATGATCGGCTTTTGCAGTTGCTCGTACTTAAATCCCGCCGCGATGAGGTGGCTCTTGTTCAACGCGCGGGTGAATTTTTCCATCTTTTCAAGTGCCTGGCCCATGTCGACTCCTCAATAATGATTATCGGAATATTTTATCCAATAACCCGGATATTCACTTTAAAGAATTAAGTATTTCGAGTTTTTTACTGACCGCTACTTTTTATAAAGGTGACAACATTATCGATAAATTCTACGGTCCCACTTTCAATTATTTTAGTTAACATATCCAGATCAGAAAAATCAGGATGGTCATCCAAAATCTGTTCCAGGATGGAATCGGCGCCCTGGATGGCGGGAACAACGCGGTATTTACCCCACCCGCTTTGCTTGAAGAAATCCCAATAGCGCGCCTGAACCTGCTTATTGACCGCTGACAGCCATACTTCGAAATGACAGGTTTCATGGATGAATACCACGGCAATTTTCAATTTGCGCTCTTTCAAATCTTCCGGCAGGAGGGAAAAATAGGTCATGTCCATGTAGCCGAAGTAAATGCTGCCTGGTACTGAATAGTGTGGATGGCGGTTGGCGAAATGCGTTCGCAAGGAAAGGATGTATTCCATCAAGCCCTTGTATGCTTGGGGGACGACGCCCTTTTTCATCTGGAGGCGATACTCGTTGATTGATTCGTAGAATGTGGTCATGTCGAATCCTCTTCAAAATGTCTATTATTTCATTTTATCAAAGTGGTTTCAGATAATCCTGGATTAATCCCTTCGGCCTGAAAAGCGATGGTTTTCATGACAGGCGAATAATGCATTTGATGATGAGATTAACCTAATTATGCCGGGAGTTGGTTGCGCCCAATTTGTTGGATTACTATATACTTTATACTTCATTCATGCCGGTACAGATACTCGCCACTAAACTATTCATTCCGTTACCCAGGCAAGGTATAGTTGGGCGATCACGCCTTATTGAAAAATTGAATGAGGGGCTTGCTGCGAACTACAAACTTACTCTCATTTCTGCTCCGGCTGGTTTCGGCAAAACCACCCTGGTCAGCGATTGGGTTGCTGGCCGTGATCAAAAGATCGCCTGGATATCGCTGGACGAGGACGATAACGATCCTGCACTTTTTTTGACTTACCTCATTTCAGCTTTGCAAATGATTTCGGAAAATTTTGGAAAAAGAGCTTTGGTTGGGCTTCAATCCCCCCAACCCCCGCCGGCCGAATCGATTGTAACCACCCTGCTCAATGAAATCACAAACATCGCGGACAATTTTGTCCTCGTCCTGGACGATTACCATGCGATTGATTCCAAAGCGGTTGACGAAATTCTCACATTTCTACTCGAGCACCTGCCGACGCAAATGCACCTGGTCATCACCACCCGTGAGGATCCGCATCTGCCCATCGCTCGATTACGCGCCCGGGGCCAATTGATCGAACTACGTGCAGCCAATTTGCGCTTTACTCCAGCGGAAGCTGCCGACTTTCTCAATCAAGCGATGGGTCTGAACCTTTCGGCAGAAAATATTGCCGTGCTGGAAACCCGCACTGAAGGGTGGATTGCGGGCTTGCAATTAGCCGCTCTTTCAATGCAGGGGCATCAAGATACCGCCAGTTTCATAAAATCTTTCACCGGCAGCCACCATTTCGTGCTGGATTATTTGGTGGAAGAGATTCTGGAACAACAGTCTGAAAGCATCCAAACTTTCTTGCTACAAACATCCATCCTTGACCGCGTTTGCGGCCCGCTGTGTGACGCTGTTTTGAAATCCCCTTCTGCTTCCGGGCAAAAAACCCTGGAATATCTAGAACGCGCCAACCTTTTTATTATCCCCCTGGATAACGAACGGTGTTGGTACCGCTATCATCATCTTTTTGCCGATGTGCTTCGCATGCACTTGGAAGCGAAGCAGGCTGATCAGGGTTCTGCCCTGCACCGGCGAGCGAGTGAGTGGTATGAGCATAATGGTTTGATGGATCATGCTATCCGCCATGCCCTGACCGCTAAGGATTTTGGTCGAGCCGCAGATTTGATCGAGAAAATCTTTTTAACCAAGAGCCGTAATCAACAATCAGCTGTGGTGTTAGGTTGGTTAAAAGCCCTTCCCGACGAAGTCATCTACGTCAGACCCGTGCTGAGTGTTGCGTATGCCTTGGTTTCGTTAACTCGTGGAGGGCTCGAAGGTGTTGAATCCCATCTACGGAACGCCGAGCGGTGGATGGACATGACAGACGATATTAACAGGCGATCGGAAGCCCAGGCAGCAGGCATGGTGATTGTTGATGAAGAAGAATTTCGCCGTTTACCTGGAATGATTGCCCTTATCCGTGGCGCGCGGGCTCTGGCTCGAGGCGATATGCCCGAGACCGTAAAATACGCCCAACGGGCGTTCGATCTCGCAACTGAGGATGACTATCTGACTCTCGGTGGAGCAGCCTCGCAGTTGGGGCTCGCCGCATGGGCAGATGGGGATCTCGAAGTCGCCCGCCGGATGACAGCCGATGGCACGGCGAATGTGCGGTTGGCTGGGTACATCTCTTCCGCCATCGGTGGCTCCATCGTCCTGGCGGATATACAGATTGCGCAGGGCTGTCTCCACGAAGCAATGACCACCTATAAGCGGGCATTGCAGTGGGCGACAGAGTCGGGCGGACCGGTCCTACCGGGAGCGGCAGATATGTATGTGGGCATGAGCAACCTTCACTATGAGCATAACGATCTGAATACGGCCACACAGCTCCTGATTGAAAGCCAGGCTATGGGTAAGCTGGCGGAGTTGCCGCAAAATCCATATCGCTGGCATGCAGCGATGGCACGCTTGCAGAAAAGCACAAGGTGACCTGGAGGGCGCACTCGACCTGCTCATCCAGGCTGAACGGCTGTACGATAGTGCCTTTTCTCCAAATGTGCGTCCGGTCGCGACACGGAAGGTACGGGTGTGGGTGGCCCAGGGTCGGTTGGATGAAGCTCTGGATTGGGCTTGTGAGCATGGACTTTCTGGTGAAAACGAACTTAGCTATCTGCGCGAGTTCGATCACATCACCCTAGCCAGAGTGCTCCTGGCCCGCTATCAGAACGACCATGCTAACGACTCCATTTCTGGGGTCATGGTGCTCTTGGAGCGTCTGCTGAAAGCAGCGGAAGAAGGCGGTAGGAAGGGAAGTGTGATCGAAATACTGGTATTGCAGGCGATTGCTTTTCACGCTCAAGGTGACCTCCCTGCTGCCCTCTTGTCTTTGCAGCAGGCTCTTGCATTGGCCGAGCCGGAGGGTTACTTCCGCATATTCCTTGATGAAGGCCCAAGTATGATGCAAATGCTTCATGATGCATTGGCGCGTGGAATCATGCCAGGTTACACGGGCAAGTTACTGGCAACATTTGAAGCTAATAAACAGATAAGTAAAAAAGAACCTGGTCTACTCCCAGCTCAACAACCCATTATCGAGCCATTGAGCCAACGCGAATTGGAAGTACTACATTTTATTTCCCAGGGACTTTCGAATCGTGAGATTGGTGAGCGACTTTTTCTTGCACTAGATACGGTTAAAGGTCACAACCGCAGAATTTTTGAAAAACTGCAGGTTCAAAGGCGCACCGAAGCCATTGTCCGCGCCCGAGAACTTGGTTTGTTGAAAGAATAATATTCTTCAACATTTCCCCCTGAAAATAAAAAACAACACCTCCAACCAACACTAAAGTGTCTGTTCGATGACACTGTGTGGGGGATATTATCTTGTACAGCGAGTAATTGACGCGGCTGGAAAAACCAGCCAGAAGAGGTACAAGAAAATGTCAGACAAAATTGACCTAAAAAATGACCCAAATAAACCCATGGTCTATCAGATCAGGATCAAGGGTCAACTGGATCCTCAGTGGACAAACTGGTTTGAAGGCCTGACCATCACACTGGAAGAGGGCGGCGATACGCTACTAACCGGCCCGGTGGTTGATCAAGCTGCATTGCATGGATTGCTGAAAAAAGTGCGTGATTTGGGTCTGCCGTTGGTCTCAGTCAGTTCTCTGGAACCAGGCCGGGCGGATGCATCAGATGTCAAATCGTAAACTGGCTTGAGCTGCTTGTCTACGCAATAACAAACACAATGAAAGGAGATAAACATGGATTAATCATAAAAGCATGTGTTTTGGGATTGCCAAAGATCTCGATCAAACAAATCAGATTAAATGAAACTCATCAATATCGTTCAAAAAAGGAGAAAAAATGAATAATTTTAGAAAGCATGCAATAAGTGCGGGAATATTATTTATCATTTATACGAGTGTGGATGTCCTAAGCTCCCTATTTATAGGACCTGTGACGGCTCCGAATTATCTTGTTAGTGTTTCTGAAAATGTAGCATTAGTAGGAACAGGAGCCTTTCTATTAATAATTGGTGGCGTTTGCGCTTCTGGGATTGCCATTTCGTTGTATCCTGTGCTAAAAAAGTTCAATGCAGTTCTAGCTCTTGGAGCTGTTGGTTACAGGATTTCGGAGGGAGTATTACGAATTGTTTCTGTCTGTGCCCTGCTATCAATAATTACATTAAGCCAGTTATTTGTAAAAGCTGGAGCTCCAGATTCATCGTATTTCCAAACCTTGGGCGCATTGTTATATGCAGGATTTCGTTGGGTGGGCAATGTTGGATCGCTGCTGGCTTTTTCCATAGGGTGCACACTATATTACATCATTTTTTATCGAACAAACTTAGTTCCTCGATGGATATCGGTCTGGGGTCTTATTTTTGGCATATCGGGAATAGTATCATGCGCGTTAGTCAGTATCGGTCTCATTGCTCCTTTTGGTACAGAACAAGTCGTTATGGTTTTTCCCATGTTGCCACAAGAAATAGTATTGGCGGTATGGCTGATCGTCAAAGGATTCAACCCATCTGCCATCGCTTCCCTGTCTGCGAAAACAGCGACGAACTAGTTTTTGAGCGCGTTATAGTTTTGCGATATGGGGGAGAGGGAGAACTGAAGACCCTCCCTCTCCCCGCTCTGCTACAAGGCAATGCTCATGAAATTGACTTAAAAACAGATAAAACACAAAACAAGGAGAAAACAAAATGTTAAAAAAAGGTTCACTGGTTCTTTCAATATGGTGCGTGATCAATTTAATACTCGCCTCTATCATATTGTGTTATGTAATCATTCTCAAAGAGAAATCCCCAATTTTGCAAGTGGCTTCTTTTTCAGAAGCTGAAATCGCCAGCCTGTCTGCCAAGGTCATTGCATCGCTTAATGCTTTGACGATCCTATATAACTCCTGCTCAGTGGTTGTCTCGGTGCTGGTGTGGTTGCTCATCAGAAAGAGCCTGATCACCGGCCAAAGATGGGCCTTCTGGGTGCTGTTGTTCGTGATCGGCTTTGTGGAAGTGATGGCCATTATCGCCTCCGCACCCATCGGAAATGCACGCTGGCAGGTGAATGTTGTTCAGAGCGTTTTATACGTTGTGGGCATTGGCCTATCAGGTTATTCCCTATTGAAAGGAGATAAAAAATGAATACGCCCAAAGAAAGGTCCCAAGGGACAAACAGAAAGACCGCAAAAGGCATAGGCGGCTTATTAATGCCAAAATCAATCATATCAAGGAGAGAAGAAATGAGTACAAACAGAAAGAACGCAAGAATTGCAGGCATCCTATATCTTACTTACATGGTATTTCATATTTTTGCAAATGTGTTTGGTCGTTCCAAGATAATCGTAATGGGAGATGCCGCGACAACCGCCCAGAATATCATGGCATCTGCATGGCAATTCCGTATAGGTTTTGTGGGCGATCTCATGGCTGCAGTTCTTTTTCTTTTAGCGGCCTGGGCTTTGTATGTGTTGCTGAAGCCGGTGAATAAGAACTTCGCTTTGCTGTTCCTGTTATTGAACTTGGGTGGTGTCGCGGTATGGTGTATGAGTGATCTTTTTCTATTTACCAGCCAGATCCTCTTGAGCGGCGCTGATTACTTGAAAGTATTCCAACCCGATCAACTGCAAGCACTGGTAATGTTATCTCTGCATTTATACAAATATGGGTCCTTGGGGATCGCCCAGTTTTTCTTTGCCGCCTGGCTTTTCCCGCTTGGGTTTTTGGTTTTCAAGTCTGGCTATCTTCCCAGACTTTTGGGGACAGTATTAATGGTCGAGTGTTTTGCCTGGCTTTTATACCCACTTCAGTTTTTCCTTTTCCCGAGCGTCTTCATCACTTACTTGAGTTCTGCAGTTGGTTTTATTGGAGAATTCTCGCTTACTTTGTGGCTCTTGATTATGGGTGCAAAGGATCAAAAACAAATTCTGGCAGATGATCAGAATTAAAAATGAATATTACGAATAAAAAAGAAGAAGGTAAAAAAATGATTCAATTAAAAGAAAATCGGAAAAGGGTTTTGGTATTGACTATCGCGGGTGGGTTGGGATTCTGGGTGGCTAACTTTGCAATTTCCCTGACTCCCATCGCTGCGGAGTATAGAGCTGCCCTTTCAATTTCTTATCTTCCAATGCTGCTTGAGTCTTTGCTTGGTGGTTTGGTTATCGGATTCTGCGTCAGCTATTTCCTGCTGCGTTTCTTTGACAGGATTCCAACACAGAATCCAATTTTAAAATCCGTAATCCTCAGCTTCATCGTTCTGATCATTATCACAATCACGCTCGGAGGTCCCTCAAGTTTCTTTGCCACCAGTAATGTCTTGCGGTATTTCATCATCGGTATGGTATTTAACGTGATCCGCATCACCGCCCTGGGCATCGTGATAGGTTATGTGTGTTGGAGACAGCACAAGGAAGTCAAATCATCCGCAGTCGCAGCCAGCCCTGCTGGGGTGCGATAAGGAAACAGTAATGCAGACCAGGGCTACAAGTCTAAGCAAGCGGGAGTCTTCCCGCGATTTCTCAACGAAACTGCTTATATTAGCAGTCGCGGGAAGTGCGGCATTCTGGGTCACTGACTTCTTAATGGCAGTATCCCCTATTGCTGCAGCCTATAAGTCTGCGTTCTCAATCTCTTCTTTGCCTGTAGCCCTGGTTGCAGCGTTGGCTGGCGGTCTGGTGATCGCATGTCTGTGTCAGTTTTTTCCTGCTTCGGTTCTTTTGCAGGCTCCCTGGGAAGAATCACATTTTTAAGGCATTGATCCTCAGCTTTAGCGCAATGGTCATTATCGAAGTCCTTTCTGCTCTTGGAGACCCTGCTCATGCCTATGTCTACCTCCTGCTTGACACAATAATGAATGCTCCCAGGTTTCTTGCACTCGGAATAGTCATTGGTTATCTTCAAGATAAGCGCAAAGGAGGCGCGTGATAATGAAAGCAATTGTCTGTACAAAATATGGTGCACCAGAGGATGTTCTTCAGCTTAAAGAAGTAGCAAAACCCGCTCCAAATGATGATGAGGTATTAGTCAAAGTATACGCGGCGTCCGTGACATTTTCTAATCTGGGTCTTGCGACTGGAAAGCCGTTTTTTATCCGACTGAAGGCCGGGGGACTAATTAAACCCAAACCTATGATTCTTGGATCGGATGTTTCGGGGCTGGTGGAGGCAGTGGGCAGGAACGTGAAGCAATTCCAGCCAGGAGATGAAGTGTTTGGTTATCTCGCTGGCAATGAGGGCAAAAAAGGCGGTTATGCCGAGTATGTTTGTGCTAAAGAAAAAGCTTTCGGGTTGAAACCAATCAATTTAACATGGGAACAAGCCGCGGCCGTACCGGAAGCGGCTCTTGTCGCTTTACAGGCTGTACGAGATGACGGGCAACTACACAAAGGGGACTCGGTCTTGGTCTATGGCGCCTCCGGTGGGATTGGGTCATTTGCCATACAAGTTGCCAAGGCTTTCGGTGCGGAAGTGACAGGTGTGTGCAGCACGAAAAATGTTGGACTGGTTGGATCGCTTGGCGCAGACCATATTATAGATTATATGAAAGATGACTTTATCAAAAGAGGGCAGCGCTATGATCTAATTGTGGCCACGGCGGGTTTCCGCTCGATCCATGACTATAAGAGCGCTTTGAATCCAAAGGGGATTTATGTCTGCACAGGCGGCGCCTGGCGGCAGGTATTTCAGGCTATGATTCTCGCAAAAAAGCTTTCAGAACCTGGAGGAAAAAAATTTGGGATTTTAACAATGAATCCTAACTTTGATTTTGCTACCTTGAAAGAATTGATCAAAGCTGGGAAGATAAAACCTGTTATTGATCGTATTTACCCATTGAACGACATGGGTAAAGCATTGGCATATTACAGTAAAAGACATGCTCGCGGAAAAGTCGTCATCTCTGTGCGCCAATAAAATTTTACGAATAAAGCGAATGGACATCTGTGTTTTTGAATGTCCTTTATACTTAATTTATGCCGTTCCCGATTCTTGCCACTAAACTTTTTATACCTCCACAGCATCCAAACCTTGTCCCCCGCCCCCGCCTGATTGAGCACTTGAACGAAGGATTGGCTAAAGGGTGCAGATTAACGCTTGTCTCCACTTCTGCCGGGTTTGGAAAAACCACACTGGTCAGCGAATGGGTTACTTGCTACAAACAACCGGTTGCATGGTTGTCATTGGACGAGGGAGATAACGACCCTGCACGTTTTCTGGCTTACTTTGTTGCTGCTTTGCAGACAATAGAGCCGAATATTGGGGCTGGGTTGTTGAGCGCGCTCCAGAACCCTCAGCTGCCGCCAATTGAATTTATTCTGACAACCCTGCTCAATGAAATCACCGCCATCTCGCACAAATTCGTCCTTGTTCTGGACGACTACCATGTGATCGATTCCAAACCGGTTGACGAAGCCCTCACCTTTCTGCTCAAGAACCTGCCGTCGCAAATGCACCTGGTCGTCACCACCCGTGAGGATCCGCATTTACCCCTCACCAAGTTACGCGCCCAGGGTCAACTGACCGAGCTGCGTGCCGCTGATTTGCGCTTTACCCCCTCCGAAGCCTCCGAATTCCTCAACCAAAGGATGGGCTTGAATATCTCCGAGGAAAACATCGCCATCCTTGAATCACGCACCGAAGGCTGGATTGCCGGACTTCAATTAGCTGCACTCTCTATGCAAGGCCGGGAAGATATCGCCAGTTTCCTCCAGGTTTTCACCGGCAGCCATCGATTTGTACTGGACTATCTGGTCGATGAAGTTCTTCAGCGCCAACCTGAACATATCCGTAGTTTCCTGCTGCAAACCTCCATTCTCGACAGATTTTGCACTCCTCTATGCAATGCTGTCACTGAGGAAGATGATGGCAAGGAAATGCTGGAAGGCTTGGAACGCAGTAACCTGTTCCTAATCCCGCTTGATGAAAAGCGCCAGTGGTATCGCTATCACCACCTTTTTGCAGAAGTTTTGCAAGCACACCTGATGGAAGCACAACCTGATAGGATAGCTACCCTTCATACGCGGGCCAGCGAGTGGTTTGAACAGAACGATCTGCAATCGGATGCCATCCGCCATGCGTTGGCCGCCGAGAACTTTGAGCAAGCATCGGAACTAATCGAATTAGCGTGGCCGGCATCGTCTGGTGGCAGTTTTCAGGCAATCGCATGGCTTGAATGGGTGAAAGCGCTACCAGAAGAACTGGTTCGCGCCAGACCTGTGCTTTGTGTTGCGCAGGCCCAGGCATTTTTACATGCTGGCAAACTGGAGGCCGCCGAAGGTCGATTAATGGACGCTGAACGCTGGCTGGAACCAACAACCAACTTGATTGAGAAACCGGATACCCCATCGACCAAAATGGTCGTTGTTGATGAAGAGCAGTTTCGGTCGCTGCCAGTAGCATTAGCCTCCGCCCGTGCCTATCATGCCCAGGCTATTGGCGATGTTCATGGCACCATGAAGTATACCCAACGGGTACTCGACATCTTACCAGAGGGAGATACCAAGGGGCGTGGACCAGCATCGTCGCTTCTGGGACTTGCCCAATATGCAAGCGGAGACTTGAAGGCAGCCTATCAGACCTTTTCCGATGGCCTGGCTTGCATGGATCCCCTTGACTCAATCACTGGTGCCTTTGTCCTGGCTGACATGCAGATGACGCTGGGTCATCTCTACAAGGCATTAAGAATATATGAGCACGCATTGCAACATGCGACTGAGCATGGTGAACCAATGCCTCTGGTCCACCAGGACGTGTATACCGGAATAAGCAAGCTCCACCGTGAACAGGGCGATTTGGAAGGCGCTGCACAAGATTTACTGATTAGCAGGAAACTAGGCGAGAAAGTTGTGTTGTCGGATTGGCAGTATCGCTGGTGTATTGCTCAAGCCCGACTAAAGGAGTCTCAGGGAGATCTAGAAGGCGCTCTCGACCTGATAAACCAGGCGGAGCGGCTATATGTCAGAACCCCAGTTCCTGAAGTGCGTCCCATAGCAGCGTTGAGGTCACAGATTTTGGTTAAACAGGGCAGGATTTCTCAAGCCCTGGGTTGGGCGCGTGAGCGGGGTTTGTCCAATGATGACGATCTCAGTTTCATGCGTGAGTTCGAGCACATCACTTTAGCGAGGGTGCTCATTGCCCAATACAAGTGCGATTTTGAAAATGGCTCCATTAATGAGGCAATTGGTTTGCTGGAACGCCTGTTGCAAGCGGCGGAAGAAGGTGGAAGAACAGGTAGCGTGATCGAAATCCTTGTAGAGCAGGCACTTGCTTATCAGTCGCAGGGCAATATTTCCATGGCTCTCGCGCCGTTTGAGCGTGCCCTGACCCTTGCTGAAACGGAGGATTACATCCGTATTTTTATCGATGAAGGCCCAACCATGGAGATTCTACTAAATAATATCAAGACTGATAACAAAAATTTAAAAAAATATATCCAAAGACTAAAGGTTGCCTTTTTAGGCGAAAAACCTCAATTGTCAGCCACAAACCAACAATCATTGATTGAACCATTGAGCGAAAGTGAGTTGAAAGTGCTCAGACTGCTCAGAACTGATCTGAACGGCCCGGAAATTGCCCGTGAATGCGTTGTATCTCTGAATACTGTGCGTACTCACACTCAACACATTTTCACCAAGCTGGGGGTGAACAATCGCCGGGCGGCTGTCCGCCGCGCCGAAGAACTCAATTTGTTGTAAAGAATTCCCTCTTCCACAAATCCACGGTCCCGGCAGGAGTGAATAGTCACCTGCCGGTTATTTTTGTTTCCGGACTATTTCATCGACCAATAAATCATTATCTTATTCATCACATGTAATGATGACGCCTCATCATGTTTTCTCATACCATTTAGCCGAGACCAAAAATGGATGCATAACTTTAGAAACGCATCCAAATCGAGAAAATTGGAAGAGGCACAGCATGAGTGAAAAAAAAGCAATCCCTGAATTCCATGGAGAATCTGGACTTTACGAGATTCGCCTCAAGGGACACATTAACAATCGGTGGGGGAGTTGGCTTGGGGAGGTAACCATCACTCTTGAAGACAACGGTAACACTCTTTTAATCTGCCCGGTGATTGACCAGGCTGCGTTGCATGGATTGCTCAAGAGAGTGCGTGATCTAGGCTTGCCGTTGCTCTCGGTCAATTTCGTTGACCCTGGCCAGGTGAAAACGAAGGAGGTCAAATCGTAAATCATATTAATCTTAGTTTTCATGTTAACCAATCAAATTAATTTATAAAAGGAGATTTTAAATGAACACATACAGAATGAATGCAGTAATGACAGGTGTACTCTACTTCCTGGGGACGGTCTTTGGGGTTTCGGGCGCAATCATAGGTGGCGAAGTGCTTACCTCGATCATTTCCGGCAAACCGCTTGCCGGTGAGGATATGCTTGGACTCGTGGCCGCCAATTCGTCCCAACTTACAGCAGGTGCTTTTTTAACCTTCATGATGGGGATTTCGCTGGTAGCAATGACGGTTTTCCTCTACCCGGTTATTAGAAAAGCCAGCAAAGAACTGGCAATGGGGATGATCCTTTTCCGCGGGGCACTGGAGGGTGTCTTTTATTGCCTTTCTACCCTCACTTTTTTGACACTTGTTATGGTTGGTAACACATACATTGCTGCGGGTTCTGATTCGGTGGTTTTACAAACCATAGGTAATCTCTTGTATCAATTCGCAAACCTCGCAGCCCCGGTCAGTTCCATCATTTTTCTCATCGGGTGTACGTGTATATACCTCACCTTTTACCGCACCCGGCTGATCCCCCGTTGGTTGTCCGTTTGGGGCTTCATTGGCGTAGTCACCTCTCTGACTTCTGCCCTGTTGAATTTCTTTCACATGGATCCCGGCATTGGGTTTTATCTGGAAATGGTGATTGCTCCACAGGAAATTGTAATGGCAGTCTGGTTGATAGTGAAGGGATTCAATCCCAAGGCAATTGCCGCCCTGTCTGCCAAAACAGAATAAATGAAGCGTAACAGTTCAATCACCGGGGAAATCCCCACCCGCTGAATGTTACCTAAATGAAGGGCTCTCAACTCCTGAGAGCGGAGAGTCCTTCACCTTTACGGTGGTGTCAACTACCAATAATAATTTGTAATACCAGGAGAATAACAATGACCTACAAAGAAAGTATTAGTTCGCCCCAAAAGATCGCAAGAATGGTTGAACTCACAAGGAGCGGTAAGGCTTTAATCGTGACGCTGCTCTTCCGGTTACTCTTTGGAGGGTATCTAGTAGGAATGGATCAATACCGCTTTAACGATGTTGATAGTGCCTTGACAGTCCTGTTTATATACGGCTTGATTGGCCTCTTCGCAACCCTGTTCATAAATGGCAAAAAATATGGACTCTTTGGCTTAATAGGTCTGGATGCCATTTTCATATTATTACAGTCTATTTTCACACTGCTTACTTTAAGTCAAATTGTAGATTCGGGGTTGCATGACCCTTTGGTCAACTGGTGGGCCACTTTGTTGATGTGTCTATTCTCCCTACTGACAATCATGTTCTCCCTCAGAGCCAACAGAGAAATCAACCTCTCCCGCACGCACATTCAAAGTTCTCTGAATAACTCTTGAAACAAATTAGGTTCAACTCTAAAAGTGATCAGAAATGAAAATGAACGCGATTGTATATGAAAAATATGGACCACCGGAGGTGCTTCACCCCAAAGAGGTGGAAAAACCAACACCCAGGGATAACGAGATCCTGGTAAAAGTTCACGCCACGACAGTGACAGCTGGGGATTGGCGTATGCGAAAAGCTGACCCTTTTGCAGCCAGAATCTACAATGGTCTCTTCAGACCAAGGAATGTCACCGTATTAGGGTTCGAATTTGCCGGAGAAGTTGAAACTGTAGGTAAGAATGTAACCCGTTTCAAGAAAGGTGATCAGGTCTTTGGTTTTAGCGGCTTACGGTTTGGCGCTTATGCTGAGTACATTTGCCTGCCTGAAGAAGGAAATATGAACAAAGGATTGGTGGCCATGAAACCAACCAATTTATCTTATGAGGAAGCTGCCGCTGTTCCTACCGGGGGGTTGGCCGCATTGAATTTACTAAGAAGAGGAAATATCCGGAATGGAACCAAGGTTCTTATCAATGGCGCTTCCGGGTCGGTAGGCACCTACGCTATCCAGATTGCCAAACAATTTGGAGCGAAAGTAACCGGAGTATGCAGTGGTAAGAATTTCGATTTGGTAAAGTCATTGGGGGCAGATAAAGTCATTGATTACACGAAAGAGGATTTCACCGAAAGCATGACGCGCTATGATGTCATCTTTGATGCCGTTGACAAGATTGCGAAATCAAAATGTAAAAACGTGCTGACCCCAAACGGGATTTATCTGAATGTAGGAATGAACCGAGAGGATCGTAAAGAAGATCTTATCACTCTAAAAGAACTTGTTGAGGATGGGAAGATCAAACCGGTAATCGATAAATGCTATCCACTTGAACAGGTTGCTGAAGCACATCGATATGTTGAAAATGGACACAAAAAAGGTAACGTCATTATCACAGTAGGAATTATTTACAAGAAACAAGGAGAAATCTCATGAATCAAGATCAAATCGAGAAACATTCAACGGCACAATCGGTCATTTTGCATTTACTCCCCGGGATCCCGATCGGCACTTTTTACCTCCTTGCACTTCAGCCAGTTGCCAGAATGGGGTATCCCTCAATTTTTGCTCTTTATCTGGCAATCGCCTTTGTTCTTGTTCCTGTCGAACTCGGGTTCCTGTTAGTTCAGGGGAAGAAAAAGACAGGACATTTTACATTACAGGGCATCATCAGCTATCAAAAATCAATCCCGTGGTGGCAATATTTCGTATGGGTAACCATTATTTTTGTGATTGTTGGCGCTTTGATGACACTTTTTAAACCCGTTGATTCCTTTCTGCAAAAGAATCTATTTTTCTGGATGCCGGACTTAAATTCCGGATTGGATGGTACTTATTCCAAATCTATATTAATCGTCACCTATTCGATGTCCTTAATATCTAATGTATTTTTAGCCCCATTAGTTGAAGAATTATATTTTCGGGGATATCTATTGCCCAGAATGAAAGGGGGATTCGCTATATTGTTTCATAGCTTTCTGTTTGCGACTGTGCACGTCTTTACACCCTGGATGATTATCGCACGAACCATTGGGTTTTTGCCGATAATCTTTGGGACAACAAAGAAGAATATCTACGTTGGCATGATTGTTCACATGCTATGTAATGCGATAGATTTTGTAACCGGGATTATTTATATCTCAACAATGATGTGATTTGAGAAACCATAATTACTCAGGTTTATTCATAAGCATTTCTTGTCAAGGTAAAAATTGATCGATTCGGTCATGCACATTAGATCCATCCTTATGGGAATAAAATGAAAAATTCAAAAAAAGCAAGTAAAGCTTATGGCTTTTTAGGATTAACCCTTGCCTTATCCTGGTTCGTTTTCTGGGGTCCTCTGGCTCTTTTTAAGATTCCAGTCATAAGTTATGTGAGCGATGTTAAAGGACCCGCGTGGGCTATCGCGTTATATATTGTTGGTGGATTTGTACCTTCCCTTTTAGGAATTTTTCTAACCTGGAAAAAGGAAGGGGTATCTGGATTACGATTATTATGTCGGCGGATCATTCAATTCAAACTTGGCTGGCGATGGTACGTCCTTACGTTCCTGATCGTTATAGCTGGAACCGCTGGGCAGCTAACCATTAACCAACTTCTTGGCAATACTTTCAATGGACAACTTTTTCTGGCACAATTGGGCAGTTTTCTGCCGCTGTTGATTATTGGTCCGTTGTCAGAAGAAATCGGTTGGCGCGGATATGCATTGGGAAGACTTCAGACGCAGTGGAATGCATTGGCTTCCTCCTTGATTGTCGGTTTGATTTGGGGATTATGGCATCTACCGTTGTTTATGATGCTGGGCACTTCTCAGCATGAATTGGAAATCCCGTTCTTTGGCTTCCTAATTGGCTTGATGGCCAGTTCGATTTTATACACATGGATTTACAACAGCACCAAACACAATCTATGGTCTGCAATTCTGCTTCACTGGTTATATACATACGCTGCCCAAGTGTTATCTTCCGGGGTAACTCGATCTCCTCTCTATAACCGGCTGGTATTTTTACCCAATGTGATCTTGGCCGTCATCCTAGTCTTGATCTGGAAACCCCAAACATTGAGCCGACCACAGAAAATGCTAGATCAGACCAATAATTAAACGACAGCGGCTAAAACCTGGGTAACTGATTTGCCACACCTAAAGCCTGCTTCATCCATTGACACTACCAGACATTTGCTGGTTGGCTATTAATGAGGAGTAAAAATGAGATGTAAAAAAAATAAACAGCTTCCACTTCCAAATAAATCACTTGAGCGAAAGGTTATAAGTATTATGGTGACTATACCTCTTGTTTTACTTGTTTGTGTAATTATTCTTGTAGGCGTGCTGCTGGCATGCAGTTCCGGAAAACCCCTACCTTTTATAGATGAAAACGGAAGACTGCTAGCAGGCAGTATTTCAGAGAAAATCTTTGTCAATATAAACGGGGTTCAGCAAGGAATGATAATCAAGAGCAAAGATGCAGCAAATCCAGTGCTGCTTTACGTTCATGGGGGTATGCCTGATTACTTTCTTACACAGAAATACCCCACAGGTCTTGAAGATTATTTCACCGTTGTTTGGTGGGAACAGCGTGGTTCAGGACTCTCTTATAGTCCCGGCGTTCCTACAGAGACCATAACTTCGGAACAATTAATTTCTGACACGCTAGAGGTTTCGAATTACTTGCGTAACCGCTTCGATAAAGAAAAGATATACCTCATGGGACATTCGGGGGGAACTTTTATTGGCATCCAGGCGGCTGCACAGGCTCCGGAGTTGTACTACGCCTACATTGGCGTGGCCCAGATGTCGCATCAACTCAAATCTGAGAGTTTGGCGTACAAGTATATGCTACAGCAATTCCAAAAGAACGGAAACTTAGAAATGGTGCGAAAACTTAAAGCAGCACCCGTAACGATGACAGGCGGCATACCGGAAGCTTATCTTGCTTTGCGTGACGGAGTAATGCACAGTCTTGGAATTGGTACAACTCATGACATGAAATCGGTAATCAGTGGCATCTTTTTGCCTTCACTTACATTCCGAGAGTACACTTTAATTGAGAAGGTAAATTTATGGCGTGGCAAATCTCAATCAGGTGTTAGTCCCATTTGGGATGAGATAACAGCCACGGATTTGACCATAAAAGTTACAGAGCTTGAAATTCCTGTTTTTATCCTGGCTGGCCGTTACGATTATACAGTCAACTATGATCTGCAAAAGAACTATTTTATGAAATTCAATGCTCCAAAAAAAAGTTTCTATACATTTGAAAACTCTGCTCACAGCCCGATGTTTGAAGAACCGAAAAACTTTATTGAGATAATGGTCAATGATGTACTAAATGGAAACGCAAATCTTGCCGATAAATGAGCAAATCTAACTGTGGTTGATGTTGTCTACAATGTCAGAGAAGTGGCGTGTCTAAGACAGGCTCCGGTAGCGGCTCCGCTGCTCTCTGCATACCCGCGTTTAGGTGCACTCAGGCAAGAAATACTGGCGAGGAAGGTAATCGAGAATGAAATTCCTGAAACTAATCAGCAGGTACTAACGTCTTTCCTCTGAAGGATTGGTTGAACAAAATTTTTACAACAGAAAGAAGGAAAAAAATGAAAAGGATCTTTTCATTAACAATCTTATTGGTGGCGCTGGCAGCCTGCGCAGCACCCCAGGTCCAGGCAACTAAGCCTTCTACAACGGACCTGCCTCAGGCGGGTATGCCAAATCCTGCCTCGGTCTATTGCGAGCAACAAGGGAACAAACTCGAAATTCGTACGGCAGCTGATGGTAGCCAAAACGGTATATGTATTATTCCGGATGGCAGTATCTGTGACGAATGGGCATATTTCCGAGGAGAGTGCGGACCTGTAGCACAAAAAAGCCCAACACCTGCTATAACCGTTGGGGCAACCGCAAATGCAAGTGGTGGTTACATGCCGCCAGGTACAGCAGAAGAGATTACCGACTGGTGGGGGACCATCAAGAGCACACCACCCGGCGCACAGTATGATGACTACTTCGAGCGGCGGGATTTGGCGCAAATAATCTACTTTGGTATTGATTCGATGGACCCGGTTGTACAATCGCAGATCAAAGCCCTCCGCGACAGCGGCATGATCGTCCATCTTTATGGAACTTTACTAAGCAATGTGCCTGATTACAATGGCTCACAGATCCAAGTGGAGCGCATCGAGGTAGAAGGATAGATCAAGGCAAATGAAAAATTGGAGATCAAACAATGGAATTATCCTTTCTGGGTCTTTGGACGTTGAAGCAACGAGTGGATTGATAGTCAATCAACCCTTTGGTTATTTGGATGATATCACTTTTAAATTACGGGATTTTAGTATATAAAGGAGAAATATAGATGAAAGGGTATTATTTAATTTTCCTGGTCATAATGGCCTGGTTAATCTTCCGTTTATTCTTTTGGCAAAGGAAAAACTACAGTTATAAGTGCCCCCATTGCCACGCTGAGTTCCAGCCATCGAGTCATTTAGTCTACCTGGGACCCCACATAATATTTTATCGGTACATCAAGTGCCCGCAATGCCATCAACCAGGGTGGGCTAAGGTGATACACAAATAAGCAAACCTTGTTTGGATTTCACCTAAATGCTCAGACAAAAGGTCAAATCGAATTCTTTCATAGTTATTCCTTATGACGCCAGACTCCATCAAGAGGTCGATACAATCTTATGTCCATGGCAAGTGGTTGGTTTTTCATCAAGCGAAGTTTTATATATTTAAATCCCTGTCTTTTAGTGCCTCATTCCTGGTAAACGGGTTTGAGACCAAAGATCGGTTTCAACGGCGTTTATCTAAAATAGCCTTGACAACTATAATCTTTCGTTGATAATAAAGTCCAAATATATTTACTAAGCGTTGACCGAGGAAAGTAATCCGCTGGAAGCTGACAGCCAGGCAGGGCCACAGGCTGAAAGCCCCGCCCAGCCGAAAGCCGATGAAGTTCCCTCGCGAGCCCGCCGGGTGAACGAACCCAGTAGTCCGGCGCGCAGGTGCAGCGATAACAGCACAGCCGACAATAAAAAATGGTTGGCGCAGAGCGGGGGCTAACAGGGCAGGAATGCCTGGTAAGCCCCAATCCGGGTGGTACCGCGGTTAACCCCGTCCCTTGATGGACGGGTTTTTTATTAAAAGTATGTGGATGCATGGAGAAAGAATGACAGAAAAAAACAACTTAATGCAGGAGCTGGAGAACCTTGAAAAAGAAGCCGGGAAAGCGCTAGCGGGAGTGCAGGAGGAAAGTGACCTGCAAAGCTGGCACAACCAGTTCCTGGGAAGGTCGGGCTTGCTGGTGAAGGCATTCTCACGCCTGCCGGAGGTGAGCAAGGAAGAACGCCCGGTGGTGGGCCAACTGGCCAACAAAATCAAAAACAGTTTAGAAAGCAGCTACCTGGCGAGGCAAGCAGAGTTGAAACAAGCAGCCCTGCTGTTCAGCCTGGAAGCAGAAAAACTGGATATCAGCCTGCCGGGGAGAATCCCGGCACACGGGCGGCTGCACCCGCAGACACAGACGCTGAGGCGCATTTATGCGATATTTGCGGAAATGGGCTTTCAAATCTACCGGTCACCGGAAGTGGAGACGGACGAATTCAACTTTGAACTGCTCAACATCCCCGCCCACCACCCGGCACGGGACATGTGGGATACGTTCTACACCACCCGAGCCGGGGGTCATCCTGCGCACGCATACCTCGCCGGGCCAAATCCGCGCGATGCGCGAATATGCGCCCGACCCGATCCGCGTGGTGCTGCCGGGGATGTGCTACCGCTATGAACAAATGGATGCCAGCCATGAAATCCAGTTCAACCAGGTGGAGCTGCTGGCAGTGGGCAGGCACATCACCTTTGGCGACCTGAAAGGCACGCTGACCGACTTTGCCAAACGCATGTTCGGCGAATCGCGTGCGCACCCGCTTCCGGCCTTCCTATTTCCCCTTCACCGAACCCAGCGCGGAAATGGATGTGGAATGCATCGTATGCGGCGGCAAGGGCTGCGGGGTATGCAAAGGCGGTGGATGGCTGGAAATCCTCGGCTGCGGCATGGTGCACCCGATCGTGCTGCGCAACGGCGGCTATGACCCGGATCAATTCAGCGGTTTTGCCGCTGGGATGGGTCCGGAACGCATCTCCATGCTGCTACAATCGCATCCCGGACATTCGCTATTTCTGGACAAATGACATTCGTTTTCTGGAACAATTTTAAGAAGAGGAAGCACCCATGGAAGTCCCATTAACCTGGCTAAGAGATTATATTGACATCGAGTTGGATTTGGAGGCACTGGCCAAGACGCTGACCATGCTGGGCATGGAAGTAGAAGGCATCCGGCTGGTGGGTATGAACATACCAGCCAACAACGAAGGTCAAAAGCATGAATTCACCATCAGCGGCATCAGCTGGTCTGAAGATAAATTCGTGGTGGCGGAGGTGCAGGAAGTGATGCCGCACCCGAATGCCGACCGGCTGGTGTTGTGCCGACTGTTCGACGGTACGCAGGAAATCACCGTGCTGACCGGCGCACCCAACCTGTACGAATTCATAGGGCAAAGGTGCACTGGAGAAACCGCTCAAGGTGGCTTACGCGCGCGAAGGCGCCCAGCTGTATGACGGGCACCAGCCCGGCCAGGTGCTGTCCACGCTGAAACGGATGAAGATCCGCGGGGTGGAATCGTTTTCGATGATTTGCTCGGAAAAGGAACTGGGCATCTCCGAGGAGCATGAAGGCGTGATCCTGCTGGATGGGGACGCGCCCACCGGAAAGGCGCTGTGCGACTATATGGGAGATGCCGTGCTGAGCGTCAAGATACTGCCCAACATGATCCGCAATGCCTGCATGCTGGGCATTGCGCGCGAAATTTCGGCGGCAACACACAAGCCATTGCGCAAACCAAAAACCAGCCTGCCAGCCCTGGCGCCGACCATCAAGGGCTGTGTGGAGCTGAAGATCACCGACCCGAATCTCAACCCGCGCTTCGTGGTCGGGCTGGTGAGGGAGGTCAAACCGGTGCCCAGCCCCTATCAAATCCAGCGCCGGCTGAGACTGGCGGGGGTGCGCCCGATCAACAGCATTGTGGATGCGACCAACTACGTGATGCTGGAAGTGGGCCAACCGCTGCATGCCTTTGATTACGATGTGCTGGTCAAACGGGCAGGCGGCAAGATGCCGACCATCATCACCCGCCCAGCCAAACCAGGTGAGCGGTTAACCACCCTGGACGGGGTTGAGCGGAAGCTGGACGATTTCACCATCCTGGTGACGGATACAGCCGGAGCGCTCTCGCTGGCCGGGGTAATGGGCGGGGAAGAAAGCGAAGTGACCGAAAACACCCGCAACGTGCTGCTGGAAGGCGCCAACTGGAACTTCATCAACATCCGCCGCACGGTCAGCGCCCAACGCCTGCCATCCGAAGCCTCCTACCGCTTCTCACGCGGCATTCATCCGGCGCTGGCAGAAGAAGGCGTGCGCCTGGGGATGGAGCGCATGGCGGCGTGGGCGGGCGGACAAATTTCGGCTGACCTGGTGGATGCCTACCCCAAACCCCACACTGATCCCACCGTGATCATCACCAGCCGGGATGTGGAACAATTGATGGGAATTTCGCCTGACCAACGACCAGATGGTGAGCATGCTGGAAGGATTAGAATTCCAGTGCCAGGTCAAAGGTGAGGTCATCCATGCAAAGACACCGCCACACCGGATGGACATTGGCGAAGGGGTCATCGGCCGGGCGGACCTGATGGAAGAAATTGTCCGTTTGTACGGGTATGACAAGGTACCGACCACACGCATGGCGGACGAACTTCCCCCGCAGCGGCGCAACCTGATGCTGGAACGCGAGCAGCGCGCCCAGGATATCCTGGCGAGCCTGGGTCTGCAGGAAGTCCTGACCTACCGGCTGACCACACCGGAAGCGGCTGAGCGCTTATACCCCAAAGGAAGGGAATTCAAGAAAGCGGACCATATTGAACTGCAAAATCCCATCACCCCCGAACGGCGGGTGATGCGACACAGTCTGCTGAACAGCGTGCTGGAGGTTCTGGAGAAGAACTGGCGCCAACGCGAACGGCTGGCATTCTTCGAAATCGGGCCAGTTTACATCCCGAAGGAAGACCAGGTCCTGCCGGACGAACCAGTCTGGCTGGCCATTGCCATGAGCGGCAAGCGCCACCCGGACACCTGGGACCAAAAAGGATCACCCCTGCTCGATTTTTATGACCTGAAAGGGATACTGGAGGTATTTCTCAAACGCCTGCAATTGAAAGAATATGTCTTTAAAGAAGCAGATGAAACCAGTTTTACACCAGGGAAATGTGCACAATTGTGGGTGCGGGAGAAACTGATCGGCACTTTTGGAGAGCTGCACCCGTTGGTGAGGGAGAATTATGACCTGCCGGATCAGCCCGGTATTGGCAGCAAATTTTGACCTGCACCTGCTGCTATCGTTCATACCTGAACGTTACGAAGTCAGCGCCCTGCCGAGTTTTCCACCGGTATTGGAAGACCTGGCGGTGGTGGTGGATGAAGCAACCCCTTGTGAAAAAGTTGTGGAAGTGATACATGGCGCCGGTGGAAAAATGATCAGCCAGGTGAAATTGTTCGATATCTACCGCGGCGACCAGATCGGCAGCGGAAAGAAAAGCCTGGCGTTCAACCTGACCTACCAGGCAGCAGACAGAACCCTGAATACGGAAGAAGTGGCAAAGATTCGGGAAAAGATCATCCAGAATTTAGGCAAGGAATTGTCCGCTCAAGTACGCAGGTAATGAAGTAAATAAATCAAAAACCCCGAAAAAGAAATCGGGGTTTTTGATTTCAAACCGGCGAGTTCTTGAGAACGGATTCGATCCTCTGCAACACATCATCGGTTAATTTTTCCACCGCTTCCGCTGCAGACAGATTCTCATCCAGCTGCTCAACCCGGCTGGCACCGGTGATGACACTGCTGACCTCCTTGCGGCGCAGCAGCCAGGCCAATGCCATCTGACCGGTCGTCAAACCCAGGTCCTGGGCGATCGGCAGCAGGGATTTCACCTTTTCGATCATGTGCGGGGTGACCCGGTCACGGATCCAGGCCAGACCTTCGCTGTCCAAACGGCTGCCCTTGGGAATGCCCTCGTTGTACTTGCCGGTCAGAGCACCATAAAACAAGGGGCTGAAGGTAGTGAGGCCAATGCCGAGGTCACGACAGAGAGGCGCCAGTTTGAGTTCCACATCTTCACGGGCAAGCATGCTGTAGCGCGGCTGTTCCACCACCGGAGCAATCAGATTATTCTGGTTGGCGAAGAGAACCGCCTGGGTGATCTGATACGGTTCCCAGCAGGAGGTACCCCAATAGAGAATCTTACCCTGGCGGACGAGCATGTCCATGGTTTGGACCACCTCTTCAATGGTGGTGTCCGGGTCAGCACGGTGGCAGAAATACAGGTCCACATAGTCCAACTGCAACCGTTTGAGTGAAGCATGGATGGATTCGGTGATGTGCTTGCGCGAAAGGCCGCGTCCATTCACCCCCACCATGGTGGGGTAGAACACCTTGCTCGAAATCAGCAGCGCTTCGCGCGGCAAACCCTGTATGGCTCTGCCCATCACTTCCTCGGCTTTGCCATTGACATAGGTATCGGCATTATCAAAGAAATTGACGCCGTGGTCATAGGCCGCATGCAGCAAATCAACCGCGGTCTTTTCATCCACCTGGCTGCCGAACGTAAGCCAGGAGCCGAGTGAAAGCTCACTGACTTTTATTCCGGTCCTACCCAAACGACGATAGTGCATTTTTACTCCTGCTTCATGATGTTTTGGAATCAGACCCGATCCCGCGGGCTTTCCATTTTTTGTCATCCGTACGAAGGCGGTGAGCCTCACCACCGCGCGCATGCAACTGGTCAAATCCTTCCGGTTTGATGAAGAAATTTTCCCCATCCAGCAATCCGGATACTCCGGATTGACCCGGTTCACCCTGTTTATTCTGGCAGAATCGGCAGGTCTTTCGAATTATGGCTGTGGTAATTCTGCGGTTCTTCATAGGTGGCGATAAATCCCTCATAATTGCGCAGAACAACCTTATGGTCCGACTGGCTGATGAGGTAATCCGGCATAACCGGGATCTTACCCCCGCCAGCCGGTGCATCGATCACATAGGTGGGGACGGCAAAACCCGAGGTATGCCCGCGCAACCCCTCGATAATCTCAATGCCCTTGGCAATCGGGGTGCGGAAGTGGCCTGCGCCCTCCACCAGGTCGCATTGGTAAAGGTAGTACGGACGGACGCGGATTCGCAGCAGGTCCTGCACCAGTTTGCGCTGGATGTGAACGCAGTCGTTCACTCCGGCCAATAAAACCGATTGATTGCCCAAGGGAATACCCGCTGCGGATAAACGGTCGCAGGCAGCTGCCAGCTCGGCCGTAATTTCATTGGGATGGTTGACATGGATGTTCAACCAAAGCGGATGGAATTGTTTGAGCAGATCAGTCAGTTCATCCGTCACGCGCATGGGAAGGAAAACCGGTACACGTGAACCAATGCGGATGATCTCAATATGCGGGATCTCGCGCAGGCGGGTCAGTAGTTCTTCAAGTACCCTGGGGGCCAACACGAGCGGATCGCCTCCCGAGAGGAGCACATCCCGCACCTGCGGGGTGCGTTTCAGGTAATCGATCTGGGCATCCAGTTCGCTGGGTGTGAAGGTTGAAGCCGGGTTGCCCACAATCCGCGCGCGGGTGCAGTAACGGCAGTAGGACGCACATTGGGTGGTGGTGAGCATCAGCACCCGGTCGGGGTAACGGTGCACCAACCCAGGAACAGGGGAATGTTTGTCCTCCGCCAGGGAATCTTCCATCATACCGGTGAATGATCTGATCTCAGCAGCGGTCGGGATGATCTGCCGGCGGATCGGGTCGAATGGATCTTCGGGGTTGATCAGGGAAATGAAATATGGCGTGACATCCACACGGAAGAGGTCTTTGGAACCCAGAGCGGACTTTTCGCTTTCTGTCAGGTTCAGAATTTCACCGATATCCTGGGCGGAATTCAAGCGGTGACTTAGCTGCCAGCGCCAATCATTCCATTTTTCATCCAGGACATCCTTAAAGAACGGGGCACGGCGCGAAGGAAAAACAGGTAAAGACATCCAATTCTCCTACTATTTTTATCAATATTGTATCGCATAAGCATTAAGGGTCAATCAAATCTGAGTTTCATCCAATTGTATTAATATTTTGTTAGAAAGGCATTCAAAAAACACCCAAATCTTGACTAGCGTTTTTGGAGATGGTATTATTTAAGTGATAATTTAGCACTCTAATGATTAGAGTGCTAATTCGGTAAAAAAATGGAAGAACTTTCTGATCGGCAAAAAAATATCCTGACCATGGTCATCCACGAGTATATGCGCTCGGCTGAGCCCGTGGGGTCCAAGCATATTGTGGATAATTACCAGCTTGACCTCAGTTCCGCAACCGTGCGCAATGAACTGGCGGAACTAACCGAACTGGGATATCTGCGACAGCCGCACACCTCGGCCGGGCGGGTTCCGACCGAAGAGGGTTACCGTTATTTTGTCGGGCGTCTGATGAAAAACACCAACCTGCCGGAGGATACCCGCCGAACCATCAGCCACCAATTTTCTCAAATGCCGAATGATGTGACTCAATGGCTGAAACTAGCCGCCTCTGTGCTGGCCACGCAATCACGCGGTGCCTCACTGGTGACCGCCCCGCACCCGCATCTGGCACGATTCAAACACCTGGAATTGGTATCCACCCACGGGCGCCAGGTTTTAGCTGTGCTGGTGCTGGAAGGCGGCGGCATCCACCAAACGTTATTGACCCTGGAAGCCCCGACCAGCCAGGAAGCCCTTTCAGTGACTGCAGCCAAATTTAACGAGATTTGCCTGGGAAGGGACGGGAAATCCATGCAGACAATCCCGGGAAATTTCGACTTGACCGAGAAACTGGTATTGGGCTGGATGGCAGATACCCTGACTCATGCAAATACGCTGGGTTCCGGAGAAGTCTATTTGGACGGCATCACCAATGTGCTGGCCGAACCAGAATTCTCCAATTCCGGCGAAGCCAGACGCGCCCTGCGATTGCTGGAAGAACGGTCAATGCTGCAAGACCTGCTGGCTCGAACCGTTCTCACAGCCAATACCGAAGGTGTGCAAGTGCTGATCGGTGGGGAAGGAACCTGGGATGAATTGCAGCAGTGTTCCATTGTCCTAGCCCGATACGGTTCTCCCGAGCAAGCCACCGGCAGTTTGGGTGTGCTTGGGCCGATGCGCATGTCTTATGGCCGGTCCATTTCCATTGTCCGGTTCATTTCTTCATTGTTAAGCGATTTGGTCGCTGAACAATGGTAAATCTCTCGCAGGAAATAAAAATGACACACGATAAACACGATGAACATAAACATAAAATAAATACTGAGGATTCCACCATCTCAGATGGCACCTCCTCAACACCGGCAAGTTTGAACGGCGCTCAGGAAGGTGTTCCAACAGATGAGAATATTGAGGAAACGAACGAGGAAAATGTAACCATACCCTTGAAAGAATATGCCGCGCAAATGAAGGAAATTGATGACCTTAAGAATCAAATCAAGGAGTATTCAGATGGCTGGCAAAGAGAGCGGGCTGATTTTTCCAATTACCGCAACCGCATCCTTCGAGACCAGGAAATCACCCAGCAGGATATCACCGCACGGGTCATCCGCAGTTTCCTGGCAGTGAGTGATGATATTGAACTGGCATTGAAAAATGCACCCGAAAATAATGACGAAGTCAGCAACTGGTTGAAAGGCATCCGGCTGATCGACCAGAAATTACAGAAAATTCTTGAATCAGAAGGAGTGCAACGCATACCGGCAGAAAATGAATTTTTTGACCACAACCGCCATGAAGCCATTTGTACAGAAGAGAATCCGCTCTTTGAAAGCGGGAAAATCATCGAAATCATACAACAAGGTTTTACCATCGGCGACCGGGTGATTCGCCCGGCGCGTGTAAAAGTTGCCAAATAGGAGCAAAAAATGAGCAAAATTATCGGAATCGATCTAGGAACAACCAACTCTGTCGTTGCCGTCATGTCCGGCGGCGAACCCATGGTCATCCCGACCGCAGAAGGCGAACGCCTCCTGCCTTCGGTTGTTGCCGTCAATAAAAACCACGAACGAATCGTGGGGCGGGCAGCGCGCAACCAGGCCATCGTCAATCCTGAAAACACCGTCTTTTCCATCAAGCGTTTCATGGGACGCAAGTTCAGCGATCCGGAAGTCCAACGCACCCTCAGCCGTGTGCCATACAAAGTATCCGAGGCAGAAAACGGGGATGTGCGCGTCATGATGGACGGCAAACAGTACAGCCCGCCCGAAATCTCGGCCATGATCCTTGGTAAATTAAAAAAGGATGCGGAAACCTACCTGGGTGAAACCATCACTCAGGCAGTCATCACCGTACCAGCTTACTTCAACGATGCCCAGCGGAATGCCACCAAGGATGCCGGCAAGATCGCCGGTTTGGAAGTGCTGCGCATCATCAATGAGCCAACCGCTTCCTCGCTGGCGTATGGTTTGGATAAGAAGAAAAATGAGGTCATTGCCGTGTATGACCTGGGCGGCGGCACCTTTGATGTTTCCGTACTGGATGTGGGGGAAGGCGTTTTCCAGGTACGATCGACAAATGGAAACACCTTCCTGGGAGGCGATGACTTCGACCAGCGGGTGATGGACCACCTGCTGCAGGAGTTCAAGAAAAGCAGCGCCATTGACCTGAGCAGCGACCGACAAGCTCTGCAGCGTCTCAAGGAAGCCGCAGAAAAAGCCAAAATTGAACTTTCCACCGTGATGGAAACCGAAATCAATCTGCCCTATATCACAGCAGATGCCAGCGGTCCCAAACACCTGTTGATGAAATTAACCCGTGCCAAACTGGAGCAACTGACCGGCGACCTGATCGAAGAAACCATCAAACCGATTCGCAACGCACTCTCAGATGCTGGATTGAAACCCGGTGACATTAATGAAGTGGTGATGGTGGGCGGCATGACGCGCATGCCCGCCGTACAAGAAGTGGTGCGCAAGGAGTTTGGCAAAGAACCCCACAAGGGTGTCAATCCGGACGAGGTGGTTGCGGTGGGCGCTGCCATTCAAGCCGGCGTACTGGGTGGGGATGTCAAAGACATCCTATTACTGGATGTCACTCCATTAACTCTATCCATTGAGACACTGGGTGGTGTGGCCACCCCATTGATTGAACGAAACACCACCATCCCAAGCCGCAAGAGCCAGATATTCTCAACCGCTTCTGACATGCAGACGCAGGTGGATATCCACGTCCTGCAAGGCGAGCGGCCCATGGCAACAGATAACAAAACCCTCGGCCGTTTCATCCTGGATGGCATTCCGGCGTCCCCACGCGGCGTGCCGCAAATCGAGGTGACCTTCGATATTGATGCCAATGGCATCCTGAACGTGACTGCCCAAGACAAAGCCACCGGACGCAGCCAGCATATCACCATCACCGCATCCTCCGGTCTTTCCAAGGAAGAAGTGGAGCGCATGCGCAAGGAAGCGGAGATGCACGCAGAAGAAGACCGCAAGCACAAGGAAATCATCGAAGCGCGCAATAATGCTGACAACGCCGCTTATACAGCAGAAAAAACCCTGCGGGATGGCGGGGATAAAGTCCCGGCTGACCTGCGCAAGCAGGTGGAAGACGCGGTTGCCAAACTGCGCCAGACGATGAACCAGGAAGATGTGAGCGCAATTCGAAGCGACACCGAAGCACTGGGACAACTTATCCAGCAGGTGGGAACCGGCCTCTACCAGCAGCCGGGTGGCGGTCAGCCGGGGGGAACACCGGGCGGTGAAAATCCGCAAGACGACCAATCCGGACCCCAAACCGGCAGCAAAGGTGAAGGTGGGGAAGATGTGGTGGATGGTGAATTCAAGAATGTTTAATCCTGCCTAGTACTAAAATCAAGTAAAATGAGGCGTTTTGGGAAGCAAGTTCCCAAAACGCCTTTTAAAAATTAACCGGAAAGAAACCATCAATGACCAAACGTGATTATTATGAAGTACTGGGCATCCCCCGTACTGCCAGCCAGGAAGAAATGAAGAGCGCCTTCCGCAAGCTGGCGAGAAAATATCATCCGGATGTGAACGATGCGCCGGATGCCGAGGAGCGCTTCAAAGAAATCAATGAAGCCTTTGCCGTCCTTTCCGATACGGAGAAGCGCTCCGTGTATGACCGCTTTGGTCATGAGGGATTGCAGGGCATGAATGGCATGCCGGACTTCACCAATTTTGATCCATTCCAGATCTTTGAGCAATTCTTTGGATTCGGCTCGATGGGCGGTCGGCAACAACGCAATTCACCGCGCCGCGGGGTGGACTTGCAGACCTCCATCACCCTGACCTTTGAAGAATCCGCTGATGGTGTGGACAAGGAAATAGAAATCACCCGTGATGAGACCTGCTCCACCTGCCATGGCAGCGGAGCCGAGCCGGGTTCCAATCCTGAAACCTGCCCGACCTGTGGCGGCAGGGGAGAAGTACGCCAGGCACGCCAAACCATCCTGGGTTCGCTGGTGCAGGTGACCACCTGCCCCAATTGCAATGGGTCCGGGAAGGTGATCCGCAATTCCTGCAAACAATGCCACGGGCGGGGATACGAACGCAAGAGCAGCAAGAAAATGGTGTCCATCCCGGCCGGGGTGGATGATGGCAACCAGATCCGCCTGGCGGGTGAAGGACAGCCGGGCAGCAATGGCGGGCCGCGGGGAAATCTTTACATCGAAGTCAAGGTCAAACCGCATAAATTCTTCAAAAGGCGGCAGGATGACATCCTGCTGGACCTGAATATCAATATCGCGCAAGCCGTGCTGGGCGCTGAGGTGGAAGTACCGACCCTGAACGGAAAAGTCAAAATGACCATCCCGCCCGCCACCCAGCCGGGTAAAGTATTCCGGCTGCGCGGAAAGGGTTTCCCGCATGTGCACAGTTCAGGCGGTGGAGATGAACTGGTAATCGTCAATGTGGCCATACCTGAACATTTGACCTCCGAACAGCGCAAATTATTCGACCAACTAGCCAAAACGATGGGCAGCGAAGTATTGCCCCAGGAAAAAAGTTTCCTGGACATCCTCAAGGACCTGCTGGGTGGCTGACCCGAAATGGATTGAAGTGTCGCTCACGGTCAGCGCTGAGCAGGCTGAAGCCGTGGCCGAGGTGCTCAACCGCGCCATCCCAAACGGGGTGGTGGTGGAGCAAAATGCCATCCAGGAGAATTCCAGCAGTGTCGATTATTTGGAGAAAAATGCCCGCGTATTCGGATATCTACTGGCAGACGGGGAAATTGAAGAAAAGAAACAAAAAATCATTGAATTCCTATGGCACCTGAGCCAAATCCAACCGCTGCCTGAACCCGTTTTCAAGCCCATCTGGGATGAAGACTGGATGGCTACGTGGAAAAAGCATTACCAACCGATTGAAGTGGGCAACAAGCTGGTGATCGTGCCTGCCTGGGTGAAGAAAGAGTTTCCCGGCCGGCTGCCGATCCGCATCAACCCGGGCATGGCGTTTGGCACCGGCACGCATCCATCCACCCAGTTGTGCCTGGAATTGATGGAGCAAACGGTCGAACCCGGAATGAATGTCATTGATGTGGGCTGCGGTTCGGGGATATTAAGCATTGCAGCACTCCGCCTGGGAGCCGGGCATTGCCTGGGGGTGGATGTGGACCCGGCTGCCAAACAATCCACATTGGAAAACGCTGGATATAACCAACTTCCATCAGGATTGGAGGTGGGGATTGGTTCGGTCAAAGAGATACAGGATAATCAATTCGGGATGGCCAGGGCGCCGTTGGTGGTGGTGAACATCCTGGCACATATCATCGTGCAGCTTTTTTCAGATGGGTTGGCGAATCTGGTTGAGCCGGGCGGGAAATTGATCCTGGCCGGCATCCTTGAAACACAAGCAGAAAATGTAGTCCAGTCAGCCGAGAATAACGGGTTCACCCTCGAAAAGAAAATATCCTCTTCGGACTGGATTGCTCTGCAGCTAAGGAAAGCGGGTTAGATCCTCTCCACAATCGTCATCCTTCGATTTCATACTCCCAGGTAATTTCCGCCGTTCCCCGCACGGTGGATGCCACAGAACAGTATTTATCTTGAGAAAGCGCAATAGCCTGTTCCACATCTTTGATAGTCAGACCACTGCCTGCCAGTAAATATTTCAGGTGGATCTTCCGGAAAGTCCATGGGGGATCCGCATCTTGGTCTGCCTTAGTCTGAATGTGCAACTTTGTGAGTTCAAGCCGCTTTTTCTTGAGTATCTCCACCACATCCACTGCCGAGCAGGAAGCCAAGGCCACCAGCAGGAGTTCCGAGGGTTTCATGCCAATGCCTTCATCGGGTGTGGAAAGGACGACTGAATGGTTGGTGGAATCCACGCCGATAAAACGCTCGCCACCCGCCCATTGCACCGTTGCATTTGCCATCATTCATCTCCTCAAAAAAGATAAGGAGATTATAACGAATTCAAATGCAGCAAAGGAAACCTTTCGCATAAGCTATTGTTTTGAAATGAGAATAATAGAAAAGCCAATGTAAAATAATAGAAGATCTTATCTCTCTTCGTCAAAGGAAATCCTCATGGACCAATTCTTTACCGCTAATTACCAAGGTGCACCTTTCGCCTTCCTGGGACCAGCCCACCTGGCTGCGCTGGCTGTCATCATCCTTTTGAATATCTATCTCGTCCGCTTCAAGGGAGCGAGTGAAAGCACACGCCGAAAAATCCGCGTGGCGCTGGGAATCATCCTGTGGGTGAATGAAGCATCCTATCATATCTGGAACATTTATTATGGCCGATGGAACATCCAGGAACACCTGCCCTTGCATGCCTGCAGCGTGCTGATCTGGCTGGCCGGATTTATGCTCATTTTTAAGAATTACACCATTTACGAGTTTGCCTATTTCATGGGCATCGGCGGCGCCATCCAGGCATTGTTAACCCCGGACATCGGCATTTACGGTTTTCCCCACTTCCGATTTTTTCAAACTTTCATTTCACACGGACTGCTGGTGACCTCCGCGGTCTACCTGACAGTTGTGGAAGGCATGCGTCCCACCTGGAAATCCCTGCTTAAAGTGATGGTGGTATTGAACCTCTACATGGCAGTGGTCTTTGTGATCAATCAACTGATCGGCAGCAATTACCTGTTTGTTGCCCACAAGCCATACACACCTTCCCTGCTGGATATGCTGCCCGCCTGGCCCTGGTATATTCTCTATATTGAAGCGATCGGGTTGGTCGTCTTTTTATTGTTGTATGTGCCTTTCATTATCAAGGACTGGCGCGCAAAAAGACGACCAACTTAGCCAAGTAATCATCTATTCTTCCTCCAACCAGTTAACCAGGCGAGCTATTCAGGTATTGACATAGCACTAATGTTCGTGTATATTAATAGTACAAATGTCCGATTAATTTGAATTTCGAGGAGGACGCATGGCCCGTAAAACAGAAGGACTGGGAAAAAGGCATGAGAAGATCATGCACTTTCTGGCCAACTTTCAGGAACAAAAGGGATTTTCCCCCTCCATCCGCGATATTGGCGAGAGCATCGGGGTCAAGTCCACTTCCCTGGTGGATTACTACCTGAATCAGCTGGAGGAGATGGGGTACATCAAACGAGACAAGCACATCTCGCGCAGCATTTGCATACAAAAAGCACTGGAAGGCGCGAGTTCAATCAAGGACAAAGTGACTGCTGGCATACAGAATATTGGCACAACCGTCAATGACATCCTCAGCATCCCGGTGCTGGGCCGCATCGTTGCCAGTGAACCCATCCCGATGCCCACCTCCGACCTGCCCTTCTTTGACCAGGAAAGCAGCATAGAGATCGCCCGCAGCCTGCTGCCGGCGCGTGAAAAAGCGGAAGAACTGTTTGCCCTGGAGGTGCAGGGCGATTCGATGATCGACGCAATGGTCAATGATGGCGACATGGTCATCATGCGGCGCGCCCAACAGGCTAATAACGGCGACATGGTGGCTGTGTGGCTGGACGACAAGGATGAGACAACCTTGAAATATTTCTACAAGGAGCCCAACCGCGTCCGCCTGCAGCCAGCCAATCCGAACATGGAGCCCATTTACATTAATAATGCTGAAAATCTGCGCATCATGGGCAAGGTTATCATGGTCATCCGCCAGGTGAAAAGCGTGGCAGTTTAATCAGACGTTGTAAAAAAAAACCAAACCCTGTCGCACAAGGACAGGGTTTTTTAATTTGCTACCAGGATATTACCTAAAAGCAGATTGCAGGCAATTTTACTTGCGCGCTTCGAGGAGTACTTCAACCCGGTCGATCATAGCGCCGGTTGAATACACTGTAAATGAAAATGGCAGTTTTTGTCCTGAACTGAGCGGGGTGTTGCGTTCCCAGCGGCGAACGCCAACCACATTCCCCTGCCGGTCAAAGGCGATTCCAGCCGCCCAAACATTTGAAGCGGTTAACCCCGACGAAAGCAGAGATACTTCGCCATAAATCCTGGCAGAGAGACCGGTTGCATCCCTGGTGACCTGCAGGTTATCTGTTTGTGTTTGCAAATAGCGATTTTCACCATCCTGCACAGCCACGGCGCTGACCATTTCAAAGCGGGTCTGGATCGGATCGGGTATGTCATTCGCAAATACCACCGAAAGCGCCAGCGCCTTACCTGGATAAAGAATATTTAATGGGGCGGTGGTTAATCGTTCCCCGGCCTGCCCTGTCTGGCTGTTGCCCACCGCCACCCTGGCTTGCATGCTTTCAACCGGGACATCTTGATCATTTTGAATCAGCAAGAGACAGCTGATGCTGCCATCACGGGAGCGAGCGCAGTTTAGCGGACCTGTTTTCAAAGGAAGCGGGGTTGAATTAGCCAGGGCAATGCCCGCTCCGGATTGGGAAGGTATGACCAGTTTTACGCCAACGCTCATGGCATTGGGATTAACATCAGGATTGGCAGCCATGACAGCCGAAGTCTCAACCCCATAGCGAAATGCAATGGAGGACATGGTTTCACCGGATGTGACGGTATGGACGAATGGGGTTGGGGTCGGAATTGGTATAGGGGGTTGGGTGGGGTTGGAAACGCCTGTGGATTGCACCATCAATGGTGTAACGTAAGGCGTCAACCCGTCAGGCGCGGCCGTATTGGGAGAAGAGCAGGCAATCGCGAAAAGAAGCAATAAAAAGGGTATAGTTGAACGGACTTTCATTGCAGGTAATTATAATGTCAGGGATGTAAGGAATTTTTTAGATGATATCCAGCAAGAATAAAAGTTCAGACCATCCATCGAATTCCAATTTAATTACACGGATTGATCTCAACCGTTTCTACCTCTCACAGGGATTTACCAGGAGCAGGTTGACAAGCAATGATTGCGGCCCCACATGCACTGCCATGGTTTTTAATGTACTGAAGGAATCAGCCGGGCTGAAGGTCAAGCGTCTCTCAAAAAAAGATGTCATCGTCAAAATTCCTCCCTTCGGCAGGTTACCCGGGTGGGTGCCCAAAGTGGGCGGGGCAACCGCTCCCTGGGGATTAACCACTGCATTCAACCGATTGGCACGAGAGCACAATCTGTCATGGCAAGCCCAAAGATTAAGGAATGCCAGTCTGAGTCAGCTTCGAAAAATCCTCCACAATGGCGAGTTTGTGACTTTCTTGCGCTTTTGGGAAAAAGGCGGGGCGCACTGGACCAATATCATGGAAATGACAGCTGACCAGGAGCAATTTATATTGCTTGATCCGAACCCCTTTTTAAACAAACGAAAGGCATCGGAAAGGATCCAGGTTGCAGTTCAATCCATGATCCTGCCGGACTGGCAGCGTCAACCCTGGTGGGCTGCCCTGTTGGGATTAAATAATGAAATCATCTGTTATTCAAAAATCAATACTGCAAAATAATCTTATTTTCTTACGCGAGAATAAATTAGATCATAGCAAGCATTTGTATAATCAAATGGATTAATAAATCCTGGTTTTCATCCTTCTGCCCCCGCATTTGTGGAAAATTTATTACTCATTTTCTGTGCCCTAAACCAGCCAAACCTCATGCGTCAGTTTTTCAAAACCAATCATTGGTATAATTTTTTTCGCATTCATCTTTTCCCCTGGGAGAACTTGTGGATCAAAATCTTCATTTCCAATCCATCATCATGAATCTGCAGCATTACTGGGCTGAGCAGGGCTGCCTGATCTGGCAGCCATACAACGTACAGGTGGGCGCCGGAACGATGAACCCGGCCACTTTCCTGCGGGTGCTCGGCCCAGAGCCATGGAATGTGGCTTACGTGGAACCTTCCGTCAGACCGGACGACGGCCGATACGGTGAAAACCCATACCGATTCCAACAGCACTACCAATTCCAGGTGATCCTGAAACCCGACCCGGGGAATCCGCAGGAACTTTATCTGAATTCACTTAAAGCGCTGGGGGTTGACCCACGCAAGCATGACATCCGCTTTGTGGAAGATAACTGGGAGTCGCCGGCATTGGGTGCCTGGGGATTAGGGTGGGAAGTCTGGCTGGATGGGCAGGAGATCACCCAATTCACCTACTTCCAGCAGGCAGGTGGTTTTGTGCTCGATCCGGTATCGGTGGAAATCACCTACGGCTTGGAACGCATCGCCATGCCGCTGCAGGGAAATTACCATTTCCGTGATTTGCGCTGGAACGAGGACTATACCGACGGGGATATCAATTTCCAGGCTGAAGCGGAACACAGCAAGTATTATTTTGAAACAGCCGATGTGGAGCGCTTGCGGCAGATGTATGACCTGTATGAAAAGGAAGCCAATCTAGCCCTGGAAAATGGGCTGGTACTGCCCGCTCATGATTACATCCTAAAATGTTCACACACATTCAACGTCCTCGATACGCGCGGTGCCGTGGGAGTGACTGAACGGCAAGCACTCTTCAGCCGCATGCGTGAGCTGGCTCACCGCAGTGCGGAAGCTTATTTGCAGCAACGTGAATCACTGGGATTCCCATGGCTGAAAAAGGCATCCTCTTTCAAGAAGGTAGATACCATTGAGAGCAAGAAGATACAGCCATCCAAAAGCAAACCAGCCACCGAAAGAGCAGCCCTGCTGGTGGAAATCGGCACAGAAGAATTGCCTGCCAGCGACTTAAACAGCGCGGTCGAACAATTGAAACAGGCGGTTCCCAGTATGTTGAATGAACTGCGCCTCGAACATGACGAGGTGAAAATCCTGGCCACCCCGCGCAGATTGGTCATTACTGCAAAAAACGTTGCCGGGCAACAAACTGATTCGCTGCAGGTGCTTAAAGGTCCATCAGTCAGCCGGGGCCTGGACGCGAAAGGCAAGCCAACGCCCGCGGCAGAAGGGTTCGCGCGCGGAAAAGGCATCCCGGTGGAGGCGTTGAAAAGAAAGACGCTTGAAGGCGGGGAATACCTGGTGGCCGAAATACAGCTTAAGGGTAAACGAACGGAGGAGGTGCTTGCGGAGGAATTACCCAAGCTGATCAGCGGGATCCACTTCGTCAAAGCCATGCGCTGGAACAGCAGCAATATTTCTTTCTCACGCCCCATCCGCTGGCTGCTGGCGCTATTCGGCAGAGAGACAATCACCTTTGAGCATGCCGGTTTAACCAGCACCAATGTTACTCGTGGATTGAGATTTCATGAACCAGAAGAACAAAGCGTAGATTCGGCTGAAGAGTATTTTACTTATCTTGAAGGGCAGGGTATCCTGCTTGATCCGCAAACCCGCTCCAACACAGTAGCCAGCCAGGTGACCGACCTGCAAAAGAAGGCAGGAGCACAAACAATTCTCGACCAGGGCTTGCTGGCTGAAGTGAACAACCTGGTGGAAGCCCCTGCGGCTTTAATGGGCTCTTTTGACGAGGATCATCTCAAGCTGCCCACCGAGGTGCTGGTGAGCGTAATGAAGAAGCATCAGCGATATTTTCCATTATTGGACAGCAAAGGTGATCTGATGGCACATTTCATTGCCATCCGCAATGGCGATCACCAGCATTCCGACCTGGTCATTCATGGAAATGAACAGGTCATCCGCGCCCGCTTTGCAGATGCGAATTTCTTTATCAGCCAGGACTTGCAGCACAAGCTGGAAGATTACCTACCGCGCCTGAAGACGCTAACCTTTCACCTGAAACTCGGATCGATGCTGGATAAAACCAAACGGATCGTCAACCTCACCGGCAAACTGCTCGAAGAATTGCAGATGACTGGTGACGAAAAAGAAACTGCCATGCGGGCAGCCGAATTATGCAAAGCAGACCTGGCAACGCACATGGTAACTGAAATGACCGCCCTGCAGGGCACCATAGGCCGTTACTACGCCATTCAATCTGGTGAAAACGAGGCAGTAGGACAAGCCATTGAAGAACATTATTTCCCCCGTTTTTCCGGTGACCGGAACCCAAAATCCTATGCAGGGCTGGTTGTTGGGCTTGCCGATCGGTTGGATTCGCTGGCGGGTTTATTTGCCGTCGGCAGCGTTCCATCCGGTACAAAAGACCCTTTTGGTTTAAGGCGCACAGCGATCGGGCTGGCGCAAAACCTGATCCAGGCGAATCTTGAGTTTGATATCCGCCGAGGGCTCTTATTTGCCGCCGATGCGTTGAAAGAAACGGTTGATTTCAAGGATGATCAAAGAACTGCCTGCCTGGCATTCATCATTGACCGGCTGGAATACCATTTTAGGGAACAAGGGCATGCTTACGACATCACCGCCGCCGTCCTGGCTGAGCAAGGCCATATTCCCACCCGGGCAAATCGGGCAATAGTACAACTGGCGAATTGGGTGTCCAAAAAAGATTGGAACACCATACTGCCGGCTTATGCCCGTTGTGTGCGCATCACACGGGATCAAAAAGTTCTGCCCGAATTAAAAAATGAATTATTGAATGAAACGGCTGAAAAAGAGCTGGCGAATGGCGTGAAGAGTGCACAAACCCAATCCAGAAAACCTGGCGATGTGGAGGATTTTTTCAGGGCCTTCAACCCACTCATTCCGTCCATCAATCGTTTTTTTGAGGAAGTGATGGTGATGGTGGAGGATGAAAAAATTCGTCAGAATCGTCTGGCTCTCCTGCAAGGGATAGCCAATCTTGCCAGAGGTGTAGCAGATCTCTCCAAATTGGAAGGATTCTAAACAACGGCGTTACTGGTAAATTAATGTGAAAAATCAATGAATGTCAGTGATGAAATAAAAGCCCGAATTGACATTGTTGACCTGGTTTCCGAAACGGTCAAGCTGCGCCATGCCGGCAAGAATTACACCGGTTTTTGCCCATTTCATGCCAACACCCGTACCCCGGCATTTGTGGTATTTCCTGAAACAGGCACCTGGCGCTGTTTTGGTGCCTGCAACGAAGGCGGCGACATTTTCAAATTTGTAATGAAAAAAGAAGGGTTGGATTTCAGCGAGGCGCTGAGAGTGCTGGCGAAAAAAGCCGGGGTCAAGCTTGAAACCTATACACCCGAAAAGCAAAAAGAAAATGAGAAAGCCGAACGGCTGAAACTCCTGCTGGAAGAAGTTGCCATTTTTTTCCAATCTCACCTTTTAAATTCCGAGGAAGGTAAGAAAGCCCTGCAATATCTGGTGGAAAAGCGGGGAATAAACAAAAAAACAATTGGAATATTCAGTCTGGGTTTTTCACCCAATGGTTGGGAAGAAACCCTGCACCATTTCACAGAAAAGGGTTACTCAACCGATGACCTGGAACAAGCCGGGTTGATCGTCAAGCGGGATGAGGGCGGTTTTTATGACCGTTTCCGCGGCCGGATCATGTTTCCGGTGCGGGATGCCGGCGGGCAAATGACAGGTTTTGGAGCGCGAATACTCAACCCGGAAGAGATGCCCAAATTCATCAACTCACCCCAGACGATCCTCTTTGACAAAAGCCGGCTTTTATACGGACTGGACCAGGCACGCAAAGCCATCCGGGAAAACGACCAGGCAGTCATTGTGGAAGGATATCTGGACGTTCTGGCTTTGCACCAAGCAGGATTTGCCAACGCCGTCTCACCGATGGGGACCGCCCTGACCGAAATGCAAATGCGCCTGCTTAAAAGGTATACGCGACGGATTGTGATGGCATTGGATCCGGATGCAGCCGGGATCAAGGCGACTTTGCGCGGGCTGGAAGTTGCGCGCGATGCTTTGGATCACAGCAGTGATATCACCTTTGATGCGCGCGGGCTTCTTCATCATGAATCCCGCCTGCAGGCAGATCTACGGGTTAGCACACTGCCACAGGGGATGGATCCGGATGATATTGTGCGGGAGAGCGCAGACCAATGGAAGGAGATTGTCGATTCAGCGAAGCCAATCATCACACACGTGATGAATACGCTATGTGAAGACAAGGACCTCACCGATCCGAAAACGAAGAGCCAAATTGCAACCCAGGTCGTGCCGCTGATCCGGGACGTGTCGGATTCGGTGGAGCGGGATGCCTACCTGCAGCAATTAGCCAGACTGCTCCAGGTGGATGTGACTGCTTTTCATCAACTCGCCTCACTATCGCGGATTTCGTACAAGTCAAGGAAAAAAGCAGCCCTCGAATCAACAAAACCCCAGCTTGCCATCCCTGATGCAAGCACAATCAAGGAAAAAATATCCGCCAGCGAGCAATACTGCCTCAAACTGCTCCTGCCCCGTCCTGAATTGCTTTACCGCGTCAACCGCTTGTTGAATGCAGCCGGCTTGTCAGAATTCAGCGATAATGATTTTGAAGATGCCAAGCACCAATTAATGGCAAGAACCATCACTCAATCGCTTGAACAAGAGATAAATGATCCGGTCCAATTTATCGAAGAGAGCCATCTGCCTGTATTGGATGAGCTGTTTGAAGAATTAAACAGCCCTGCTGAAGATGAAGACATGATAAAAATCATGAAAATGAGTGAGCAGAAGATGGTGGAGGAAATCCTGCGCAGTTTATTGCTGCTTCGGCAAGAACGAACCCTGATGGAGTTAAGTCATTTACAGACAATCCTGGATGAGGCGTTGCAGTCACAAGATGAAAACATTGCCCACTTTCAGCAACAGATCACAGATCATATCCAGGCACGCGGGAAGCTGGACCGCGCCCTGGCCAACCCGCTGCAACAGGCGGATTCCGTTCATGTATAATTGAAACCATGTCCTCCAAGAAGAATGCTTCCGGCGATGCAACGCGGAAGACAGCTCTCCCGATGACAAAACGGGGAAAAGAAACCAAGCCCAAAATGACTGCAAAGGGTGTTGATGAGGTGTTTCCTCTTCCTATGGATGAGGATGAACCCGACATAATTGAAAAAGAAACCGTAGAATCCCAACCTGGTGAAGTTGAACTGCTGGAGGATGAAAGCCGTTTTGAAGAGATCGCCAGTGAAAATCCATTGGAGCTACTGGAAAATCCCGCCTACTCGTTGGAACTATCCGAGGACCCGGTAAGACTTTACCTGCGTGAGATCGGGCAAATTCACCTCCTGGATGCCAACAGCGAATTTCGCCTGGCAACACGCAATGAGGGGCGAAAAAGAATTGATTTCATAGAATCAAGCCTGGAAACCGAAAAAGGGAAAGATCATGTGTTCTCAGGTGTTTTCCAAAAAATCATCCAAGAGCTGATTGATAGATACCAGACACTGATCAAGCTCAGCAAAAATAATAAAAAAATAGAGCTGCCCGATTTCAGCCTGCTTTTATCCGAAGCCCAAGACCTGCATTTGCATTGGGAATTGGATGCACCTTCCTATGCCCGCCACTATTTGGAAACTTACTGGAATGAAAGCAAGGTGGCCAAACAAAAGGAGCGACGGCAAAACATCGAGCAGGTGATCCAATCCAGTTACCAGATCTATTTGAATTTTTATTTGCTGCCCCCCACAACAGCCAACGCCCTACTCTCATTCCTGCAAGAACATGAAAAATTACCAAATATTGAATTATTGACCATGCAATTGCCAGATGAAAAAACACTGAAATCATATGTGGATGAGATCAACCGATTGTCGGAAGAGTCCAATCAAGCCATCATCCGCGCCAACCTGCGGCTGGTGGTGAGCGTTGCCAAGCACTTCCTTGGACGGGGCATTTCTTTTCTTGACCTGATCCAGGAAGGGAACATGGGATTATTGCGGGCGGTTTCCAAGTTCGATCCATCTCGCGGATTTAAATTCAGCACGTACGCCACCTGGTGGATACGTCAATCCATCAGCCGCCATATTGCCGAGCAGGCACGCACCATCCGCATCCCGGTGCATTTGTATGAATCCATCTCGCGGTTGCTGCGGGCTCAACGCGCGCTCACCCAGAAATTGGGGCGAAATCCAACCAATGAAGAATTGGCACTGGAAGCAGGTTTTCTGAACACCCTGACCAGCGAAGAAAATTCCATAGTCCACGAATACCTTTCATCCAAGGACAACACCTCCATCAGCCATGATCTAAAAAGGCAGCTAGAGTTCGCCGCACAAAAAGTGGAGGCGATTCTCAAAACAGCGGAGGAACCGGTATCACTGGAAAGGCCGATTGGCGATGAAGATTCCAGCCAATTGGGAGACTTTATCGAGGATGATGATGCCCAGGATCCGGAAGATGCGGCAGATATCATTTCGTTACGTGAGAAAATCGAAAAAGACCTGGAGAATTTGACCCAAAAGGAGAGGGAGGTACTGGAGCTACGCTTTGGCTTGCTGGATGGCAAAGACCATACCCTGGAAGAGGTAAGCGACTATTTTAATGTAACCCGTGAACGCATCCGGCAAATTGAAGCCAAAGCCCTGCGCAAATTGCGGCATCCATATCGCAGCAAACCATTACAGGATTACCTCAAATGAGGTTTTTGCCCCTTGACTTTTATGAAATTTGCCATGTTATAATAACAGCAACTTACACTGCAAATGGCTTGATTAACTAGATTAGCCAAAACCCCCGATGAATTCAACTTTTTAGAAAAGACCGCATCCTTTATTGCCAAGTTGGCAGCTTTTTCAACCGATTTTTCAGATTATTTTTTTTCTTATGGATAACAAATGAATATTGCAGAATTAGAAAATAAAACTTTACCAGACCTGCGTAAAATGGCCGGGGAATTGGAAATCCCGGATTTCCGGCTCAAGAAAAAAGAATACCTCACCATCGCCATTGCCAGCAAGCTCGCACAAAATGAGGGCAAGGAAATGGGCGGCGGCATCCTTGAGATCATGCCGGAAGGTGTCGGATTCCTGAGGGCTGATTACCAAATGGGAAAGACTGACATCTATGTCTCGCAAGCCCAACTGCGCCGTTATGAACTGCGCAACGGTGACCTGGTCTTTGGAGAGATCCGTCCGCCACGCGAATCTGAACGCCATTATGGATTGTTGAGCGTCAAGGACATCAACGGGCTGACCCCTGAAGCAGCCACCAGCCGGGTGAAGTTCGAAGACCTGACACCCATATTCCCTGACAAGCGTTACGACCTTGAAACCAACCGCAATATACTTTCCAACCGCCTGATCAATTTAATTGCACCCATCGGACGCGGCCAGCGCGGTATGATCGTCTCCCCTCCCAAGGCCGGTAAAACCACCATCCTGAAAGAAATTGCCAATGGGCTCCTCACCAATCACCCGGAAATCTCCTTGATGGTCAGCCTGATCGGCGAACGTCCGGAAGAAGTGACGGACATGGACCGATCCGTGGAAGGCGAGGTCATCGCTTCCACTTTCGATGAACCAGTCACCTCGCATGTGCGAACAGCCGAGATCACGCTCAACCGCGCCAAACGCCTGGTGGAAATCGGCAAGGATGTGGTCATCCTGATGGATTCGCTGACCCGCCTGGCGCGGGCTTACAACCTGGTGGTCAACCCATCCGGGCGAACCCTTTCCGGCGGCATGGACCCATCCGCACTGTACCCGCCCAAACGCTTCTATGGCGCTGCACGGAAAATCGAAGGCGGAGGTTCACTGACCATCATTGCGACCGCCCTAATCGACACCGGTTCACGCCTGGATGATGTGGTCTACGAAGAATTCAAGGGCACCGGCAACATGGAACTGCACCTGTCGCGCCGCCTGCAGGAAAGGCGCATTTTCCCCGCCATTGACATTGAACGCTCCTCCACCCGCCGCGAAGAACTGCTGTTGGGCCCGGATGTGCTGCAGCGTGTCTGGCTGATGCGGCGCATGTACCTGCAAATGATCGGCAACCCTCCGCAAGGAGCAGGCATGGATCCGGCCGTGGCCACTGAAGCCATCCTGCAAAGGATGAGCAAGACCAAGAACAACCAGGAATTCCTGGATGCGCTCACGGAGGGATAGTGAAATTGAAAATTTTCTCCCGTAAAGCAGAGAGTCAGACGGGAGAGGCTGCCAACCCGCAAAAGGATGCATGGGGCATCATTTCGAAAATCATGTGGGGACTCTCAGTGGTTATGGTAATCCTGCTGGCGATAGTGGCTTTTCAAAAGATCAGCGGGATATCTATCCTTTCTTCCATCCATGATCTTTTTTCATCCGGTGAACCAGAAACCATCTCCAACCTACCCGGCCTGCCCAATAGCCACAATTACGAGTCCATCAGCCGAAAAGCTAATATCAACACCACGCTGCCAAAGGGTTACCGCAAGGATGTGGTGGAATATACGGTGGAAGCGGGTGATTCGATTTTTGGGATTTCAAGTGAATTTTCGGTCAAACCGGAATCGATCCTGTATGCCAATTACTCAACACTGAATGACGACCCACACACGATCTCCATTGGTGTGAAGCTGGAAATTCCACCGACGGATGGCATCCTGTATGAGTGGCAGGAGGGTGACAAACTGGATCATGTGGCAGGTCTTTATAAAGCCAAGGTTGAAGATATTTTATTGTGGCCCGGCAACAACCTGGATATGACCAACCCGGCCATACAGCCGGGCACGATGATCATGATTCCCGGTGGAGTCCGTGAATTAAAGCCCTGGATCATCCCGGTGGCAGCCAGCGACAATGCCGGGGTGAGCGCCAAGATCAGCGGACCTGGATCCTGTACGCCTTCAGGGGGAGCGGTTGGTTCCGGGTCCTTCATCTGGCCGACCGCTTACCAAGGACAGGTCAGCGGCAATGATTATTGGGGTGGCCATCGTGCGCTGGATGCGATGTGTTACCAGGGAGATGCCATCTTTGCCTCCGATTCCGGCGTTGTAATCTATGCCGGTTCGATTGGCGGGGGGTACGGCAACCTGGTGGCTATTGACCATGGTAACAGCTGGCTGACCCTGTATGCCCACCTAAGCAGCATCAGCGTGCGCTGCGGACAAAGCGTGAGCCGCGGCCAAGTGGTCGGTTCCTGCGGCAGTACCGGGAATTCCACCGGTCCGCACCTGCATTTTGAAGTTCGTAAAGGCAGTGCGTTTGTCAATCCATGGCAGGTTCTGCAATAAACCCTTTAAGCAAACAATCGAATCCCGCAAAACTGCGGGATTCTTCTTAATTAGAGTAAAAGTATCCAATTCGGGTTAAAATTAATCTATGGAAATCACATCCATTCAAGTACTTCTTTCTGAAAACCAAAAAGAGCGCATCCAGGCATTGAGGAACCGCCTGATCCATTCCACACCTGGCATCTGCCCGGAACGGGCGCGCATTTATACGCAAATTTATCAGCAAAACGAGCATGAACCACCCATCCTCAAGCGCGCCAAGGCGCTTAATGCTTATTTAAACCAGGTCAGCCTGTCACTGGATGAAAATGAACTCATCCCTGGCTGGCAGTCCGCGCATGCCCGTTTCGCACCGATCTTCCCAGAATATTCCTGGAAATGGGTTTATGAGGAATTGGATCGTTTTGAACAGCGCCGCTATGACCGCTTCAGCATCAGCACTGAAGCAAAGGAAGAATTACGCAGCCTGTTGCCCTGGTGGGAAGGCCGGACTGTTTATGAAGCCATCATGACAAGACAGCCCCAATTTGTGCTGGATTCCTCCAAAATCGGCGCGATCAGTTGGACCGGCCAGGCAACTTCCGGTGAAGGGCATATGGTGGTGGATTACCCGATGGCGCTGAAATATGGATTTCATGGAATACTGGAACGGGCAGCTGGATTAGAGTCATCCGTGGCTGATGACGATGAAAAACAAGCCAAACTGGATTTCTACCGGTCTGTTGAAATTTCATTTGAAGGAGTAATATCCTATTTGCAGCGGCTGGCCGATTTAGTGCAAGAAAAAGCAGGGCTGGCATCAGGCGCCCGGCAGGCAGAACTACGACAACTGGCAGATGACCTGGATTATTTACAAAACCATCCTCCCAAGCATTTCCGCCAGGCAATATTGGTGATCTGGGTTGTTCATCTCATCGAGCAGATGGAATCCAATGGACACTCGGTTTCGCTTGGGCGTTTTGACCAATATCTTTATCCCTACCTGAAAAGCGACCTTGAGAATGGAATTATCACTGAAAGCCAGGCGCTTGAGCTTCTGGAACATTTTTATCTGAAGATTTTTTCCATCATCAAGCTGCGGACGGAATCGCACTCACGCACCCAAACCGGTTATCCGACTTACCAAAACCTCTGCGTAGGCGGGCAGACGATTGAAGAAAAGGATGCCACCAATCGCCTGACCTGGATATGCCTGGCTGCCCTGGCGGATATCCGCCTTTCCGAACCGAATTTTTACGTGAGGGTGCACCCTGAAACTCCAGCTGACTTTCTTGAAGAAACCCTCAAAGTGACGCGAATGGGGTTTGGCATGCCCGCTTTTGTCAATGACCAGGTGATTGTGCCTGCCCTGGAGAAACGCGGCGTTAACCATGAAGATGCCCTAAATTATTCAACAATGGGCTGCGTGGAAGTGCAAGTTCCGGGTAAATGGGGGTACCGGGCAAACGGCAAGAGCAAACTGAATGTGCTGAAATTGGTTGAATTGGCGGTGAATAACGGGCGGGACCCAACCACTGGCATCCAATTAAAGCAAGGCAAGGGGAAGTTGGATGAGCTGGACACTTTCGATAAACTGGTTGGTGCCTGGCAGGAACAACTTGCCAATTATACCGATGCGCATATCACTGCTGATAACATCAATGACCAGGTACTGGAGGAAATGGTACCAAATGCGTTTTGTTCGGCGCTGGTCCAGGACTGCCTGGGACGCGGAAAACATTTGAATGCGGGCGGCGCAATCTATGACAGCACCGGCGGCTGCCTGGTGGGAATCCCGAATGTGGGCAACTCGCTGGCAGCCATCAAGAAATTGGTGCATGATGAACAGCTGGTGAGCGCAGAGGAATACCAGCAAGCCATGGAATCGAATTTTGAAAGTATTCGCGGAGAAGAAATCAGGCAGCTGATCTTGCAGCACACCCCTCGCTACGGCGAGGATAACGATGAAACCGATCGGCTGACCGCCATGGCATTGCAAGATTATTGTGATTTGCTGCCCCAATATCACAACATGCGCTATCAGCGCGGTCCGATCGGCGGTGCCTACCTGGCTTCCACCAATACGGTTTCCGCCAATATCACTGCGGGAGAAGTGGTGGGCGCCACACCGGATGGACGGCGAAAAGGCGAACCTACTGCGGATGGAATCTCACCCGCCCAGGGTAACGGGCGCAAAGGTCCGACCGCCATCTTCCATTCGGCGGCCAAACTTCCCACCATCGAAGTGACCGGCGGTCAGCTGCTGAATCTACGGCTTAACCAGAATACGCTGGCATCTGATACTAGCCATTCGCAAACTGGCCGGGTTGGTACGCGGCTTTTTTGACCTCAAGGGCTGGCATGTTCAATTCAACACCATATCCACAGAAGTGTTGAAGGACGCCATCATCCATCCTGACAAATATCCAGACTTGATTGTACGGGTCGCGGGTTACAGCGCCTTGTTTGTTGCCCTGGATCCTTCGCTTCAAAAGGATATCATCGCCCGCATGGAACATGCGCTCGCCTGATTAGATCCATACCCATTCCTACTATTCATATGCCTGACATCAAGGGTTTTATTTTCAACATTGAACGCTTCACCCTGCATGACGGGCCAGGTATCCGTACCACCGTGTTCCTGAAGGGCTGCCCCCTGCAATGCGCCTGGTGCTGCAACCCCGAATCCCAATCGCCATATCCCCAATTGTCCTATTTTCAAGAGAAATGCACCAGCTGTGGTAAATGTCTCGCATTTTGCCCGCCGGGAGCACTCCAGCTTGCTGAACCTCAAAAACCAATCCAGGTGGATTTTTCACTTTGCAACGGATGCGGACAATGTGTTTCCGTATGTATTCCACAGGCACTGGTAATGATGGGGGAGGAAAGAAGCGCCGCTGATATCGCCAGCGAGGTGATGAGGGATGAACCTTTCTATATCCATTCGAGGGGCGGGGTGACCCTATCCGGCGGGGAGCCATTGGCGCAGTCCATGTTTTCGGCTGAAATTTTGAGAATCTGCCACCAAGCCGGAATTCATACCGCCATTCAAACCTGCGGTTATGCAGAAAAAGAGGATTTCGACCGGTTAATCCCCTGGCTTGACCTGGTCATCTATGACCTTGAAACTGATGGCTGATGGTGAACATCAGCGCTGGACAGGGAAATCCAATCGGCGCATCCTTGAGAACCTTGCCTATATTGATTCCCTGAAAATCCCCATTGTCATCCAGATACCGCTCATACCCGGTGTGAATGACTCTGCAGACAACCTGAGCGCCATTTTTAAACTGGCAAAATCCCTCAGCTCGTTAAAGGGCGTCAGCCTGCTTGAATACCATCCACTCGGTAGCGGGAAATATGCACGACTGGGCCGAACATATGGTTTAGACCAATTGCCGGTAGTGGATGCCAAATATTTACAGGAAAAATCAACCTGGGCTGCCAGCTTTGGCGTACCCTTGATAAAATTCAACGGCTGAATTAAATCCTTTACAGAATATGCGGGGGATTGACTTCAATTTTCCAACCATCCAGTTTGAGGTCTGCCATGATGCGCTTGAGGTCTTTACCGCGCAGGAGCAACTGCCAACGGTAGTAATTATTCACCCTTTCAAAAAATGCAGGTGCCGGTCCAATGGATTCAATATCCTGGACCCGATTTTTTTCGAGCCAATCATCAACCTCCTGCTTAAGCTGATCGGCAGCCTGTTTCGCTCTAGCCCAATCCAGTTGCCGATATTCCAAACGGATCAGTTCTGAGAAGGGGGGATAATTGAGCTGACGGCGATACGCCAATTCCTGATCGTAGAATCCGATCAGGTCATGATTGGCAGCCTTTTGAATGGCATAATGCCAGGGTTGGAAGGTCTGCAAAACCACCCTTCCACCCAGCAGGCTGCGCCCTGCCCTTCCTGAAACCTGCATTAATAACTGAAATGTCCGTTCCGGGGCACGGTAATCCGGGAAGTTCAAGCCCACGTCCGCCAGAACAACTCCCACCAGGGTGACGAAGGGCAAATCCAAACCTTTGGCCAGCATTTGCGTGCCAATGAGAATATCGGCACGGTGATTGGCAAAGTGGCTCAGTAAGATATCCTCCGACCCTTTCAGGCGGGTCGTGTCGGCATCCCAACGCAACACAGTTGCCTGCGGAAATTCGGCTTTTACCAATTCCTCCACTTTTTGCGTGCCGGTTCCATACTCACGGATATGCAAGCTGCCGCAATTCGGACAATTCACCAGGTGCTGGCGGGTATAACCGCAAGTATGGCAGACCAGCTGCCCAGAAACCGCACGGGAAGCCAGCGGCAGATTACAGCGGGGGCAGGTGGCGGTATAGCCGCAATCGCGGCAGAAGATGTAAGTGGCATATCCACGCCGATTGAGGAACAGAATCGCCTGCTGCCTGGCGTTGAGTACCTCTGTTAATGACTGCTTCAATAATTGACTGAAAATGGAACGGTTGCCGGATTTTAATTCCTCACGCATATCCACAATGTTTACGAGCGGCAGAGGTAGACTGAGGGCGGTTTTGCCGATTATTTCAAAATGTTCAGGAGGATTTTCATGCAAAAGTTCCAAACGCTTACGCACAGAATCCTGGTGGGCAAGAATGCGATTAGGGAGAAGAATATTCAACCATTTTTCGTGCCAGGCACGATAAAGCATCTCCACCGAAGGGGTGGCGGAACCCAGTACCAATGTCAATTTGGAGATTCGCGGCAAAGCCAAAGCGGTCTCCACGGCATTGTAGATGGGATGGAAATCATTTTGGTAGTAAGTATCATCATGGCACTCATCAATCACAATCAATCCCAGATTGGGAAATGGGGTAAAGAGAGCACTGCGCGGACCCACAACTATGGAAAGCTGGCCAATGCGTGCACGCCGCCACGTGTCATAACGTTCGCCCGGTGAAAGGCGGGAGTGAATCAAACCAACCTGACCTGGGAAACGGGATACAAAGCGGCGCACTGTTTGCGGGGTGAGGGAGATTTCCGGGACCAGAATAATGACTTGCCGCCCCTGCCGCAACATCTCGGCAGCGGCTTGCAGGTACAACTCGGTTTTTCCCGAGCCAGTGACTCCATTGAGCAGAATGGGTTTGAAAGGCTCGATTCCAGCGGTTAACCGGGGCTGAATTTGCTGCCAGGCAGCCTGCTGGTCTTTGGTGAGCACCGGCGGGCAATCCGGTTCCACCTGCAATCCATCCAGAGGATCGCGCCATACCTCGTTTTCACTGAGAAGGATAAGCTCTCTTTCTTCCAAAAAATACAGGTCGGAAAGATTTCCACCCGTTTGTGCATATACCCAGGAAACGTTTACCGACATGGCTTCATTCAGCAGAAAATCCAGGATGGCCTGCCGCCTGAGTGCTGCAGAGCTGCCCGTCCGTCCGAGGGAACCTTGACCATCAGCCGCCTGCTGAGGAGTGCAATTGATCTGGGCTGTCCTGACCATTTTGCGATTGACAACCGGTTTTGGGAGTACCGGGCGGGACTGGATCAATTTCCTGTTGAGCAATTGCTTGATGGATGCACGCCAATTCTGACGCGGAACAGCTGCATCAAGCTGCCGGCCGCGTAGCGGACCGCGCTTTTGCAGGAGGTTCAAAATTCGTTTCGGTAATGCTGTCAGGTCATCCGGAATAGCATTCCCCTCTGAAAGCGAAAAAAGCGTATCGGATTGCTGACTTAAACCGGGTGGAATCATCAACTGCAGGCAATCAGCCAAGGAAGCATAATAGGTTCCCGCCATCCAGGCGGCAAGCTGGATTTGCTGTGTAGTCACCACCGGTTGCTCATCCAGCAGATCAGCAACCTTTTTCAACTCGGTGATGGGGCTCTCGCTAATCAAATCCAGGATTATTGCCTGAACGGTCTGGCTGCCAAAAGGAACCGTCACCAAACAACCCGCCTGGACACGATCGATCAATTCATCGGGCAACCGATAATCGAAAACCCCGCTGACTGCGCTGACATTAACAATAACCCTAGCAATGGCATTCATGCTGGGTTAATCATATCTCAAACGAGAATTGGAATAAATTCAGGCCTGTTAGAAGGTGATCACAGCAGAACCATACCCGACAACAGAGGATGAATCCCCGGTGATGTCAGCCGATGTGCTGTGCTGCAAAATCGTTACGCCGGATGCGCCAGCCAACTTTGCCAAACTCAATGCAACTGCAATCGGGCCAGCCCCGCAAGCAGAACCGCTGCCATCCCTTTCAACCTGCAGTACGCCTTCCGGTGAAAAATCAGCGATCATTTTAAGCATATTGCCATCCAATTCATTAGCCGTCCGCAATGGGTGGAAGTGGGAAAGGTCTGAACTGGCGATCACCAAGGGAAGATACTGGTCATACACTTGCAAGAGGGCTTTTGAGAGACGAAGCACAGTCTCCTGTCCCTGGTCGAGCATCATCAGCGGCAGAATGGAAAATTCACCCTCCAGCGCCTGCTGCAAAAACGGCAACTGAATTTCAATGGAATGCTCCTCATCTTCCTCCACCAGCTTGATTTCAACCCCCACATTACGCAATTCTTTCTTCAGCAGTAATAATGCCTCCTGATGTACAGGCACATTCCCAAGCGGGGTTGCGTAACAACGATGGGCTGAACTGAGCAATTGAGCCGGGTAATAATGATGGGAGGGTGAAAGAATCATCACCAATGGATAGGAACATCCAAGGACGGTACGATAGGCAAAACCTGCTGTCGCCCCTGAATAGCGGTGCCCGGCGTGGGGCACCACCAAGCCAAAGATTTTCCCCTTAATCGAGGTAACAGCTGCCTGCTGGATGAAACCATCTATTTGTTGAGCCAGCCTTTCAGGATTGGCGTTGTACCAGGTACCGGCAATGGGAGAAGGACGAACATCAGAAATGGAAGCCAACTGCACCTCCAACGATTATTATAGTCATCGCCAATACATATTTCTAAAAGCTGCGCGGCTTTTATAAGTTCTAATTGAATGTGTATTTATGGGGATTGACGCGGAACCCGGTATCTGACATGATCATCTCGAAATGCAGGTGGGGGCCTGAGGATTTACCAGTACTGCCCATGGTGCCAATCTGTTGGCCGCCCACGGTAATGTAATCCCCACAGCCGACATCCACCGTATTGAGATGTCCATACAAGGTTTGCCAGCCATCACCATGGTCAATGATGACCAGGTTGCCATAACCCCAGTCATTCCACCCGGCATATACAACCACTCCGGCTTCCATGGCGAAGATGGGATTGCCGATCTTGCCGCCAATGTCAATAGCCCAATGGATGGGCGGGTTGTATTCATAGCCTGAGATGCGCCTTTCAGTAGTTGGCCAGTAGAAGACACCGTTGCCGATCGGACCAGTGGTCATCGCGTCACAATGCCCCACACCCAGCACACGGGCGGAAGCAGGGTTATCGCGGCGGATGGTAGGCGCCATCCAGGAACTGAATTCCTGCCTGCCGCCCGGGATAATCAACTCCTTGCCGGCGGGGATGTTCGGTTTTGCATAATCACCAATGGTTTCTGCACTGAGCCCATTGCCAGGCCAGTTGATGATGTCTTCCGGTGTAACCGAGTAGAACTTGGATACCGGATTCAATCCATCGCCCTCAATCCACTTGCGCAAGACACCGTTCACCGGCAGGATCTCTAAGCACCTCCCCCGGCTGGATGTTATCAGGATTATCCATCAGGGTATAAGAATTACCCCATAGGATGGTAGTGGGTTCCAATCCGTACTTGGCAGCGATGCTGAAAACGGTATCACCTTTTTCCACAACGTAATTCTGAATTTCATAGCGGGACAGGTTGGGGCGATTGGTATGCATGTCATTTGATCGGGAAATACCGGTGAAATCCGCCACCCCCGCGTAAGCCGGCAAAACCATGCGATTGTCTGCCAGTGCAACCGGATTGCTTTCTTCGGCTTTGCTGGCAGCTGCCAGGTTTCCCCTCAAATAGAAAGACTGCATCACCCAAAGGATAAGCATCACAATGGACAAGCTGACCAGGACCGTGCCAAAGCGCAGGATACTATCCGCCCAGCCGCGGCCTTTGATCTTACCCCACCAACCATCCCAAACTTCCAAAAGGGAAGAAGGCGGTTGAGTTTGAGGTTTTACTGAGTCAGACTGTCGCTGCAAGATAGAAGCATCCGAGGATGCAATTTTTTGTTTCATTCAATTCCTAAGAAAAAATCATAACATGCCCGTTTTTACCGGTCAAGGCGGGCAATTATAGCAGAATGTAAAAAAGAGCTTGTTTAGAGTTTTGTTAAGATTCCTTTCCATTGCCATCGGTATAATTGAAGTGATGAAGAAAAAAATCACCATTGAACAATCCGTTGGTCAATACCTCCTGGAAAAAAAGCTCAAGCTGGCACTAGCGGAGAGCTGCACGGGGGGATTGATCAGCCACCGCATCACCAATATCCCCGGCTCTTCGGACTATTTTCTCGGTTCACTGGTGTCTTATTCCTATGAAGCCAAGCAGAAGTGGCTAGGGGTAAAAAAAGGAACCCTGATGAAGTATGGTGCGGTCAGCCGGGAAACCGTGATCGAGATGGCACGCGGCGCGAGATCATCATTTGCCAATCTTTTTCCATCAGAACTAGTCATTGGGCTTTCCGTATCCGGTATCGCCGGACCAGGAGGAGGAACGGCAGACAAGCCGGTGGGAGCGGTCTGGATCGGATTAAGCGCCCCGGGAAAAGAGGACGCCTGGTACTTCGTTTGGCAAGGAAACCGGGAAGAGAACAAGCAGCAGTCGGCACAAAAAGCACTGGAAATTCTCGAAGAGTACCTGAAAGCCTATTGAGCGCAACTATCTTTTACTGCCCTGATGCCCCTTCTTCAAGAGTAGAACAAAAAATATCATGCCCGAATATCCTGCCGAATCATTTTGTATTGCTCTTTTTTGATTCAGCAATTAGCTCAACCAACAAAGCAGACTATCAATAAGCAGACATCCAAAATATCATTTGGGGGCTGAGCCGAGTCGCGCTCGTTCTTCGGCGACGATCTTTTCTTCCAGTTTACGGAAGAGGGGTTGGGGCGGCTGCAATGTCTGCCCGGGTTTGAGCTGACTGGGCTGCCAATTTCCCACTGAATTTGCAGCATCAAAAGAAAGCACTGTGTGCTCACCCAAGTCATCCTTTTCGGTGCGGGTGAACTGGACACCTGCCCAATCGCTTTCATACCCGAGGAATTTATGCAAACGGGCACTGGTGAACGGTAAAAACGGCGAGAAGATCACCTTGAGCGAATCAATGGCCTGCATAGCAGTAAAAATCGCCCTTCCAGCAGCTGCCTTATCCTGTTTAATGGTGAACCAGGGAGCTGTCTGGTCAAGATATTTATTGACCTCCGTGGCCAATCGAACCGCTTCACCAAGTGCGGCACGCAGATGGACAGCTTCAATTTCCCGGCCAATCGTTTGAAAACCCTGATTGACCTGCTCAAGAAGCGCTTGATCCAATGCGGTGAGCGAGCCGGGGTGCGGCACTTTTCCATCCCAGTTTTTATACCCAAAGGAAAGAACCCGATTAGCGAGATTGCCCCAGGTGGCTACCAATTCATCATTATTGCGATGATAGAACTCGGACCAGTCCCAGTCCGTATCGCGAGCTTTCAGGCATAACCATGGTGAGGTAATAGCGCAGGGAATCAGGGTCGTAGCGGGTCAGGAAATCCAGCCCCCAAACCGCCCAATTACGGCTGCCGGAAATCTTTTGCCCTTCAAGGTTCATAAATTCATTGGCAGGCACGTCAAAAGGCAATACCAAGCATGCAGGTGAAGAAGCGTTCATCTTTTGATCAAAATTTTCGCGGCAGCCAATCAGTTGCGCCGGCCAGATGATGGCATGAAAAGGAATATTGTCCTTGCCGATGAAATAAAAAGACTTCGCCTGCGGGTCTGTCCACCAATTACGCCAAGATTCCGGCTGCCCATTAATGGAAGCCCATTCGACCGCCGCAGAGAGATAACCGATGACGGCCTCAAACCAGACATACAAACATTTACCGGACCAGCCTTCGACCGGTACAGGGATACCCCAATCCAAGTCACGGGTGATGGGACGACCATGCAATCCCTCAGCCAATATCTGCCCCAGCGACTGGCGGAGAACATTCGGGCGCCAGTAATCCTGGCGCTGTTGAAGAAAAGCGACAACCTCCACCTGCAGTTTCTCAAGATCCAGAAAATAATGTTCAGTTTCGCGCAGCTCCGGGGTAGAGCCATCAATTTTTGTGCGCGGGTTAAGCAGGCGGGCGGGTTCCAGTAAATTTCCACACTTATCGCACTGGTCACTACGGGCATTCTCATAACCGCAGATGTAGCAGGTGCCTTCCACATAGCGGTCGGGCAGAAAACGGTTCAGCTTGGGAGAAAACCACTGTGCCTGGGTTTGTGAAAATAAAAACCCGTTCTCTTTGAGAGAAAGAAATATTTTTTGTGAGACATCAAAGTGGTTGCGCGTGTGCGTGCTGGTGAAAAGATCATAAGCCAAACCCAATTTTTGAAAAAGTTCAATGAATCCGGCATGGTAACGCTGGTAGACTTCAAATGGGCTGACAGCTTCTGCATCCGCCCGGACGGTCACCGGTGTGCCATGTGAATCGGTGCCGGAAACCATGAGTACATGGTTGCCTTTCATGCGGTGATAACGGGCAAAGATGTCAGCCGGCAGGTAAGCACCAGCCAGATTGCCGACATGAATCTCGGCATTGGCATACGGCCAGGCAACAGCAACAAGAATGGATTCAGGCACAATGGACTCCCGGGATAACAAAGTTAAAAAATTCTATCACGAAACATTTTTAAGATTCAAATGAAATCATGACCACCCAATAGCATTCCGCCCGCATTACAATTGCTTTCGAGATAAAAAAACCATTGAAATTGGGATGAATGCATGACCACCGTACAGATGCTGGTTATCGGCGATATTAATATTGATGCAGTCGTTAACACCCGCGAATACCCACCGGAAGGAGGGGAAGCGGTGGTGGAAAGAACTGACTTCCGCCTGGGGGGTTCAGGGTGCAATACAGCGGTTACGCTGGCCAAATTGGGAGCAGATACCTGGCTGGCAGGCAACCTGGGCACAGACCCTTTGGGGGTCATGGCGATGAACTACATCCGCAAAGCCGGCCTGCGAGAATCCCTGATCCAACAAAAGGAAAGCCACCAAACCGGTTTCTTCTGCATCGTCGTGACCGGTAACGGTGAACGCACCATGTTCGGCGGAAGGGGATGCAATGCCAATCCGCCTGACGATAAGCAGGCAGTTGAGGTATTGGCAGGCATCGATGGACTGCATATCTCCGGTTACACCCTGATGGATGACAACCAGTTTGAAGTCATTGCGCGATTGACAGAAGCAGCCCGTCGGCAAGGAAAGGTCATCAGCCTGGACTCGGGAGTATTCACCGCCAGCCAATCCAAGCAGCGGATAAATGCCGTTTTGCCGATGATTGACTACCTGATGATCAGCCAGCCAGAATTAAGCAACTATTCTCATCCGGATGATCAACAAACTGTCATCAAGCGCCTGCTGGACAGCGGGATCAAAGCCATTGTGCTGAAAATGGGTGCTAAAGGCAGCCAATTCATTGACCGGCAAGGAGAGACTTTCCGAGCGGCATTTCAGCATGAGAGATATACAATCCAAGACACCACTGGGGCAGGTGATGCCTTTGACGCAGGTTTTCTTTATGCCCGCCTCAATTTTCTCCCGGTACCTGATTGCCTTGCTCTTGGTAATCTATGCGCTTTCCGATCCATCACCAGTCCGCATGGAATTGTGGATGTCTGCCTGGAGAACGATTATCTGAAATCATTAAATGACCTTTTAGTCGATTGCTCTGTCAATGCCAACCAATATGAATCGCTGTTTGTTTTTCTTAAAAACAATAAAGCCAATCAGCTCAAATGAGACTTTTTACATAAGGAGGACCTTTTGACCATTGAAATCTTGTACAGTATCCTGCTCCTGGCAGGTATTTTATTGGCCGGGCTGGGCATAATCTTTTGGATCATGAAGAGCATGCTAGAACGAAATCTTGAGCGAATGAACGAGATAGAAAGCCATCAGCAGGTGGAGCTGGCCACGCTCATCTCGCAGCGCATCAGTGAGATGGACCTGGGCAGCCGGCAATCTTTTGAGAGGCTCAAAGAGGATATCGGGCGGCTGTCGGCCGCCACACTGCAGATGCTGGAGGTGGGGAAAAACATTTCCAGCCTGGAAGATTTGTTAAAACCACCCAAGATCCGCGGCGGGATGGGCGAAACCCTGCTGGAAGAACTGCTCAACCAAATCCTGCCGGCCGGGTATTGCAGTTTTCAGTATTCCTTCAAGAGTGGAGAAAAAGTGGATGCGGTCATCCGGCTGGGGGGGAAGCTGGTGCCAGTGGATGCCAAATTCCCATTGGAACAATTCCGCAATATCCTTGAAAACACCAACGAGGTGGAAAGAAAAACTGCGCGACGAAATTTTCTGCGGGATGTTAAAAAACACCTGGATGACATCGCCAACAAATATATATTGCCGGATGAAAACACCTTTGATTTTGCGCTGATGTACATTCCAGCTGAAAATGTTTATTATGAGGCAGTAATTAAAGAAGAAGGCGATGAGGGTCTATACAGCTACGCCTTGAAGAGGAAAGTCATCCCGGTTAGCCCGAATTCTTTTTATGCCTACCTTCAGGTAATCATCCATGGATTGAAAGGCATGAGCATTGAGGCCCACGCACGGGAAATTATCAACCATTTGGAAAGGTTGAAGGGAGATGAACAACGCTTCAAAGATGAATTTGACATACTGGGAAATCACCTGACGAACGCCAGAAAAAAGTATGAGGATGCAGACAAATTATTAAATCGTTTTGAAGAAAAGTTGCTTTCTGCATCAAATCTAGAAGAACCTCAATTGTTAGAAAAAAAAGAGCCAAATAATAATTGACAGTAACATGAACGATAGATAAAATCAGTATAAGACCACTCTGGTGCCTGTACTCCCGGATGAGCAGGCCGAACGGCGAAGCCGGTATAAAGCAATTAAGTCCGGCGCTGTCCCGCAACTGTAAGGATTTCAATCCAAGCCAGGACGCCCGCCAGTATGGCAGCAACCACAACCTCGCGGATGGGAGGTGGCGGCGGACTCAACTGAGCGCTTACCAACCCCTGTCCCATGGCAGGGGTTTTCATTTCCCGCCGCAGGTTGAAATTAATTCATTGACGAGGAGAAATGAAACAGATGAAACGGTTAGTGCTCATACTCATGCTGGCAGTTTTAATCACCGCCGGATGCCAGATGCAAACACAGGTAAAAGCCCAATCAACCAATACCCCGGCTGAAATTCCAGTTGCAGCCATTAATCAAGAGTCATCGCCCCAGCGGATTATCTCACTTTCCCCGCCCCTGACCGAGATGCTCTTCGCGGTTAAAGCTGGCGGACAGCTTGTCGGGCGGGATTCCTACTCTGATTTTCCAGAAGAAGCCAAAAGCGTAACTGATGTCGGCTGGACCTATGGCAAGTACAACATGGAAACAGTGGTGAACCTGAAACCCGATCTGGTGCTGGCAGGTGAAATCACCACCCCTGAAATGGTGGCATCGCTTGAGAATATGGGACTGCGGGTGGAATACTTCAAAAATCCAGTCACGCTCAGCGATGTGTATGCCATGCTGGCAAGGATTGGCCAACTAAGCGGAAAGACCAATCAGGCAAATAGCGTGATCAAAGACCTTCAGAAACGCGGGTCGGAATTGGAAAACAAGTTGGGCGGAATCCGCGACCAGCCGATGGTTTTTTATGAACTTGACGCGTCGGACCCCTCCAAACCTTACACCCCGGGACCGGGCACGCTCTACAGCCATTTAATTTCCATGGCTGGCGGATTCAACCTGGGCGATCAACTAGGCACAACCTGGGCACAGATCAGCCTGGAACAATTGCTGGTGGATGATCCGGATTTCATCCTGTTGGGCGATTCCGCGTATGGCATCACACCCGAAAGCGTTGCACAGAGGGCTGGCTGGCAAACCCTGACAGCGGTGAAAGAAGGGCGGGTGCTTGCGTTTGATGACAACCTGCTGGTACGCTACGGGCCACGCATCCTGGACGGCCTGGAGGCGCTTGCCAGGATCCTTCACCCTGAACTTTTTTAGTATTATCCTTGAATAAGAATTTGCGACCCATCCTATTGAATCTGGCAATTCTGCTGGCAGTCATTCTGCTGAGTATTGCCATTGGTAGTGTATCCATCCCGATCAAGACCACCTTTCAGATTCTGTTCCAACCGGTAAGCACAACTACAGAAACCTCCTCCTTTGCCACCATCATTCGCGACCTGCGCATTCCGCGCACCCTGCTGATGATGCTGGCGGGGGCTGCGCTGTCCATCAGCGGCTGCGCCTACCAAGGATTATTCCGCAACCCACTGGCTGATCCTTACCTGATCGGTTCCGCTTCCGGAGCCGGGCTAGGAGCAATCCTGGCCATCACCATTCAGTGGCCGGCGAACCTGGGGGGTTTTTTAACCGTGCCGATAGCCGCCTTCATTGGTGCCAGCCTGACCGTACTGCTGGTTTTTTTCATCGCCCGTTCTGGCAAGAGCACCCCGGTGACCACCTTGATCCTGGCAGGCGTGGCAGTCAGTTCCTTCGTCACAGCCATGACATCCTTTTTACTTATCCATTCCAGTGGTGAGCTGCGCCGGGCAATTGTCTGGCTGGCAGGCGGATCCACCTTAACGGGCTGGCTGCCTGTGGTGGGGGCTTTGCCATACATTCTGATGGGCTCCATCACGCTGCTTGGAATGGGGCATGCCTTGAATGTACTGCAATTTGGGGACGAGCAGGCACAGCAACTTGGGTTGCGCGTACCCCTGTTCCGCAGCATTATCATTTTGGCAGCCACGCTGGCAACCGCCGCAGCCGTGGCGTTCACCGGCATCATCGGTTTTGTCGGCCTGGTGGTGCCGCACATCATGCGCAGCCTGTGGGGCGGAGATTACCGCCGGCTGCTGCCTTTGACGCTGATCGGGGGGGCTGCTTTTCTATTAGCAGCAGATGTCCTTTCACGCATCCTGCTGGCACCACAGGAAATCCCGGTGGGAATCGTGACCGCACTGAGCGGTGCACCTTTTTTCCTCTTCCTCCTGAAGCGCACGAAACAAAGCAACTGGTGATACATGCTGGAAACCAGTAATTTATCTATAACCCTCGATAGCGCAATCATACTTAAGGAAATATCCTTTAGAGTCGAACGCGGCACCATACTGGCCATCATCGGACCCAACGGGGCTGGTAAAACCACCCTGCTGCGAGGCATCGGCGGGCTCATCCCCATCGACAGTGGAAACGTGTATCTTGATGGGGAAAAGCTGGCCAATCAACCGGTCATTGAACGGGCAAGGTTGATGGCCACAGTCCCGCAGGCAGCCAGCCTGCCACCTTCATTCCAGGTACGGGATGTGGTCATGCTGGGACGCACCCCCTACCTCAACTGGCTGGGACAAACCTCCAAAGTTGATGAGGGAATTGTGTATGAAGCCCTGCAACAAACCCAAGCTTTGCCATTAATCAATAGAAAGATCGATCAACTCAGCGCGGGGGAACAGCAACGGGTTCTCCTGGCGCGAGCCCTGGCGCAAACAACCCCGGTTCTGTTGATGGATGAACCAACAACCCACCTCGACCTAAAATACCAGGTTGAACTGCTGCAATTGACCAGGAATTTGACCACCACAAAAGGTTTGATGACCCTGTTGGTGCTGCACGACCTCAACCTGGCCAGCCGCTGGTCTGATCAAGTGATAATCCTTGACAAAGGGTGCATCGCGGCGATAGGTACACCCGTGGAAGTACTCAGGGAAGATCTATTAAGTACGGTGTACCAGGTGCCCATCCGGGTGGACAGGCAAAAAAGTGTATTGAGAATATATCCGGCCTGAAGGTCAGATAAATGAATCCTTCATGTCGGCTGTGGAAGGCAGGATCAAATCCGCCCCGGCGTGGAGCAATTCCTTTTCAGTACCAAAACCGCATAAAACACCCAAAGTCTGCGCCCCGGCACGGCGACCGGTTTTAATATCCACGGTGGTATCACCCACCATGAGAATGCTGTGCGGGTCAACCCCCAACCGTTGCGCGGCAAAAAGCAGGGGTTCAGGAAATGGCTTGGTATGCAGGCAAGTTTGCGAAGTAACAATGACTTTAAAGATATTTCAACAGTTTATATTGTCTGAGAAAGGCATAAACATTATGTTCATCCCGTGCGCTGACGATTGCCAGTGGATATTTTTCATAGAGTGCTTGCAACATGGGCAACACATCATCGATCAGCAGGAAGCGGCTCTTTTTTTGATTACTGCGCGTCTGGAAATAGCCCATTAAGCGGGTCAGCAGACCATCCAGGTTAAGCCGGTCCAGCCATTCATAAACCAGGTTGAGCGGGGATTCCAGCGTCATCACCAGCCGGCGGGCGATGGCAGGCAAGGTAAGTCAGCCGGGAAAAAAAGCCGCAGAGGAAACAGCCAGGGTATGGCATGTGCGACCATCTGATCATCAGTATCGCTGAGGGTTCCGTCAATATCAAAGCAAACAGCGCGGATGCGGGAAAACTCCAGAGGCATGCTTTAATTGGCAGTTACATATTCAATGGCATGCAGGGCATCCGCATATTCAGGATGTTGTTTTAGAGCATCACGGAAGAATGACAGGGCGGCAGATTTATCGCCCTTGCGGTAAAAAGCCCATCCGCGCCATAGCATGGCTTCTTCGGAAACGCGGGTGATTTCCAGGGCGTATTTGGTGAGGGTCATCAGATAATCATTGCGGCCGGAATGGAAATACGCCATGAATGGCCCAAACTGATAGCGGAACATGCGCAAGGGCAAACCGATTTCAATGGCCTTGTCATAAGCCTTGGCTGCTTCCACGTATCTTTCCAGGGCAACCAGGTTGGAGCCCATGTTGAACCAGGCAAATGCATTTTGCGGATTCTGCTGGGTTTCCTTTTCAGCAGCAGTCAGCGCATTCATGCGGTTGACTTTAAGATCTTCATCATCACCCATTAGTTCGCGCACCAGATTGGCCTGTTCCGGGCGGTAGAGGAGAATATAAACATTATTAAAGGACTGCCAGTGTTGTTCGAGGACACCATAGCTGATGATCTGGTTTGGCCCGGAAAGCACATCCTGGGCAATCACCTGCTGGGCATAATCATCATAGCCGGTGATGAACAGATAATGGCCTGACCAGCGGTCATCATTGATCAGGTAATCGCGGTCGGTGGTGTAAGTCTCTTCGATGATAACCGGGATGCCATTGGAAATGAATTTGCGCAGGGTATCCAGCGTCCCGCCCACGCGGAATTCGGCATTCAACCAGCCCGCCTGGGTGCGGACATAGTAAACCAATTCCTCCACATTGACGTTCGAGTCATCGCGGTTGGGCTTGATGACCTTGGAAATATCATACTGGTCCCCCTTCCAACCGTAATAACGCAATGCCAGCACCAGTGTGGCTGGACCGCAATTATTAAAATCCTCCTTGTCACGCACGGGATCATAAAAGGGCGGTGGGAGGGAGACCTTGGCCGGGAAAGGGGTTGCCTGCAAGGTGGGAATGGGGACCAGGGTTGGGATCTGGGTGAGCAAAGGATCAACCGTTTCCGTTGGCAGGCTGATCGTCGCAGTTGGCTCCATGGTCACCTCGACATCCGCATCACTGACCACCGGGGTTGGCAATCTGCCAACCGGGTTCACGAGCGAATTGACATAGGTTGTCAAAATTTTCAACCGCCAGAAAACGGCACGGTTGACACGGGGAATCTGGAAGACCAATAACCCGATCACCAGCACCACCGGGATGGCAATCAGCAAAAATTTTCCCCAGCGCGGTTTGCGCTGGTAGGGCATATAGTCAGGAAAAGGCATTGGGCTATTGTACCAGAGCCCATCTGGAAGGCGCAAAGTGGACAAAACCGGTCAGATTCGCTGATATAATCGCCCGCGTGAAATACCATATTTGGACCGAAGGCTGCCAGATGAACAGCGCCGATTCCATGCAGGTTTCGGCGCTTTTGGAAGAATTTGGTCTTCAGCCAGCCGGTAAGCCGGAAGATGCGGATGTGATCATCCTGAATACCTGCGTGGTGCGCAAAAGCGCGGAAGATAAAGCCATCGGACGGCTGACATCCTTAAAATCCCTCAAACTCCAGCAGCCCGCGCGGGTGATCAACCTGATGGGATGCCTGGTGGGTTTGCAGCCTGACGAGGAGTTAAAAAAACGATTCCCATACGTGGATGTCTTCTCCCCGCCATCCAATCCAATGCCGTTGCTCACATTCCTCAAGGACCACCCGGTATATTCACAAGCAGACAAACAGGCGAAGATTGAGCAATTGCTTGAAGGTGAGAACGATTACCATCTCCCCGACAGTTCAAAGGAACATGCCATCTCGGTTTTTATTCCGATCGTGTATGGCTGTTCACATGCTTGCAGTTACTGCATCATTCCGCTCAAACGAGGCCGGGAGCGCAGCCGCGATCCGCAAACGATCCTGCGCGAAATCCGTCAGTTGGCTGGGCAAGGGGTGCGCGAGGTGACCCTGCTGGGGCAAATCGTGGACCGTTATGGAATGGATCGCACAGATTATCCAAGATTAAGTGAGTTATTAAAGCAAGCCGCAATGGTTGATGGGATTGAACGCATCCGCTTTCTCACTTCCCACCCATTGTGGATGACGGATGAAATAATAGAAACGGTGGCGGCACAGCCGAAACTGATGCCGCATTTTGAGCTGCCCATCCAGGCAGGGGATGACGGCATGCTACGCGCCATGCGGCGAGGTTACAGCGTGGAACAGTTCATGCGCATTGTGGAAAAAATCCGCGTGCGCATCCAGCCGGTTTCAATTGCCACAGATATCATTGTAGGCTTCCCGGGTGAAACTCATACCCAATTTGAAAATACGTTGAATTTGCTGCGGGAATTCAAACCGGATATGACCCATGTGGCACGTTATTCGCCCCGACCCGGAACACCAGCTTTCCTGAACCTTGAGGATGATGTTTCAGCAGAGGAAAAGATGCGACGCTTTCGTGAGATCGAAAGCCTGCAGGAGAGCATCACGACCGCCATCAATCAGCCATTCCTGGGAAAAAGTGTTGCTGTGTTATTTGAAGAAAAAAACAAAAAGCGTTGGCGCGGACGCACGCCCACCAACAAGCTGGTGTTCGTGGAAAGTGAAGAAAATTTACAGGGTCAAACCAGGGATGTGGAAATTCAATGGAGCGGACCCTGGTCAATGATTGGCATACTGGCAAATTAATGATTAAAAAGTTGCTCATCATTTTTCTAATTGTTCTTGTGCTGTCATTTCTTGGTATGGGTGCCTTTTTCCTTTGGCAGCAACTGGGCAATGCGGGCAGGCTGCTGCATTTCAGGGAATACATGAGGAATCCTGCCACCCGTGCGGAATGGTCCAGCAAGGCGGGCGCGCAATGTGCCGATGCACCGTTCATTTTCCCGACGGATGGACTGATCGGCTTTTTGTGGGGGGATTCCTTCCGCATTGGTCATCAGCACCAGGGTATCGATGTCTTTGGGGGAAATACCAACGGAAAAACGCCGGTCGTGGCTGCCTATGATGGCTATTTGACCAGGCAGGAGGATTGGAAATCATCGGTGATTATCCGCATCCCAGATGATCCGCTACAGCCCGGACGGCAGATCTGGACTTATTACACCCACATGGCAGATGAAGAGGGCAATTCATTCATTGCAGAGGCATTTCCACCGGGAAGCAGGGAGGTATTCGTCAAAGCCGGCACCCTGCTCGGATACCAGGGGGATTTCTCCGGAGATCCAAACAACCCGGTTGGCATCCACTTGCATTTCTCCATCGTGAAGGATGATGGAAGCGGTCATTACCTGAACGAGCTGGATATCCGCAACACCTATGACCCCTCGCCTTATTTCAATCTGGCTTTGAACGGAAAAAGCAACAAGGATATTGTGCCTGTCTGCCAATAGAACGGCTCACCTTTCATGCTAACCGCCATCACCCGAAAAATCAGCCTGGATTTCAATCAATGTGAGCTTACCCACCTCGGGAGGCAGACTATTGATATTGAGAAGGCGATTCACCAACACCAATGTTATGAAAATGTCCTGTCTTCATTGGGAGTCGAAATCCTCTCTTTGCCGGCAGAAATAGGGCTGCCTGATGCGGTGTTTGTAGAAGACACGGGTGTAGTTTTATATGAGGTGGCAGTCATCACCCGCCCGGGAGCAGAATCCCGGCGGGGAGAAACAACTTCCATAGAAAAAGCATTATCCACTTTCCGAAAATCACAACGCATCCAGGCGCCAGCCACGCTGGACGGTGGTGATGTATTAGTCATTGGCAAGAAGATCTACATCGGGCTTTCTTCGCGCAGTAACAGAGAAGGATTGCAGCAGATGCATACATTCCTCGCAGAGTATGGTTATGAGGTCAAAGGTGTGGAAGTGTACAACTGCCTGCATTTGAAATCCGCGGTAACGCAAGTGTCAGACCACCTGCTGCTAATTAATCCCGTTTGGATCGACAAATCCCACTTCGCGGAATTTGAATTAATGGAAGTTGACCCAAGTGAACCTTACGCCGCCAATGGTTTATTAATTGGCAATCAGCTCATTTACCCAAATGCGTACCCAAAGACGCTTACCAAACTTCAACAAGCAGGCATCAAGGTCATCACGCTGGATATCAGCGAAATTGCCAAAGCCGAGGGGGCAGTCACCTGCTGTTCACTGGTATTCCAAACCAAGAAATAATTATTGTGTTTTACGCTTATTAAATGGTCAATCTGCCTGTGCAATCTTGTACATGGCATGCAAGGCAATCAGGATGGAATTTTCTTCACCGCGGCGGAAATCCGCTTCGCCGGACGCAGGTTTGATCTTATCCGGCGTTCCATCTGACGTGAAAATTGCACCCGTACGCCAGCCGCGGTACATGCCAGCCAGGAAGAGGGTATCACTTTCCATCTCAATGGATACCAAACCGGCCTTCTTATAAATATCGCTGCGCTCATTATCACCATGGGGAGAATAGAACAGGTCATGGGCTATCCCCACGCCCACTGTGACGGGCAGCTTCAATTCGGCCGCACTAGTGACCAATTGCTGCAATATTTTAAATGTCGGCACTGCTGGAAAGATGACGGGGAGATAACCATTACCGGTGCCACCGCCACGCACGCAACCGCTGGAGATGATGACATCGCCGGGTTTTTGTCCATCCTGGAAAACGCCGCAGGAGCCAACACGGATAAAGGTATCCGTGCCCATATGGGCTAATTCTTCGAGCGCGATCGCCACCGTCGGGCCGCCCATGCCGGTTCCACAAGCAGTCATGAATTCTCCCTGGTAGGTGCCTGAATAAACCTTATAGCCGCGGCTGTCTGAGACCAGGCGCGGATTTTCAAAATGGTCTGCAATTTTTTTCGCGCGGTCATAATCTCCCGGGCAAAAAACATAACGGGAAATCTCCTTGCTGTCACAACGAATATGCCATTCCATCTCTTGTTCTCCTGTTAGTGGCCTAATGAATATTACTAAAATATGTGAACCGGCTGACCTGATTCAAGTAGAATTAGTTTAATAGCAACTTAAAGAATAATCAACCACTGGAGGACAAATGAGCATCCTTGTTTTCGGCAGCATCAACCTTGACCTGACGACCTATGTCCCTCACCTGCCCGCTCTTGGAGAAACCCTGCGCGGCCATTCCTTTATCACCGTCCCCGGTGGAAAGGGAGCCAACCAGGCCGTGGCAGCCGCGCGTCTCGGCGCACCCACCAAATTTTTCGGGCGAATCGGAAATGATGCCTTCGGCCGGGAAGTCATGCCCATCGTTCAAAAAGAAGGCGTCGACATGAGCGGTTTAAAGGTTGATGACCACCATGGCACCGGTTTGGCGGTGATCAATGTGGATGACAAGGCGGATAATGCCATCGTGATCGTTTCCGGGGCAAATATGGCACTGGACACAAGCGATGTAGAACGCTGTATCGGTGAATTTGATCATGCCAGGCTGGTGATGCTGCAACTCGAGGTGCCCCTGGAAGCCAGTTTAAAAGTTGCACAAGCGGCACATGAGAAAGGTGTAAAAGTCATTTGGGACCCTGCCCCCGCCCTGGAATTACCCGCTGATGCTTACCGTTTTACCGATTTCATGACCCCCAACGAAGTTGAAACCGGCATGCTGGTGGGTTTTCAACCCGGGAGTATTGAGGAAGCGAAAAAAGCAGCCGGCATCCTCAGGCAGCGCGGGGTTCAAGCTGCCATCATTAAAATGGGGGCTTTGGGCGCATATTATGAATCCGCCACCGAATCCGGTTTTATGCCTTCGTTCATTGTTGATGCATTTGATACTGTGGCGGCCGGGGATGCATTTAACGGCGGGCTGGCGGTAGCCTTAATGGAAGGCAAAGATTTAAAGGATGCCGTGCGCTGGGGATCTGCAGCAGGGGCTATCGCCACCACCAAGCCGGGTGCCATGCCATCCATGCCGTATCGTCATGAATTGGATGAATTGCTCTTGAAAGGCCGTACGCGCACAGGTTAAACCGTTCCAAAAATCCACTATACACCGCCTGATGAAATGCACGCGGTTCGATTTTGCTTTTTTCAACACGCCAAGTGTATGGCAGTTTGAATCATGCAGCGAATAAGACGGGTTTATATTTTGGATACCAGGGGAAAAAAGAGTTGAAAGGGTTGGATTGGTATTATCATTAATTATCCAATTATTTAATTTCCATGACTTACCATGCTTGGCTTTAGAGAAATCGCAAATGTCTTGAATAATCTGGGCACCAGCCATCAGTACCCTGTGATCGCTCACATCCATCCCGGGTTGCTCAAGGAGGTTAAAGGCGGAGCAAAAACCGTGCTGGGAGCTTTGCTGAGCGCGACTGACAACCTGATGCTGCCAGCATTCACTCTCCGCACCCAAGTGATCCCGGCCAGCGGACCAGATGATAACGCGATGGAGTATGGCGGGCATGATGAAGCGAATTTTCAGGCAGCGATATTCAGCGACGAACTGCCTGCTGATGAACCTTTTTTGGAAATGGCAGAAGAATTTCGCCTTTACCCACAGACAAAAAGGTCAGTTCACCCGATGCTATCCTTTGTCGCGCTGGGATTGAATGCAGCACTGGCCAACCAGAACCAACTTCATCCTTATGCGCCCATCCAAGCGCTGCAGGAGATGGATGCGATGGTGCTATTGTTTGGCAGCGACCAAATAAGCAACTTCAGCCTCCAATATGCGGAGCACCTGGCCGGCAGGAAACAATTCACACGCTGGGGATTAACCAGGGACGGGATATTGGAATGCTCTCCATTTCCAGGCTGCGCGGATGGGTTTAATAAAATCAGCCATCATGTTGAGAAATACAGGGTGCAAAGCGAGCTGGCGGGGTTCACCCTGCAGGCTTTTTCACTGCAGCAAATCATTGAGACGGCTGTCAATCTCATCAAGCGAGACCCATTTTCCCTATTATGCAACCGCTTGAAATGCGAGCGCTGCAACGCGGTGAGACAATCCATTCAACGCAAGTAATAAATGGTCTGTTGATATGCTATACTCCTACGCATTCAACCAGCCGGCATTCAGACCACTGAGAGGAAAGCCATGAAATCCATCACCGATAATGTGATCTTTGAAGATTCATTAGCCGGCGTCGGGCTGGGTGCCCTGCGGCTTGAGCAGGGAATCATTTTCATCGACTCCCCAATCACCGCGCGTGATGCCCAGGTTTGGCGCAATTCCCTGTCCAAGTCCGGCAGCGGAACAGACCGTCTGCTAGTTCTGCTGGATGAACACCTGGACCGCAGCGTGGGCGCCAAAGCCATGAAATGCACCCTATTGGCGCATGAAAGGACCGCGCAGGTGCTTGGCAGCCGCCCGACCAGCAGCAAACCTGTTTTCACCAAAACAGGAGCAGTGTGGGAATCCGTGGAGGACATAGGAAGCATGCATGCCACCCTGCCGGAAATCACCTTCACTCATTCAATGCAAATCCACTGGGGGCTGGATGTGGTCGCACTGGAATATCATCCCGGGCCAGCACGAGGCTCGATCTGGGTGGTTTTACCCTCTTTGAAAATTGCTTTCATCGGGGATTGTGTAGTCGCCCAACAACCACCCTTCCTGGCTTCCGCCGATCTGCCAGCCTGGCTGGATTGCCTGGCATTGCTTCGGTCTGCCAAATTCCGGGATTACATAATTATCAGCAGCCGCAACGGTGTCATCAACCAGGAAGAAGTGAAGCAGCAATCCGTGTTTCTCAAGCACATACAAAGCCAGATGGAAAAATTTGTACCGAATAAAGCAGAGGGGGGCACCCTTGAAGGGATGGTTGCAGAATTGATGAAGGAATTTAACCCGCGCAACCGCAAGGAAGAGGAACTCTTTAAAACCCGCCTTTCATGGGGTCTGCAGCAGCTGTACAGCACTCATTATCACCCAAGCGGCAAAGCATCCAGCCGTTAGACCAATGCATTCACCCGCCCATCTGCCATTGGTGGAACTCACCCGCGGAAACCTGGTGGAGTCCATCCATTTTGGGTCAATTGCGGTCGCAGAGAGCGGAGGGGTAATAAAAACGTATGGCGATACCAGCACCCCGTTTTTTCTACGGTCAAGCACCAAACCCATTCAAGGTCTGGCATTGCTGGAAAATGACGGTGCGAAGATATTTGGTTTAACGCTAAAAGAGATTGCCATTATTTGTTCCTCGCATTCCGGAACGGATGACCACATGGCTGTTCTACAAGAACTGCATAAAAAAATCGGCATCCAAGAAACTGACTTGCAATGCGGTGTCCATCCACCTTACGATAAAAGCACCCAGGAGCAACTTTACCTGCGCGGTGAAAAAACAACCCCCTTGCGACACAACTGTTCCGGAAAGCACACGGGCATGCTGGCATTGGCAAAAATATTGGGCGCGCCCCTGAAGAATTATCTTTCAATCGATCATCCGGTTCAGCAGATGATACTGCGAACTTTCAGCGAAATCTGTGACATCCCTAAAAATAAAGTCGAACTTGGGATTGACGGATGTTCTGCCCCGGTGTTTGCCATTCCATTAACAAATGCCGCCCTGGGTTTTGCCCGCCTGGCAGAACCCACCATGTTCAGCCACACAAGAGCTGAGGCGTGCCGGCTGGTCTACCAGGCGATGACAGAAAATGCGGAAATGGTGGCAGGACCTGGGCGATTTGATACAGCTTTCATGAAGGTTATGCAGGGGCGGGCAATGAGTAAAATCGGTGCAGAAGGATATCTGGCGATAGCCATCCCCGATCATAGGGATAATCCGCAAAGACCGGGGGTGGGCATCACCATAAAAATCAGCGATGGCGACCTTGAGCACCGGGCGGCACCAGTGGCGGCTTTGGAGGTACTGCGGATCATGGGCATTTTGGAATCAGATGAAGCCTTAAGTTTGGCATCGTTCAATCATCGTGACTTAAAGAACTGGCGGGGGATAACCATCGGTTCCATCCAACCCAGCCGGCAATTATCCGCGCATTTCGCCTGAGATGGCAGAAAACAGATTACGGATTCTGCATCCGGACAAACGGTTAATCAGGAAAGCAAGGTCTATTTATTCCATTTTGGAAATGAAGTATGGCTGTCCTTCCTGGAGTGTACCTGCATCACCCCTGGATGAACTGATTTCCACCATCCTGTCCCAAAACACCAACGACCGCAACCGGGACCTGGCTTTCAACACGCTAAAGAAATTTTTTCCCTCCTGGGAACAGGTGCGGGATGCTCCCTTGCAGGAAATCATCAACTCCATTCGCAGCGCCGGATTAGCCAACCAAAAGGGGGCAAGGATAAAGAACATCCTTCAGCAGATCACTGCAGAAACCGGCGGCCTTGACCTTTCCTTCCTGGCAAAGATGAAAGCCGAGGATGCACGTCAATGGCTATTAAAGTACAAAGGTATCGGACCTAAAACTGCTTCCATCGTGATGCAATTCTCGCTCAACCATCCGGCCTTCCCGGTGGATACACATGTCTACCGCGTCAGTGAACGTCTGGGATTGCGGCCAGCCAAATTAAGTGTAGAAAAGACCCATGCATGGATGGAAGCTTTGTTCCCAAAGGAACAATACGGGCCGGCTCACCTGAACCTCATCCGGCTTGGGCGGGAAACCTGCCACGCCCGAAAACCGGATTGCCCAATTTGCCCATTAAAGCGGAATTGTCTTTATTACACTCAACAAGTTCCAAAAAAAGATAGCGGTTTTAAGATGGGTCTTTAAAGCGCAGCGCCCAGTACCCCGAGCCTTTCACGTTACCAGCCATCAACTGGTTGTACTTTTCTGAATTGACTGTTTCCCATGGTTCCAGCCCGAGCGGAAGGGTGTGAATCCAGGTCTGGCCGGGTTTCAATGCAACCGGATTGCCCTGCTGGTCAATAAATCTGATGGGACGCAAGCGCCCGGTGGTCTGTTCATATTCCTCGCTGCGGGTGGTCCAGTAAATCGGGAATATCTGGCCATCGCGGAAAAGTAATGCGGATTCCTTCTTTTTATACAAGAGGTCAAGGTCAATATTGTATTTGCCCAACACCTGATGTTTGACAAAAAGCAGGATGACATTGGCAGCCTGCAAGGGCTGACCGGTCAAGCGGTCAGTGGCTTCGATGAAAGTGGCTCCATCGGCATTATCCTGATAACGGTGATAGGTGCCATCCGGTTCGCTGAACCGCCAGAATATCTGGTTGAGATTGGAATAGAAAAGCCAAAGGGAATGGGCGGTCCTACCCCCTTCGGGCGATGCAGGGTTGAAAACCATGCCACTCAGCGCTGCATCTTGAATGCTTTTTTCGCTTGAAAGGGCAATGTTTTTCATTCGGGAGGCATCCATTAGAGCGCTGTTGACATCCGTTGAGTCGGAGCCAAAAATATTGGTGAACTGGTTAAGCTCATCCGCCACGGCCTTGTAGGCAGACGCCATAACCAGCAGACCGTTGTACAACTTGCGGAATTTTTCATAGGAGATACGCCCCGAGCGGATGGGGCCAATAGTTGCCTCGGTTGCAGTTGGCTGGCTGCCACCGACAATCGCACGTACGGGATAATCCCCATAGAACACGGCCAGATTGCGGGTCATTCCGTCGCCGATAAAAATTTCAAATACGATCGGGCTGAAAGACAGGCCGGCCTGAGGCCGGGCGGTTGGGGGAAAATTGGAAATGGATACCAGCACCGGGGGTAGGCTCAAATTGGTTGCATCCTTGACCGGCAAACCATTGAGAGGATTGACTGCCGATGGAGAGGTCTGCGGATCCGGCGGGATCAAGGTGGCAGTTGCTTCCGGTAATGCGGCAGGCGTATCCACGGGGGGAATGTTCTTATAAGCCTCGTCTGCAGCAGGCGGCACTGGGGTCATAACCATTGAAACCTGGTCACAAGCAGAAAAAAGAAGCAATAAAAGAAGCAGAGAAATCCATTTTAATTTTTTTTTCATTTCGAACCTCAGATAAGCCACTATTCTATCAAAAAACCCTATTGACAAAAGCTAAAAAATCCTCTAAAATAGGTATAGTGGTATGACCTTAATACCATTCAAAGAAAGGAGAAAAATGTATAAAAAAATCGCTTTTGCAATTTGTTTATTGCTTGCAGCCAGCCTTTCCGCCTGCACTGTTTCCCCCGGTGCAAACGGAATGGCGCTCGAGCCAATCAAGGTAATGCCCACAGCAGAAACACTGAATCAAAGTTCATCTTTTCGCGATGATATGAGCAAGGATATCAGCAAGGATTGGGGTTTGAAAGTAATCTCCGGCCTGGAAAAGCAGCTGTACTGGTCACAGGAAGCTGGCGCTTTCCGAATTGAATTAAAGCCGGGCAACGACACAAACTTTGCCTTCATCCACAAAAACAAGAAGTACAAGGATGTAGTGGTAAAGGCGGAAGGGAGATACCTTGAATCTTCTCCTGCTTACCTGGCAGTCATTTGCCGGGCATCGGAGAAAGGCTGGTACGAATTCCGCATTAACAGCCAGGGATATTACCAACTGCTGAAATTTGACCAGTACTTGAAAGACCAGGGGAAAAATGCCTATACCGACCTGGTGGGCGGGCAGTTACGCAGTACCCTGGTAAAAACCGGCAAAGACATCAACCAGTTTGCACTTTCCTGTCAAGGGAATGAACTGAAAGCTTTTATCAATGACGAACAGCTATTTAAAGACCGCCAGCCGATCGTAATCGAAGATTCTTCATTCTCAGAAGGTGCCATCGGTTTTGGGGTATCCTCCAACGGCATTTCGGCTGATGTCAGCTTTAATTTTATTGAGAGCTTAAAACCCTAAAGTTCTCAAAAATCCAGCACTATTGTCCACCATAGAAGAGGAAGATAATCTTTTTTCCTCTTCTATGATTATTAAGAAAGCGGATAAAGAGCCCACACTGCCAGAGCGATTAGAACACCGAGGACAATCCCCGCAATTGCCTCAATGGGAGTATGCCCAAGCACTTCGCGCAATTGTTTTTGCTGTACCGGCTGACCGGCCAACAACTGTTCAACGATCTCATTTATCATCCGGGCGTGCAAACCCGCCTGGCGCCTGACCCCGGTGGCATCGTACACCACGATCATTAAAATAGCCACTGCCAGACCAAAAACAGGATTATCAAACCCATGAAAGAGGCCAATTGACAAGGTGGTGGCAGTGATCAGGCTCGAATGAGAACTGGGGAAACCACCCGGGCTGAAAATGATGGGCCACTTCCACTTTCGATGAAGCAGATAGTAAAAGGGTAATTTGACAAACTGGCCGATCAGCCAGGCAGCCATGGCAGTCACCAGTACCCGATTGGCCAATAATTCATTAAGCATTCAGGATAATCAACTCTCCGCGGAATCAGTTTTTTCAGTTTCCAGTTCACGAACCTTCAGTTCAGCCTGGTCAAGCAATTTCTGGCAATGCACCAATAAAGTTTTACCACGTTCAAATAGTTTCAGTGTGGTTTCCAACTCCAGGGATTGGTTCTCCAATTGCTGGACAATCCTCTCCAACTCGGCCAGTGCCTGTTCATAACCCAGTTTTTCGATTTCTTTTTCAGTCTTTCCCATTCATTCACCTCGATTAATTTTACTATCGGGTTCGGTTCGGGTCACACTTGCCTGCATTTTCCCATCCTGTATCCGCACGGTGATCGTCTGGCCTGGCGTCACCCCGCGGATGGAGGTCAGCATCCGGCCATTTTGACCAGTCACCATGGCGTAGCCCCTTTTTAGTACCTGGCTGGGATTCAGCGAGTGAAGATGAGCCGATAAATGAACCAGGTTTTCTTTCGTCAGCCCCATACGATAGATAATGTTACGAGAGAGGATGCCATTTAATTCATCCAAGTGTTGCGATGCCTGAAGTAAATAGCGCTGGGGTGAAATCCTTTCAAGGTTAATGGCAAGTTCCTTCAATTCCAAACGCTCTATCATCAACTTTTCATTGGTGCCGTTGATCAAATCCTGGCTTGCACGGCTCATACGGGTTCTTATTTCATTGATATCCGGTACGGCTGCAACAGCAGCGGCGGTTGGAGTGGGTGCACGCAGGTCGGCAACAAAATCAGACAGGGTGAAATCAGTTTCATGTCCGATCCCGGTAATTACCGGAGCGGAAGAAGCCACAATGGCACGCACAACGCGCTCATCATTGAACGCCCATAAATCCTCCAGCGAACCGCCCCCACGAGCCAGCAGGATGACATCCGGCTGTTCTTTTTGATTCAGGTTCATCAGGGCTGCCACTATTTCACCAGGGGCTGATTCACCCTGCACGGAAGTGCCAGCCAATACCACCTCAGCGATAGGAAAACGGCTGCGAAGGATGTTGAGCATATCCTGTAATGCTGCACCGGTGGGTGATGTAACCAGCCCAATTTTGCGGGGGAAGGCGGGAACAGGCCGCTTGCGCTGTTCATCAAACAATCCTTCCGCTTCCAGTTTTGCCTTGAGGCGTAGAAATTCCTGGAACAGCGCGCCCTCACCTGCAGGCCGGATGGCATCCACATAGAGCTGATATTGTCCGCTACGCTCATAAATACCTACATTGCCGTGAAGCTCAAGCGAGGCACCTTCCTGAAGATGCGTGCGCATCTCACGAGTGAAGGAGCTCTTCCAAATCACGCAGCGGATTGAGGATTGTTCATCCTTGAGGGTAAAATACACGTGACCAGATGAAGCCAGGGTCAGGTTGCTGACTTCACCCCGCAGCCAGACATCCCGCAGCAGCGGATCGCTCTCAATGATTTCCTGCAAGCGGCGGGTGAGCTGGGTGACGGTCAATATGCCGGATTGGGATTGCGCATCCAAATCGAACAACAACATCCTTCAAGCTTACCTTGTAGTCTGGCACCTGTCAATTAATTTGAAAATGGGGAGCAGTAAGAAAAACCCTTATAATACAAACAATTCCTCATTTGGAGTAAACATGGATCATTTGTGGTCGCCATGGCGTATGAACTACATCTCACGCACTGACAAACCAGCCGGATGCATCTTTTGCGACGCATGCGCCTGTGCGGATGGCGAGGAAAACCTGATCGTACACAGGGGCAAACTGTCATTCGTGATCCTCAACCGTTATCCTTATACCAGCGGGCACATCATGGTGGTGCCTTACGCACACCTGCCCTCGCTAGTCAGCCTGGATTCAGCAACCCTGCAAGAAATAATGCTGCTCATCAATCAGGGTTTGCGTACGATCGAAATAATTTATCACCCACACGGGTTCAATGTGGGCGCCAATATCGGCACGGTGGCAGGGGCGGGCGTGGCTGACCACGTCCATTTTCATGTGGTGCCGCGCTGGAATGGCGACACCAACTTCATGACCACCGTGGGAGCGGCACGAGTCCTGCCGGAAGACCTGCTGCAAACCCTGCAACGCCTGCAGGATGGCTGGGTCAACGAATAAATCAACCACAACATGTCTGAACTTTTCATTAGAGAAACCAATGAGGATGACCGTCCTTTCATACGGGAGTTCATCGCCAGGCGATGGTTTGGCGAAGCCATTGTGGTCCATGGAGAATTTTTTTACCCGGCCGAGCTGCCGGGATTCATTGCCCAACAGGATAACCTGGTGAGTGGATTGATCACTTATCAGATCAGAATGCCCGAATGTGAAATCATCACCCTGGACAGCCTGGTGGAAGGGGTGGGGATTGGAAGGCAACTGGTTGATAAAGTGAAGAATATTGCTATTGAAGGCGGCTGCAATCGTTTGACTGTCATCACCACCAACGACAACCTGGAGGCGATCGGTTTCTACCAAAGGCGCGGTCTCAGACTGCGGGCAGTCTTTCCGGGTGCGGTTGAAAAATCCCGGGAATTAAAACCAACCATTCCGATGAACGGGAACAACGGCATCCCGATCCGGGATGAAATCCTGCTGGAAATGAGCCTGGCGGAATGAAGTATTATTTGCGCCTGGCTGCCTGGGCAGCGCGAATCTTCCCTCCGGCGGTAAAAAATTGGTTCTACCGTTTCCCACCGCTGGCGAAAATTCTGCGCCAATCGCTGAACCGGGCTGCCCCAGGAGGCATGAGCGAAATCAGCATAGCTGCAGGCAATCTAGTGGGTTTTACAATGGTCCTCAACCTGCAAACTGAAAAGGACTACTGGTTGGGTACCTATGAGGCTGAGCTGCAGGCGGAATTGCGCGAGCTGGTGCAGAAGGGTATGGTCCTTTATGACATCGGCGCCAATATTGGATACATCAGTTTAATGATGGCCAGGTTGAGCGGAAAGGGCGGAAAAGTATTTTCATTCGAGGCATTGCCCGCCAATCTCCGGCGCCTGAATGCAAATATCTCCCTAAATAATATGGACTCAGTCATCCAGGTCCACTCAAAGGCGGTGATAGACAAGACGCGCCCGGTTAAGTTCCTTGCTCACTCTTCGACTTCCATGGGGAAAGCAGTCGGGTCTGCCGGACGAGCAGAGGAATATGACCAGGAAATCACCGTTGAGGGATTGTCACTGGACGATTTTGTATACAAGCAAAAACAAGCTGCACCAGACATCATCAAAATGGATATCGAAGGCGGCGAGGTGCTGGCCATCTTGGGAATGAAACAGCTGCTAAAAGAATGCAAACCCATCCTGCTCATCGAATTGCATGGCGAGGAGGCAGCCAGGGCTGTCTGGGATGCGCTAACCGAAGCAAAATATTCAATCATGGAAATGCGTTCGGGACATCCCGTGATCCAATCAGTGGAACAGTTGAACTGGAAGGCTTACATCATTGCCAGATAAGCCGGGTAAAAGAAAAAGGAGCCGATCAAAAAATAGATGGCTCCTTTTTATTTAAGAAAAATTTGATCAGGCAGCTGCAGCCGGTTCCTCAGGAATGACCACCATCATGATGATGTAGGCCAAAAAAGTGCCGCCCATCGCGAACAAGCCGAGAACAAAGAGGAGGCGCACCAGGGTGGGATCAATCCCGATATAACTGGCCAACCCTCCACACACACCGCCAATCATGCGGTCTTTGCGGGAACGATATAGTCTCTTGATTTCTTCAGACATGGCAATTCTCCTTGAATGATTTCATAATCATGTACGCAATATTTTAATATTGGTTGCACAGATTTTGAATCCCAATTCCTGCATCCTGCTTGCCTTTCTTTGAATTCTCATTTATGATACCTCCCTCTACAGGACCAGCCACATTGAAAAAATTCATTTCAAACTTCTGGCGGATTGGATTGCTGCTTTTAATTGCCGCGTGGGGATATATCTGGGCAACCGGGATGATGGATTCCCTCTTCGAATATCGCTCTCCGCTACGGAAATCACCCCCAGTTGCAAGTAAAACCTTATACGCACCCATCACCCGCCAGGTGGTGCTGGTCATCATTGATGCATTGCGAGAAGATACCTCGCTGAAAAAAGATGTCATGCCAAACCTCAACCAGTTGCGGCAGAGGGGTGCCTGGGCACGCATGCACAGCCAGCCGCCATCCTTCTCCCAGCCGGGATACAGCACCATCCTGACCGGCGCCTGGCCGGAATTGAATGACAGTCCCGTGGTCAACGTGGATGTAAACAAAATCTGGGAATTCACCCAGGATGACCTATTCAGCGCAGCCAAGCGGGCGGGTCTACATACTACCATCAGCGCCTTCGACTGGTTTGAAAAACTTCTTCCAGATGAGGCGGTGGATGAGGGGTTCTTCACACAAAAAGAGGACCGGCGGGGTGACCTGGAGGTGGTTGGAGCAGCTTTACCCTGGTTGAGAACCAATGACCATCAGTTGGTGCTCATCCACCTCGACCAGGTGGATTATGCCGGACACCACGAGGGCGGTCCGCGCGATCCGCGCTGGGATGAAGCAGCCAAACGCTGCGACGATCTACTTGGTGAAATAATTGCGACGTTAGACCTGCAGCGGGATATCATTCTGGTCATCAGTGACCACGGGCAAATTGACCGCGGCGGACATGGCGGGCAGGAAGCGGTTACCCTGATCGAACCCTTTGTGCTGGCCGGATACGGCATAAAACCCGGCCATTATGCAGATGTTCAAATGGTAGACGTGGCTCCCACCCTGGCGGCCCTGCTGGGAACGAGCCTGCCAGCCTCCACCCAGGGGCGCGTTTTAATAGAAATGCTCGACCTGACCCCGCAACAAGAAGCGGTGATAGTCAACTCACAGGAACACCAGCAGAAAGCGCTTGGTGATGCCTACCGAAAAGCTGTCCTTCCCAAGGAAACCAGGCTCACCACCATCGCCGAAATCCGCACTGTACGCTTATGGAAAGAACAATTGCCGCGGTTTGTTTTGGCCATCCTCCCAATCCTGACCATTCTCTTCCTGATCATCAGGAATTGGAACAAACAGAAGATCTCCCTCTTCATTGGAGCCATCTTATACCTGGCCCTCTTCAACATCCGCTTTTTGCTTATTGACGGCCGCGGTTACTCATTGAGTTCCATGGAAGGTGTGAATGAGGCCATTCTCTATTTTGGCAGTCTGACCATCACCACGCTGGTGATTGCATTGGCATGCCTGTCGCTGAGTCAAAAATGGTTTACGCAGAAACCGGGTCGAATCTTTAGAATGGTGATGGATTATTGTCTGGTACTCATTTTCATACTGGCAATACCGGTGATGTTTAGCTATGGAATCAACGGCTGGAAAGCCGATTGGCATTTGCCGGAATTCAACAGTGTGATGACGGCGTTCATCAATACCTTTCAAATCACATTCAGCGCCGCCGTTGCCATCCCGCTGGCCGCCTTATCCGGTGGTATTGCGGCAGTATGGGGGAAAAAGTCCTCTCATTAATCAAAACATGCTCTTTACAGTAATATTCCGAAATCTGTCCCCGCATGCAAATGTTATAATTGAAAACATTCCATAATTTCAACAGGAGGTACAAATGAAAGGCAATGAAAAAGTCATCGCAAAGATGAACGACTTGCTTTCGGATGAACTGACCGCGGTCAGCCAGTACATGGTACATTCAGAAATGTGCGCCAACTGGGGTTTTGACAAGCTGGCCGAGGCGATTGAAAAACGAGCCATTGACGAGATGAAGCATGCTGAAATGCACATCGGCCGCATCCTGTTCCTGGAAGGCACCCCGATCGTCAGCCATTTAAAAGAAATGCACATCGGACCTGAAGTGGAGCCGCAATTAAAGAATGACCATTCCGCCGAGGACGGCGCCATCAAATCTTACAACGACGGAATCAAATTATGTGTCGAAACAGGGGATAATGGAACCCGCGAATTTTTGGAAGCGATCCTGAAAGATGAAGAACGGCATATTGACTGGATCGAAGCGCAAATGGACCAAATCAAGCGCATGGGAATCCAGAATTACCTGGTCGAACAGATATAAATAGCTAATTTGTCAAACGAAAAGCCGGGCGATCGCCCGGCTTTTTCAGTTAGAATTTCTTTTTCAATTGCCGGCTCCATTGGGCTATCTTTTCCCAATCGCGCAAATCGCTAGTCTGGTACTGTTTGATGATGCTTTCCTTCATAGCACCCAGGATGGCTTTGATGATGAAATTCTGTCGTTCGTAATCCTCCCCCTCGGTTGAAACACCGCCAGCGAATAAACCGATATCTACCGGTTTCAAGTCCTCCAATCCAGCGAGCGCCTTGGACAACCAGCCCAGAGTTTCAGCCCGGTTTTGCTCCTTGTCGGCGAACATATTGGCACAGACAACAAAATATGCCAGTTTCTTTTCTTTCAAGGGTTGATGAAAACGGCGCATAAAACGGTTGAAATCACCCACTGTGCGGCCGGCATGGATTGAGGTGGCAGCCAACACCGCATCGTAGGCGCTGATATCCTTCACCTGGCTGGCACGCTCTACCTGCACATGGGTGTTCTTATCGGCGAGTTCCTTGCCAACTGCTTCCGCCACACCGCGGGTCGTTCCCGCCCAGGTGGCATAAGCAATCAAAATATTTTTAGCCATTTCATTATCCTTAACTTGATGTTTTTTAAGCGGTTATTTTACACGCGATGGTGAAAACCGGGCAAGCAACGCTGCCCAAAATCGATTACTTCAGCATTTCTTCCAATATCTTCCTGGCAAGGGCGGCGTCCGCCCGACCGCCCATCTTCTTCATGACCTGACCGGTGAACCAGCCCATCAAGCCAATCTTGCCGTTGCGATAATTTCCCGCCTCGTTTGGATTCTCCGTAATCACCTGTTCACAAACCGCACGGATGGCTTGATCATCGCTAATTTTTTCCAGACCAAGCTGGGAAATTAATTCAGCAGGCGATTTGCCAAATTTCTGTATCTTTATCAATAAATCCTTGGCTGTATTGACATTGATGATGCCCTCATCAATCTTGCTGATCAAATCTGCCAGGAATTGGGGGGTCAGCTTGAGTTCGCCGGCACGGAAATTGAATTCATTCATCATTCGTGTAACATCATTGATCATCCAGTTGGATACCTTTTTGGGTTCACCGCCATACTGGCGGAGGCAATCCTCAAAATAATCAGACAAGGATCGTTCCGAGGTGAGGATTTCAGCATCGTATTCCGGAAGGTGGTATTCACGGTTAAAGCGACTGCGTCTTTCCAGAGGCAGTTCCGGTATGGTTTTCAGTATCTGTTGTTTCCAACCCGAGCTGACATGGAGCGGCAATAAATCCGGTTCACGGAAATAACGGTAATCCGCCTCACTTTCCTTGGAACGCATCATTGACAATACCCCACGGGTTTCATCCCACTCAAGGGTCCAGGCAAGGATGGGATGGCCGGCTTCCACCTCGTGAATCTGCCGGTCTATTTCTTTTTTAATCGAATCCCGCAAGGCATCGATGGAATTGACATTTTTAATCTCGGTTTTCTGGTTAAGGACGGTTTCACCCTTCAAGCGGATGGAGACATTGGCATCACAGCGCAAATTTCCTTTTTCCATATCCGCCTCGGAGATATCCAGCCAGCGCAAAAGCTGGCGAAGACGGATGAGGTATTGGGCAGCCTCATCGGCGGAACGGATATCCGGTTCGGTAACCATCTCCACCAGCGGTACTCCGCAGCGGTTGAAATCCACCAGGCGGGTGCTGCCCTGGTTGATGGTTTTACCGGCATCCTCTTCCATGTGCAGCTTGGTGATGTTCACCCGGCGAATATATCCATTTTTCAGCGGATCAGCAGCAAGCGGCACCGGTACGTCCATGAAACCGCCTTTGGCAATGGGCGAATCGAACTGGGAAATCTGATACCCCTTGGGCAGGTCGGGGTAGAAATAATTCTTGCGGTCGAAATAAGAGGTTTCCTGCACCCCGGCATGCATGGCTTCCGCCAGCAAAACTGCTTTTTCCACCACAGTGCGGTTCAAGACCGGCAGGACACCCGGCAGACCACTGCATACCGGACAGATGTTACTGTTAGGCGGTTTGCCCCACGAATCGGTACTGCAAGTACAGAATATTTTAGACTTGGTGTTGAGCTGGATATGCGTTTCCAGGCCGATTACGGCTTCATAGTCAGGCATTGTACACCCCATCCATCAGGAAATGATCCCCGGTTTTCGCTGGCGCCATGACTCATCCTGTGTGGCTAGCTCAAAAGCACGCCCCAGGCGGAACAACAGCGCCTCAGAGAAATCAGCACCCAGCAACTGAATGCCAATGGGCAGACCATCAGCATCAAAACCAGCGGGCAGGGAAAGGCCGGGGTTGCCGGAATGGTTGGCGGGCACGGTCAACTGATCGGCATATTGCATTAAGACCGAGTTGCCATAGACCGCCTTGATTGGAAAAGCGGTGGTGGGCGTGGTGGGGGTAAGCAGGGCATCCAAATGGTATTGCCCCTGCCGGTCAAAGACGGCATCAAAATCACTGCGGATCATGGCGCGCACCTTGAGCGCACGGCGATAATACTGCTCCGAATACTGGGCGGCGGAAACATACATGCCCATGAGGATGCGCAACTTGGGCTGCAACCCAAAGGCCTCACCGCGGGTGAAACGATACATCTCGTGCAAGTCAGCGGCAGGTTTGGGTGAGCGGTAGCCGAATTTCACGCCATCAAAGCGATGCAAGTTGGAGGCGGCTTCCACACGGCTGATGACAAAATAAGCCGGGATGCCATAGCGGGTGTTGGGCATGGGCACATTTTCTATGATCTCGGCACCCTGGGATTTGAAGACTCCAGCCGCTTTGTGAACCGCCTGCTCGATTTCAGCAGGCAGCTGCTGGGTAGTATAGTCACTGGTTGCGAGGTCGGGATAGAGGATGCGCAGGTAATCGGGCGAGATGCCGATGCGCAGACCTTTGACTCCTTTTTCCAAATTCGCCAAATAATCAGGAACGACCTGGCGGGAAGAGGTGGAATCGCGCGGGTCAAAGCCGGAAATAGCGTTCATCATCAGGGCAGCATCCCGGACATCACGAGCAACCGGACCGGGGCAATCCAGCGAGGAACCAAAGGCGATCAAGCCATATCGGGAAACTCGGCCATAGGTGGGTTTCACGCCGACCACCCCGCAAAATGCGGCCGGCTGGCGGATGGAACCGGCGGTATCGGTACCCAAGGAGAGAGGCGCCTCGCCAGCAGCCACGGATGCGGCACTGCCGCCCGAGGAGCCGCCGGGCACACGATCCAAATTCCATGGATTACGCGGGCTGGGCTGAAAGGCCGAGGATTCGTTGGAAGACCCAAAGGTGAATTCGTCCAGGTTGACCTTGCCCAGCATGACCGCTCCAGCAGCTTGCATACGTGCCACCGGGGTGGCCGTGTATGGGGCAATAAAATTGGCCAAAATTTTTGATGCGGCAGTTGATGGCGTTTCCCTCACACAAAAAATATCCTTGACAGTGAAGGGCACGCCAGCCAAGGGACCAGCATCTTCTCCCTGTTTTATTTTCTGATCGGCCTCAGCTGCCTGCCGGCGGGCTGTTTTAGCTGTTAATGTGATGAAAGCGTGAACCTTGACCGCATCATCGCTTTGTTCACCCTGCTGAAGTGATCCTGGTCGGCCGTCCACTGCAGCGATGCGTTGAAGGCAGGATTCGACCACCTCCAGAGAAGAAAGCTTGCGCTGACGGACCAGGTTGGCAAGCTCAAAAGCGGATAAGTCACATGGCTGCATGGATCATTCCAGGGTGGTATGGGGAACATCAGGCACGGCAAACTGGTCATTAACCAGATCAGGCGCCTGGCTCAAAAGTTCCCGCACCTGATCAAACGGCATGGGAATATCATCCCGCAAATCATCCGGCCGGCCGGCAGGAAAGGGGATGCCGTGAACGGTCATCTCCATCCCAGACGGGATTTGGATGGAGGTCAGCTCACGGATGGATTGCAACTGGCGATTCAATTCACTGCGCAGATATTCTGCTTCAGAAGCTTCCAACTGCAAAGAAGCCAACCGAACGAGATGTTCAAACAATTGTGGAGAGATATCTTCCTGGGTACTCATAAGATTTCTTCGTCGGGACATTTTTCAATCCAGTCAGTATAACCAAGAATGAATGAGTGTCAAGACGCATTGATGAAAGTATAATTTTTGTACCTTTTATGCAAAGCGAAATGAATCTTCCGAAACAAATGAGAGGGGTTGGATGGCACAAAACGATATTGCTGATCATATGCCCCGGTATTTCCCTGTTTGGATGGCTGAGATTATCAGGTGTATTGAGCATCTATACCCTTTGGCAGGATCTTGGTTTAAGACCTCATCCGATCTATTATTTGCTTTCAGGATTGACAATTGGTCTGTCATTTCTTATCGCTTTTATTAGCAGCGCATTGAACCGTAAATGGGCCAGCGTATATATCCGCATTTGCAGCGCCATGATGGGCATGCATTTACTGATCGAGATATTTTTCATCAGGGGGAGAGTGAACTTCATCCAAGTCATTTTTATAATAGCTGCGTCTGCAGCCATATTTATTCTCACCCACAGGAACCACCAGAAAAATGAATTCACCGCATAATAAATCTTTGCAAGAAATAGAAGTCAAATTCCTGATCCGTGATTTGCCCGAATTAAAAAACCGGTTTACGGAATTAAAGGTTAAGTTGATATCTGAAAGAACGCATGAACTCAATTACCGCTTTGATACAGCGGACCATCATTTAACCCAGCAGATGCAGGTGCTGCGCTTAAGGCAGGATCAGTCCACCAAACTGACCTTTAAAAGCGCGGCAGACCCTGCCAGCGAGGTCAGCAGCCGGCAGGAGATTGAATTCGAGGTGGGGGATTTCGACACGGCGCGACGGTTCCTGCAGGCGCTGGGATATGAAGTGAGCATCATCTATGAGAAATTCCGCACCACCTATCAACTGAATGATTGCCTGCTCATGCTGGATGAGATGCCCTATGGGACTTTTCTCGAAATCGAGGGAAAAGATGCCGCAGCAATCAAAAAATCGGCGGAATTGCTACGCTTGAACTGGGATAAGCGCATCAAATTGAGTTACCTGGCCGTTTTTTACCAGCTCAAGGAAAAATACGGCCTAAAAGCCAGCAACCTTCTTTTCAAAGAGGTGAGCGGTTCTCCAATACCGCTTGAAGAATTCCTGTCAAGCTTAACTAATGCCCGATAAATGGATCTACCTTTCCCCGCACTTTGATGATGCTGTGTTTTCGGCCGGCGGGTTAATCTGGGAACAGGTGCAGCAGGGCTGCCAGGTGGAAATCTGGACCATTTGCGCGGGAGAGGCGCCTGCGGATCAGCCTTTATCGGACTTTGCCAGGGAGCTGCACACGCGATGGGATGCCGGACAAACACCCGTGCAGGAACGGGCAAGGGAAGATAAACGGTCCTGCCAACTGCTGGGCGCCGCTTACCGACACCTGCCCTGGCTGGATTGCATTTACCGGGTTGACCCAATGACTGGTTTGTATTATGTGCAGAAAGAAGAGGAACTGTACGAACCTTACAGTGAGGATGAATTCAATACATTGATGGGTTTATTCGGCGATTTGGCACTTCCAAAGAATGTTCAGGTGGCAGTGCCATTCGGGATTGGCAGTCACCGCGACCATACGGTCTGCGTGCTGTTGCAGAGCAGCGTTATGGAAAAATCTGGCATTATCCGGATTTCCCGTATGTGATGCAAAAGCAGGTTAATCCAGCCACTTTTGCCAATGTAGATTCCCTGACATTAAAACCGCAATTAACCAGCCAAGGTCTACAGGCGTGGAAGGATGCCATTGCCTGCCATCGCTCACAGCTGCCAGTTTTTTGGAACAATGTAGAAGAAATGCGGGCTGCAATTGACCAGTATGTGGATATCCTCCAGAAACAAAATTCCGGCACGCTGCTGTGGAAGTTTTAATCAACATACAGGGTATTCAATTAAACAATAAAAGGCTTCTCAAGAAAAATCATCTTGAGAAGCTTCAAGGGTGAGATTAATGATATTAAGGAATCAGACCGGGTTGGTTACCCATCCAGCCAGTCGAATGTGCGCGTAACCGCCTTTTTCCATTTCTCATATTGCTTTGTGGCGGCTTGACTGACGGGATTGGGCTGCCAGGTCTTGTCCATCTGCCAGTTGTCCTTCATTTCTTTAAGACTGGTATAGTAGCCGACGGCATAACCGGCAGCGTAAGCAGCCCCCAAAGCAGTGGTTTCCGCCACCATGGGACGGATGACAGGCACCTGCAGCACATCCGCCTGGAACTGCATGAGCAGGTCATTTTTGACCATGCCGCCGTCCACCTTGAGGGATTTGAGCGCCACGCCCGAATCGGCATTCATGGCATCCAGCACCTCACGGGTCTGGAAAGCGGTGGCTTCCAGCACGGCGCGGGCCAGGTGACCGCGGTTGACAAAGCGGGTCAGGCCAAGGATGGCGCCGCGCGCATCCGGACGCCAGTAGGGGGCAAACAAACCGGAAAAGGCGGGGACAAAATAAATGCCGCCATTATCATCCACTGTTTTAGCCAGGTCCTCGATTTCCGTGGAAGTGCTGATCATCTTGAAATTGTCGCGCATCCACTGCACCAGCGCACCGGTGATGGCAATAGAACCCTCGAGTGCATAGACTGGTTTTTCGTCCTTGAACTTGTAGCAAAGCGTGGTGAGCAGCCCATTTTTGGAAAAGACCGGCTGCGGGCCGGTATTGAGCAGCATGAAGCAGCCCGTGCCGTAGGTATTCTTGGCTTCGCCCACCTCAAAGCAGGCCTGGCCGACCGTGGCGGCCTGCTGGTCACCCAGGTCGCCCGCCACCGGGATGACTGCCACCGAAAGGCCCGCTTTTCAGGGTGGTGCCATACACCTCGCTGGAGGAGCAGATTTTGGGCAGCATCTGCATGGGGATGCCCATTATTTTGCAAATCTCTTCATCCCACTGCAGGGTCTTCAAATCCATCAGCATGGTGCGGCTGGCATTGGTCACATCGGTGACGTGCTCACCGGTCAGGTTCCAGATGATCCAGGTGTCAATGTTGCCAAAGACCGCACGCCCTTTTTCGGCGGCGGCGCGCACGCCGTCGACATTGTCCAGGATCCATTTGATCTTGGGACCGGAGAAATAGGTGGCCAGCGGCAGACCGACCTTTTTCTGAAAGCGTTCCTGCCTGTAACCTTTGCCCAGTTCGGCAATGATGGCATCCGTGCGGGTATCCTGCCAGACGATGGCATTGCAGTAAACCCTGCCGGATACCTTATCCCAAACGATGGTGGTCTCACGCTGGTTGGTGACACCCACGGCAGCAATATCTTCCGGGCGGGCGCCAGCCAGCTTCATCGCCTCACGGATGACATCCTGGGTGCGCGCCCAGATCTCGTTGGGGTTATGCTCCACCCAACCGGGTTTGGGAAAGATCTGTTCATGCTCCAGCTGGTGGCTGCCCAGCGGCTGGCCTTTTTTGTTGAAGATGATGCAGCGCGTACTGGTGGTACCCTGGTCGATGGCGGCAAGATATTTTTCCATATTTCATCCCTTGGATTAATCAGTGAGAGTCAGTTTGATGTTTTATTTTAATATGAGTTGAAACTCGTATCGTTATCAATCATTTATTACCATGTTGTGAGAACAGGAAAATGGTTTTCCAACCTCGTGACCTTTATTTCTTGACAGTCAAGTTTGTCAATGCTATAGTCCAAGCTTGGCAATTCGACTAATCACTACCAGGTTTTCCAGGAGTCATCTAATTGTCCCAATTTTTTGACATTATCATCATTGGAGGTGGGGTGGCTGGGTGCATGGCAGCCCGCTATTTATCCCGGCATGAGCTCTCCATTCTACTCATTGAAAAAGAAGCGGACATATGTTCAGGCACCAGCGCAGCCAACACTGCCCTGATCCACCCGGGTTATGACCCGCTGCCAGGTTCACTGAAAGCCAAACTGAATGTGGCGGCCAACCCATTATGGGACAACCTGGCGGGTGAGCTGAATATTGAATTTAAGCGCGCCGGGGATTACGTGGTCGCCATTGGTGCAGAAGAAATATCACAACTGGCTGAATTAATGCATCAGGGCAGGCAAAACGGCGTGGCGGGCATGCACATCCTTTCGGCAGACGAAATGCGCAAGCGCGAACCGCTGATCAACCCGTCTGTCAGCGGAGCCATCTTCGCCGAAACGGGCGGGATGTGCGATCCTTTCATGGCCACCGTAGCCGCCGCAGAAAACGCGGTACAAAACGGGATGCAAATTGCGATAGAGACGAAGTTTGAAAACTTTCTCTTTGAGGGCCAAAAAATCATCGGCGTACACACCAACCGCGGCGATTTCACCTGTCGCTGGGTGATCAACGCAGCCGGGCTGTTCTCCGACGAGGTGATGCACCAGGCAGGTGTGCACCCGGAATTCCGTATCACCCCGCGGAGGGGTGAATATTTCATCCTGGACAGCGCGGATATGAACATCCGCAGCGTGTACTTCCCGGTGCCGAGCGAGACGAGCAAAGGCATCCTGGTGACCACCACCGTGCACGGCAATACCCTGTTGGGACCAAATGCGGAGGATATCCACGATAAACTCAATACGGAGAACACCAGCAGCGGCATGCAGGAAGTTCTGGACGGCGCACAGAAACTGGTACCGTCCATCAACCCGCGCAGCATCATTGCCACTTTCTCCGGTCTGCGGGCGGGCGGCAATGCTCCGTGCCAGACTGCGGGGGTTGACTACCAGCACGACTTTCTTGTTGAGATCTCAAGGGAAAAACCCAATCTGGTTAACCTGGCGGGGATCGAATCGCCCGGGCTGACCAGTGCACCGGCCATTGCACTTATGGTCATTGATCTAATGAGGGATGCGGGGGAGAAATTTACAGAAAAGAAAAATTGGAATCCCATTCGCCCGGCGCGGATGCGCTTCCGACATTTAAGCCGCAAACAGCAGCAAGAACTGATCGAGAAGGACAACCGCTACGGACGGGTGATCTGCCGCTGCGAGAACATCACCGAAGGGGAAATTGTGGCAGAAATCCACAGCCCCATCCCAGCGCGTACCTATGATGCCATCAAACGGCGCACCTGGCTGGGCACCGGGCGCTGCCAGGGCGGTTTCGACCTGCCGCGGGTGACGGCCATCCTGGCGAGGGAACTGGGCATTTCACCCCTGGAGGTCACCAAAAAGGGCGATGAATCGCGCTTCCTGACGCGGGAAACCAAACAGACCGAGGCGGGTAATGGCAACTAAAAAATATGATGTGGCTGTCATCGGCAGCGGACCGGGGGGACTAGCGGCAGCCATTGCCGCCAAGAAGAATGGCGCGGAAAAGGTTGTGATCATTGAACGCGATCGGGAACTAGGCGGCATCCTGCTGCAATGCATTCATAACGGATTCGGATTGGAAATCTTCAAAGAGGACCTGCCCGGGCCCAGTTATGCTCAAAGGTTCATCCAGCAAGTGAGTGAGTTGAAAGTGGAAACCCTGCTGGATACAATGGTGCTGGATGTAAGCGCAGACAAGAAAATATTTGCCACCAGCCAGTCAGGAGGCATCCTGGAAATTCACGCCAGCGCCATTGTGATGGCAATGGGCTGCCGCGAACGAACGCGCCCACAAGTGCGCCTGCCGGGCGCGCGCCCGGCGGGGGTTTTCACGGCCGGGACCGCTCAGCGCTGGGTGAACGTGGAAGGGTACATGCCGGGCAAGCGATTTGTCATCCTGGGTTCGGGAGACATCGGCATGATCATGGCGCGCCGCCTGACCTTTGAAGGTGCTAAGGTAGAACGGGTGCTGGAGATCATGCCCTACCTTTCGGGATTAATGCGCAATTACGTGCAATGCCTGTTGGATTACGACATCCCGCTGCAATTGCAACACACGGTCAAACGGATCATCGGCCGTACACGGGTGGAAGCCATTGAAGCGGTGCAGGTGGATGAAAATTGGACACCCATCGCCGGCACGGAAGAAATCATCCCGTGCGACACATTGCTGCTTTCGGTGGGTCTCATCCCTGAAAACGAGCTTTCGCGCAAGGCGGGGGTGACGATCGATCCCATCACTGGCGGACCATTCGTGGACAATACATTCCAGACCAACATCAATGGAATCTTCAGCGCCGGCAACGTGGTGCATGTGTATGACCTGGTGGATTGGGTGACAGAAGCCGGATTCATCGCCGGCAAAGCGGCGGCCAGGCATGCACAAGGATTGGCGCCCAAAAAAGATGGCCTGGTTGATGTCCGGGCAGGCAATCATGTGCGCTATGTGGTGCCACACCAAATCAATGTCAATGATTTGCAAGGGGAAGAGATCCGCCTGCAGATGCGGGTGAAAGCGCCCATCGAAAAGCCCGTATGGGTCGAGGCGACAGATGGGAAAAACTTAATCACAAGACGCGGATTCCCGTATGCCCGGCCGGGGGAGATGGTGACCCTGACCCTCAAGCCGGAACACGGGGAAGCTGCACGTGCAGCCAAACAGTTGCAAATTCACATCACGGAGCGATGAGAACCATGACAGAAGAAACAAAGATCATCTGCGTAGCCTGTCCAAAAGGCTGTCGCTTAAAAGTCAGCCGTGATGGCGAGACGTTCGTTGTATCCGAACAGGGCTGCAAACGCGGCGAGCAATATGCACGACAGGAAATGACCGACCCGCGGCGGATGGTAGCCACCACCGTGCAAATTAAAAACAGCGCTCATCCCTTGCTGCCGGTGTATACAGCCGCACCTTTTCCCAAGGCTAAAATACGCCCGCTGCTGGATGAATTAATAAAAATAAAGCTTACCCCACCCATCGGCATGGGCAAGGTGGTGATGAAAAACGCTCTGGGGACCGGCATAGACGTGGTAGCCAGCCGGGATATGAAATAAATAAAGGGGCTCGGGTGGGTCCCTTTTATTTGGTTTCTTAACCAGGCGTTTTTATGGTGGGTTTTGTAGGAGTTTCTGTGGGTTGGATACCAGTGTAGAAGCGGAAGAAAAACTTGGCAAATATCTCACCGTTATCGTTCACCAAGCCCCATTGCGTGGTCCAAGGGCCACCAGGTAATGTCGGGCAGGCTATATCAATTGTAAAAGTGCCTTTTTCACCGGGTGGAATATCAGCCACCAGGGGGTAGAGATCGTAGTTGGTCAGCCTGATATCCGGAGAGTTATATATGCGCTTGATGGAAAACTGGATGGCTTTCCAGGTTGCACTACCTACATTCTGCAGGGTAATTTTAAAATCCAACTGTTCGCCAGTTGGACAGATATAGCCATCCAGAGGATACTGATCAACAAGCTTGGCATTGTGAATGACTGGCGTCCAAGTGGGGACGGGCAGTCCTGGTTGAGAATAATATTGACAGGAAGCGGTCAACAATAAAATTGAAATTGCTGTTGCGGTCAGCACTAATATGCGGAAAGAATTTTTCATTTTTTCATCGGCTGATTTTTTGAACAGGGTTTATTGACCACGAAATATGCATAGAAATCCTTCACACCGGTTGATTCAGAGGTGCTAGTCAATAAACCGACATCTCCTTTGCAAAAACCCGCGTCCTGACGGACATACAGCTGGACACCATTGACTTTAATAATACCGTAATATTCATCACTGCTGACCAAGCCAGCATAGAAGTCATTATCCTTCACACTACTGGCATTGACAATTGATTCTGTCTGGAAATCATTAAAGAGGTTTTGCCCGGCACGTGTTATGTGCAACAGTTTATCTTCCAAACCATAAGTAAAAATGGTGATAAAAAACAAACTGAGCAACAATATAGGCGTGAAAACCAGCGAGGATATGAAATAACAAAAAGGGACTCGGGCGAGTCCCTTTCATTCTGTATCTTAACCAGGAGAAGGTGTACGGGTTTTTGTGGGGGTTTTTGTGGGTTGTAAACCAGTGTAGAATCTAAAACAGAATCCAGAGCCAGGAACTTTATCGCCATTATCGTTTATCAATTCCCAACAGGTTGCCCATGCTTTTTCTGAGGGGAATTTTGGACAGAGAATATCTATGGTGAAAATTGCCTTACCACCTGAAGAGGTATTTACCGGTAGGAAGTAAGAATTAAACTTTGTTAAGGGATAATTCGAGGTAAAGTTTCCCTCCCAATCTTTAACTTTTCTTATATAGTAATGTGCCGTATCCCAGGTGGCAATGCCCAAGTTTTGTAATGTGACCTTAAAATCTGGTTCTTCACCAGTCGGACAAACATAGCCATCCAGGTAATTCTGGGTGACAAAAACCGCCCCATAAACAATGGGAGTCCAGGTGGGGATGGGGGTGGTGCTGAGACTGCCGCCACCCGAACCGCTGCCCCCACCGGATGACCCGCCCCCACTGTAAAACGGTGTGGCTGTCATGACAAAGTCGGGAGGGGTGACAGTTGGTTCCAGCGTGGGAATAATGGGTGTCTGGGTAGCTTGCGGGATCAACGCAGCTTGTTTGGTCAATTGGGCAACAGCCGTCACCACCGCCTCGGTGCGCACCAGGTTTAAATCCGGTGTCGGCAACGCTGCCTTCGGCGCAGCACAAGCGGTAAAGAATGTAACAGCCATGGCAATCAAAATGACGAACTTGCCTGATTTTTTAAACATTCAACCTCCGATTCATTCTTAGTCCATGCCTTTGGCATGGAAGTTATGCGGTATTGTCAATGAACATATCGCAATTGTCAAGTCAGCCATTTAAGGGTATTTTACCATTCCAAGGGGCAGACAGGCGATACAACAAATTCACCGTTTTTTGGGAACCCTGCCTGCAAACGCCGCCTCGATACCGTCCTTGCGGCAGGTACTCAACAGCTCGCGATGCTCCTGGATAACACACACCTGATTACCCCAAAAGGTGCGGGAATACTTGGCTTCCATTTCATTCAAGATCTCATCCGCCTCCTTGGTCAGGAGCATCTGCTTATTTTCCTCCACGATTTTTTTGGCATCCGTCCAGGAGCGGGAATTGACAAAGCGCTGCACCGTCAAAATGGTTTTTTGATTGAATTTTGTTTTTTGGGGCTGCTTGGCATTAGCCATAAGAAGATCCTGGTAATCTAAACTACCAAAATGATTCCCAACACAATTTCGGTGATCAGACTGATGAAGTTGGATTGCACATACGATTTATCCAGCACGATCGAAACCGCCCTGACCAACGCTACAGCAAGATAAGCCAAGCCGAGCATAAGAAACATATCACGGCTCTGATAAACCAGTGGTGCGGCACCCAGGGCGATAAAAAAACCCCCCAACACTGCGCGGATTTCCGTCACCCCGCGCGGAGCGGGCAGCGACAGGCCGGTAAAGTCCTGCACGGCACGCGGTTTCACCAACGAAAACAAACCGGTGGCAATGGTAGCGAGGGCTGCTATGATTTTTAAGATGTCCATCAGATTCATCAGTCAAGTTATCCTATGGCTGTTATCATCATCAATATACAATAAGACCAAATCATCATAACATAAAAAATTACCTGGATTTATCATGAGAATAAAGACCTATACCACCCATCATCTGGTCAAACTGGATGACCTCAACCATCACGGCACATTGTACGCCGGACGGAGCGCGGACTGGTTTGTGGAAAGCGGATTCATCGCCGCGGCCGGCCTGACCAGACCGGAAAACATCGTCTGCCTGAAAATCCACGGGATGACCTTTGCCAAACCCGCCCAGCGGGGGGATATCCTGTGCTGTGAAAGCCGGGTCATCCTGGCCGGAAAAACCAGTCTGATGGTTCATGTGCAAATAGCCAATGGCAGCGAGACCTTGTTACAAGGTTTCCTCACCTTCATCCATGTGGACCTGGATGGCAATCCAATTGCGCACGGGATTGAGCTGGAACATACAACCTCCGAGGAAATACGCCTGATGGAAGAGGCCGAAAAGATTAAAAACGAAAGCAGGTAATACCTGCTTTCTTTATCAACAAAATAAATTAGATCAGCTTCTAAGATTGTAAATCCTAATTTACTTCTCAGCTTTCTTCTTTGAGCTTTCAGGGGAAACAACAACCTTATCCTCTGCGGGAGGGTTGACTTCAATGACTGAGCCGGTCTCCGGCAAGGGCTCAACCGGGGTGATGATCCAAAGCACCAGATAGATCCAAAAACCACCGCCGCCAAGGAAAAGAAGCAGGACAAAAACAAGGCGGATGATGGCCGGGTCTACATTCAGATATTTCGCCAGCCCGCCGCAAACCCCGCCCAGCATTAAATCAGTTCTACTGCGATATAGTCTCTTAATCTCCATTTTTACTCCTTTGCTTCATCTTACGAAATTTTTACGACGGGGTTTCTAAAAATACCGCTATTTTTGGCTGGCCTGAATACCGGATGAAATGGCCTTTGAGTATTCAATATCTGAACCGCACAGGAAACCGCGGGGAGCCAACGGCTGCTGGTAATTGAAAAGGTCAAAATAAAGGATGGCGGGGGTATCCTGACCAGCGTATGTCACCGCCACCTTGCACAGATTGGTGCCATTCACGCGCAGTTCCTCGAGGACTTCGGTTTTCAGGGATTCACCTTTTGGACCAGTCAGCCAGGTCAGGCATTGTTCTTCCTCAATCAGTTGCAATCGTGGATCAAAACCCAGCTTGATCGGATTATCTGTAGAGTATCCGTAGGTCGCGTCGTTTGAAACACGGCAGGCAAATTGAGGCGGCAAGGTGGGTGAAAGCGCTGTCTTATTGATATTTTCACCTGCGGGTGACCAGGCGGGGTAAAAATCCTCCAGCGGGGAGGTACTAAGCTTAATAATCCCCATCCCGGAGACATCAGTAATATAAATATCGCGATTTCCCTGCAGATCACTTGCAAAGGCTATAAATTGTCCGTTTGGTGACCAGGAGGGTTTATAAACATTTGCTTTGAAACGCGTAATTGGGGTGATATCTTCACCTGAAACGCCCATGGTATAGAGATTAAAGTAACCATCCCGGTTTGAGACAAAGGCGATCTTCCTGCCATCCGGTGACCAAACCGGACTTCTATCATCAGCAGGGTCATCCGTCAAACGCAGGAGATTGGTGCCGTCTGCATTCATAACATAGATTTCCATATTGACATCCCGGTCAGAAGTGAAAGCAATTCGCGAGCCATCCGGAGACCATGCTGGAAACGCATCCATTGCAGAATTGTTGGTCAATTGCCTGAGGTCACCGCCATCCAGGTTCATGACATAAATTTCATCATTGCCAATGCGGTTGGAGGTAAATGCCAGGCGACGGCCATCCGGTGACCATGCAGGCAAGACATCATCAGCCGCGTGGTTGGTGACCTGGCGGAGATTGGTGCCATCCGCATTCACGCGATAGATATCCGGATTGCCACTGCGATCCGAGCAAAAAAGCAACTGGCTTCCATCCGGCGACCATGACGGGAACACATCCACAGCAGGATTGTTGGTGAGGCGGGTCAGGTTGGTGCCATCCGCATTGACCAGGTAGATCTCACGATTGCCATCTTTTTCGGATTGAAAGGCGATCCTGCCTTCGGGAATTACCCTCAAGGGCTGGATGGTGGGAGTTGGGGTGTGGGTGGTCATGGGTGCCATGGTCACCCATTGAATGGGTTCAAGCGTGGCATAGATCAGCGGGGTGCGGGTGGGTGTGGGTGTTTTTGGCCGGTAATAATACTGGCAGGAAGATAATAACAAAAGAAGAGAAATTATTATCCCGGCATGCAATATCGCGCGGAATGAATTTTTCATGTTTTTTTCACCGAGCCGATTGGCTGATCAAGGTTTATAGACTACAAAATCATCAAAGAACACTTTCACACCGGCTGTCTGGTAAGCACCGGCCAGCAAGCCCACATCCCCTTTGGGAAAATCCGCATCCTGACGGGCATCCAACTGGACGCCATTAACATACAATTTCAAGTCTTGTCCCACACAATCCAAACGGATCTGGTTCTTTTCCGTACCTGTTCGAATAGCCGCGCTTTGCGCCATGACATCCATTCCCAGCAATTGATAGATGCCGCCCTTGACCTTAAAAATGCCGTAATATCCATCGCTGCTGATCAGGCCGGCATAGAAGTCATTTTTGTTTTGAAAGCGGCAAATGAGACCTAACTCATTATCCATCACACCGCTGGCGTTAACCGCCTCCACCTCCAGGCGCACATCGGAAAGGCTGAGAGTTGGATTGGCAAAATAATCCACGTCGGGCTGGTTGACTTGAATCAAATACTGCCCATTCTCATAATCGGTAATACCGTCTGCGGTTCTCTGGCGATCCCATCCGCTGCCGGAATGCGAAAAATCATCTGCAAAGAGAAGCATTCCGTTTTGGTTTTCGGCGGTTTGAGAATTAAGGAATCCTTGTGGCGATAAGAAACCACAGGAAGATAACAAACACAAAATGATAAGCAAAGAAAAGGTCTTTTTCAACTTGTCAAATCTGTTCATCAGTTTTAATTCTATCATCCGGTTTTTCAAAGTGACTTTCCATAAGAATATTTGTTTAATGGCATAAAGAACAATTTTGACCACTGAAACCCTAATTATGCAAAACAAGATTCTTGAATGTTTTTTGGCTTATTATGAACGAGTTAATGTGTAGTTGAAGAAACACAAGCGATACCCAGCGCCCCCGGGCCGACATGGACACCCAGAATCGGTGTGGCTTCCTCGATCCAAATATCATTTTCGACCTGAAAAAGCGTTTTGACTGATTGGGCCAGTTGACCGGCACGGCCAGCTGCATGTGTATGAGTCACACCAATCCACTCCAGGGGTGCATGCTGTTGGCAGAGCTTAATCAAAATCTCCATTTGCTTTGAGGCAGTATGGACACGGTCCACCATGCCAACGGTTCCCTGGCGCATGAGAAGCACCGGTTTCACATGAAAGAGATCAGCCAAACCAACCAACAGGGATGGGACACGCCCACTGTGCTTAAGAAAAGTTAACGAGTCGAGGGCGGCATACAGGTACGAACGCTGGTTAATCCCATTGATGCGCTCAATGATGGTTGCAACTGAGTTACCTGCTGCAACTGCCTTGGCAGCCTGCAAGACCATGTAACCGAGGGAAATAGCCACCTGCCCAACTTCGACAACATGAACACGGGCGCGGTCAAAAGACTGGGCAGCCAACCGGGCGACATTGGCAAGATTACTTAGTCCTTTGCGGATATGTATGGAGATGATTTCCCGGGCGCCTGCGTCTGCCAGGCGGTGATAGACCTGCACTGAACGAACCGACACTGGGTGCGGATGTCTTGGGGATTTCTTTGCCATCGGCAATCCGGCGATAAAAATCCGTTCGGGTGATATCGACATTATCCAGGAAGGATTCCGTACTGAAATTGATATAACAAGGTACGATTGAAATACCATACTGGTTCACCAAGGAAACCGGCAGATCACAGGTGCTGTCACTGACAACTCGTATGTTCATAGACAAAGCGAGTGATTAGAAACCCGATTTATCATCCTTGTTTTCCCCACAACTTAACCTGATTTCTGCCGCCACGTTTAGCTTCATACAACGCCTTATCGGCACAATTCATCAGTTCTCGAAGGTCAGGCGGACAAAATTGCAGGTCAGCCACGCCCAGACTGCAAGTAACCTTCACAATCCCTTCTGCCACTTCAGTCTCCGTTGAAGCAATATTTTGGCGCAACCTTTCCGCTACTGAAACGGAAAGATCCAGGCCGGTTTCCGGAAGGAGGATGGCAAACTCCTCACCGCCAATGCGGGCAATAATATCAATTTTCCTAAATGTACTCACGAAAACTTTTGACACTTGTTGCAGGGTCTGATCCCCCGCATAGTGTCCGAAACGATCATTGACATCCTTAAAATGGTCAATGTCCATGACAATCAATGAAAGATTTTTTTTGTAACGGGCAGCCCGCTGAATTTCTCTGCTGGCAAGTTCCTCAAAATGGCGAAGATTTAATAAACCCGTTAATCCATCTGTAATGGCCAACTGCTGCAGGCGTTCAAACAAGCGTGCGTTTTCAATAGCCAAGGCAGCATGGCTGGCAAAGGCCTGCAGCCAAGCAACCGATTTCTCTGAAAATAAGCCGGGTTTACGGCCATCCAGATTGATAAAACCAATGGTTTTACCACCGAGGAAAATTGGGGCTCCGACGTAGGACCTGATCCACTCACTATTCTTAATAGGAATCCAGTCCGGATCTTTTTCAGTATCATTGGACATGAGGGGTTTTGAAGTTTGATGCATTTTTTTAAAGGTATAAACATCCTCCAGATTAAGTTTTAATCGCTTGAGCACCCTCTCCAATCCGGTTTTTTCATAACCCCTGAAACGTACGAAAGTAACCATATTGTCCTCATCCAACAAGGCAATACTGGAGGAGTCGTGCGGGACTACGCGGTTGACTTCCATGAGAATTCTATCCAGTACTTCATTTCTATCCCTAATGCCATTTAAAGCCGAAGCGATGTCACTTAAGGAAGTCGCCAATAAACGTTGTTCGCGCTCTTCATGCTGGATTCTTTTCAATTCGGTAATATCCCGGAGCACCAGAATTCTGTCATTCGCCTGGCCATTTTGGTCACTTAATGGTGTCACATTGACGTCCAGGATCATATTTTGAGGTAGTTTCAGTTCAATTTCAACCCTGCCATGTGAAATGCTTTTTAATGCGGCGAACACCCTTGGAGTACTTTGTAACTCCTCCTGTAAATTTCTTCCAATCACTGCTGTGTTATCAGTAAAGAGCAAATGGTGTGCTGCCGCATTGATATCCAGAATCCGGTTTTCGTTATCCAAGACCAAAATCCCATCGCTGGTGGTTTCAATGACTAGGTCACGGGCAATCGGGATAATGCCAAACAATTGCAAGCGGAAAAAACTCCATGCCATCAAGATGACACTAACAGCAAAACTAATTGGAGTGAGATCCAAGCCTTCAATAGGGCTTAAACCGGATACATAAATGATATTACCAATCCAGGGAATGACAATCGCCAAAAAGAGCATATAAACCTGGATACGGACTATTTTTGTAAATAGAAGCGCAGAGCGTATCAGCAAGAAGTTGGCTGTCAATAAACAAATATAACTGAAAGCAACATGAACCCAAAAGTAAAACCCATGGTTATACACCAGGATCTCGCCATTGGTTCCCGGCGAGGGCACCACGCTGCTCCATAAGAGAAGGTGCTTCTCATTCGTAAATGCCATGAAGATGGAAATGACCGGGATAATCCAAAGGAACGGGAGGTTGCGCCTGGTCAGCCAGTAGGAATTGCGGCTGTAATCCAGCGCAAACATGAGCAGCAACGCCGGAGAGGTGGCAATTCCCAAATAAGAAAGCTTTGAGCAGGAATACTTGAAGGCATAATCAATGCTGCCATCCTCCAGAGCAGCCGCCAGTGACCAAGCGGCTAAAGAGAGCAAAAGAAGGCTAAAAGTCGTTCCACCGGGTTTTACCCGGCGTATCATTACCAGCAAAGCAAGAAAGGCGCAGAAAATTGTTGTTGTAAAGAGGATAATCCCAGCCAGGTGGAATTGAAAAACCATGTTATTTGCTCTTAGGCGTTAGGTTTTTTGAGATTATACAAATTTCAAGTGCAATGCTCTTAGACATTTTCCCTTTAAAGAAATTTTAACACAAACAATATAATTGTGAAATGAAACACGACTCAAGAAGTTTATTTATGAATATTACCCGTTCTAATGAAACAAAGGGGTTGTCATGTCCTCCTAGTATAATTTCATTAATAATTCTGCTTCCTGTTAAAAACAATATTATTGGGATAAGTACAAAGTGACACACTTGCTGGCTAAAGGAGTTACATTGTCGGTACCACCCATCCCATTGAAGTGTTAGATGAGATTTTTCAAAGAGACTTATCTTCGTGACCATTATGATGTGATCGTCATCGGCGCCGGGTTGGGTGGAATGACGGCTGCCAGCCTGCTGGCCAAGCGCGGCTTGCAGATATTGATGATCGACCAGCAGAACAAGCCAGGCGGATCCTGTACCTCCTTCAAACGCGAGGGAGTCGTCTTTGACGTCGGTACAGCGATGATCTATGGATTTGGTGAAAAAGGGTTCAGGCCCTTCCGCTTCATCCTGAACGAACTGGAAGAAAAGATCGACATCATCGCCCACCCAACACTGACGCGCATGACCCTGGAGGGGGAAGAGATCATTTTCTGGCCGGATATTGACCGGTTCCTGGAAGAACTCTACCGCTTGTTCCCGGATGAAAAAGAAGGACTGCACGCTTTTTATTCCGACCTCTATAAAGCCTATGAAAACATCGTCCTGAAAAACGAGGTAATCGTTCCCCCTTCAGAATTTTCTCCCAAACAAGGTTTGCGGCGATTGATGAGCGGTCCGTTGCAGATGCTGCAAATGCAAAAGCTGCTTTCCATCAGCGTCAAAGATCTGCTGGATAAATATTTCCACACCAAGCCGGTGGTGGATTTTTTTGATAAATTATGCTCCGCTTACTGTTACTGCACCGCCGCGGAAACCCCGGCTGTGCTGGCTGCCACCATGTTCCTGGACAACCACATCGGCGGTGTGTACTACCCGGCCGGCGGGGCGCAGATGCTGCCCAACAAGATTGAAAAAGCATTTGAGCGGTTTGGAGGCCAGGTGCTGTATCGGCACTACGTGGACGAAATCATCATCCAAGATGAAAAGGCGCAGGCGGTACGGCTGGAGGATGGCACGATAATCGCAGGTGAGCGTATCATCGCCAATGCCACCGTCTGGAATATCTACGGCAAGCTGATCAGGCCGGAACACATTCGCACCCGAACGGCTTGACTGGGCGCGTGCGCTAGTGCCGACCTATCCAAGCATGACCCTCTACATGGTGGTGGACAGGAAAGCCATTCCGATCAATGCGCTGCCGTGGGAAATATTCATTGAAAACCGTGCGGAGATCGATAGCAACGACCTGACCCTGTATATCAATTCCCTGGTGGATGAATCCCTGAGTCCCGAACCGGATGAATTGGTGGTGATGGCCATTGCACCCAATCTGAAGCAATGGCCGTCACCCACTGACCCCGAGTACCATTCTGATGAGTACCAGCAGCTAAAACAACTGGAAGCGGAGAGCATGCTCAACCAGATCGAATCCCATTACCCGGGATTCCGCAAGCACATCCGTACTCTAATCATCGGGACGCCAACCACCATCGAGCGCTACCTGTTGAAAAATGGGGGGGCAGTGGGTGGGCCTAAAAACGCCATCGGCCAGGAAATGCTCAAACGCCTGCATGCGCGCAGTGAATGGAAAGATTTGTATTTCTGCGGCGATTCAACCGTGATGGCCACGGGCGCACCCGCCACAGCCGTCTCGGGCGTGGGGGCAGCCAACATGGTGCTGCGTGACCTGCACCTGCCGGAATATGACTCACGCAAATTCACCGAGGAATTTGTTCATTTTGTGAATCTACCCTATTCACGTCCAAAGATCATCCCCAACGACAAGATCACCACCTCCAGCGCCTGGCTGGTCGCCGCGGAATGCCAATGGTGCGAAGACCCGGCCTGTGTGCAAGGCTGCCCGGCAGGAATCGACATCCCTGGGTTCCTCCGCCGGATGGAGGTGGAAAATTATGAAGGGGCTGCACGCTTAATCCGTGAACAAAACCCGCTGGGGGAAACTTGCGGGTGGGACTGCGATGCGGAAAACCAGTGTCAGAAGAATTGCATCCGGCGCAGTTTTACAGGCAAGCCAGTCAGGATCGCGGAACTGCAGCGCTGGGTCTGCCAATCAGCAGATGAAGCAGGATGGATGCGCCTGGATAAAAGCAAGGCCAATCGGAAAATAGCAATTTTGGGCAGCGGCGCCAGCGCGGTGAGCTGCGCCTACTACCTGGCCATACAGGGCTGCGTGGTTGAAGTTTTTGATGAGCAGGGCAAAGCCGGTGGAATAATCATGGATGCCCTGAGAAAGCGGGGACTGCCCACAACCGCTTGGGAGAATGACTGGCGCGGCATGCAAAGCGCAGGTATTCATTATCATGGCAACCGGCGCCTGGGAAGCGACCTCAACCTGGAACAGCTGATTGCATCCTATGACGCTGTCTATTTTTCACCCGATGAACTTCCTGACGAGGCAATACCGGTAATCACCGAGAAACTGGGTGAGAAATGGCAGGAGCAATTGATCAAGGGGAAGGATCAATCAGCCAGCAATCCCAACGTGTTCATCAGTCAATTCAAAAAAGAGAATCAACAAAGCATTGTGGTAGGGGCGGCGGAAGGACGCAGAATGGCAGCCGCCATTTTCAACTGGATAAACCGCCAGACTTTTTAATTTTGACAGATCCAATTTGTCGGCTAGACTTTGAGGATGGTTTCTACTCCCAATTGCGCCAATTCCATGTCCTCTGCGCCGCTTAACCCACTGACGGCCACTGCGCCAACCGTTTGCCCGTTTACAATGATTGGCATACCGCCTGGAAAACCGGTATAGCGTGCATCACCAAAATAGGCGATGGAATACCCTTTCTGCGGGTCGCGCATTTTGGCGCCAATTTCGCTGCTGGGTTTGCCCTCGCGGGCAGCTGTATAAGCCTTGTTCATCGCTACCGTGACAGATTGCAACGGTGCGCCATCCATGCGTAATAACGCAATCAATTCACCGTGGTCATCAGTGACGGCAATGACCGCAGATTTATTCCGATTTTTCAATTCTTTTTTAACCGCGTCGATTGCCGATTCCGCCTCGTCGCAAGAGAGTGCATCTTTTTTATTCATTTCTAAATCCTTGAGCAAGAATAAGATTATCAATCCCAATTATAATTTTGGGTTGAAACCATGAACCAAATCATACCCCTTCCCCAATAAACGATGCTTAAAAAATCAACCAGACATTTCATTGATGAATCCCGAAGAATAAAGGGATTCTCATACTTTGATCTGCTGCATGGGTATTTCTATGCACGCTGGACCTATTTTTACATCGCCATGGGCACGGGGGAACATGCGCTGGCAAAACGGCTAAAACCGCTGATCACCTGGATAGGGGGGATGCTGGTTAAACAATCGAGACAATCCGCCCAAACCAACCCGATTCAATTTGAAGATACCTATCATGGCAAGGTGGTACCCCTTGAATCAGCGCGGCAGCTGGTGATGGTGAACGAAGACATCCACCTGGGTGACCTGGAAAAGATCATTCCTTACCAGAAGGCGCGCGAGATCATCCTGAAAAATCCGGACCACATTGCCGCCATTGACTGCCCCTGCCGGGCAGCGCGGGAGAATCCCTGCCTGCCGATGGATGTTTGCCTGGTGATCGGCGAACCCTTTTCCAGCTTTGTCATTGAACACCAACCCAAACGGTCACGCTGGATCACTTCCGAGGAAGCGCAGCAGATACTTAAGGAGGAAGACCAGCGCGGGCATGTGCACCACGCCTTTTTCAAAGATGCCATGCTGGGGAGGTTTTATGCCATCTGCAATTGCTGCAGCTGTTGCTGCGCCGCCCTGCAGGCTCAGCGCAACGGGACACCTATGCTGGCATCTTCCGGGTATGTGGCCAATGTAGATGAATCGTTGTGCATCCAGTGCGGCGCCTGTGTGGATGTCTGTAATTTTGGCGCCATCACAAACCAGGCAGGAATCGTCATTGATGAAGCAAAATGCATGGGCTGCGGAGTGTGCGTCAATCAATGCCCTTCTTCCGCCATACAACTGGAGCGGACGCCGGCCAGGGGTGAACCACTTGAAATCAAGGCGTTAATTGATGAATTCCTTCAAAAAGAAAAAAATACCCCCCACCCGGTTCAGAATTAATAGCCCAGACTTACCTCAAACCAGCTTGTCTGGAATATCTTCACTGGGGTAGAAGACTCCTTTTTTATTAATCCCAAGCCGACCAGCCTCAAAGGACTGTTTTTCCACTTTTGTGAGGCGTTTAGCTTGAGCGGGGGTCAGGAGCGGTACAAGTGCTGCCCGTTTTAAATATTTTTCAACTGCATCCACTCCTGCGGCTGACCACATCCAACCCTGTCGGTCGAATCTAACCAGATTAATCGGCCGGGTGTAATAACGCAGGGTCTTGCGTGCAAACGGATTGTAAAAATCTTCAAAGTAAGAAAGGACCAGTTCACGCAAGGTACGGTGAATGGCTTCCCGGAAACGCAAGCCGGTGTAATTGGACTGCGCCACCGCACCCCAGCAGCCATCTATTTTAAAAAGTGCCAGCACATGATCATCATCCTGGCCGGGGTCCGGCTGCAGGTCTAGGATGAGCGGCGGAAAGTCCAATCGCCGCAACAGGGCGGCAGCCAGCAGACCGCCATCCAGGCAGTGTGCTTCACGCTCGCGAAGGACCTCGAGGGGTGAGCGGTTACGTTCACCGGCCGCATAAGGGGTTTCATCCAGAAAAGCCTGAATGCCAGCAGGCGATTTCAGGTGATCCAGAATCTTCTTTTCAGGCAGGCTTAGTTGTTGTTCAAAATTTAGCAATGCAGTATCAGTCATTATTTCATCTGAATCCTTGACCATTATTATCAGCAGTTATTTTATTCAAAAAAAATTGACATCCATCAGTATAAGCAGCTTGTATACAACAACGGCAGTCTGAATCAGTTTTTTTAAATTCACCAATTCCACACGGTCGTTCGCGGTGTGGGTGATGGCTGAGGTTAAATACGGGAATTGTTGAGAAGTGAATGCAATCGCCGGGATGCCCTGCTGAACAAAAACCATATGATCGCTCTGAGGCCAGGATTCCCCTTCGTACATCCCTGCAGGAGAGGATAAAGTTGACTTCACCAGAGAAGCCAATTTGGGTTCGCAGCCATACAAAGAAAACTCGGTTCCGCCATCTTTATACCCGACTCCATCAAAATTAATGTTGATGAGAATATCATGAATGAGGTCTTCGTTTTCTTTCAAATAAGCAACCTCACCAGGAGCGCCATAATAATCCTCGCCATTGATCGCGACCAATTCGATGCCGTGACGCCCCTTAAAATCCTGCAGCAATTCAGCCAGGAGCAGCAATATCACCACGCCGGTGCCATTATCCAGCGCGCCGGGACTGCCATCCTTGGCATCAATGTGGGCGGTGAGCACGATCTTTTTTGGTGCTGCGGGATTAAAACAGGCAATGACATTGCAGCCATGGGAGGGAATGCGTTCAGCCCGGCTCACAAGATGAGCCGATTTTCCAACAAATGGGATCAATCTATCCCCTTCTTCAGAAGTCATGAACACAGAAGGGATATCGAAGTCGCCATCTTCAATCAGTGGGAAGGGATACTGCCCACCAGCCAGCTCAGGGTTTCTGGACGTTGCGGTCAAAATAGCGACAGGTCTTTTTTCTTCCAGTAATTGATATATCTGTTGGTGTTCAGGCGGGTTGTAAAATGGGAAATGAGATGGAAATAATTGCTCGCGGGTGAGCTCGCCATGCAGTAACAGAAGACTTTTGGGCGTAAATCATTTTTTCCAATTCATCCAAATTGCCCGCGGATTCAAGCAATGCGGTGACATTGCATCCCAAAGAATAGGGACTGCTGTCCACTTTGAATTCCTGACCTTCCATGTTCAATTCAGCACCCCGGGTTTGCCAATCAATGCATTCAAAGGAATGCTGCTTGACTTGCGCATGAAACCCGGCTGCAATTTCAGCAAAATAATCGGTCGCCTGCTGATTGCCAAGACTGCCCACCCTACGTGAACCAATATCATCACAAAGGCGTTTGAGATGTGCCTGGGCAGTATCCAGTTGGTTCATCAAGACTAATCTTTTTTCATACGGCTGGCTTCCTCTTCCGCCATGGTGCGATGAGTGCCATCACATAGAGGTTTGATAAGGGATTGGCCACAGTTGCACAATGTAACGCGATTACGCACCTCAAACGGCTGCCCATCAGACCGTTCGATGGGGATATTGCCGGTCACCCACAACGGAGCCGCGGATGGGACCATCCGAGGTGATTTCGGTGGTAACGGCAATCTGTGCCGGGTAATCCGGCTCAATGTCCGGCTCACCCGGATGAATTGAAAAGGTATAACTTCCTGACGGGCAGCGTTCGATCATGGCCATCACCAGCGCGCGTATTTCACTATCACCGGTTTCCGGCAGCATTTCCTCAATGCCGCGCAGGCGGTTGCGGCAGAAACCGGAATTCATGCAGAGATAGGAATCATACGAAACGCTGATTTGCTCACCTTCCGGATAGGTGATGCGCCGTTCACGATTGGTATGGGTGTCCGCCATCTCGGTACCGTCGAAACTGATGCGGCGGTGGGTGTTATCACAAAATGGATAGGTGGAGGATTTTCCACAACGGCAAAGCGAATAATTCTCGCGGGTTTCAATGAGGCCCTCGGTTTTCCAGGTGAGCGGTTCACCAAACTCCGAAACCACCTGGATCTTACGCACCAGTGGAATACCTCCCTTCACCAGATAAGGCCCATTGGGCAATACAACAATTTTTTGCACTTTCAATCCCGCATTATTTTCCTGATCAGGCATCCCGACCTCCTGTTTCTCTCACGAATCTATCAACATTTAGTATTATTTAGAAAAGGTTATTCAAAAACGGTATATTTTCTATATATTCAACTTTCGAGGATGGTCACACTCTCTATGACATCACCGGTAAAATCCGGGCGCTGGCCTGGGTCGCGGCGGGTAATGACATTGACCACCTCCATACCCTTCACCACCTGGCCGAAAATGGTGTAGCCGCCATTGAGATGCGGGGTGGAAGCAAAGGTGATGAAGAATTGGCTGCCGTTGGTATCACGCCCGGCATTGGCCATGGCCACCACACCGGGGCGGTCAAATTTCAGGTCATGATCCTCGTTTTTGAACTGGTAACCTGGTCCGCCGCTACCTGTACCGGTGGGATCGCCTCCCTGCGCCATGAAGCCCTCCAGGACACGGTGAAAAGTCACCCCATCAAAAAATCCATCACGGGCAAGGAAAACAAAACTATTGACCGTAATGGGTGCCCGGTCGGCATGCAGTTGGATTTCAAATTCACCGCCCTTGGCCATTTTTACCACAGCGGTGTATTGCTTTATCCGCCGCGAGCTGCATGGGCGGGACAGCAGAATATTTCTTTTTTTTCTTTTCATTGTGTTGATTTGTATTCAAGTGAAAATTCCTTTCCAGTATTTTAATTTGATTCAGAAGCAGCCATCACGCGCTGAAAACGTGAATGCCGGCCAATTTTTAAATGTAAAAAGTAGAAGCTAAAAGCAGCCAGGGCGCACATGCCGGCGCCGATATACCAGACCAGGTTTGGGTTGAGATTATCCATGATCAACCCAGCCGCACCCGGGGCGATGGCTGCCGGTGCTCCGTGCGTCATGCCATACACAGCCATGTAACGCCCGCGCATTTGCTCTGGCGCAAAATTGGCGGCCAGTGCCTGAGAGGTGGGCATGATGACCATCTCGCCGATGGTGATGACAACGATAGCAGCCACAAAAAGCCAATAGGCGCTGACCACTCCAAACATGCCAAATCCCAGCATATAAAAAAGCGCTCCCAAACCCATCACCAGGAATGGCGGCTGACCGCGGATGCGGCGAGTGATACCGAATTGAAAAAGGATGACCACGATGGCGCTGGTGGTCAATAAAAAGCCATATCCCTGCGGCTGGATGCCATGCACATCGCGCAGGTAAACTGAAAGCGAGTTATACATCTGCAAATAGACGATCGTCATCAGGATGGTGGCGGCGATAAAAGCCACAAAAGGCCGGTCACGGAAGACCAGACGGTACCCTTTAAAAGTTTCCAGTAAACCTTCAGATTGTTTTTCACCCGTTTGCTGAGTCTTCGTTTCAGGGATGAAGCGGTAAAAAAGAAAGGCGACAAAACAACTGATGACCGCATCCATCACGAACAGGGCAAAAAAGGAGCGCCCGGCCACAAAGCCGCCGATGGTCGGGCCAATAATCCAGGACATATTGGCAACCACGCGCAGGATGCCAAAGCCCTCCTGGCGCTGCCCTGCGGGAAGAATATCGGCGATCATGGCGCCATGGGCAGGGCCGGACACATCAGACAACAAACCGATAAAAACAGCCACCGGAATGAGAACGCGAAAATCGTTGACCAATCCCAGACTGAGGGTACTGAGAGCACTGAAAATCAACCCAAAGAGGATCAGGTTGCGCCGGCCATACTTATCGGTCAGCGCCCCGCCGATGGTATTGCCAATCAATCCAAATATGGAGAAAATCCCGAGGACAAATCCAGCCTGGGTCATGCCCACCTGGAATTTTTGGGTGATGTAGAGAGCAAAAAAGGGAAAGAGCATGGTGCCGCCGATGCGGTCAATGAACGAGATGACCACAACCGCCCAGAAACGGCGGGGGTATTCATAGTAAGTGTCTTTAAATTTATTGATCACGCCATGCTCGAGGATGATGGGTTGTTCACTTCAAGCCAATCACTTTTTCCGGATTGAAAAGAATGGGAAGGTCATGGATGTATTTCTCGGCGATTTCGACTATGACCACATCCGCGCGTTGCTGGCTGACCCAGGAAAGATTCCAGGTTGATAAGTTGGCGTAATGGGGAATATAAGTCACCTGGCTGAAATGGTCATTGAACCAGGGGATGATGGGATACAAAAAGGAATCGTAATAAACCACCGCGCGGGGCAAGTCCTGCTTTTGATTCCAGGAAAGTGTAATCCAACGCCCATCATCCAGCTTAAGGTTATGCAAAGTGGAAGTTGTAGGGTCGTTGGGCTTCAAGATTATTTTTTCTTCTTTGATGTGGACGCTGCCAATCAATGTAGCCAGATCCATGGTCACCCTGCCTTCCGATACCGGCTCAAAATCGGTCAACGAACGCGGATTGAGTTGCGGGTAGTCCCTATTCAATGAATTTAAGATATCCCGGTAAGCAACATAAGCACCATAGTCTGTCCAGTGGGAGTCAGTTTGATAATAAATCAAGTGCTCATCGCGAGCGGCAATCAAATCCCGGCGCAAATCCAATATTTTGGTTTTCCCGTACTGTTGGAGATATTCCACCACCTGGTCAAAACGTGATCTCTGATTGAGCTTTTGAAACTCATCTTGCAGGTAATCCGGGTATATGGAGCCCTTATTGGGAGCCACAACCACAAGCAAGCTAATTCCCTGGTCTTCAAAGTTAGCAGCGATCTTATCAATGTTCTGCTGAATAGTCTCCAGCTGCTTTTCAGAAAAGGGCATGTCATTTTGATAATCACGCATGACCTCTTCGGAAGTCTGGAAAAGCCAGCCATCCCTGCCAATGATGGCGTTGGCAAACACTCGGTCGCCGATGGCCACACGCAAGTCAGTCACCAACCTCACCAGACGCAGGCGGCCATAAAAATTTGAACTGAAGGTTGCCGGGTTCAGGTCAAGATTGGCAAGTGGTAAAAGCAAGACGAAGAGGAAGGCGCCAATCAATACGAGTGGGTATGCTGTGTGGATAAATGTGAAAAGCGGGGTGGTCTTCTTTTTTTGACTTTTCATTTAAAACCGCCCATATAATCCGGGGGCATAAGTCCCGCTGGCAATCATGGCGATGGAGAAGATCAATAAGAGCAGCCTGATGCCATCAGTGAAAGCCATCAAAGATAAAGATAAGACCGGTCGTTCAGCCAGGGCTTTCGTCACCTTCTTTTGGATGAAGGGAACAACCGGCAGGCAGAGAAGTAGTCCTATTGCCAGGGCAACCCAAACAGAAGGTTCAACCAATGGCAGGGGACGGTGAGCAGCAAAGGAAAGCGGGGTAAGGCCGTGGGTATCACCCGTTAAGCGTTTGAAAAAAGAAAATGCAAAGGCCAGGTTTGGCGAACGAAAGAATACCCAGCCAGCCAGCATGACAAGCAAGGCGTAAAGATGTTGCATCGGCTTCCAGAGTTTATTCAGTCTCTTTCCAGCCCTGGTGGATTCGAAAGCCACAGCCAGCCCATTAAGCAAACCCCAGATGATAAATGGGGGAGTAAGGCCATGCCAGAGACCGGTCAGCAGAAAAACAAATAGAATATTGAACAACTGCCCCAAACGAATGGAACGGTTGAATTCCAGGGGATAAAAGACATAATCGCGGAACCAGGAGGAGAGAGTTATATGCCAGCGGCGCCAAAACTCGGTGATGCTGCGTGAGATGTAAGGGTAGTTAAAATTCTCCGCAAAATGAAAGCCGAGCATCCTGCCCATGCCGATGGCCATGTCAATGATACCGGAAAAGTCAAAATACAACTGAATGGTAAAAGCAATCAGGGTCAGCCAGGCCAGGGACGGTGAGATATCAGGTGTGGACATAGCAAAAACCGGGTTGACCAACTTTGACAGGGTATCTGCAATCAGCACTTTCTTGGCAAGACCCTGGGTAAAACGGCGCAAGCCAAAAGTGATGTTATCCACATTGACCTGCGGTTTCTTTAATTCTTCACGCAGTTCCGTGTAGCGGGTGATGGGTCCGGAAAGGATCTTGGGGAAGAGCAGAACATACCAGGCAAAGGTGAAGAAGTCCTGCTCGCCTTCGCTCATCTCGCGTTGAATATCCACCAGGTATGAGATGACCTGAAAAGTGATGTAGGAAAGCCCCACCGGGAATTGGGGATTGCCGATGAGTTTGGTGACAAATACCGGGAAACTCAAACCTGCCGGGAGAGCATACCCGTAGGTGGCAAGGTATTTGTAAAAAAACAACAACAGGACATCAAACGCAATTCCGACCTTAATCCAGGGAAAATGTTTCTTTTTTGCCCTACCAGCCGCCACCTTCAACCCTACCCAATAATTGACCAGGATCAGCATCAAAATGACGGGCAGGTTAAACAACTGCCCCCAGGCATAAAAAACCAGACTAGCTGCCAGGCCGATCCACTTGCGCCAGCGGGGATCAGCCAGGAAATACAAAACAAGACAGAAAGGTAAAAATAAAAATAAGAAATTGGGTGTGTTGAAATTCATAGGTCGATAAAATAGCCGGCAGCTTTTTCCCGGCTGGCGTACCGGGAAATTATATTACGATTCATCACCCCTAAACCGTTTATAAAGAAGAAACCCCCAATATGAAATATTTTATTCGGTTGTTTTTCCGGCAGCCAGGTGGTTTCGTTCATGATCGAGAAGCCAACGCTTACGCCAGACTCCGCCGCCATACCCACCCAGAGTACCATCCGCCCGTACCACACGGTGGCAGGGTATGACCAGCAGCAGCTTGTTGCGGCCATTGGCATTTCCGACCGCACGGCAGGCATTGGGCTGGCCAAGCTTTTCGGCCACCTGCTGATAGGATAGGGTATCGCCGGGTGGAATGCTTTTCAGAAGCGACCAAACCGAATTCTCGAAAGGAGAACCGCTCATTACCAACGGGATGGTGAATTTTAACGAAGTGGCTGAGAAATATTCTTTGATTTGCTTTGCCACTGTTTGAAGCATGGGATGGTCACCCGGAACGACCACACTCCCTATTTTCCTGCGCAGGGCAAGGATATCCTGGTCCAAGCCATCATGATCGGTAAAATTCAAATAATACAGACCCTGGTCATCTGCGACAGCCAGCATGGGACCAAGCGGCGTTTCCATCCAGGCAGCGTGCAAGGTCACCACGTTTGAAGAACGACTGGGAGGTTCGCCCATCACTTTTCTAAAGGCAGTCCAAAATCCGCTGCCCGATGAATAACCCTGACTGACCTGGGTCATGATGACCTTTTCACCCTGAGCAATTTGATCCAGCGCTTTTCCCATTTGATGAGCCCGCTGATAGGACTGGAAACTCATGCCAAAAGTATGTTTGAAATGGCGGCTGGCGGTGGAGGGATCGATACCCATTTGTTTCAAGTCAGCATTGGTCAGTTTTTGACCATCGGAATTTCCAAGGATGGATAAAAGTCTTACAACAAGTTGCGGTTTTTGAATCTGTTCAAGCGGGCGACAGCGAACACAAGGGCGGTATCCAGCGTCAGTAGCTGCCCTTGCTGAAGAAAAAAATTCCACATTTTTCATATGCGGTTTGCGCGCCGGGCAGGTGGGACGGCAAAAGATGCCGGTTGTTTTAATGCCGGCAAAAAAGATGCCTTCAAAATTTGAATCCCTTTTGACCAGGGCGTTGTACATGATTTGGGAGGATGGCAGTGAAGACATAAGCCAAGTCTATTCTATTTTTCGTCTTCTGCATTCGAAATCAGGGCATCAAATTATATTTAATTTAATCATAAAAACCTTAGTGATCTCCCGGATTCGACAACAATTAATCAAAAAACTCACGAAACTCACCTTTTAAACTTGAAAACATAAGAGCATTTTCAAGTTTACTTTCACCTCTCCCTCAAATGTAAAATTTGAAGCAGATAAATCAGAAGTGTGAATCATGAAAGAAAATTTTATCTGTTAATAAATAATGTAGAATTATTCTAAATCCCTAATAAAATCAGGAGCGACAATGGCGAAGGCAGAAGAATCACCCAAGAAGAAAAAAGGTTTTTGGCGATGGCTTGTGTTTGCAGGATTGGGAATTGTAGTGTTGGTCGCGGTCATGGCACTCTTCAATATCTGCCCACCGGATGGTCCCTGGCCTACGCCGCCCTGGTGTTCTGCAGGAAGCGGCAAATACGGCGGTTTTTTCTCTGTTGTGTTTAAAGGTAAATGCCCGCCTCCCGGACCATGGCCTCGTCCACCATGGTGTGAGGACCCCACCCTGAAAGCAAAAAAGGGAGAGAGCACCAATGCCACCTTCTGGGTGACGGTCCCTTACAATACGCCGGTCAATCGTGTGTCATTGGCGATTACTGGGCGGGAACCGGTCGCAATGGAACATGTGGGTGAATTGAGCTACCAAATCAGTGTTGAAGTGGGCGGATTGGAGGAACTTTCCTATACCTATCTGCTGGATCAGGTGGCAGCCCCCGGCACATATCAGACGACCATCCAAAAAAAGGATCAGCATATTTATGATGCAGTATATGGGAAATTAGAGGTGAAACCAAGATTCGGGATTTTTCTGGCTGATACCTGGGGCAGAAATTACAACTTTACCTGGATGGAAGATACGCACAACCACGTGGAATCCGCCATGGCCAGGGTCGCCGCGACCGGTGTTAAGGAAGTGATCGTGACCGATTTCCATATGGCCAAGTGGCAAAGCGGGAGATTTACTCTGGACAATCTGGATTATTCCATTGTTGGAGATATCTTCATCAATGACCAGCGTGATGAGGAGATGGACCCGGAAGACCTCAACCGCCTGGTGGCAGCCGCACATGGGCAAGGCCTGGAGATTGCGTGGTCAACCAACTTTACCTTCGTGAATTTCGGTGAATACATAGGAAAAGATGTGGCCGAGATGGACCGAAAAGATAAGGAATTAGTCAACGGAGAGAAGAGTGAAGCATGGGTGAAGGATTTTATGGGCAAGTGGAAAGCATTTTTACTCGACCAGGCAGTGTTGGTAGAAGCGGCCGGTTTTGATACCATGTTCATCCATCCCGGGTACCACAATCCCAACCTTCGACCTTATCTTGATATTGCCGATGATATCTGGCTGGAAACGATCAAGGAGTTACGCACGGTTTTCAGCGGAAAACTTGCCTTCATTTACGGTAGTTTTCCGACAATAGGGGAAGATGTGAAAGCCTGGCAACAATTGCATGACCATTATTATCAATTGGACCAGGTGTATATTGGGGTTGGCGGCTTTGAACAGCCCTGGAACGCGGAATTCAAACCCAAAGGCACTTCTTTTGCGGACATAAAAGCCAGCTTTCAAAAGTATTTTGAACAAAGCATACTGGGCGCGCGCGAAACTGGTATAAACCCTTCCATCACATTGATGATAGAGAGTTCGGAGGATTTTTTAAGCCGGGGATTTGTGCAGGCACGTTATCCGCTGGAGAAGGCAACCCAATTTGTGAAACGTGACTGGCAGTATCAGGCGGACTGTTATGAAGCATTCCTGCAAGTGATTTCCGGGCAAGATTTCATCAAGAGTGTTGTTTTTTCTGGCTACGGCTGGGATGATGCCATGGACCCGGAAAACTCAATTTGGCCGATAAGTCTCTCCTCCACACCACGCAATAAACCTGCCGAGGCGGTGATTAAGAAATGGGCGAATCCGCTCAATTAAAGGATTTTGGTGGTTCTTAATATGTGAGGCTGTCCTCATAGGACAGCCTTTTTTTATTATTTATGCTCACCTGATTTTCTGAATTCCTTGTTTCTTGCCATTAAAGCTCACCAATTATGAGAAAATTACGATCAATGCCAATGACGAATTTCCTCTTTCATCACCTCGTACCAGCAATTGACGTCAAACCTGAGGAGTTCTTTTCCAGGTGGGCATCCTCACGGAAATGCAAAGGAAGTTCAAATCCTACATATACCAGGCCAGACAGGATGGAAACATGGCTTTCAAGATCTTCATCGGTGAAGGGTGATTGAGCCTGGATGGTCATCTTTTTTTTGAAGATGAATTTAAAATGCTGGTTAAAACATCAACACTCTCCATTCAGAGAGTGTTGATTATTGCCTTTTAACTGGATGGATTTATCCGTAACATCCATTCAGTTTTTGGTTTCTTTTAATTCAGCAGAGTGTGTTTATTTTTTATCTTTTGGGGGATCAGCTGGGCAACCGCCGGCTGCCATCGAAATGATATCACCCTCGTGACCGCCGTGACCATTCAAGCCATTCACACTCACAGTTATCTCGTTATAAGGATTAGTTGTGCTGCCAGTGGCATGGCAAATGGTGATCTTACCATCATTGACTTCCACCGGATAAGCAGGGCAGCCGCCTGCTGGCATCGTAAGCAGATCATTCGGATGGCCGACATGGAGAGCCAATTCAGCCCTTGTGACTTCCAATTTTTCGTAGGGAGACGCCTGGACTCCGGTTGCATGGCAGATAAATACGGTGCATCCGGCGTGCAACCCACAAGCAGGGCGACTGAGAGAATCAGAGCGACCAATGCCAGCCGGCCCATCTTTTTTCCAAAACTGTTCATCTAAAACTCCTCATTTAAATAGACCTTCATGATTTGAATTCTGCGAATCGATCTTTCAAATCCTTAAACCATTTTGCAACAATAATCGCTTCACAACAATATCCCCATCAGGTTTTTTGCAGAAATATGGCAAAACGTTTTCGGGTTTAATAGCCGATAGATATCGTCACTTATTCCGAAAACTCAACACACTACCATCCTATTAGAAAGCAGCTATCTATGTCCCTAATAAAACCTGTTAAATATCAATATTTTTTCTGTTTGTTTCCCAACTATTCTTATGAAGGAATACGTCTGAAAAAGATAAACGCTCTTCCAATATTTGTGGGAAGACATTTCGCACAATTTAATTGTGGCAAGCTCTGATGGGTAACTGAAATTACATCACTCTACAAACCCGAAATCAGGATGATTGACACTGCATAGAAATAAATTGAACCGGTCTGTACTGATTGGGGAGGATTTGCCTTCCGGTCACATATGGGAGATGGGTGCGTTTCTCTTTGGTTTACGAATCAGGCGTTTGCAAGAAGGGTGAGGAGGTAAGTCAAGTATTTCACATCAGGAACGCAGGATTGTATGGAAGCAAGACAAAAGAACTGTGCGCAATAATCACGGTTGCATATTTGTTACTCGGCCACGACCACGCGATCTCGCCCTTCATGTTTTGCCCGATAGAGCGCGTCATCAGCAGATTTCAGGACTACATCAGCATTGGAGCCGTGTTTTGGAAAAACCGCCACCCCCAGTGAAATTGATACCGATTTCAATGTCTGGTCTTTGTGTTTCACTTGAAGGGTCTTAACCTGATTTCGCAATAATTCAGCGCGTTCCTTTGATACCTCCAAAGAAGCCCCGGGTAAAATCAGAACAAATTCTTCACCACCGTAGCGGCAGGCAATATCCGCACCCCTGACATTTTTATTAAGCAGGTTTCCTAATTCCTTTAACAAGGAATCCCCCGCTGCATGACCCAATGAATCGTTGAAACGTTTAAAATGGTCTATATCCAGCATGATGATTCCAATCGGATACTTTTGGCGTACCGCTCTTTTAATTTCTCGTTCCAGTGTCTCTTCCATATAACGCCGGTTAAATAAATTTGTCAAATAATCACGGATCGACTGTTCCCGAAGTTTTACTGAACTACGAATCAAATTTCGCGTCTGGCTGTCAATTTGAGCCAGATCGCGTTTACTGATTAAATTTGAAAGAATACTAAATACTGAGGTAAAAAGAATAAATGCCAAGAAGCTTGGCCAGTTGATTAAGTTTCTTGAAGGATTGAGAAGTATTAAGATCAATATACCAACCCACTGCGATGCAGCCAACACGGTTGTGATTAAGGGGGGAAGCAGTATGCTGGATAACATTATTGAGAGGGTAATATATGTCAGGGGAACAAAATCACCCTGAATAATTGCGGGGTCAAGCAGGATTGAACCCCACGGACCTATGACAGTGCATAAAACCGTCAATCCAGCCGACATATAATAATGCCCGGTGCGGTTTAAAATATAGGCCAACGAGATTAGAAATATTAAAACCGTAATTAACCCGACATACACATTGCGCTGTAAATTATTGGGTGGATTTAAAACTAGTACGAGAACAATGGTTGCACAAATCAATACAAGGATGGAGAGCTGCAATCCAGCCATTAAATTTGCCCGGCGGCGTTCTGGTTCCCGTGGTGACATCCTAATATTTACAAGATTTCGGAATGCGGAGGCCGATTTCCGAACTTTAGGTTGAGTCCTGAAAATATTTTGTGTGTCTTTTGGAGAGGTCATCGCTGACTACTTTTTATTAGCGGCGGGTGGGGAATAAAATTTACAGCCTCTTTGAACACCTTCGAAAGACAGATTTTGTCGGTCTTCCCAGCAAATGGGATGAAATAACGCCTGATTTGACTATTACGGCGCGAATGATAAATTTTGTTATTATCATCTTATTTTGGCCACTTATGTGAAAGTATAGCAGTATTTGAATTGTATATACTCTAAAAAGATCACCACAAAAAAAATTCCTGTCAAATTAATCTTTTCAATTCTTTAGGAAAATCCCAGGATGATTGATTTTGATGAACATATGTACTCTTCAACTCATCAGATGGCTGACAAAATAATTGACGACCAGCTGGTTTAATTCGACCAGGCTGGGATTGATGGGCTTTTCCCCGGCACGAACAAACCCGTGACCGGCACCCTGCACAACCACCATCTGCGATTCCACTCCCGCTTGCTGTAATTTTTGGTACAAGATTTGCGATTGCTCCAGAGGGACAACATTATCCCGATCGCCATGCAGGATGAGGAAAGGGGCATCCGCGGCATCCACGTAAGTGACCGGACTGGCATTGGCCAGTTTTAAATCGCCGCCATTCCGTGCTCCGAACACCACACGGGCGCTCTGGAAATTGGATGAATCAAATTCCAGACTCAGGTCAGCCGGGCCGAACATGTCCACCACTGCCTGAACCCGACTGGACTGGTACAAATATTCACCAACCTTCCACTCGGGTTTGTCGGCTGCAGTACCCAGTAAAGCTACCAGATGCCCACCGGCACTCCCGCCCCATACTCCAATATTATCCGGATCGAGATGAAAGCGGCTCGCGTTTGCCCTGAGGGAACGTACCGCGCATTGCACATCTTCAATTTGAGCAGGGAATTGATATTGAGGTGCCAGGCGGTAATTAACCGATACCACCAGAAATCCGGCAGCGCGAAGCCAGGGGAGCGCACGAAAGCCCGCACCCTCATTTTTATCGCCCTTCTGCCAGGCACCACCGTGAACATACATGACTACCGGCCAGGGCCGGGCTGAATACTGGTCAGGGTAATAAACATCCATCTTTAGATCAACGCCATCCATGTGGCAATAGGTGATGTCTTTTTCAGCGCTGCCTGTTTTCGAGCGGTCGAATGTGACAGAACCCTGTTGCGGTTCGTTGAATGGAACCAGGGAAGCGTTATTAACTGCGGCCGGGCTGGCCTGCGCAACGCTGGTACAGGCGGAGAGAATGAAAGCCACGCCCAGCGAGATCATCAATATTTTTTTCATTTCGAACCTCCATCGTAAAGTAATTTTAAATCGGAAGAGGTAATGACTTTTAATTGACCAGCGGCGAATGCCACCAGCCGCTCATACGCCTGCCAGATGGCATCCTGTTCTGCCTGCGACCTGGATTTGGATTGACCTTTGACAGTCAGATCAAAAGGCGGGGGAAGCGGGCGATCCTTGTTTTCATGATTATAGTAAAAGGCAGTCCAGGATTCAGGACCTGAACGATAGAAATTATTTTCATGAATCAGAACGGTGATGAACGGCGTCCGCTCCGCCTGCCAGGCAGCCAGGCGGGTCTGTAGCATTCGCAAAGGATCGAACTCGGCAGCTTTTGGACCGGACATGAAATTCCACCAGAAGTTGCTCCCATCCGGAATGCGGGTAATGCTGAAATCACTCGGCCGAATTAGGAGACCATTGGAGAATTCAAAAGGCTGAACTTTATCGGTGCCTTCTTCGTGATAATGGACCGCCACCCGAGCCCCCTTCTGAGCATATATCTTTTCCATCATCATCCAAATGCGTCGGTCGGAACTGAGAGCGGAGGCAGTCACCGGCTTGCGGCCAAAAACCTGAGCCACATACTGATATCCTCCTGGCCGGCTACGGTCTAGATCGCCGGTGGCTAAATCCAATTGATAGGTCTCGTAATCAACCAGCGTTCGATAAAGCTCATCATCTTTCAGACCTTTTAAGCGGCTGTCAAAGCCGTCATACAATGGATGAGGCGGGCGGACATGGTAACTTATGGTCATGGCACTATTTTTCAGGCGTTCAATTACTTGCGGATGCGAGCGCACAAGCGCTTCCACTTCCGGAGCAGTGAAATAAAAATCGCCGCGAATCTGGTATTTCTCGAACAAGTCCACCAAGCGCAGCAGGGTGGCGGCACTTTCATCAATATTCACCCAATCGTGCACATTGATAATGAAAGAGATCATCGCCGACTGAGCGGATGCGGGCAGGGATATGACAGTGGGAGTGAGGACCGTGGAATTTTCAGTAATCAGACCAGGTGAGGAAAATCCCTCACCACCCACATTGGGGGTGCAGGCAGTAAGTGAGAGTACGAACAAAATAATCGGCCGGGTTCTCATTATCATTTATTTGCGCATGTCCTGACCAGGATGCGCGGCTTCCCAATCCTGGTAGGCATCCGCCATCTGTGAAAAGGTTGCCCATTGAACCTTGCCCCCGGCCACCAGGGGATCCACCACAGTCTTCAGAAACTGGTCAATCACTTCAAAGGGGTGGACAGGGCTGCCGCGGAACTCGCCCGGATGGACGGTGAAGTGAAAAACATTCACCTTGCCCACCTCGGCGGCCGCCACGGAAGCCAGCAAAGACTGTTTGAGGTAATCAAAGTATGCCTGGTCGCCACCGTTTTCCCTGGAGCGGCGCATGGAAGCGAAATTTCCGCGGTCATACTGACCTTCGGGCAGAAAGATGACTGCACCGCTTGGATCATGAGTGGAAATGAGGTTGAAGTTGCTGCCATTGGTGCCGCCTGCCGGACGCCAGGGATGGATGCCAATCATGGAGGCATCGGTGGACTGGGTCTGCGGATTCTTCCAATCGCTGTTCACATCCAATCCGGCACATTCAGCAGCTGCGAAAAGATCGGGGTACAAATTCCCGCCGCTCCAATAGCGGATAGCGGACACACCGCTGGCCTGCTTGATAAGGGCGATTTCCTCCTTCATCACCTCGCACCAGCGGTTGACACTGAGCGATGCAGAGTTATTACCGAGATGCGCATCTTCATGAAAGTGGAGGGCGAGTTCATGCCCAGCTTTGGCCAGGTCAGATAAAACCGTGTCATGGTTTTCGATCACCTCATTGGTAAAAGGCGACTGAGCCTGGATGGTCATACGTCCATTGTGACCGGCCACGATATTGGCAACCGCACGGATGTCCTCAACGCCTTTTTTGAAATAATCCGGATTGTTGTAATCACCCTTGTTGCGGCTGTATCCCTGGTGGGTGGTGCCCTGAGGCTCGATGTGCATGCCAATGCCAAAAAGAAGGACAGCTTTATTGGTAGTTGTATTTGTTGGCGAGGCTTGAGCCGCTTTCGGTGCCCAGGCACAGGAAGAAAGCATAAAAGCCAGCAAGACGATTGTTGTGATGATGCGTTTCATGGAAACCTCCATTTTGTTTTCTCCCACTTTAACTGATCATAATCATCTGGAGATGATGAAATTGTAAATTCTTTGAAAAATTTCCAATCCCTATTTATTCTTGAAACCGGTTTCCGGTGGCAGACAGTTACGATTAAGCAAATTTTGTAACGGCAGGAAGAGCGGCCTGGGCAGTTTATCCCAACCGAACCAGCCCAATTCAGCCACCTCCTCCGCGGCAGCAGGATAAGGCAAACCTGTGAAATTGTAAGAGCGCATCCAGATGGTGATGTAGTGTTTGCCTTCTTTTTTAAATACATCATTGGTGAGAGCTGCGAATTTCGGGTCTGAGGCAGTCACCCCAACTTCTTCTTTTGTTTCTCGGATGGCGCAGGATTCAGGGGATTCGCCAAACTCCAAGTGCCCGCCGGGTGTGGACCAGGAACCCTCGCCATGGGCGCCCTTACGGCGGACGAGCAGCACCTTGCCGTCTTTTTCAAGGATGAGCGCCACCCCGACTCGCGGATAGTCCATTTTTCCTCCTGAATGATTGATTTTTTGATTATATCCATTGAATTTTGCCCAAAACCCTTGACATTAACGTTACGTCATGGTTTATGATATGTCCGGAATCGAGGTGAAACTGTGTATAGTATCAAGCAGCTGGCCGACATGGCCGGCATCACCGTGCGCACCCTGCACCATTACGACCAGATCGGTCTGCTCAAGCCCTGCAAGGTGGGTGACAACGGCTACCGCTACTACAACGACGAAGAGTTGTTCCGCCTGCAGCAGATCCTGTTCTTCCGCGAAATGGGTCTTGATCTGCAGCTGATCAAACAGGTGCTGGACAAACCGGATTTTGAGCGAATCAGCGCACTGCAAAAGCACCGCCGGGCGCTGGAGGAAAAGATCAGCCGGCTGAAGACCCTGATCCACACCGTCGATTCCACCATCATGCATCTGACAGGAGAAATGAAAATGAACCCCAAAAAAGCCTTTGAAGGATTCAGCCCGGAAGAGGAAAAAAAGTACGAGGCGGAAGCCATCACCCGCTGGGGCGATACCGCCCGCCAATCCATCAAACTATGGAAAAGCTACAGTGAAGGGAAGAAAAAGGAGATATTGCAGGAAGGTGGCAGTATTTACCAGGAAATCGTCAACCATATGGCAAAAGGAGCCGGCAGCCCAGAGGTGCAAACCTTGATCGTCAAATGGCACCAGCACCTGCGCTATTTCTACGAGCCCACGGTGGAAATCCTGGGGGGACTGGGCGAAATGTATGACGACGACCCGGCATTCCATGCCAATTTGGCCGCCATGCACGCTGACCTGCCTGGATTCCTTAAGCAAGCCATCCGTTTGTATGTGGCAGGATTGAAAGAGAAATCCGGAAAATAAATTTTATGGAACTGGAGGGCGATCCAATCAAGCTTGTGGAGCGCCCTTCCAAAGGGTGGAATATTTTTTACGGTACTTTAAATCGCTTTCCGTTGCGATGAGCGCCAACGTCCTTGCACGGATGGATTCATCACCGACCACATCGTACAACTTGCGGAATCCCTCGAGAATGTCATAGCGGACGAGGGTGGCATTCTTCTCCGCAGCGCAATCGCTGAACCTGGCGGATACAGCCCCTCTAAAAACAATTGCCCTTGTTTTTCACCAGCGGCAGCCACCTTCCACAAAGCCTGCAGGGCATGGCGGGCGGTGACAAAACGTTTATCACGGGTCAACGCCAGCAGGGTGGGAAAATCCTTGAGCATCCGTTGTTGCGGATCGCTTTTAGCCAGGTTGCACAACAACTGTGCGGCGATGGCGCGGTTGTGGTTGTCGGCATGCTTCAGATTGGCAAGGCACTCATCCCAGACCTCATACGCCCAATCCACCGGTTGTTCAGTAGCCGATAGCAAATATAAAAAGGCCTGGTGCTGGGCATTTCGGTCGCGGGACCAAAGCTGATCGAATTTTGTCCTGATCTCTCGGTTCATCTTTCGTCATCCTTTTTTATTAACGGCTGCATCTCGTTGAGGGTCACTTCCGCCCAGTGTTTGACCGCCCGGCAATAACCAGGCGGATCCTGGTAGGATTGAAATACCTCCTGGATGGTGATCGACCAGGGAATAAAATCCTGCGGCGGTTCATCCGGCTGACGGAGCACCTTCCAATTGCGCTGCTTGCCATCCATATGTTGGACTGCCTGCCGGCGGATACGGCTAGTCGAAACACCGTCGTGTAAATATTCCCGTAAGCGTTCCTCGATCCAAACCAGGGCGGCGGGTGAATATTGACCGTGCTGGATCATGTATGTTGCGACGGTCAGGAAATGTATATCATTGAAAGACTCGTCTTCAAATTCCAAAGCGAGCATTTGATGAAAAGCTTCCTCACAGGTCACGCCATTGCGAATCAGCGCGCCACATTGAGGGCAATAGTTATCAGCCATTGTCTACTGGCAATTATGCGGTAAGTTATTCCTGGTCATATGCTTTCTGAAGTTCGGCAATATCCAATTTGGTCATCTTTAGCATGGCCTGGGTCACGCGGTTAGCCTTGACCGGATCAGGATCGCTCATCAGCTTGTCGAGGATGACGGGCACAACCTGCCAGGAAACACCAAATTTATCCTTGAGCCAGCCGCATTGACCTTTTTCACCGCCTTCGGAAAGTTTTTCCCAATACTTTTCCACTTCAGCCTGGGTTTCGCAATTGACGATGAATGAAACCGCTTCATTAAACTTGAAGACGGGTCCGCCATTCAGGGCGATGAATTCCTGCCCTTCCAATGCGAAGCTGACTGTCATCACCGAACCAGATGGTCCGGGGGTATTTTCGCTATAACGGCTGACAGCGCCAATTTTCGATTTGGGAAAGATGGACGTATATAAATTGACCGCTTCCTCGGCCTGGGTATCGAACCATAAGAATGGAGTGATCTTTTGCATTTTTACCTCTTATCTGCATCCAGTCTAAATTAAACAGCAATCCTCCGGTATAAGAGAAGAATAAGAAAATCAGCATTAACACATGCTATTTCCCCCCGCCAACTATTATCAACCCTGAAAAGAAACTCTATTTTTTGGTTTTCTTTTCCAGTTTCTGCATATTCTCAGCGACCCGGAATTTTACGATGCGGGTGATCAGGTCAGCCGGGATGGGTTGATCCAAGGGTATCTGCATGGTGCCTTTGGATGTTCGGTATACCGCCAATTCGTCTTCAAAAGCTGGTAATGCCGCTGGGGGTGGGGAAAAAACCAATGTGGTCTTTAAAGGCTGCAAAATGCACCAGATTCTTATTTAGGAAAAAGGTCGGCATCTGATAACTGATCTTTTCACTGGCATCCGGTGCTGCAGCATGGATAATCGACCGTATTTCCTTCAGTTTCTTTTGAATATCTGCGGGAAATTGGGCAATATACTCATCAATTGACCTGGTCGTTTTTAGTGTTTTTTCCATATTTAATCGCCTCATCTTAATAATTGGAATACTGTTCATGTACACCAAAGATTGTAGTGGATTTATCATACAAGAACTATCAGAGTCCCATTAACACCGAAATAAAAATGGAAAATCATTCAAACTCCCTCAGCCAACAAGACTTCACTTTATAATCAATGGACTTTCATGCACTTATTCATCCAACCGAGGAGTAGATTAATCACCATGAACACCACCCTTACGAAAACCATCATCATCACCGGGGCCAATTCCGGGATCGGCAAGGCTGCTGCCACCCAGCTAGCTGCATTGGGTGCAAATGTCATCATCGCCTGCCGGTCTGAAGAAAGAGGAAGCAAAGCCCTGCAAGAAATCAAAACCGCCAGCGGAAACAAGAATGTCGAATTGATGCTGGTGGACATGAGCCGGATGAATTCCATTCGTGTTTTTGTCAAGGAATTCAAAAAGAAACACCAAAGGCTGGATGGATTGATCCACAATGCCGCCAATTTCGACCAAACGCTGGTCAAACCCACGCTGACCGAGGATGGCATTGAAACAATATTTGCCACCAACCACGTGGGCGTGTTCCTGATGACCAACCTCCTGCTGGAGATGATGAAAAAAAGCGCGCCCAGCCGCATCATCACCGTGGCATCCAAAGGCCTGGTAGCCTACCCGTTCCTGGATATCGAATTTGACAACCTGAACGGGGAGAAGAAATACAGCGGCAGCATGCCTACTATCAGGCCAAGCTGGCGCAGGTGATGTTCACCTACGACCTGGCGGAACGGTTGAAAGGCAGCGGGGTGACGGTCAATTGCGTGCGGGTGACCAACGTGGCCATCCCGGATGAACGCCTGACACATTTGCCGGTAGCATTGCGCAAGATCTACAACCTGAAACGCAGCCTGGCCATCACACCCGAAAAGCAGGCCGAAACCTACGTGTACCTGGCCACCAGCCCGGAGGTGGAAGACATCACAGGCGGATATTGGGATGAAAACAACCGGCAGGTGAAATCGAATGCCAACTCCTACAAGCGGGAAACATGGAAAAAGTTATGGGAGGTGAGTGAGAAGCTGGCCAAATTAGATTAGGGACATTTTGCGTAATCCAGGGGAGGGGGCACTGACGTACTTGCCGGTTTAATTTTAACTGGTGCTAAGTCAATCTCCAATGGTAAAAACGATAATAATCAGCCCAAATATACATTATAGTTGTGCCACTCAAGAAATTCTGATGAAGGTCGGTCATTAATATTTCTTGGCATTCGAATTCGATTGCCCTGGTAGTGGTAATAATCTCGACCATTCTCGAATTCTTCTCTAATTTTTCGGCTGACCTCTATTTCCATTGAGGGGGCAATTGTTATGTACCCCTTGTCAAATAAAGCATGCAAATCCTTGCGGAGCAACAACCCATTTGAAATAATGTTTTGTCCACTTTGAGAATAGGGTTTGATATGAGCCACATCCAATGCGGGTAGTGTTCGCTCATTAGTTATTGTACATTTCCGCTCATAAGCATCTGTAACTAGAATTCGAAATGACGCCTGTCCAAGGCGGGGCTGAACTAAAACAGGTTCTCCATATCTCGGGGATTCCTCTCGAACCTCATTTGGTATATATTGAACCGCCATTGATGATTGAATCCTTTTCCATAGAGAAAAACCTGGCTCTATCATCAGGTCATACGATTTTCCCCGGACAATATTTCGATTCCAGTCATAGGGCGCTGGTATCCAATTTGCTTTTTCGAAAAAGAAAGGCTGTTCAATGAGTATGCAGCCGATCGAATAATCAACCATTCTATTCTCAACTTGGCGTCTATACTTTTCTATCCGAGTACGCATTTCGTCATAGCTGCCGGCCCCGTTTGCAAAACCAAATGTTTCCCAAGCAAGAGATACAGGTAATATGCTTGAATATGCGAAAAAACCTCCACCCACTATGTAATCATTCGGACTATGAAGCTTGAATAAAAACATTTCCCCGGGTCTCAATGCTTTGAATCGTTGATTTCCTGAAGGTTGCCAAAAATTGACTTCTTCCAAATTTAGCAATCCGCTTAGAAGTGCATACCAATCCCAGTCTGTAATGCCTATGAAAGCTTGCATAATTTTTCTATCTCATGGTTATTAATATTATAGGATTGTTTTTTGAATCGTTTTTACTTGATTGATTATTCTGGTTGAACCAAATTGATCAGGTTCCCGCAGGTATCCTCAAATATCACCGCGGTGATCGGATCATTCTCTTGGGGTTCGCCGCGAAAAACCACGCCGCGCTCTTTGAGATCCTGGTATTCGGCTTGAATGTCCATTGTAATGAAGGCAGTGGCAGGTATCCCCGCATCGAAGAGCGCTTTCTGATAGACGCGGGCAGGTTCAAAAGCCAACGGTTCCAGCACCAGTTCAACGCCTGCGATGCCGTCAGGGGAAACCACGGTCAACCAGCGGTAATCGCCCAGGGGGATATCAGCCATCTTCTTAAATCCAAGCACTTCGGTGTAAAACTTGAGAGCGGATGCCTGGTCATTGACAAACACACTGACGAATTTGATTTGCATTCTCCTCACCTCTTTTAATCCGTTTTTTCTGATTACATTTACCTTTTATCTTCCAGATATTGCTATATTCATTTTTTCCTAAAGGCCACGTAGATGTCCGCCTCAATCATTTTGTTGCCTTTGAAATAATGGTGGACAAAATACAGATTGCCCTCCCGGTCAAGAGTTGGTTCCCCTGCCAGATGGGAAATGATCAACTCAGGCGGCTGCCAACTGCCATTGACCTTCTTTGAGCGCCAGATGCTGTAATTGCGATAGAACCACAATTCAGTTTCATCCGGACTGAGAGCCGGCCAGCCTTCCAAATCGGGAGTATTCACCGCCTCCAGGTTGACCGGCTCCTGCCATTTGCCATTCACAAGAGTTGACCTCCAGATATCCATATTGCCCTTGCCACCCGGCCGCTCAGAATGAAAATAAAGTTGCTTCCCATCCACGGAGATATGCAGTTCACCCACCTGGTACGATTCGGGAAAATCAGCCAATTGCCAATTCTGCCAGCGTCCATTGGTAAAATCCGCTGTGAACCATTTCATGCCGGAAAAGCCTTCGCGGGCGGAGCAAAACCATATACGGTTGCCGAGGGTGAACTCACAGCCATCCAAAGCCAACTTACCGGAATCCTGCAGCAGGATGCGCTGTGGCTGGTTCCACAAGCCATTCACCTTCTGGGAAACATAAAGACCAGTGACCTCATCGAGGAGCTGTTTTTCAACGGGCACACTCACATCCGGGGTGAAGAAAAAAAACAGGGTATTGCCATCCGCGGAGATGAACGAGCCATCTTCGCCGCCAGCGGTGTTGACCCGGCCGGGAATTGGGATAGGCTGTTCAAATTCAACTGAATGCAACTGCGGGGGGGTTACATCAGTTTCTGGATACATCTTGACTGCACCGGAAGGAACTTTTGTTTCCCGGTCAACTGATTGGCTTATTTCCATTTTTTCGGCAGGCTGAGCAGGTGTGCAACCGGTAATAAGCATTACCAATAGCAGGAACCATGTGCATAAATTTGAAATAAATTTTTTGGACATCACAAGGAATCCTTTCATCTGAAATGGATCAACTTATGATTATTGTATAACCGAAAAGTTTAGCAATTAGTACTGTACTCACTCAAAGGCGGATGATCTTTTATTTGGTGTGTTCACTCACATTCACAACCTTCGCCGCAGCTGCATGCTTCAGCACCGGCGGCTTTTTCAAAAGCCTCACGGCCTTCCTTGACCGAGAAATAGATCAAACCGATGGCGCCGAGACTGTCAATAAAGCCAAAGCCGGTCAACTGGTAGACAAAGCTGGCTGCCAGCAAAACCAGCGACATGTAAATGCAAACCAGCGAGCAGTTGGCGTCGGCCAGGATGGGGGCTGAATGGAGGGCATGCCCGACACGGCGCTTGGCTGACACCAGCAGCCACATGAAGGAGATGGAAACGAGGGAGATGATCACCCCAGGCAGGGTCGTTTCGGGCTTGTGCCCGGTGACAAGATTGATGATAGCGGTAGCTGTCAATCCAACAGCGAGGAGATAGAACGAGGTGCCGGTGATACGCAAAGCAGTCTTTTCAAATTGAGAGCGGGGGGTATCAGGATTGGCACGGATGCGCAACACCATGGCCAGGATGCCCAAGCCAGAGGCGACCTCGATGAATGAATCGATGCCGAATCCAAAGAGGGTCAGGGCTTCATCCTGGACACCGAAGCTGATGGAGACCAGACCCTCGGCCAAGTTGTAGAAGATGGTAAACAGGGCCAGCCAGATGGCATATTGCCAATAGCGATTGGAAAACGTTTCTTCTTTTGTTGTCATGGTTTTATGTCGTCTTTCTCACTTCTGGGTACTTCTTTCTTGTCTCTGCCACTGAATGAAGAATCAATTTCTCGAGGACTTGCTGGTCAACTTCAGACAAGCGTTTAATATACAGGCAAACCTTGCCTGTCTTGTGCTTGCCGAGTTGAGATAACAGGGATTGGGTTTCTGCGCTTTCGAAACCATCCAGGTAAATGGTAATATCACCTTTGCGGGAAGAAAAACCGACGACTGCCGCGTCGCCCTCATGCCCGCTGGCGTATTTGTAATGATACTGGTCAAAGCCGACGATGCTGGTGCCCCACATCTGCGGCTTGCATCCAGTGATCTTTTCCATTAAAGCAGCAACCTGTTCGCAATCCTTGCGGCGGGAATTATCCTGGATACTGGCGAGATAAGATGCTACTGAAATAGCGGTCGGTTTCGTCTTGGCTTCATACATAGAAAAACCTAAAAATTATTTTTAATTTGATTATTATTTTCCTTGACTTCTTTCATACCGCATGAACACCACTCCCGTGGGAAGAGGGGATACCTCCACCAGCTTAAATTCTCTTTGTTTACCTGCCGGATACAAACGCTTGCCACCACCCAGCACGATCGGATAAACATGCAATCTGTATTCATCGACCAGGTCCTTCCCGGCCAGCGTATGGACCAGCACACTGCTCCCGTCCATGAGAATGTCCCTGCCAGACTGCTGCTTAAGCCGGTGAACCCTCTCGATCACATTTTCACGAATAAGGGTTGAATTTCGCCAGGCCGAGGCATCTTTCAGAGTGGTGGAGACAACATATTTTTGAATGCCATTCATCGCGTCGCCAAAAGGATCCCCCACCATCGGTTCAAATGCAGTAGCGTGGATCTGCCATGTCTTTCTACCGAGCAGGAGGGCATCCGCCTGTGACATGGCTTGAAAAAAATGAGCGCCGATGTCGTCGTGCCAGAAAGGCCTTGTCCAACCACCGTAAACAAAACCGCCATCCATATCCTCTGTTTCACTGCCGGGCGCCTGGATCACGCCATCCAATGTGATAAATTCCGCAACAATTATTTTTCTCATTTAAGAACCTTTAAAATATATTAATTCTCCACGTACAAAACAACCATATGAGGTTTATTAATATCCAGAGAATTAGAAGACTTCCCTTATAAAAAACTCCAAAGGGCGCAATCCGGACGGTCATCAGGTTAGATTGAAGGCAACGCTTTGATTTTTATTTTGACTGTTTCTGCATTGTTTTTACAGATCCAGCGACAAGTTCCTTTAAAACCTTTTTATCCACATCCGCCAATTTCTGGATATACAAACACCCGACACTGGTTTTATACTTGCCCAATTTTTGCAGCAAATCTTTATGTTGATCAAAACCTCCCATCAGGTAAAGCGTCAGGTTCTGTTTACGAGGGGAAAAGCCGGTCATGAACCAATCACCCTCTCGTCCGCTGGCACCCTTGTAATGATAACTGCCAAAACCCACAATACTTGTCCCCCACATTTTTGGCGCCTCTTTTGTCACCTGCTCCATTAATTTGAGGATCTCAAAACTATCTTCGCGTTTTTGTTGATCGGTTACAGAATTGAGAAAGTCTTCCACGCTTGCGGCATTGACCTTTGTTTTTAATTCAACACTTTTTCCCATTTCAACTCCAATTATTTACAATCATCAGTAGCTTTTTCCAAATAGTTTACAAAAATTTATTTTGTTTATCGTCCATTATCTCTGCTTCATCATACCAAAGTGATATGGTGTTTTGTTCCCAGTTGAAAAATTCTTACACTCCTCTAAGGTAGTCTAATTTGTAACGACCATTGAGTTTATTTATAGGATGCCAAATTATTACGAAACTTGTTCGGAATAGATCTGAGCTGATATCGAGATCTAAGTTTTCGACCAATATTGACAAAAAGCCATCGCCTGATCTATCTGCGTTATTTATTTGCCCATTGGATAACCAAAATAATTCGGTGCTTGAATCCTCCCTACGCTGATTCGTTACCCGTTGTAACTCATTTCAGGAAATGTTTCCCCGCGATATTGCATCCCGATACTCAATGACCTCGTAATGCTTAGAGCGTTCATCGAAATGGGATAAGACTGCCCGCGCCCTGGGCGGCACCACAGCCAATTCGTAATCCTGCCCGGCAAATTCGCGCACGGCATCCAGCGAATCGAACAACATTATCGTGATGAATTCGACCTCCTGACCGACATTACGGCGCAGGAGTTGAATGCTCTTAAACCCGGGTATGTGCCGGTTGAAGATGCCGACGAAGACCTCTTCTTTAAGCAATGACTCATATTTATCTGCGTTGGCGGGGGTAGTCCATCCGTGCCAAATGCGACTGATCATAATTAAAACCTTTTTTAAAATAGTATAGCTTAGTAGAAATTTTTGGGTTTGGTAAGAGGTATCAACTTCTTGTAGTAATTACAAAAAAAGGCCTTCACATTTTCGGGAAAACCTTGAAAATCATTTTTAATTCGGTCTAAGCACCAACCGTAACATTAACCGATATAACCAACTCTGTCAGCACAAGAGTGGCGCGGGTGGTGAGTAATTTTAATTTCTGATTTAAAGGATTGCTTCTCGTAATCGCCCGCGCAGCATTTCGATGGTGGGAGAGCCTTTTATACCATCGGGTGTCTTATAAACCCGGCAGCTTAACGAATAACGATTGCGTTCTTCTGGCCACAAATCGATACCATTCACGTGAATGGAAGGTGACCCAAGGAACTGTTCCCGTTGCGCCTGTTCGTTGTCCTCAATTTTTATCAACCCGACCTTGGCTGAAATTCCCTCGATTTTAACGGCCTGTTTTAGGTTTTCCAATGCAGGCTGCCAGGATGGACAACCATCGAAATATAGTAAAGTGATTTCGTTCATATTTTTATTGTATCTTTTTTCCATTGATCCTTTGTGAGGTGTAATAAAAAAAGCACTCCTTTTGCAAAGAGTGCTTTTTTACCAATTTGGATAGATTTCTTAGATTGGTTTTAGCACCGGCCGGAATTTATACCCATAAATGAGCATACCGCGCTCGTCACCATCCTCACGTATGCGGCGGGTGACCATCTCGACCGGCATGCCGATCTCGGCCTTTTTGGCGCCCAGGTCGGTGAGCTGGGCAGTCACCACCGGGCCTTCCTCGAGTTTAACCAGGGCGACGGTGTAGGGAGCATTGCGTTCAAAACCAGCGGGGGCACTGTGCATGACCGTGAAGGAATAGACTTTGCCACGTCCGCTGAAGACGAAGGGTTTTTTGGCTTCGCCGCCACACTCCGGGCAGACATCCCGTGCGGGGAAGATCCTGGCCTGGCAGTGAGGGCAGACCTCACCGGTCAGAGAGTAACGCTGTTTTTGCAGCCGCCAATGTCGCGGTATTTCCATAACGTCTTGCTCCTTCTATTCGTTGTTGAGTGTCATTAGTGTATTGGGCTGCCGCTATCAGGAACTATCCGTTTTCAGTGATAGGTTTTGATAGGCTCCGGGTTGGCTAAAGCAGGCGCAGAATATGGGAGACGGACGTGGAGGCCGGTCCACCCAGGGATTGCAGCAGGGCAACACGTGCACCCTGCACCTGGTTTTGTCCGGCCTGGCCGCGCAACTGGGTGACGGCATCCGCCAGCTGATATGCGCCCGCGGCTCCCAGGGGGAAACCGCGCGCTTTGAGACCACCCAGGGTGGCCACCGGCAGGCGACCTTTTAGATCCAGACTGCCATCCTGTCCAAGCATCCAACCGCTGCCCGGCGCAGCATAACCAGCTGATTCCAGGCAGAGGACGGCGTAAATGGAAAAGGCATCCCAATATTCGAACAAGTCCACCCGTTCGCGGGGAATGCCGGCCTGCTGTAAAACGCGTTCGTTTGAGAGCCGGGCGGCATCGAAAGCGAGCGGATTGGGCCGGTCATGCAGGGCGAGGGTATCGGTAACCAGGCTGGATGCGCTGATGGATACCAGCGGGTAGGAGAATCCTTTGGGGAGATTGGATCGGCGGGTAAGCAGCACGGCGGCAGCGCCATCCGCATAGGGGGCAACATCAAATAGATTGAGCGGGTCGCTGACCAGCCCGGCTTTCTGATAGTCAGCCAGCAAGATGGCACGCCGGTAGAAGGCATTGGGATTATTGACCGCGTTGGCATGGGCGATAAGAGGGAAGGCGGCAAAGGCCTCCCTTGCCACGTGGTATTCATGCATGTAACGCTGCATTAAAAGGGCGGCGGTGCCGCTAATGGACAAACCCTGCATGCCCTCAAAGTCATAGTCCATGGTCTGGGCAATTGCGCTATCCATTTCGGTACCGACCACATCGGTGTACTTTTCCACGCCAATGACCAGGGCGGTTTCCACCAGCCCGGACTTGACCGCTTGCCAGGCCAGGTGCAAGAGCTGCCGCGGCAGATGCCTCACCCGCCTCGGCAGTAAAGGATTCCACGCCAGACAAATTGATGCATTCCGCCATGAGCGCGCCCAGGTTGGCCTGCCCGGATGCCACCGATGCCAGGAAATTGCCGACATAGATGGCCTGCGGCTTAAGACTCACCGGCATCTTTAATGGCATCCAACATGGCGCGGGCCGCCAGGTTGCGCAGGGAAAGCTGCCAGTGTTCCCCGACCGGCACCTGGCCGATACCGGCGATAATGACCTCATCCATTACAGCGCTCATTTCAAAGCCAGCTTGCCGCGGTAGCGGGCATAGGTGGCGTAGTCCATCTCCACCCGGCGGTCAATATAGCTCTGCGTGGAGGCAGCCAGCTCACGCCGATCATTGATCTTTTCGGTCACGGTGAGGTCCAGTGCATCCGAACCGGCACCGGAGCCATAGGAGACCATCAGGATGCGCTCACCTGGTTTGGCAATATCCAGGATGGCGGTCAAGCCGATGGGGGAAGCGCCGGCATAGGTATTGCCGATGATGGGCGAAAGCAAACCGGTTTTGATCTGTTCCTCTTTGAAACCAAGCTGCTTGGCCGCGCGCTGAGGGAATTTGGCATTGGGCTGGTGGAAGACGACATGCTGGTAATCCGCCGCGGTGGTGCCGCTGGCTTCCATCATGTTCGCGCGCAGCGGTGAGGACATGCTTGAAGTAAGCCGGTTCGCCGGTAAAGCGCTGGCCGTGTTCGGGGTAACGCTGGTATTCGCGCCGCCAGAAATCAGGCGTGTCGGTGACGATAGGAATAGGTGGAGTTGATGACTGCCAGTGATTCCTCAGCCGGACCGATGACAAAGGCAGCCGCCGCCAGCCGCGGCGGTGAATTCCAGGGCATCACCGGGTTTGCCCTGGGCGGTATCGACGCCGATGGCGAGGGCATAGTCGGCCATGTCGGAACCGACCAGCCCCATAGCCATGCACCATGGCTTCGGTGCCAGCCTTGCAGGCAAATTCCATGTCAGCCGCCTGGATGTGGGGTGATGCGCCAATGGCTTCGGCAATGATGGTGGAACTGGGTTTGACCGCGTAGGGATGCGATTCCGAGCCGACCCACACCGCGCGCAATAATTCGGGATCAATACCGGCACGCGCAAGGGCATTGCGGGCGGCTTCGATGGACATGGTGACCGACATCCTCATCCAGTCCGGGCACCGCTTTTTCCTTGATCGGCAGACCTTCATCCGTGCCGCCCCACACGCGGGCCACCTCGGCTGCCGGCAGGCGGTACATGGGCACATAAGCGCCATAACCGACAATACCCACCGGGCGGGCGGGTTTTAATAAGCAGCGATTCTTTTTCAGCAGTTTTTTGCGGATTCACTTCTTGACTCCAGTCTTTGCAGGATTTCCAGGGCTCGTTCGATGCGAATGTTGTTTTCGTGCAACTAATTGCCGGGCCAGCGGATCAACCAGTTCCCCGGGCGCACCAGCCGCCACCGCCACCTGGCGGGCGTGCAGGCTCATATGCCCGCGCTGGATGCCTTCAGTGGCAAGCGCGCGCAGGGCGCCCAGGTTCTGGGCCAGCCCGACCGAAACGATGATCTCGCGCCAGATCTGATGCGGTCTTAACACCCATCAGTTTCAGAGCAGCTTTGGCACGCTGGGTGTACGCGGGTGGCGCCGCCGACAATGCCAACCGCCATAGGCATTTCCAGTTCACCCATCAGGTCACCATTCTCATCCTTCCACCAGCGGCTGAGACTGGTATAAATGCCATTGCGGGCGGCATAGGCATGCGCTCCGGCTTCCACTGCGCGCCAGTCATTGCCGGTGGCAAGCACGACGGCATCCACGCCATTCATGATGCCCTTGTTGTGGGTGGCGGCGCGGTAAGGGTCAGCCGCGGCAAAAGCCCAGGCGGCAATGATGCCATCACGCACCTGTTCGGCGCGGTAGTCCTTAAAAGCCAATTCGGCCAGGGGAATGCGGCAGGATGATTTGGCGAGGCGGCGGTCAGCCAGGTTGGAAAGGATGCGCAATAGGACACTCCCGCCGCTAAGCTGTTCCACCAGCGGGGTAAGAGCTTCCAGGGCGGTGTTGATGGCATTGGCACCCATGGCGTCGCGCACATCCATGACCAGGTGCAGCACCAGGAAAGGACCAATTGGGGAATCTTCGAACTGGCGAACCTGCAGGTCACGCGGTCCGCCGCCCAGTTTTTGCAGCATGGGGTCCACTGCCGCGGCGGCAAGCAACTTTTTTTTATTTGCCAATAATTGCTCGCTTGCCGCTTGCAGATCAGGCACATCCAGGATCTGCATCTGGCCAATCATTTCGGGGGGAGTGCAACTGGCAGTGAAACCGCCCCCGGCGGCAGCCAGGCGCGCCATGAATGATGCGGCAGCCACCACCGAGGGTTCCTCGATGACCATCGGCACCAGCACCTCGCGCCCATTGACCACGAAATGGCGGGCAATGCCCAGCGGCAGGGCGTAAGTGCCGACCACGTTTTCAATCATGTGGTCTGCCTGTGCCGGAGTGAGGCCAGTGCTGCCGCTCAGGGCAGCCAGCTCATCTGCATCCAGGCAGCCGGAATCAGCCAGCTGCTGAAGGCGCTCAGCGATGGTTAATGTGTAAAATTTATCCTTGGCAGGTTTGGTTTGGTTCATATCACCCAATCACAGATGGGATGATACAGAGCAATTGCTGGCAAAAACTATCAATTCTTGAAAGAGAAAATAGTTATCTTAAAAATCTAGACACCTAAGTAATAATCAACATCTTGACCTTTTGTTATTTGTGCAACTTCAAGAGCGATTCTTAATATCTTGTCTATAGTCAATTTATTAAGATTAACCCCAATCCACCACCCTGATACAATTTCTCGTGATTCATTTTCACAAAGATCGTTTCTTCCAGGATATAAGTCCATTTTATTTCTAGCTATATAATTTCTCGTCCTTCCACGTGCTCTTGTTTCAAATCTTGTCAAGAAAGTCGAATCTCTTTCCGCAAGACGTTTGATAATATCTATCATTACGTCTCTGGCATATTGCATATGATATGACTTCCCAAAAAATTTGTATCCGATTTGATTTTGGGTTATTCGATTTGTTCCTTCACGAATATTATTTCTTTGAGGTGTGGGGGTAATCTCAGGACGCGGATTATTCGTTAGAAGACTGTCAATGAAATTTTCGCAAGCCAAACTTTCAGGGCGTATACCACACATGTCCTCAACTCTTTCTATTAGTAACTCCATTAAAATATCATTATGTTCACGAAGAATTGCTTGCCAAGCACGAGAAATATTTCTTTCAGCGACATTTCGCGTTGTTAATTCTCGTAAATCTTTTCTCGCATCTTCAAGTGCTTGATTTTGTGATACCCTTGAAAATTGTAGATATCTATAAAATTTTTCCTTGCTAGTATTTGGATCACGTTCAAGAAGGTCTATTTTATACACCTTGCGTTCTTGATAGTTTCCAGGCTCACTAGGTAAATAAAAATTCCATTCTTTCCCATCAGTTAGAACTAATAAAGGAACTCCTTGATGAAAGGCATATTCGAATAATTGCTGATCTCCACCCTCAATATTTCCAACAGCTTTGGCTTCTATGAAAACCTTTGCCTGCTCTGTCAATGGGGGACATAATGCATAATCAACTCTTCTCCCCGCAACAGAATATTCAGGAATAACAATATTAATATCAGAAATTGGCCAATCTAATGCTTGAAGAATCGGCAGAACAATTCCTTGTTTCACCTCTGCCTCATTTGTAAACCTTCCTTCTCGAAGAAGTTGCTGAATTCGATTAATTTCAATTTCAAGTGTCATAAGGGTCCCTCTTTATTTTGATTAAATTTATTTTATACAATATTTTTTAAATATCAATTCAGAAAATTGGCAATTGATACGATTCGCCCGGTTTGAGAATCACCACTTTCGCGGGGGTTTGCTGCTCCACCTGCTGCTTCCATTGGTCAACATCCTGCTGCAGACTCTTGACGCTGTTGTAATGGATGGGAATGACCAGCGCGGTTTGAGCAGCTTGACCGCGCGCAGAGCGTCCGCCGGATCCATGGTATACAGGCCGCCGATGGGCAGACACAGCCAGGTCAAGTCCCTTCCTCGCCGATGAGGGTCATATCGCCAAACAAACCGGTATCGCCCGCCAGGTAAAGCTTTTCATCCTCCAGCGTCGTGAGCACGAAACCACCTGCCAACCCGCCGCAGCTGCCATCCGGCAGGGAGGAGCTGTGCAGGGCAAAGGTCATGCGCAGATGGCCAAAGGGGAAGCGCCAGCTGCCGCCCACCTGCAGGGGTTTGGTTTTCACAGCCTGCTTCTCCAACCAATCGCCCACCTCGGTGTTGGAGATGACCTGCGCCCCCGTTCGCTTTGAAAGTGCAACGGCGTCGCCAAGGTGGTCGCCGTGCCCGTGCGTGACCAGCAGGTAATCCGCCTGAACATCCTCAAGTTTCGTTTTGCAAGCCGGGTTGCCCGTGAAATACGGGTCGACAATCAAGTGATATTTCCCGGTTTGAATGCCCAATGTGGCATGCCCGTAGAATGTGATGCTGGCTGACAAGGCGCACCTCCTGACACACTGTAGAGATGAATATAGTATAAAATATCCGGCATCAATTCACACATGGGAGAAAAGAAGACATGACTGATCAACGCACAGAAAAACTGGCCAGCCTGCTGGTGAACTACTCCATCGGAGTCAAGCCCAAGCAGAAGGTGCTCATCCACGGTGAGAGCGGCTCGGAACCGCTGCTGAACGAAATCTTCAAGCAATGCCTGCAGTTGGGCGCCTATCCGTTCATTTCACCGTATACCGAGGGATATTTTTACAACGTCATCCGTTACGCCCAGCCGGAACAGTTCCGCGGGATTATGCAGCCTTATATGGACTTAATGGAAACAGTGGATGCACGCTTCCGCATTCAGGGCGAAACCAACACGCGCGAGCTGACCCAGCTCGACCCGGGCAAGGTGGCAAAATTCTTTTCCGAAAGCGGGCGGGTGGTGACGCGCATGCTGGAACGCGAGACGGAAGGCAAACTGAAATGGGTGCTGGCGCTTTACCCGACCAACGCCTATGCACAGGACGCTGAAATGAGCCTGGAGGATTACAGCGATTTTGTCTTCAATGCCTGCATGCCGGACATGAATGACCCGGTCGGCTACTGGAAAAAGGTGGCCGCCCAGCAGGGCAAACTAGTGGAGTGGCTGAAGGGCAAGAAGAGCGTGCACATCACCGCACCCGGCACCGACCTGCACCTGCGCATCGATGGACGCCCGTTCAAGAGCTGCGCGTGCGAGGTTAATGTGCCTGACGGCGAAGTATTTACCTCTCCCATTGAGAATTCCGCCAACGGCCAGGTGCACTTCACCTATCCGACCGTGTACCAGGGTTCACAGGTGAGCGGGGTGCGCCTGGAATTCAAGGACGGCAAATGCGTACGCGCCACAGCGGAAAAGAACGAGGCTTACCTGAACAAAATGCTGGATATTGACAAGGGGGCGCGCTTCCTGGGCGAGTTCGCCATCGGCACCAACGAGGGCATCACGCGCGCTACAGGCAACATCCTGTTCGATGAAAAGATCGGCGGGAGCTTCCACCTGGCATTGGGCAAGAGCTATGCCGAGACGCTGGGCGTCAACAAATCCGATATCCACTGGGACATGATCTGCGACCTGAAGCAGGGCGGGAAGATCCACATTGACGACCAACTGGTCTACCAGGATGGCAAGTTCACCATTGACCTGTAAGAAGGCTGAAAACTTGCGAGGAGTGCCGCAGTCCGTATGCCCTGCGCCTGGGCATCCTGAGGCTGCCCGGCGCGGGTATCTCCGCGTTCTGCTCATGCAGAACGCTTCGACAAAAACGGACAGGTGATTGGAAACCAATCAAAACGAAGTTTTTCGTTTTTGCAGGAACGAATAGCGGAAGATTGAAAATCCGAGATCATCTAAAAAGGGCAGCTGATGAAGATCAATAAGGAGTGGCATTCAACTCACAAAATGCCTAAAAATGCGACCCTGGAGCAGCGAATTGAATGGCATTTGGAACATGCCAGGCGTTGCACATGCCGGCCGTTGCATGGGAAAATCCTTGAGGAGATCAAAAAGCGGGGATTGAAAGTATGAGCATGCACTGGCGGGGGCGGCAGCTTTATCAGTGTAAGTGATAAAAAACGGGGGTTTATAGTGTAACCAAACGCCGACGAGACGTCGGCGCTATATTTAATGCGCTGGCGAGGACGCCAGCTCCATCAGTGTGAAATTAATTATGGGTCTTCTTAATTTTACCTGGCAGCCTTCTTCTCTGCCTTTTTGGATTCTTTCTTCAGCGCTTTCTTAACTGCCTTTTTAATTTCCTTCTTTACCGCTTTCTTTACGGTTTTCTTGCCGGCTTTGTTCTTTGCCATTGGTCAACTCCTTTATAAATATTTTACTTCCTGTTTTTTGAACTTTCTGGTATTTCCGGTATCAATTTTTACGAAGTTGTATTACCGGCCTTTGCAGGTTTGGCTTTTTTTTACTTGTCGAGCTGGCTCTGCCCGAGATGCCCTTCTTAGTTGTTTCGGTTTCGATTAAAAAGATGTTGACTAATCCTAAGATACGCATGGCAATCCTTCCCGAATTTTACATTCATTATTATCGCAATTTTTACCAATTTTCTTGAGCGGCAGCCATCAGCGGCCAAGAAAAAAATATTTGCAGAATATTGATTGGATGCTTCATAAATGATGGTGAGGGCGACAACCGAATCATTAATTGGTTTTTGGCATTGGAGATGCTCACGTCGGCTGGCAGCCTCCTCGCGATGACAGAAGTGAAGGTACGGTCAGCTCGCAATATATATCGCTATGGTATGATAATTGCAGCCATTTCAGGTAATTATGAAATTAACCATTGGTCTGGCACAAATCAACACCTGCCTGGGCTGCCCGGAAAAGAACCTGGCCAAACATTTGGAGCTGGCCGGGAATGCGCTGGCCCAGGGGGCAGAGCTGCTGGTTTTCCCCGAACTTTCATTAACCGGTTACGTATTGCAGGACCTGGTGCCGGCGGTGGCCTGCCGTGCTTCGGAAAGCGATCCCGCTGCTGGCGGAGCTGCTCAAGGTCAGCCAGAAGCTGGACCTGGTGGTCGGCTTCCCGGAGGAGGATGAGCGCAACCGCTTTTTCATCTCCTCGGCGTACCTCTCGCAGGGCAAGATCGTGCATGTGCACCGCAAGGTGTACCTGCCGACCTACGGCATGTTCGACGAGGGGCGCTTCTTTGCCTGGGGGGATGCGGTGCAGGCCTTCGATACAAGATTCGGGCGGATGGGCATGCTGATCTGCGAGGATTTCTGGCACGCCTCGCCGCCCTACCTGCTGTGGCTGGATGGGGCGGACCTCTTCCTGTTCAGCTCGGCCTCGCCGGGCAGGGGCATCAGCGCAGACGCCAAGCTGGGCACCTCGCGCTGGGTGGAAGCGATCAACCAGGCCTATGCCGGCCTGTACACCTCCTTTGTGGTGCATGCCAACCGGGTGGGTTACGAGGACGGGCTGCACTTCTGGGGCGGTTCGACCATCTTCAACCCGGACGGGGAGCTGGTGTGCCAGGCACCCTACGAAGAAGAGGGACTGACCGTGACGACCCTGGACCTGGATCAACTGCACCGCAGCCGCGCGCGCCTGCCGCTGTTGCGGGATGAACGCACTGCGCTGGTGCAGCGCGAACTCAACCGCATCCTGAGCCAGCCGAGGAACAACACAGGTAGATGAGATGGCAGATCTGACACCATTAATACCGAACTGGTACGGCGCATCCTGACCGGCTTCATCCGCACGCGAAATCACGCGGGTGGGAATGAAGCGGGCGCTGGTGGGTCTTTCCGGCGGGGTGGATTCGGCGGTGTCGTGCTACCTGGCAGCTGAAGCGCTGGGGGCGGAAAACGTGCTGGCGGTGCGCATGCCGTACAAGACCTCCTCGGCGGATTCGCTGGAGCATGCCCAGCTGGTGATCGATGCGCTGGGGGTGCAATCCGCGACCATCCCGATCACCGACATGGCGGACGGGCTGATCCGGCAATACAAAGAGATGGACAAGTGCGGCTGGGGAACGTGCTGGCACGCATGCGCATGATCGTGCTGTATGACCAGTCGGCGGTATTCAACGGGCTGGTGGTGGGCACCAGCAACAAGACCGAGATCCTGCTGGGTTATTCCACTTTGTATGGGGATTCCGCCTGCGCAATCAATCCGCTGGGCGACCTGTACAAGACACAGCTGCGCCAGCTGGCGAAAGCATTGGGTGTGCCGCAGGTGATCATTGACAAGCCGCCGACGGCCGACCTGTGGGCGGGGCAGACGGACGAGGGCGAACTGGGATTCACGTATGCCGAGGTGGACCAGCTGCTGTACCTGCTGGTGGATGAACGCTACACGCCGGAGGAATGCGTGCAGGCGGGATTTGCACAGAAGTTCGTGGAGGCGGTGGCGGCGCGCATACGCAGGTATCAATTCAAGCGCATCATGCCGCCGGTGGCGAAGTTGAGCCAGCGCACGGTGGGGTATGATTTTCTTTATCTGAGGGATTGGGGGACGTAAATCATATGGGCGGGATGTGAATCCCGCCCTACAAATCAGAGTGTAACAACAACAGACACCGACGATGGCGGCGGCTGAATCAGAAAGTGAGTTTTTACTTTCTGATGAGATCGCTTTGTCGCGTTGCTCCTCGCGAATGTTAGTAGAATGAATAGAGGGAATTCACGAGTATCGAATTTTCAAACCAAACCGAGAGCTACTGTTTGGCTTCTGGAACCAACTGAGCCGGAGGGGCGCTACCTGTCATTGAGTAATCCTCTGGATATATTGACATGCCAGTAAAGAATGGTTAATAATGTTATATTCAACATCAATGAATATTGAGAGGAATCATGGAAAACACCAAAGAATCAACACAAAAAGCTTTTGGATTAATGGTCTTTGCGCTGGTATTTATTGGCGCCTGGCAATTCTGGACCTTGCTGCAAGATGGGCAGGTCTTTGATAATGACCTGATGGCGCCCATCGCTTACGGCTTTGCCGCCCTGGCGGGCGCTTTTGCACTGTTCAGATTTGGGCGAACATTTCGCCCGAATATTAAAATGTTTCACTGGCTGCCTGTCCTGGGCGCATTGATCCTAATCATCGCTCCCTTCGTGTTTTTCTTCCTGCGCAGTCCGTTGATGGCAACTATTGCACAGATCAAATACTGGATCGGATGCCTTGGCATTCTGGGTGGATTGATCTATCTATTATTTACTCAACGCTATAACGCATTGCAAAAATCCGCGTTGATTTTTTCAATCTTCGTCGGAATCATTTCACCGGTCATGCCCTGGGTCGGCATGCTTTTATTTTCACCCAACAGTCCTTTAGGGGATTACGGATGGCCGATTGCGTATTATGGTCTCTGGCTCACCGCATTCCTATGGGCTGGAACCGCATGGCTGATGGCACGGGAATTTAGCAGCAAAATAAAATTACAACTTACAACCATTTTCCTTGCCGGCCTGACCTTGTTTTTAGTAGGTATTTACAATCCGGTACAGTTCAGCTCGCAAACCTACAAATATTCCTCCTATATGGGCGGTACGCTTGTCAACCAGGGTTTTGTCGATTTTGCCAATCTCAACTTTACCTTATTGGCGGGGATGGGATTTATTCTTTTTTCGCTATTGATTATGTTTACTCAAAAATCCAATTGAAATTCTTATTGAAAAACTGTCTCTTTGCTGCTGGTTTTATTCGCCGATAATCTGAAAGCGTACCGTGCGTTCCCTGGCTCTCACCTGGTCAAAATCGGCGAAATAGATGCGGCCGAATTCGCCCAATTCCAATTGACCGTTATTGATGGGGATGGACTCAGAGCGCCCGAGGAGGACCGAGCGGACGTGCGCGTCAGTATTCAAACTCCATGACGGCAATTCATTCCTGCTTACAGCATCTTCAATATGTCTGGGGCCTGGATGTAAATATGTGCCTTCATGAGTGCAGGTGGGGACAATTTTCTGCAGTGCATCCAACAGGTCCTGCATGATGTTCTTAATGCCATGATAGGTCTCATCATGCGATTCCTCCTGGATGAGGACACTGCAGGTGGTGTGTTGTGAATAAACCACCATAATGCCATTTTTAACCCCCGATTTTTGTAATGCTTTTTTGGCTTCCCCGGTCACATCGTGGAATGTGGGGACTAAATTTGATTGAACCTTGATCGCCTGTGTGTAAACCATCAGCCTTAATTCTCCTTGTGCGGATGAATCTCATCCCATGCTTTTCGCATGGCTTTGATCATTTCCTCCAAAACTTGTGCCGGGTTCTCTGCCAGCACCACAGCGCTGGTTGACCCGCTGCCCTGCGCGCCGCATTTCACCACCTGGTACACATCCTGCGCGTCGCGGATGCCTGCGCCATGCAGCACGCGGATGCGGTCATCAACCGCCCATACCATGTGATTGATGCGTTCGATCTCTGCCTGGTCATCGCTGCTGCGTTTCCCTTCGCCGATCAACAGCGGGCTCTCAGCCAGGACGATATTTGGCCGTAATTCAGCCATTAACGCTGCATCCTCCGGGGTATCTGCACAGACCATGCTTGCCAAGCCCACCTCATCCGCCCGCCGGATGGTTTCCCGTATCTGTGCCTGGTTCAACCTCTTTTCCACATGATTAAGCAGTACGCCCCTGGCACCGGCGGCTTTAACCGCTTCCGGCAGCACCGAACCGATTCCCCGTCCAACAGGCAGGCTGTCCATGTGCTGAGCGAAAACCAGCAGGTTTCGGGTTGCCTTTGCGATGGGATAGATATCCGTGTATTGCGGGGTAAGAATGATACGGACATCATAGCGCGCACTGATCTCTTCGGCATGTAGTGCCAGATCCAGTGCTTTTTCACCAAAGAGATAGGCTTTGGGACCTATCTCGAAAAAGGGCGGTTCAATGGAAAAACCGGTGAACATTAAACGAGCCCCCGTTCAGACAAGCAGCACCTCAACCCCAGCGGAGCGAGCTGCCTGCACAAAATCCGCCGGAGCTTTGTCATCGGTGATGATCACATCAAAGGCATTGACCGGTTTGACCGGCACAAACCCCATCCGGCCAATTTTGGAACTATCGGTTATGAGCACCACCTTACGTGACTGTTCCGCCATCAAGCGGTCTACTTCCGCCATCAGTACATTAGCCGTAGTCGAGCCACCATGAATGGTCAACCCATCCGCGCCCAGAAAGGCGATGTCGGCGGTGAGCTCATGCAATTGGCTGATGGTCTGCGGCCCGATGGTCGCCTGGTAATCGGGGAGATACACCCCGCCGAGGATGTTCAGGTTGGGCGAAGGCCATGTGAGCACTTCTTCCGCCACCGGGATGGAATTGGTCACCAGGGTGATCAGGTTGCCAACCCTTAGAGATTGGGGAATATGCCGCACCACCTGCAGCGGGGTTGTTCCTGAATCAAGCAGGATGATGTTTCCCGGCTGGATCATGGCGGCAGCGGCGGCACCGATGCTTTCTTTTTCAAGGATGTGCAATTTCTCTTTTTCTGCGTAGGAATCCGTGCGGAAATTACCCGGAACCGGAATAGCTCCCCCATGGACGCGCTTGAGGCGCCTGTTTTTTTCCAGGATGGTCAGGTCGCGGCGGATGGAGGTTTCTGTGACATTGAACATTTCCACCAGGTCCGCCACCAGCACCTTGTTCTTTTCCATGACCATTTGGGCGATCTGCGAGCGGCGTTCTGCCGCCCCGGGTAATTGACCATTGTTTTTCATGGATTCCTCCATCATCATTGCATTGACCTAAACTTCGACCACATCAAACCCGCGCATGGCGGCCAGAATCTTAATCGGTTCGCTCAAATGTCCGAAAGCCAGCGCCTGGTGATGCGGTGAACCTGCCTTGCACCATGCATTGCACCAATCCGTGATCGGCAATGACTTGGGTTTGAACAGCATTTGCGGCGCAGCCACAGGCCGCGGTTTGATGGCGATTGACTCTCCTTCAGATACGATCAATCGCCAGCGTCTGATCAACCTGCACCAGGCCAGGTTGGTCACCGGACCAGCAGCGTAAGCAAACTCCAAGCCCGGCACCGAATCCGTTCACTCCCTCATAATAAATGCTGTGCTTGATGGCCACATCGCTTTCTTTGGCGGCCATGGCCGGGTTGCCGTGCCCGTCGTGCGAGAGGATGATGGCGTCCCGCTTGAAATCGATCACGTAATTCTCAAGGAAGGTGGCTTTGCCAGCCAATTCCTGCAAGATCGAGCATGGCCGTCACGGTGGTGATATCCGCTTCAGTGGAGGTGGGTATGCCCAACTCGCACAGTCGGCCGGTTCCGTAGGAAGGGATGATGCCCACGCGCGGGTCAGTCATCCAAACCTGGTCGAAGGATGCCACCATGTCAAATTTTCCTTCGCGTGTCACCTTTTCCAGTGCCAGTGCCAGTCGGCAGGAACGTTCCAACTGGCTCGGCGGCGATATCAATTTTGTAACGGTCGCTTTCCTTCTTTACCAGGGCCGTGACTTCCTTGTCATTAACCTGCTGCATGGCAACCGCCACCTTTTCCGGCTCCACCGGCCAGCAGACCGGGCCGACATACTGGCGGAAATTCAATTGATCGATCATCAGGTCGGTCATGCCCTCAAAAGCATGGCCGAAGACGGCGACGCGGGCAGTATTCAGACGCCGGATGATGCCGGCTGCCTGGATATACTGGGCCAGCTTGTCATGCCCGGCCGGGTCATCCATCAGTGAGGTGACCATCCAGAAAGGCCGACCAATACGCAGCAGCCCGGAGGTCATCTCCGGTACACCTGCCATGCCAGAATTTACCATGATCAGGTCAAAATCGGCATCTTCCGGCAAGAATTCAATTTGCTGAGTGTTCCAGACCACCACCGGCGCAGTGGTGTTGAGGAAACAGCGCATCGGGACAATCGCCCTTGGTGTAGGCTATTTCCACCGCTACGATGAGGTCCACACCAGCAGCATTGAACATGGCGCGCCGCTGCTTCCGCCTGGTGTTCTTCCTCCACCAGCGGCGGGCAAACGGTTTGCGCATATTTTCCGATGATGCCGGCGATCTTGTCCGCCACTTTTTGTGCCATTGGACGCACGTGCGCGGTCTTGTTGTAATCATCCTCCAGCAATGCCATTGCCAGGATGCCGACTTTGGGTTTGTTTGTCATTTCTTGTTTCCTTTCCATTAATTGATTATTTGCCGGGTTAAAGTTTATAGTAATCAGTGTAATAACCCGATAATTGCTCATCCAATGCCAGATATCTGGCATACGCGCTATGGTAGCATTCCTGATCCCGCCCAGGCAGGGTTCTTTTCTGAATGGCAACCATGCGTTGACAGCCCTCCTCAATGGAAGCGAAGATGCCGCTGGCTGTTCCCGCCAGGATGGCATCACCCACCAGGGCTGTCTCTTCGTTATTCAATGTTGCCACCGGCAGATTGCACACATCTGCCTTGATCTGGTTCCATAAACTACTACGTGCTCCACCGCCTGTGGCGATGATTTCGCGCATGGTAATACCCGTCTGGGCGATGCTATCTATGTTTTGTTTCAACAGGAAAGCCACACCTTCCATGACCGCGCGGATGAAATGCGCCCGTGTATGACTGAGGGTGAACCCGGTGAAAGACCCGCGGGCCCGGGGATTGATGTTCGGGCTGAATGCGCCGCTCAGGTGTGGCAGCATCACCAAACCGTCTGATCCGGCGGAGACCGAGGCGGCCTGCTTTGTCATAAGGTCATACGCATCCATTCCCTTTTCTTGCGCTACCTGCATTTCAGCCTGGAAAAACTGGTCACGCAGCCATTTGAACGCCATGCCAGCCGTTGGGCAGACCGGCACAACCAGGTACCTGCCGGGTACGCTGTGGACATAGACAGGAATTTTTTGTTTTTCCGCCATACTTGTGTCGTTAATAGTCGACCTGGATGGCAAGCGCAGCCCCGGTTGATTCGGAGATGATGCCCGGCTGGATGTTTCCGGAGCCAATGGCCCCCACCGCCTGGTCCATCCCGCCGCTGACGACCAGTGTTTTTTGTGATCAATCCCAGGCTCTGTGCCGCCTCCGCACTGATTTGCCCCACAATGCTGCCTGGTTTGACCAGTTGTGGTAGTTGTTTTTCTTTTATCCCCACCGCATCCAGCACTTCCTGCCACCAGCCATGCTTATGGATATCGTAGAACATACTAGTGCAAGCGATGGATCCATCGGTGGCATAAACGCCGCTGAGGCGCGAAATGAGGAAATCCTGCACCAGGAGGATTTTGGCACTGCTGGCAAACGCTTGCGGCTCATGTGCGCGCAGCCATAAAACCTTGCATGCGCTCCAGGTTGGGATGACTTCCGGAATACCGCTACGCCAGTAAACCTCTTCACCGAACAAATCCCAGAAAGCTGCCTGGCTTCTTCCGCGGCACGGTTATCCAGCCACACGATGGCAGGGTAAACCGGCTTACCATGTTCATCCACTGCCAGTATCGTCTCACCCTGGCTGGATACAGCCAAGGCAGCGATGGCTTCTTTCTGCACCCCTTCCAGCTCCAATAATGAGTGTACTGCTTGCACGCAGGCCTGCCAATAAACTTCAGGATCGACTTGTGCCCAATCAACCTTTGGCGTTTCCAGCCTGTACTCATGCCGTTCAATACCCAGGCACTCACCCTGCGCGTTGAACAAACCCGCTTTGAGCGAAGTGGTGCCGGCATCGATGGCAAGCAGTAAGTGCATCATTAATCCAAATTGTATTTACCGGCAATTTTATCCGGCGCCTGGAATTCCTTGACAACTTCCTTCAAGGCATCCAACAACCGCTCCGGATTTTCGATTGGATCACATTGCGCCCAAACACGATCCCGCGAGCACCGGCCTCAATAGCTTTGGCTGCCAACTGCAGGGCATCTTTTTCATGCGGCAGTTTCTTCGCCCCAAGCGCCAGCACCGGCACAGGAGTGGCAGCCGTGATCTCTGAAAACCGTTTGCCGGTATAGAAGGTCTTCACCAGGTCCGCGCCCAGCTCGGCAATGATGCGGCAGCCGATGAAGATCTCATCCTGCAGGTCCTCCGGTTCCACATCATCACCCCCGGTCGGATAGACTTCCCCGATCAGTGGGATTCCCAGAGCGCGCTTTTGAGCCACGCAATCCGCAAAAACCTCCACGTTTTGTGCATCCTCTGCCTCATCCGGGTTCTTCAGGCTCAGGCTGCCGATGACAATGTCGGCGCCCTGTGCCACCGCCTCTGCCACGCTGACCATGGGTACGCTGTAGGAGTGTTTGTATTTCCACATGGCAGCATAATTGGAGCCCCAGTTCAAGCGCACGATGCAGGCGGGCGCGCCCCGCTTTGAAAAAACACTCTGGCAATGGGCGGGCATGCCCGGCGCCATGAGGATCCCGTCAGCGCCTGCCACCCGGTCGATCACCTCGGGTAGCTTGATCATCCCTGGCAGGGGGCCGAAATACAAACCATGGTCAACGGCCACGATGACCGCATTTTTACCCTCTGAAAATAACCTTGAGAAGCGGATGGATTCACCTGTTGTTGACATGTTCGCTCCTAATAAATCTTAAAATTCATATAAGTGAATAGATTTCACTCATTCGCAAGCATCATCTGGCAAGAACTTGGTGAGAATAAAAGCCAGACCCGTTGATTTAAAACAATAGCCTTGTTTGATGAAACAGTTGTATCTGCCACGACCCTCTGACCAAAGATGTTTAAGCCAATTCTTGTAACAGCACCATGGAATGTTATTGTTTCCACAACACCTTGAAGACTATTCATTCCGGGGTGCTCAGGTTTTTCAGTATGGATGGATATATTTTCTGGACGCACAAGCACAACCACGCGCTGATCCTTCGAAAATTCCTTCACCTCATTTGTGACTAAATGAAAATTTTCACATTCCACTTTGCCATTTCCAGAATTTCTGCCAAAAAATTGGTTGGCAGTACCAATAAATGTGGCAACAAACCTGTTATGAGGTGCCCGGTATATTTCCATTGGGGTTCCGATTTGTTGAATGTCTCCTTTATTCATTACAACTACGGTATCAGAAATTGAAAGTGCTTCTTCTTGATCATGGGTGACATACACGGTAGTAATAGCCAGTTCGGATTGGATTCTGCGTATTTCACCTCTCAAAACAACCCGAACCTCTGCGTCCAACGCAGAAAGTGGTTCATCCAATAATAGTACCCGCGGTTTGATGGCAATGGCGCGAGCCAAAGCAACCCGTTGCTGTTGTCCGCCAGAAAGTTGATGTGGATAGCGTTTAGCCGTATCCTGCAGACGAACCATTTCCAGCACCTCATTTGCTCTTTTTTCCGTTTCTTCTTTGGATTTCTTCTTCATCTGCAGACCAAAGGCCACATTTTCCCGAATAGTCATGTTTGGAAAAAGCGCGTAAGACTGGAAAACCATTCCAATATCACGCTGATTAGGTGGCATACCTGTAACATCGTTACCGTCCAGCATGATGGTTCCGGTATCTGGTTGTTCAAAACCTGCTATCATACGCAAGGTTGTAGTCTTTCCACAACCAGATGGCCCCAATAAGGATACTAATTTTCCCTTAATAATTTCCAGCGAAAATTCATTTACAGCAACGATGTTAGAAAAAGTTTTGGATATATTTTTAAGAACTAGATAAGCCATGTTTTTCCCTATTGGTTCATTTGTTTTTCTTCTTGAAAATTATCCGCAAATACTTTCTGCCAAATTGAAAGTGCAGGAGAAAGCAACCAGGCAATTGAAAAGGAAAAATATCCTTTCATTTTTTCATGAAACCCCAATTTGCTTTGATATCTGCACAATTTATCCAATGAGTTTATTATACCTAAATCAAACTAAAAGTCAATTTTTTTTGTTATGTATTAGTATGTTTGACGTTGTGTTTTAAGATTTAATAAAAGACCATTCATAACATCTAATAACGAATATCTTTTATTATTTTTATTGTTTTGAGGAAATACCCCCAAAGCCTCTTAAATTTTTATTGAATTCTAAATTATTAGGAAATTCACAACAATTCTTTAATGAAATAGGAATGCGATCATTTTCCCGGAATAATTTGGTGTTGTTTCTTTTCCCAAGATGCACTAATGCTGTTCCAGCTGGCAATGAGAACATTAGATCGCTTCGGAAGGCCAATCGGTAGACGGGGAAGGTGAAGGCGTTTCAAATTTACGCTAAATCGAGCGTTTAATTTCAACAACTTAGATGTGATTAATTGGAGTAGCCTAATACATAAAAGACAATTTCGATATGTATTCAAGTGGTCAGATGCACTTTGAGGCGCCATAGACAATTTTAGAAGAAGATATCTGGCTTGCGGGCAACTGTGAAGCAAAACGAAACATGAGGTGTATTTATTTGTTATGTTTTATTTATATAATCGAACAAATCAAATGGATTTCATTGACTTTTATGTTGCGTTTTGTTATAATTTTTTTTGTATTAAGTGAAAAACAAGTGCTTAATATTTTAATAGGGACGATTTTTAATGAAAGCTTGGGCAAAGATGATCAGAAGTATGGTTTAAATCGAAGAAATAATGGAAATCATAATATTAGGATCTGGAACCGCAATCCCCTATAAAGATCAGAGCCCTGCAGGGATTCTACTCAGCGAGGATAACCGACTCCTGCTGCTGGATATAGGACCAGGATCTATTGCAAGAATAGGAAAGATGGGTTATTCCTACGATCAACTGGACTATCTCTTATTAACGCATTTACATCCTGATCATACACTCGACCTGGCTACATTACTACAGGTTTTTGATTCAGCGCCGAATTCACAACGCACCAGTCCGTTTTCAATTATAGGCTGCAAGGGAACAAAGGATTTTGTTAAAAGGCTTTTATATCTTTACCCAGAAATTACCCCCCAAAAATATTCAATTCATATTGAAGAGGTTGAGCATGATGAGAAGAGAGTTTTCGGATTGAAAATTGAGTCTGCACTTTCCGGTCACACACAAAACTCTGTTTCATACAGCCTTCAAAATTCTGAGCATAAATTAGTGTTTTCGGGTGATGCATCGGTAAACGGAGAATTAGTAACCCTATCCGAGAATGCCGATGCACTTATTTGTGAATGTTCCTTCCCTTCCGGTTGGATCAGTAAGGATCATTTAAATGCGGACTCGGTAGGACAGATCGCTGACCGGGCTAATGTCAAATCACTGATTATTACTCATCGTTATCCGCCCGCACTATGTATTGACATTGAAAAGCAAATCCGCAGATATTATCAAGGCTCATTGACCCTGGCATCTGATGGTTATCGTTTTCATTTATGAATAAAGTTCAATTTCCGCGCTTAGTTTCCAAGAAGTTACAAGGAAAAAAAAGGTCGAACCAGTGGTCCGATTGGTTTGGTTTATTACCAATGATCTTTTTTGGATTAGCATTTGAGTTTTTACCACTGCTAACCATTCTGCAATCCAGCACAACTCGCAATGGCGCTTTTACGCTTGATTTCTATAAGCAGGCGATGAACCCAATGTTTTTACGGGCTTTTACGAATAGTGTCAGCCTATCCGCCATTACGGCAACATTGGGTGTTGTCGCGGGTACCATTGTTGCATATGCCATCATCACATCCCAACATAAATTACTCAGGAATGCATTAACTGCCCTGTCCGATGTAACGACGAATTTTGGTGGCGCTCCCCTGGCTTTTGCATTCATTATTATCCTGGGTTCAACCGGCATCATCACCCTAATTTTGCAGGAAATTGGAATAAACCTTTATCCCAATTTTCGCATTTATTCAATTTCTGGTTTAACGATTGCCTATTTTTATTTCCAACTGCCATTGATGATTTTGTTAATCATTCCCTCCCTTCTTGGACTTCGCAAAGAATGGCGCGAGGCAGCCATGAATCTCGGCGCAACAACCAGGCAATATTGGACTCGAATTGCCCTGCCAATTTTATTTCCCTCATTGCTGAGTGGGTTTTTATTGTTATTTGCAAATTCCTTTGGCGCATACGCCACCGCGTGGACTCTAACCGGTTCGGATGTGGATCTGATAACTATCCGCATTGCTGCTTTAATTCGGGGCGAGGTTCAAATGGAGCCACAATTAGCTGATGCTTTAGCAACCATGTCCCTCATCATTATGACTGCATGTGTTATCGGGTACCTATGGCTTTCAAGTCGCTCGCGAAAGGTGCGTGCATGAATCTAAAAAATATTTGGCGACCAATCGTACTTTCTCTGTTCATACTATTTATGATTCTCCCTCTGCTGGCCACATTGATTTTTTCTTTTTCCATCCGTTGGGATCGTACGCTTTGGCCGGAAGGATTTACTTTGAAGTGGTGGATTTCAGTTACTTCCAATCCAAATTTCATACTCACGCTTAAGAATTCATTTCTTATTTCACTGGCAACCATGTTTTGTTTATTAATTCTGGTCACACCCACAACTTTCTGGATGCGCTTACGGATTCCAAAGGGAAAACCCATCATTGAATTGATAGCCAGTTTTTCCTTTGGTGTTCCAGGTGTGATTTTGGCACTTTCATTAATTCGATTCTATGCTCAGGTACCTTCCCTACCAATTATTAACCGGCCCGCCATTCTTGTAGCGGCTTGTATGGTATTGTCACTTCCTTTCATGTATCGCCCGATCGTCAATGCCCTGGACGCCATTGATTTTAAGGTATTGTCTGAGGCAGCCCAAAGCTTGGGGGCAAACATATGGACAATTTTGTTCCGAGTAATTATTCCGAATATTATGCCAGGAATAATCAGTGGTTGTTTATTGGTTTTTTCGACCGTTTTTGCGGAATTCACATTAACCAATTTATTGGTTGGCACGCGATTAAAAACTTTCCCGATTTACCTTGTTGAATTCACAAGGCAGGATGGTCGTCAGGCAAGTGCTTTGGCGGTTATCAGTTTCCTGGTCGCCTGGGCAGCATCATTGATCATCCTATTGATCACCAGCAAAGGAGGTAAAGAAACCACAACAATTATTGGTCGTTAGCAAGGACGTAATAACAAGTTAATAGTCAAAAAAGAAAAGGAGAACGAAATGAAAAAGGCGTTTGCGATAGTTTTGGTGGTCATGTTATTAATGGTGCCGCTTTCAGCGTGCGCAGCACCTGCCACACCAGCCCCGGTTGCAGAAAAACCGGCTGTTGTAGCAACTGAAGATCCCGAAGCTTTAAAAATCGCCGGTGCAAAAAAGGAAGGTCAATTAGTAACCTACGGAATGACCGATGACTGGGTAAACCTGGGGGAGATTTTTAAGACCTACGGAGACCGCTATTCCGTGGTTCATACCGATACAGACATGACCAGTGCCGAACAAATCACCAAGCTTTTAGCTGAGAAAAACGCACCAGTACTTGACACGGCTGATATTGGCTTTGATTTTGTGGGTCCATTGGTAGAAAACAAACTCGCCATGCCGTATAAGAATACTTCCTTCGCCAAAGTCCCCGCAAATTTTAAAGATTCCGAAGGACTCTGGACAGTTGCTTACTGGGGAGCAATCAGCTTTTTGGTCAATACTGACAAAGTAAAGAACATTCCCCAAACCTGGGATGACCTGCTAAAACCGGAATATAAGGATATGGTTTGCAGCCGCGACCCCAATAAATCGACATACGCAACTGGTTCAGTATTGGCTGCGGCTTATGCACATGGTGGTGGTGAAACCAATGTTCAACCTGGTTTGGATTTCTTTAAGAAACTGCGAGATGAAGGCAACTGGCGTAAAGGAGTTGTTCTGAATGTCGCGGCCGTTCAGAAAGGTGAATGCCCCATTTCCATCGTGTATGATTTTGATGGATTTGCCAAACGCGATGCGACTGGTCTGCCCCTGCAGGTGGTCATTCCCAAGGATGCAACAATTGGCATGCTTTTTGCGGAATACATAAATGCACTTGCTCCTCATCCGAATGCGGCAAAATTGTTCCAGGATTTCTTATTCTCGGATGAAGGCCAAATTATGCTTGCGAAAGGATATGCCCATCCTGCCCGCTCCGATGTTGTGATCCCCGCTGAAATAAAAGCCAAGCTGCTTCCTGAAAGCGCCTACGGCAATCTGCATTTCCCAACCGGCTTGGAGGGTTTTTCCAAAGCCATCAAAGCTATTGTGGAAGGTTGGACTGCAATCTCAGCGCAATAAAATAAACCTCTGTTTATGAAGAATAAGGCCAGGATCGATTTATCCTGGCCTTTAAAGTTGGAAAGGTGCTAGTATTTTTATGGGGGATCTAAAATTGTGAGGCGGTGTCGGCATCAATGGCAAGCAGGTACGGCATCTTTATTCCAGTTGATATTTTTGGGCTATTTTATCCGGCGCCTGGAATTCCTTGACAACTTCCTTCAAGGCATCCAACAACCGCTCCGGATTTTCTGATTGGATCACATTGCGCCCAAACACGATCCCGCGAGCACCGGCCTCAATAGCTTTGGCAGCCAACTGCAGGGCATCTTTTTCATGCGGCAGTTTCTTCGCCCCAAGCGCCAGCACCGGCACAGGAGTGGCAGCCGTGATCTCTGAAAACCGTTTGCCGGTATAGAAGGTCTTCACCAGGTCCGCGCCCAGCTCGGCAATGATGCGGCAGCCGATGAAGATCTCATCCTGCAGGTCCTCCGGTTCCACATCATCACCCCCTGTTGGATAGACTTCCCCGATCAGTGGGATTCCCAGAATGCGCTTTTGAGCCACGCAATCCGCAAAAACCTCCACGTTTTGTGCGTCCTCTGCCTCATCCGGGTTCTTCAGTGACAGGCTGCCGATGACAATGTCGGCGCCCTGTGCCACCGCCTCAGCTACGCTGACCATGGGTACGCTGTAGGAGTGTTTGTATTTCCACATGGCAGCATAATTGGAGCCCCAGTTCAAGCGCACGATGCAGGCGGGCGCGCCCCGCTTTGAAAAAACACTCTGGCAATGGGCGGGCATGCCCGGCGCCATGAGGACCCCGTCAGCGCCTGCCACCCGGTCGATCACCTCGGGTAGCTTGATCATCCCTGGCAGGGGGCCGAAATACAAACCATGGTCAACGGCCACGATGACCGCATTTTTACCCTCTGAAAATAACCTTGAGAAGCGGATGGATTCACCTGTTGTTGACATTTCTTACTCCTTATTATGTAGGTTGAAAAATGACTTCAATAATTCCAGGTTTCTTAACACATTTCTTCCGAATTGGATGGAGCAGCATTCACTGCTCCATCCATCTGACTCAATTCAATTATTTGGCAATTGCTTCCCAACCGGTGGAGATAGCCGTACCGGCTGTATCCAGGGCTTTATAGTCCTTGGGGAAGGTGACAACTTTATAATCCGCATCGGGTGGGAACATGGCCAGCAGGTCAGCGGGCAGTTTCACACTGGTGCGGATAGGATGCACGAATCCCTTGGCGTAGGTCAATTGACCCTCATCCGAGTATGCCAATTCAAGCATCAGCTTGGCGGCATTGGCGTGCGGGGCGCCTGCGGTGGCAAACTGAATGTACATGCCTGCCACTGTTCCGCTGGAGGGAATGACCACTTTCAGATTCTTCATTTCCGGCATCTGTGCCTTGTATCCCAGTGCGTCGAAATCCCAGAACAGGGAGATGGGGCATTCGCCCTTCTGTACATTGGCTACTGAGGGCTTCACGCCGTTCAAGATTTTCTTATCGATCATCTGCTTGAAGAAATCCAAACCGGGTTGAACATTGGTGACGTCCCCGCCCTTCCCATAGGCAGCTCCCAACACCACCATATTCGCAGTGGCTGAGGAACGCGGATCTTTCAAGCACACTTTGCCGACATATTCATCTTTCAGCAGATCATCCCATGTGGTGGGCACATTCGTGACGGCATCGGCATTCACCAGGAAGGCGATGGCGCCCCAGTAGGCAGCTGACCAGCGACCCTGAGGATCCTTGGCGTAATCCGGGATCTCGTCCCAGTGGGCATGTTTATAGGGTTGTGAAAGTTTTTGATCCTCAACGATCTTGGCAAAGTTCAATCCCAGATCGGTGATATCCGCCACAGGCGCCTTGGCTTCCGCTTCCAGCGCGGCAATGATCTCGCCGGAACCCATGTCAGTATCCTGGGTCTTGATGCCGTACTTGGATTCAAGAAGCGCCCGCATGGCGCCATAATTTACCCAGGAATCGGGTAAGCCGTAAGACACCAAAACCCCTTCCTTCTTGGCATCATCGACCATCTTCACCATCGGATCGACCGGAGCTGGCGCTTCGGCTTTGGGTGCCTCTGTAGCCGCCGGGGCGGCTGGTGCGCAGGCTGAAAGCACCAATGACAGTGTCATCAATACACCAGCCAGCAACATGAATTTCTTAGACATTGTTATTCTCCTTTAATCTTTTCGCTCACTTGTTCACTGACTCGACCTCATGCTCTTTTATTTCCGATATCATCCTCCTTTCATTTTTCAAAATGAATAATCTCAGCGATATCCATTGGCGTCGCTTCATAGGGTAATCTCCACATATCTGGCTTGCGCCTGGATATCAATCACCCTGCTGCCTTCACCATATTCTTTCCAACCTGCTTTTCCATTGAAAGTTGGAATAAGAGGAAGGAGTTTTCCATCCCCGCGAATCTCTTTTGGTTTGCTGACAAGCTTTAAACGCTGGGTGCCTTTATCATCAAATGCCCGGTACACGATGGAATCGTGCTTGTATTCCATGTTTTGGATGATGGAGCTTGAACGCAGCATACAGTTGCGGTCTTCTGGTGCAGTATGGGGCAGAGCTGCCATGCCATCAATGAAATGAGGCACATAGTCGAAATAACCATCGGTGAACCAGCATTGGTTATAGTAATCCGGTCGGTCCACCCCAACTGTCACAGTGCCATTTTCGTTGGCCATGTAACCAGCCCAATTCAGGGATAGTTCGGCTTTTTGCTGCAAACCTTGGGAATCGGTCAATTCACCCAACAAGGCACAAACGCTCGCAAAGCGTGCCGTATGGCTGCCCATGACAAAATAGCAATATTTTTGCTCATGGATGGGGAGTGCATGGAAAAATGGCGGTGCGGCGAATGTGACTTCCACCCAATCCAGAATTTTTTGGGCATTCTCGCGCCAATGCGGAAAACGATCCTTTTTTTCCAGGATATAACGGGCAGTTTCCAGTGCAGATAATTGGTCCCTGTTCTGGTTTTCCGCATCCAAGCGGATATCCTCAAAATGGCCTTTCCAGATTTGGTTTTTCAGCGGGTAATTCTCAATCCACTCCCAGACCTGCCGTTGTTCTGTGGAATAATCTGAGTGTCCCAATTCGCTCAAGTCCTCGAACAGGCGCACCACCGGCAGCATGTGGGCAGTATATTCCTCCACCACCTGTCCATCTTTGACATTTACGCGGAAAGGCAACGGGGAGTGTGTTTCATCGCCCTCCCTGATCTTGCCTGCCAGAGTATTGGCGATGCTTTCAGACATTTCCAGAAAGCTTTTTTCTCCAGTGATTTTGTAAAAATCCAGGCAGGCTCTCCCTGCCTGGGCTGCCTTGTCAGGTTCAGTCACGTATTCCCCGTCCGCGCGTGCTCCGAAATAGATACCCGTTCCAGGATGGGCAGATGCGTAGGGAAGACCACCCCAATCGAAATTATCCGGACTACGCAGATCCCATAGCCGTTCAAGCATTTTTCGCACAACTTCCATCATCCAGCTTTCACCGCTGTACGGGTAATATTTGCACAGCGTGGTTGTCGCCCATGCAAATTTTCCAGCCGGGTTATCCGGCCATTCTGTCGGCCGCAGCGGATCAGTCCAGAAGCAGGAATATTGCAGATACCAAGGAAGTCCGTTCCTTTCATCGATCGGGCAATGCTTGATGAAATTCATTGCCAGGTGTACGATGCGGTCGTAGCTTATCCAGCTTTGCAACCGTTCGTCTTTATCGAGGACAATCTCATGATCGTTGATGAAGATCAAATTTCCGGCTCCATCACCTGACAGGCTTCCGCTGAGAAGCGAAGATAAATCTTCTGGTTCAGCTTTAAAGGGTCGCTCTCGCGCGCGGTGATGTCTGCCACCAGGCGCATATCGTTTGCGTTTACACCCAGCCGGGTTACCGCGCCATGAAAAGTGATGGTCTCGATCACACCTTCCAAGCAATTATCGCGGCAGCCATCAGGACGGGTGGAATGCACTTTAATGGTTTCCGGGCGAACCAGAACCACCACATGCTGACCTTCTTGAAAGCCGTTCATCTTTGCCACCAGCAAATTGTGACCTCTTTCACAATCCACCTTGTCCTTTCCGGAAACTTTGCCACTGAATTGGTTGGCGGTGCCGATGAACTTTGCCACAAACAGGTTTTGCGGTGCGCGGTAGATATCTTCAGGGCTGCCCACCTGCTGGATAACTCCCTTGTTCATCACCACCACCTGATCGGAGATGGACAGCGCCTCTTCCTGGTCATGAGTGACATAGACGGTGGTGATGGCCAATTCGGATTGGATGCGGCGGATCTCGCCGCGCAGTACCACGCGAACCTCAGCATCCAGGGCGGAAAGTGGTTCATCAAGCAGTAATACACGCGGTTCCACTGCCAGTGCGCGAGCCAATGCGATACGCTGCTGCTGCCCACCGGAGAGTTGGTGCGGGTAACGTTTGGCGGTGTCCTGCAGTCGCACCAGCAACAATGTCTGCTCGACCATTTTTTTAACCTCTTCGGCTGGTTTCTTGCGCATCTCCAGCCCGAAAGCCACATTCTGACTCACGGTCAGGTTTGGAAACAGCGCATAGGCCTGGAACACCATGCCGATATCCCGTTTGTTGGGTGGCACGCTGGTAATCTCTTCGCCGTCTAAATGAATAGTGCCGCTGTCAGGCTGCTCAAAGCCGGCTATCATGCGCAGAGTGGTCGTCTTGCCGCAGCCTGAAGGTCCCAGGAAGGAAACCAGCGATCCTTTCTTGATGTCCAGCGTAAAATCATCCACGGCGGTCACGCTCGCGAATTTCTTGCAAACGTTTTTTAGGTCAAGGTATGCCATGCAGAGTTCCTCGTTCGTTCAAATTATGTTCAATTGCGTGCCTGGCTCTCGCCGCGGCTCCCAACCAGCAAGATCAATATGGACACCAACCAGGCGATGGAAAAGGAGATGACTGAAAAAGCCGCTGCCACGTTGCCATTGATGCGGGTATATTCCACCAGCAGAAGCGGAAAGGTTTTAAAGCGTGCCCCGATGATCAATTTGGTCAGGGTGAATTCAGCAAAAACTGTGGCAAACACCAGCAAACTCCCGCTCACAATGCCCGGAAAAATATTGGGCATGATCACGCGGGCCAGCGCCTGCAAGGGGTTTGCACCCAGGCTGAGGCTTGCTTCGGTCAGGGTGAGCACGTCAATGGATCGAAGTGCGTTCACCACCGGCCGGTACATAAAAGGCATGGAATATACGAACACCGCTCCAATCAGCAGGAAGGGGGTGCGCCCGATGGGGGTGATGTTGTACACTTGTACGAGCGCCAAAGCCAACACCACCGTGGGAATGCCAAAGGGCAGGATCATGAGCACTTCCAGTAGTGCTTTGGCTTTTGGCAAGCGGATGAATACCCAGTACACGGTTGGGACGATAACTGCAATGCTGACCAGTACGGTGGCGATTGCCAAAATGAGGGAATTGCGCAGCGATGTGAAGAAATATGATGCCGCGGCTGCCTTCCCGTAGGATTCAAAAGTAAACCCTTCCGGGAGGATGGTGCGGTCCCAGCGGGTTGCCACAGAGAACACATAGGTGGAAAAGATGGGCAGCAGCATATAAAATAGAAATAATCCCACCAGTATCACCTGCCAGGCGGCTGGCTTTTTTCGTTTGGGTCGCATTTCTGCTTCCGTTTTTAGCGGGGTTATTCGATTTTCCATGAATATACCTATTCAGCCTTTGACCAGCGCCGCGCGCGGTTGGTGGTGATGCGGTAGATCCAGATGCTCAATCCCATGATCAACAGCGAGAGGACTGCCATTGCCATTCCCACCCCCGGATCCTGGCGCACTTCCCCTGCGATCATGTAACCGATTTGCAGCGTCACCAGCGACAGCGATGATTCAACCAGTGTGTACGCAGTGGCGTATGCGCCAAAGGCATTGGCAAACAGCAGGGTGAATCCGGCAATGAGCGAAGGGGAGAGGATCGGCAAACCGATGCGCCTCCAGAACTGAAATGTGTTTGCCCCCAGATTGGTTGCCGATTCCTGCCATTCCTTGCGGATCCCGGCAAAGGCAGGGATGATCACCAGCACCATCAGCGGCAATTGGAAGTAAACGTATGCCATCAGCAAACCAGAGAAGGAATAAATACTGAACTGCGGGTATAACGGGTAATTGAATGTTTTTAAAAGGAACTGGGTGATCACACCGTTCATCCCCAAGACAATGATGAAAGCGAAGGCCAGCGGCGCTCCGGCGAAATTGGTGGTTACATCCGAGAGCGAAATCAGCGCTTGTTTCATTCTTTCAGAAGGCCATCGGTAGATGGCATATCCGATCAATGTACCCAGCACCACCCCAATGATGGCACTCAATGCGGAGATCTTGATGCTGTTGAGGAATGAGTTGACATAAATAGTGCGCCCCATTGCCTGGTAATTGGCCAAGGTGACTTGCCCGCTCGCTTTCTGGATAAAACTCCCCCGCAACAGGAACAGAATGGGGATGAATTCGAATGCCAGACAGACCAATAGGAAAGGGAGGAAGCCAAGCCAGTTCTTCAGGCTTGTTTTATTGTGGGTTTTTTGAGTGGCCTTCATGCCTTCTAAATCCTGCCTTTATTATAAGGATTATGTTTCGTTTGTCAATATTTTTGTTATGTATTATTACGTTTGACTGATTGTTTTATGAATGTTAGAATCCTTTTCATAACATCAAATAGCTGATAAACTCAAAATAGGAGCCGGCATGACCCCCTCAGACTACCATGATCACCTCAAGCGCTACCCGGACCTGGCACGCTTTGACCAGTTGATTGAGGAGCAGATCCATTCCAGTTTTTTTGATCCCTTTGGTCAGCTCTTCGTTAACCGCACTCCCGGCCGCCTTGACCTGATGGGCGGCAACGATGATTACACCGGCGGGTTGGTGTTTGAAAAGACCATCCGCGAGGCTACTTTTGCCGCCGTACAACCGCGCCATGACCGGCAGGTGCGCTTCAGCAATCCCGCCGTGCGCGCCCTCGGTTGGAACGACCTGGTTGTTTTTTCGTTGGATGACCTAGTGGCTGGGGACGGGTTGAAAAGCATTCCGCAGATGCGGGATTGGGTCAATTCCGACCCGCTGCGCTCCTGGTGTGCCTACATCATTGGTGACCTTTACCTGCTGATGCAGCGTTTTCCCGAAAAGATCACCCATGGATTTGATTTGCTAATCACTTCGGATGTCCCTCTCGGCAAGGGGGTCAGTTCCTCGGCCGCCCTGGAGGTTGCGCCAATGAAAGCCATGGCAGCCATATATGGCATCCCTGCCGCCGGGGTGGAGTTGGCTGCCTGGACGCAGTGGGTAGAAATTGCCCTGACCCAATCCGCTTGCGGCATCATGGACCAGGTGGCTGTCATCCTCGGTGATGAGGATGTTTTTGTGCCGATGATCTGCCAGCCCAGCCAAGTCTTGCCGCGCGTGAAGATGCCCGACAACCTGCTCGTCTGGGGAATTGACTCAGGGGTGAAACACGCCGTTTCCGGGATTGAATATGAAGCCGCCCGCGCAGCAACTTTTATGGGTTATCGTCACCTTTGCTCCCTGGAAAACCTGCAGCCGGTGCTGGATGAGGGCGGCGCCCTCCCGCGCTGGGTGGAACCGCGTTGGAACGGTTATCTGGCCAATTTATCCCCCTCGCTTTTCCGTGAAAGATATGAGAAGAATTTGCCTGAAGTGGAGTCGGGCGCGGACTTTATTCGCCTGTTTGCCACGCACCTGGACCCATTCACCCCTGTGCGCCCTGAGGTGACCTATCCCGTTCGCGGTGCGGTGCGTTATGCTGTCGAGGAGAATGCCCGTGTGCGCGCATTCTATTCCATGTTAGTGAATGCCGCTGATGAGATAGATGATATTTCTGCTCACGCGCTCGGTGAGCTGATGTATTTGGCGCATCATGGCTATAACGAATGCGGATTGGGCAGCAAGGAAACTGACCTGTTGGTGTCTCTGGTTCGTGCTGAGGAAGCCAGTGGCCTACTGGGCGCCAAGATCACCGGGGGCGGCGCAGGCGGTACCGTTGCCGTGCTGGCATTGAATACCCCAGCTGCCCGAAGTGCCTTTCAGCGGGTGGCTGAACGCTATCAGAAGCAAACCAGCATTGACCCTTATATCTTCGAGGGTTCTTCTGCCGGTTGTGATGCTTTTGGCGTGCTTATTCGCGAATAATCGTCACTTTACCATTTGAATTTTGAGAATTTGTTTCTTGGTCTAAACCTGTCATTCCGCAAGAAGCACTGTTCTACACTCCTTAAAATGGTTGGAAAATAAATAGCAAGATCGTCTCGTAAGAGTTGGTTGTTGGCAAAACTGCTAATTTCCTGTTTATGAAATGGCTTCGTCGCTTTGCTCCCCGCGAATTTTTATATTGCCATGTTCATTTGATAATTGGCGGATTTGGAAATCCGCCCTACGTCTTTTTAAATAAGGGGGGGGGGGGAATTTGTTTGGTTTTATCATTGAATCAGCCACAAATTCTTCAATAATCAAAATTTTCAATCAATAAAGATTCGTGAGCGATTCTGGAGAAGTATTCCATCCTAGTCGATGAGATCGCTGCGTTGTGTTGCTCCTCGCGAATTTTCATATTGGCATACCAATTTGATTATTGGCGGATTTGGAAATCCGCCCTACGTCCTATTCCCAATTAATGAGGTGCGTCGTCGCAAAAGCCACTCTCCGCGAAAGTTTAGTAGAATGAATAGAAGGAATTTACATGAGTCTAATTTTTGAGTCAAACAGAAATGCCATTGCATGGTTGCTTGAATCTTCTGAACCAGGTGTTCGATACCTGGAGCTGCGCGACCTGCTGGACAGGCCGGCGGATGATGCTGAACTTTTGGAAGCACAGCGTGAAGCTCATATGGCAGGACCGATCGCCAAAATTTTGAGCAAGATGAATCCAGAAGGGTATTGGGTGAAGGAAGGGGCGGGTTATTCACCCAAGTATCGCTCAACGGTATGGTCGCTGTTGATGCTGGCACAACTGGGGGCGCGGATGGACATGGATGAGCGCATCGCCCGGGCAGTGGATTATTACCTAGAACATGCGGTTAACCCAGACGGGCAGATCTCGCATGACCATCTGCCGAATGGCACCTTTGACTGCCTGCAGGGCAATATGTGTTATGCACTGTACAGCCTGGGCTGCCGGGATGAAAAAATGGAAGCGGCGTTTGACTGGATGGCGCGCACGGTGACCGGGGAGGGCATGGGAAAGCAAGGGGATGAAAAAGCACGCTACCGCTGGTACACCTACCAGTGCGGGCCAATATTCGCCTGCAAGGCCAACGGCGGGAAAAGCTGCGCATGGGGGGCAGCCAAGGTGATGGCGGCTTTTTCGCTGCTGACAAAAGAAAAAAGGACGGCGCGCATCGAACAAGCCATCCAGGCGGGGGTGGATTTCCTGTTCAGCGTTGACCTGATGAAGGCGAACTGGCCCAGCCGCGACAATGCCAAACCCAGCCCGAACTGGTGGAAGTTTAGCTTTCCGGTCTTTTACATCAGCGACCTGCTGCAAATGACTGAAGCGCTGGCAAGATTGGGGTACGGAAAAGACCCGCGCCTGCCCGAGACGGTGGAATTCATCCGCAGCCAGCAGGATGAAGAGGGACGCTGGCGGTTGGAGTTGGATTACGCGGAACGGAGCGGGATGCGCTTTGGAAAAATAAACCAGCCCAATAAATGGGTTACGCTGCGCGCTTTGAGGGCATTGAAACTGGCGGATAAATAAACCCGGCAATCCAAATAGGAGTAGGCATGAGCTGGCGCGATTCATTGAAAGGCGATCCAGTGCCCTGGCTGCTGGAAAAGGAAGAGCCCGGTGCACGTTACCTGGCGCTACGAGACCTGATTTATCTGCCAGCAGACTCCCCTGAATTGCTGGACGCCAAAAAACAAGCCCACACCAGCGGCCCGATTTCCACAATCCTCAGCAAAATGGAATCGGAGGGTTATTGGGTAAAACCGGGATCGGGTTATTCTCCCAAATACCGGTCCATTGTCTGGTCGCTCCTGCTGCTCGCCCAATTAGGTGCCAACCTGGAAATGGATGAGCGTATCGCCAGGGCTGTCAAGTATTACCTTGAAAATTCTGTTTTTGCGGATGGGCAGATCTCGTATTCTCGGGAACCAGGAGGGGCACTTGACTGTCTGCAGGGAAACATGTGCCACGCGCTGCTCAGCCTCGGCTGCAAGGATGCAAAACTGTTCACAGCTTTCGATTGGATGGCGCGCACGGTAACCGGGGAAGGCATGGCGCCCCAAAGCGATAAAAATGCCCGCCACCACTGGTACAACTACCAATGCGGTCCCTTGTTCGCCTGCAGCGCCAATGAGAAACAAAGCTGCGCCTGGGGAGCGGTCAAGGCCATGCTTGCTTTTGCCGCTCTCCCGCGCGAAAAATGCACTGCGCGCATCGAGCGTGCCATCCGCGCGGGCGTGGATTTCCTCTTCAGTGTCGACCTTATGAAGGCAACCTGGCCTACGCGCGGCGGTAAAGTGCCGAATCCGTTTTGGTGGAAATTCGGCTTCCCGGTCTTTGGCATCACCGATCTGCTTCAAGCGACCGAGGTACTGACTTTGCTGGGATTTGGCCAGGACAAACGCCTGGCGGTTACCCTGGAATTCATCCGCAGCAAGCAGAATGATCAAGGACGCTGGCTGCAGGAACAGGATTACGACAGCCGGACCTGGCTGAGTTTTGGGAGAAAAAGAGAACCCAATAAATGGGTGACACTGCGCGCATTGAGAGTATTAAAACAGGTGGATAATTCATTACAGCAATCCGCAAAGGAGGAAGCATGAACTGGTGCGATCAATTGAAAGGCGATGTATTGCCGTGGCTATTGGAAAAAGAGAATCCCGGTGCACGCTACCTGGCGCTGCGAGATTTACTGGATAAACCGGACAATGACCCTGAACTGGTCGAAGCCAGGCAGGCGGCGCACGAGAAAGGACCGATCGCAGCCGTGCTAAAGCAAATGCACCCAAGCGGTTACTGGGAGGAGGAAGGACCGGGGTACAACCCCAAATACCGCTCGACGGTATGGTCGCTGATCCTGCTGGCGCAATTGGGGGCAAGGGTTGAAATGGATAAGCGGATAGAGACAGCGGCGAAATATTTCCTGGATAAGGCACTGACACCATTAGGACAAATCTCAGCTTCAGGGACAGCCTCCGGGACGGTAGACTGCCTGCAGGGGAACCTTTGCACCGCGCTGCTGGACCTGGGCTGCCAGGATGAACAACTGGATAAAGCCTTCGAGTGGATGGCGCGCAGTGTGACCGGGGAGGGCATTGCACCGATGAGCGACAAGGAAGCGCCGGTACGCTATTATGCCGGCAAGTGCGGACCATTATTCGCCTGCGGGGCCAACGACAAAAAGAGCTGCGCCTGGGGAGCAGCCAAGGTGATGCTGGCCTTTGGCAAACTGCCCAAAGCAAGGCGGACGCTGCTAATCGAAAGAGCCATCCAGCAGGGGGTGGATTTCATTTTCAGCGTCAACCCGGCGCAGGCGCTATGGCCATCAGCATATGCACCCAAACCAAGCGGCAACTGGTGGAAGTTCGGCTTCCCGGTCTTTTACATCACCGATTTGCTGCAGGTGGCGGAAGCGATGACACTGCTGGGTTATGGGGGCGATAAACGCATGGCAGATACCCTGCAACTGATACGCGACAAACAGGATGAGCAAGGCCGCTGGCCGCTGGAATTCAGCTACGAGGACAAGACCTGGCTGGACTTTGGGGAGAAGAAGCAGCCCAACAAGTGGGTGACGCTGCGCGCGTTGAGGGTCTTAAAAGCCGCTGGATAGGCAAAGGTATTCTGAGCACATCATATGAAAAAATCATTCTTCCTTGTTGGTATATGGGCAACCTTCCTGGCAGGGTGTGTAAGCATTCAATTCACCAACCCCACTCCACTACCACCAGCCGCCACGCTGAAACCACAAGCGACCAATCAGCCACCGACACCGGCACCCCTGCCAACCTTTACGCCCATCCCGCAAGCGACGAGCAAGCCGACCCAGGCAGGCGCCAGCCAAGTCAAGATCTTTTTAATCGCCGTCAATGACAACGGAGCAAGCGGCAAGATAATTGGCTGCGGGGACAGCCTGATTCCCGTAATAATCAAAATCCAACCGACGCTGGAGGTTTTACGGGCGTCTTTAAACAAGCTTTTTGCGATGCATGGACAGAAGGATTACGGGGTTTCCGGATTATACAACGCGCTTTACCAATCCAACCTTAGCATTGAAAGCCTGAACATTGTCAACCGCGAGGCAGTCATCCGATTGAAAGGCAGCCTAGTGTTGGGCGGGGTATGCGACAACCCGCGCATAAAAGCGCAGTTGGAGGAAAGCGCGTTACAATTCAGCACGGTGGACAAGGCATCCGTATTCATCAACGGTGTGCCATTGAACCAACTGCTTTCCAGCCAGGGATAAGGCCTCTCCCCAAAAAAATCCAAGCGAAAGGTCGTTTCATTCTCCATTGAGTTTTCTTCGTCTGCCACCCGCGCTGCACAACCGGAGATTCACCACTTTCTGGGTGGGACTGATCATTTCCAACATCGGCTCGCAGATGCAGGTGACCGCCCTGTTATGGCATCTGCGCCTGTTGAACAACAACCCGATCGTAGTGAGCGGCATCGGGCTGGCGCGGGTGATCCCGATCCTGCTGTTTTCACCACTGGGGGGTCTGGCAGCGGACACGCGCAACCGGCGTAAGATCCTTTTCATCACGCAAAGCGTCATGACCCTGGTGGCGGTCTGCCTGGGATACCTGACCGTGAGCGGCCTCATCCAAATCTGGCACATCTACCTGCTGACCGGCATCCAGGCCACCGCGCTGGCATTTGATGTGCCGGCGCGGCAAGCCATGCCGCCCAACCTGGTGGAACGCAAAGACCTGACCAGTGCGGTCAGCATCCAATCGGTGGGATTCAACACCAGTGCCATCGTCGGACCGGCGTTAAGCGGTCTGACCATCGCCTACCTGGGATTGCAGTATGTCTATTTCATCAACGCCATTACCTTCTTTGCAGTATTGATCGCGCTGGTGGTGATCGGCCCAGTTAACCAGGAATTGCAAAGGGTGAAAAGCGGGCTGCAGCAACGGCTGACCGCCATCCGGGACGGCTTTCGTTTTGTCTTTCATCAGCCGGTCATCTTTTCCAGCATGGTGCTGGATTTCTTTGCCACGTTCTTTTCCTCCGCCAATACCCTGCTGCCATTCGTGGCACGCGACATCCTGGGCTTGAATGAGGTGGGTTACGGCTGGCTCTCCTCAGCGCAATCCATTGGGGCGGTGACGGTTGGGCTTTTTCTTTCCCAACACACCAATCTGCGCCGGCAGGGGAAGCTGCTGCTGGCAGCGGTCTTTGTGTTCGGATTATTCACCGTCTTCTTTGGAATGGCACGGGATTTTGGGACGGCGTTCTTATGCCTGATCCTGGTGGGAGGAGGGGACGCCATCAGCACCATCCTGCGCAACACCATCCGGCAGATCAATACCCCCGACCACCTGCGCGGGCGAACGATCAGTACAACGCTGATGTTCTTCCAGGGCGGACCGCAGCTGGGCGAAATCGAAGCCGGGCTGGTGGGGCAGGCATTCGGTATACCGGCTGCGATCATCAGCGGCGGAATCGGTTGTATACTGGTGGTAGCGTGGATCACCTGGCGGGTCCCGCAGCTGCGACTTTACGACGGCGCCAGCGAGCCAACCAGCAGTGCATAAAAAGGAGAAGCAATGAGCGACCCCATTTTTAAAGATGAACAAAAACCTTCCGGCCCGGTGCAGGTGAAGAACCTGGTCATCACCGTTGACCGCGACCTGTGTATTGGCACGACGGCCTGCGTGGAAACAGCCGGCAAGGCATTTGCCCTGGACGGTCAGGGCGTCTCGTCCATCCTGGCCAGCGCGGACGAGGTGGATGAGAAGACGATCATCGAGGCGGCGCAGAGCTGCCCGATGAATGCGATTTCCATCACGGATGCAGATGGAGCACCAGTCTACCCGAAATAATCGCCAAACCAGTTAAATTTACAAATCACGATTAATCATCTCATTCGGCCATACAGCCGCAACTGGCGCGCTTGATCAGCTCCACTGGGAAAATCAAATTTTCCGGTGCGCCAGCTTCTTTCGACCCGAGCGAGCGAACCATCATTAGACCAGCCTGATAGCCAATTTCTTCGCCATGCAAGTTAAAAGCAGTGATACCCGGATGAGCGAATTTGGCCAGGTCGGAATCGTTGTAGGCCATGATGGCGACATCTTCAGGGATGCGCAATCCCTGCTCAACAGCTGCCTGGATAGCCCCCGCTGCCAGGCGGTCACTGACTGCAAAGATGGCGCTGGGTTTGAGCGCAGAACTGGTGAACTGAAGGGCGGCATGATAGCCAGCATCCGCATCCAGATGAGTGACCGTGCGAATAAACACCTGCCCTGTGCCAGCACTACGCATGCGTAACCCTTCCATGAATCCGCGGTAGATGGCTTCTCCAAAATACCATTGCTGGGGGACATTGATCAAACCCAAAGATGAATGTCCGTGATCCGTGAGATGCAGGGCAGCTTGATAGGCGATGTTGGCGATATCCATCTGAATGCCCGCACATTGCGGAGACGGACCATTAAAAAACAAAATTGGCAATGACAAATGAAGCACATTATTTCCAAGTTTGGATGTGAACCCGGGTGAAAAACCTGTGGTCGCATTAAGTATTCCCTGCACACCCTGTTGAATTAAACGGTCAAGACACCGGTCTGCAGAGGCAGGATCATATCCAATTACTTCCAGCAGCAAGGAAAAACCTTCCTCCTGTAAAGCCCGCTCCATCCCGGCCAGTACCTGGGAATGGACGACATCCAGCTCCGGCAGGATCACGCCAATCTGCATACCTGCGGACATTGGCGATTCTGCTCTTTGAGAATATGGTTGATATGGCAATACGCTTGTACCGGCGCCCGGGCGGGAAGTAACACAGCCGATCTCTTCCAAATGATGGTAGGCAGCACGGACCGTATGCATATGGATGCCCAACCGTTGCGCAGCGGTTCGAATGGGCGGCAAGCGATCTCCCGCATTAATTTTTCCAGTGGAAATCAACCAGGTCAGCTGTTGAGATATTTGATGAGAAATGGATAGCGGAGATGTTCGCTGCACCTTAAGATATTGAAATAAATCGATATCCATATTGTTACATCTTATTATAACAAATGAATTTTATACCATTTTTTACCCCTTTTTAATCATTATTGTCAGAGCTTTCTTCAGCTAATGCTTGAATAATTCAAAAAGGAGGCAATTTAACCCAATTCATCTTGAAAAATCAATAAAAGCAGCCAATCCCCCTTCAAAAAGCGATGCAAAATCTTCGATATTTAATAAAAAAATATTGCAGTTTAGCACAAATACAAAACCCCTTTGTGAAAAATTGTGGCAGGAGTTTATACCAAACCGGGCAGCTTGATGCCGTAGCGGGCGAGGGCGGCATCCAGGATCAAGTGCACCAGTTCGGGATGGGTGATGCCTTCGGCTTTGGCTTCGATGACCAGGTCGGAAATGATCGGGGCCAGACCAGGCAGCGGGTTGATCTCAAGGATATAGGGCTTCCAGTTATCCCTGACATCCAGGCGGAAGTCCACGCGCGAGACATCCGTTGCATCCATAACGCGGAAGACAGCCGCCGCCAGCCAGTTGAGTTCATCCACCATATCCTCATCCATGGGGCGGGGCATAGATATTCAATCTTATCAGCCAGCGCCACCTTGAGGCGGTTGCTGTAAACCGCATCGGTCAGCAGGTAGGGTTTCAGATCCACTTCCATGGGCGGCAGGAAATGCAGGCCGGACTGCACGCGCGGCGCATTCAGGGATGATGGCAGACGGCGCGCCACCGGCCCGATGAGGTTGCCAACCATACCCACGGTCACCTCACGGCCTTCGATGTATTGTTCCACCAACGCCGGTTGCTTGTATTTTTCAATAATGAAGCGGACCTGCTCGCGCAGTTCCTCATCAGTTTTCACAATGGACTTGGCACTGACACCCATACTGGTGCCCTCGCGGCTGGGTTTGACAAACAGGGGGTAAACCAGGTCGTCGTTCAGAGCCTCGTCCGCGCGGTCAAATTCCTGGAAGGCAGGGGTAGGCAGTTCATGCCACCAGAGGATACGCTTGGTCATGGGTTTATCCAGTGCCATGGCCAGGGCGAGCACACGCGAGCCTGTGTAAGGAATACGAAGCATTTCCAAAATAGCCGGCACCTGGGCTTCGCGCGAGTCGCCGAAGTGACCTTCGCAGATATTAAAACAAATATCCGGGCGGTACTTGGGCAGGGTGATCATGAGGGTCTCATCGCCCTCCAGGAATTCGGCATTGTATCCTCCGCCACGGATGGCTTCCACCAGCGCCAGTACGGTCTTTTCCGAATCCAAGTCATCCCACTGGTCCTCGGGCATGTCCTCCCACTTGGGGGCATTCTTCTTGATGTTGGCCAGCACGGCGACCTTTAATTTTTTCACTTGTCCTTTTCTCCGCTTACCTGATCTGAGAGTATTGTATCCCACTCCCTGAGCTTCTCCTCCAGTTTTTGCTGAAGCTCAACGAAACGGCTGCCCAATTCCGCCACCTTGCCGCGAGCATGCAGGGTATCCTCCAGCAGGGCGGATAACCCTTTCAACTCTGACTCAAGGTTGGTGATCTCCTGTTCCAGTTTTTCCAGTTTCAGTTTATTCACGCTTTTGGTGCGGGAAGACGATTTAGATCTTTTGGCAGATGGAGCGCCCTTTTTAGTCTGCCCAGCCTCCTCCACCCGCTTCTGTTTATATTCGCTGTAGGTGCCGGGGAAGACCACCAATAACCTATCTGCGGGCTTCACCTCCCACACCTGGGTGGCGACTGCATCCACCAGGTAGCGGTCGTGGGACACCAACAGGATGGTGCCGCCGAATTCGTCCAATGTATGCTGGAGCATTTCCTGGGAAGCCAGGTCAAGGTGGTTGGTGGGCTCATCCAGCAGCAGCAGGTTGGCACCCTGCAGCACCAGGCAGGCCAAAGCCAGGCGGCTCTGCTCGCCACCGGAAAGGGTGGAGACCTGCTGAAAAACATCATCACCAGTGAAGAGGAAGCGGGCGAGATAATCGCGCAATTCAGCGGGGAGCATGCGCGGGGCAAGCTGTGAGATCTGCTCCATCAGGGTCAGATGATGAATGAGCTCTTCATGCGCCTGGGAAAAGTAACCGATGTGGAGACTGGCGCCCAGCTGCACACCCCCCTGCAGGGGAGGGATCTGTTCCAAAATGGTTTTTAGAAAGGTGGTTTTACCCGCCCCATTAGGTCCAATGATGGCGGCACATTCACCACGGCGAAGGGTGATATCCGGCACCTTGAAGAGCACCACGCGGTCATCGGCGTAGCCAACCTCAAGCATATCAGTACGCAGGACCAGGTCACCGGAACGAGCGGAGGAAGCCAGGCGTAATTTAAACTGGCGCTGTTTTTGCGGGGGAGTCAGTCTGGCATCGCGCAGCAAACGCTCCAAGCGCTTTAAGCGGCCCTGTGCCTGCCGTGTATTCTGCCCGGCCATATTGCGCCTGATGTAATCCTCTTCCCTGGCGATGAATTCCTGTTGTGCAGCGAATTCTTCGAGACGGCGGCTATAGCGCTCTTCGCGCTGGGTAACATAGGCGGAATAATTGCCGCGAAATTCCTCGATGGCGGGGGTCATTTCCCAAATACGGTTGGCTACATGGTCGAGGAAGTAGCGGTCATGCGAAACCAGCAGGACGGCGCCGGGAAATGTCCCCAGATAATCTTCCAGCCACTCGGTTGCTTCAATATCCAAGTGGTTGGTGGGCTCATCGAGGAGGAGCAGATCGGGAGCGGACAGGAGGAGGCGGGCGAGCATGGCGCGAGTGCGCTCACCGCCGGAGAACTGCTCCAACGAACGGTGGTAGTCGGACTGGGTAAAGCCGAGTCCGCCCAGCACCTGGCGGATGCGGGTTTCATAATCATATCCGCCCTGATGTTCATAGCTGGATTGCAGGTTGCCCCATTTTTTAAGCAAAGGGTCATCCGCCACCTGCCCCATCTGATCGGCCAGGGCAGCCAGCTCCGATTGCATGTGCAGAAGCTCTTCAAATGGCAGCAGGCACTCCTGCCAAAGGGTGTGAGCGGAAAGCTGCATGGCTTCCTGGGGCAGATAACCAACCTTAAGCCCGCGGGCACGATGGACAGCACCGGCGGTGGGCAGTTCTTCACCGAGCAGGATCTTGAGCAGGGTGGTCTTGCCAATGCCATTGGCGCCCACCAGGCCGATGCGGGCGTGTTTGGGGATATCCAGCGAAACGCCGCTGAAAATATCATTGGCGCCGAAGGATTTTGCGAGATCGGATGCGGTCAAAAGTGACATGAGCCAGCCAGGTGAAAAAGATTTGGATATTATAGTGGCTATCGCGCAGGATGGAAAAAAATATACGTTGTTGGCTATAATGGGATCTAAAACTGCACACAAGGAGTGAGGATGACCAATTTGCAGAAATTCCAAACGTTGGTGGACCAAACCATGCAGACATTGGAAAAAGAGCACATCATGGAGCGCATCTGGCAGCGCGACCACCGTGTGTGGAACACGAAAGAGACCGAAATCAGCAACCGGCTGGGATGGCTGGACATCGCCCAACGGATTCAGGCGGAAGTTGGAAAAATCAATGAATTCGTGAGCGAGGTGCAACAAGAGGGGTTGACGCATGCCCTGCTGCTGGGGATGGGTGGTTCCAGCTTGGCGCCGGAGGTGTTGCGAAAGACCTTCGGTGTCGAGCCGGGTTTCCTGGACCTGGCCGTGCTGGACAGCACCGACCCGGGGGCCGTACTGCATTTTGCAGGGGAGCTGAACGCGCGCAAGACCCTGTACATCGTTTCCACCAAATCGGGGGGGACGGTGGAAACCTTTTCCTTCATGCGTTATTTTTTCAATTTGCTGGCAGAGGAAATCGGATTGGAAGAGGCCGGCGAACACTTCATTGCCATCACCGACCCGGGCAGCAAGCTGGCTGAAGTTGCCAAAGAATTCCATTTCCGGCAAATTTTCCTGAATGACCCCAACATCGGCGGGCGCTATTCAGCCCTCTCGCACTTCGGGCTGGTGCCAGCCGCCCTGCTGGGCATAGACCTTGACAAGTTGCTGCAGAGCGCGGTGCAGATGATGAACACTTGCAGCGCAGAGACACCAAGCGGAAAGAACCCGGCTGCCCTGCTGGGAGCCACCATGGGTGAACTGGCCAAACAAGGCCGGGACAAGCTGACCTTCGTGCTTTCACCCTCGATGACCAGCTTTGGCGACTGGGTGGAGCAGCTGATCGCGGAGAGCACCGGAAAGGACGGCAAAGGCATCCTGCCGGTGGTGAATGAGGAATTATTGGATGGGTCAACTTACGCACAAGACCGCGTATTCGTCCACCTGGAATTGGAGCCCGAGCTTTTCCAATCGCAAAAAATGCGGGAACTGGAAGCTGCCGGCTTTCCCATCATCCGGGTGAAGATGAATGACCTGTACGAGTTAGGCGGGCAATTCTTTGCCTGGGAACTGGCGACAGCGGTGGCCGGACATGTATTGGGCATCCACCCGTTCGACCAGCCCAACGTGGAGGCAGCCAAGGTGCTGGCCAGGGAAATGGTGGCGGCCTACAAGCAGGATGGCAAGCTGCCGGAATCGGGTTTTCAGCCAGCGGATGCCCAAAAATTAAAGGATTTCCTGGCCGGTGTAACCAGCGGACTAAGCTATGTGACCCTGCAAGCCTACCTGATGCCCAGCAACGAAACCACCAGTGCCCTGCAAAAGCTGCGCGGCTTTATACAATCCAATTACAAAGTGGCCACCACGGCCGCTTATGGACCGCGCTTCCTGCATTCCACCGGGCAGCTGCACAAAGGGGATGGCGGCAACGGGCTCTTCATCCAATTCCTGGGGACCCCGCCGGAGGATACACTTATCCAGGATGAGATGGGCAGCGCAGAAAGCTCGCTTTCCTTTGGCGTGCTGGAAGCTGCGCAAGCGGGTGGAGATGCCCAGGCGCTGTTGAACAACCGTCGCAAGCTGATCCAATTCCGGCTGGGGAACGACCCGGCGGCGGAAATCAGCCGGCTGATGCCCTAAATGGCAGGTAAATTGACAAGGCATACATCCACGGGTATGCTTAATCCGCGTCCGGGAAGGACCGGCGCGGCAGAGCCCTGCGAACCCCGTCAGATCCGAGAGGAAGCAGCGGTAAGCGGGTCCCTCTGGGCGCCGCCGGCAAACCTCCCCGGGCGCATCTTTCAAACATGAGCCATCCAACACCACCCGTCATTGACTACGAAGGCTCCGACTACCAGGAGAAATTCTGGGAGCGGGGCGGGCGCGCCTACGAGGACCAATGCGAAGCGATCGCACTGAAGCACCTTCTCCCCGCACAAGGCGGGAAGAGACTGCTGGAGCTGGGGGCCGGCGCCGGGCGGAACACCCCGCGCTATGAGTACTTTTAATCAGATCGTGCTGGTGGATTATTCCACCACGCAGCTGAAACAGGCAGTGCAAAAATTAGGCCTGGGGGAGCGGTACCGTTATGTGGCAGCTGACATTTATCACCTGCCTTTTGCCGCGGCCAGCTTCGATGCCGCCACGATGATCCGCACCCTGCACCACATGGCGGATGCACCGCTGGCGCTGCAGCAGGTGGCACGCGTGCTGTGTGGGCAGTCAACGTTCATCCTGGAATATGCCAACAAGCAGAACCTCAAAGCCATGTTGCGCTACCTGCTGGGAAAACAAAAATGGTCGCCTTTTAGTTTGGAAGCGGTGGAATTCGCCAAACTCAATTTTGATTTTCATCCCAGAGCTGTGCGCAACTGGCTGGAGGAAACTCAATTCCGCATTGAAAGCCAGCGGACGGTCTCGCACTTCCGGCTGGGAATCCTGAAAAAAGTGCTGCCACTTAAGTTGCTGGCCGGGCTGGATGGACTATTGCAGCCAACGGGAGCGCTGTGTCAATTCACGCCCAGCGTTTTTCTCAGTGCATGCAAGGATACACCTGCAGAAGCCGCACCGGAAGAGCTGGTCTTCCTCTGCCCAACCTGCGGGCATACACCGCTGGCAGACACCCCGCCCTTGCTGACCTGCCCAAGTTGCAAGAGCCACTACCCGGTACGCGACGGTATCTACGACCTTCGGCCTGCCCATAAATAATATCGCCCACCTTTTTTCTGTGCTATCCTAATCACATATATTCTTAGGAGGATTATTTATGATCTTCATTGGCACCCTGATCGGCTTTTTGCGCGGCATTTGGAAGGGATTCAAAGACCCGGAATTCCGCGCGCTGTTCCTGCTGGTATTGTTGCTGCTGGTGTGCGGGACGATCTTCTATATGCGGGTGGAGAAATGGAACCTGCTGGATGCCATTTATTTTTGCGTGACCACCCTGACCACAATCGGTTTTGGCGAGCCGCACCCCATCACCGCGCTGGGCAAGATTTTCACCATCTTTTACGTCATCCTGGGCATCAGCATCCTGCTGGGTTTCATCGACAAGATCGCGCGGGGGATAACCCCGCAAAGTGAGGCGAAAGAGAAATGAGCCAATTATTTAAATTAAGCCCATCTGACCTGACCTTTTTATGGGATGAGTGCAAGCGCTGTTTTTATTTGAAAATCGCCAAAGGATACCGGAGACCGAGCATCCCATTTCCAAAGATCTTCACGCGCATTGACCTATTGATGAAGGATTTCTACCAGGACAAGTCCACCAGCAGCATGAACACTGCCCTACCCGAGGGGAAGGTGTTCGCCAGCGGCAAATGGGTGGAATCAGACATAATCCATCTTGATGGACATGCGGCGGAATGTTACCTCAAGGGCATCTTTGATACCGTGCTGCAATTTGATGCGGGCAGTTACGCGGTGGTGGATTTCAAGACGACCGAGATCAACGAAGACCACCTGGATTTTTACGCGCGCCAGCTCAGGGCATATGCCTATGCCCTGGAACACCCTGCACCCGGTGCACTCTCCCTCAAGCCTATCACGCGCCTGGGACTGCTGTGCTTCGAACCGCGGCACATGCACCAGGATGAGCAAGGGCAACTGCTCTACAGCGGCAATACCGCCTGGCAGGAAATCGCCCTGGACGAAGGCGGGTTTTTCAACCTGCTGAAGGAAATGGTGACCATCCTTGAACAGCCCGAGCCGCCGGAAGCCGGGGAGAAATGCGAATTCTGCCAGTACCGTGAAAAGGCAAGGTTGAATCAATTGTAAAAAGAAGGTCTGTCAGGAAATTTAAGCGTTTTTCTGAAGCACCCAGAAATGGGATAACCCGAAAATCTTCAAGGGCGTGCTCTCCAGGAACTGCATCAGCGAGCGCAAGAGGCGGCCGAGCCAGCCAAAGCGCTGGATGAGGTTGTCGTACGCGCCAAAGAGAATGTGTTTTTCCACTATTGCCAGGTTGAGATTGGCAAAGAGTCGTCCCAGGTCGGCAGAGGAATAAGCGCGCACATGGGGGGCAAGGGAATCGCGCCACTTGCGCGGCAGGTAGTTAATAAACAATTTATTGCCGAAGCTGTATTTACCCTGCCAATAGATGCCATGGGTTTCAAAAGGGTAGCCGCGGTTGGGTACGAATACCACCAGGCGACCACCCGGTTTGAGCACGCGCGCCATCTCGATTACAGCCTGATGGTCATCAAGGACATGCTCCAGCACCTCATGGCTTAGGAGCAAGTCAAAAGAATTTACGGGGAAGGGAAGCGTCTCGGCTGCGGCACAGGTCAGTTGGTGCGCTTTGGCATGGGCGACCACGGCGCGGTCGAACTCCACCTCCAGGCCGACCGCCTGTTGCGCCAGCGGCTGGAGGTGGGCGAGGTATTCGCCCACGCCGCAGCCATCCTCCAGGATGCGGCCATGGATGGCATCCCCGGCTGCTTTTTTAATGAGCTCCAGGCGCCTTTGCTGCCCTGCGCGCCAGACGTATGAGGGTTCACCGCGTGAGGCGGCTTTGTCTGACATGGATCGGGGAAGAGGCGCTGTTATTGTTCACACCCCCCTGCTGCGTAGATGGCTCTGCTTGAACCTCACTCATTGAAGGGGAACCCAGGCGAGGATCGTGGTACCCTGGCGGCGGATGGAGATGATCTCAATGCCACCAGCGGCATTCTGGGCGCGGGTTTGCATGTTGGCCAAGCCGTGACCCAAGCCGCCTTCCACCCGGCCGGGATCGAACCCGACGCCGTCATCGCTGACCTTGAGCATTACGCGATGATCCACGCGCCAGAGACGGACATGCACGTTGGCTGCTTCGGCATGGCGGGCGATGTTGGCGAGGACTTCCTGGAAGATGTGGAAGAGAGCCATGGCATTTTCCGACGAAAGATCAGCCACCTCCTCCTCATTACCTTCCAGGGTCACTTCAAGGAGGGTATTGGCCTGGAACTCACGCACCAGGGAACGCATGCCCTTGAGCAGATTCTTATCCTGCAGGCGGCGCGGGCGGAGGTTGAGGATATAAATGCGGATGTTACGGATAGCGGCATCCAAGGCCTGGATGGCCTGGTTGAGGCGCTCATCGGCGGCCTGGACATCCTCACCCAGGTGCAGGCGCACGCTCTGCAAGTTGAGCCCGATGCCGTAAAGGGACTGGATGATGCCGTCGTGCAGATCCATGCCGATGCGCTCGCGCTCATGGAGAATGGCTTCTTGAATGCGGGCTTCCTGTTCGGGAGCCGGGAGCGGATCCAACGCAACCTCTGCTATCGATACCGGTTCTTCAATCGCGACTTTTTTCTTTCTGGTGTTTTCCATTGGTTGAATGAGGTGATTGTACCTGAGATTATGGCACCTCCGCCGATTATAATTTGCCGCAGGAGAGCAAGGCATGGCAGAAAACCGAACAGAAATGGAAGAAAATTTCCTGCGGGAAGGGCGCCTTCCTCCCGGGCAGGTGCTGACCGGCAAGTTCCCGGTGCTGCATTACGGACCAGTGCCACAGTTCGATGAAAAAACCTGGGATTTCAAAGTGTGGGGGGAAGTGGAAAAGCCATTGCGGCTTACCTGGGCGGAATTCAGCCAGCTGCCGCGCACGGAAGTGGTGATGGACATCCACTGCGTGACGCGCTGGAGCAAGTTTGACACAAGCTGGGGAGGGGTGAGGGTGAAAACACTGGTCGAGGCGGGCTTGCTGAAGATCAAGCCGGAGGCCAGGTTCTTGCTGCAGCATGCCGAGCATGGCTTCAGCGCCAACCTGCCACTGGAGGTGGTGCTGGCGGACAATTTTTTGCTGGCGACTCATTTCAATCACGAACCCATCACACCCGACCATGGCTTCCCGCTGAGGGGCATCGTGGGCGCCATTCCCGGGCGCAAAGAGCTGAAGGATGTGTATTTTTGGAAGGGCGCCAAGTGGCTGCGGGGGCTGGAATTTTTAAAAGATGACCAGCCGGGATTCTGGGAGGAAGCAGGGTATCACAATGAGGGGGATGTATGGAAGGAAGAGCGGCTTGGATGAACTTTTAAAGACTGCAATTTACTCTATACAGTCAAATGATATTTCCAGATTATCATATCCTGCTGAATTTAAAGGTTAATATTGTCAAGTTCCATATTACTGATTATGGTCACTAAGTATTCTCATTTTTCATTTAATCACGATCACATGACTTCAGACTACCCTTCAGGTGCCATCGCTCATTCGAATATAAATAACGATCACTGCCATCTTTTTGCCTTCTCAAATGACGATATGATCTTACATACCCAAAGATATCCCGATAGCATTTTCAGACCAAAATCCGTCACTCTCTCAAATCATATTCGCTAGCTTGATTAGCTATGACTCAACTCATTCTAATTGAGTACTTGCAATTGAAATCACCGCCTAGACAGTAACATTTCTTTCCTCTCTAGAATGGTCATTCAAAACACCGTTGAAACCAAGGGATTGATGACGATGACAAGGTGATTAGCCAATGCTCTATCCCAACCATAAATTTTTCCAATAAACCATTACTATGAAATTAATGTAATAATCAATTCTTCTGAAAATCTTGAGTTCACTGCAACATCTAAAATGATCACTCCATCTTCAGTTTTGGATTGACACCGATTCAGGGGATATAATCTGCTTTAATCCTAGTACATTCCCGATTCTCGATTTCCACCCATCATCCCGCCAAATGGTATTGATCATGAAATTTCTCAGGGATAAATCCTGCCGCACGGGAACCTGTGTATGGATTAATGTGGTGTCAGCAGTCTTACTTGCGGTTCAAAGTCGAATCACTGTCCTTAAACCTGCATTATGTGGTTTGCGGAACATGACTACAGGAATAAGACAACAAATTCCACATTGAATGTTATTTTCATCTAAACCCTTCACTCATGAATTGATCAATGAAAGAATAATTGAAGGAATTTTCAGCGGGCCATGCGGCGGACATAAAACCACAGTACGGCGCCAACGGCGATAAAAAAGATGCCCAGCACAGCTAAAAGGGCCGATGGGCGGCTGCCTTCAGCGGCAACGGTAATGAGACGCGAGCCAGGCTGGGCGCCGAAGTCCACGGTGGCGGAGTCGCCGGCATTAAGCGCCAGCTGGTAGTTCATGCTGGTGGTGGGGTTGTAGCCCTCGGGGATGGCGATGCTGAGGTTGTAATCGCCTTCGGGAATGTTCTCAAAACAGACGGGGTCGCCGGTATCCAGGGTGGCGCCAGTGAGGTTGACGCGGTTCAACTGGTCGGTGATGCTGACCTGACCATTGGCGAGGGGCAGCTCGCCGGTTTCCGCCAGGGCATTGCCGTTGGTGTCATTGAAGAGGAAGATGCAGATGGTGCCGTTGCCCCTGATGGGCGTGGGGGATGGGGTGAGCGGCACAGCGGAGGTGGGGGTGGGGGTATTTTCCTGGCGGACGCCGATGAGGAGCTGCTTTCCCGGTATTAAAAAATTGCAATCATCCCCTTGAAGGTTATTGAGTTCGCGCAATTGCTGCTCGGATATGCCGTTCTTGAGGGCAATGCTGATGCAGGTGTCATTTTCGCTGACGGTGTAGAGGATACGCCCATCCACGCCAGGTGTGGGAGTGTAGTAGAAGGCCTGGGAGTAGGCGACTTGGGGGCTGGCGGCAAAGACGTAGGCAGCAAAGAGGAAAACCGCCAGAGCAAGCACAAGGGCGGTAATAGATGGCTGGAATTTCTTTTTCATTTGACGAGATTATAACATTTTAAGGTTGGGGGAAGCGGAATAATAACGGCGGCGGGACACCGCCTGAATCAATGTTGGCGCTGCTTGCCAGCCATCATTTTGTCATTCTGAACCCCACAGGGGTGAAGAATCTTCTTTATTATCCGGAAGATCCTTCACTTCGTTCAGGGTGACAACAGAGAAACGGCGGCAATCCCCGAAGACCTCCCCACCTTGCCTCCCCTCCAGAGGGGAGAAATAGCTTTGGGGATCCCCACGTCGCGCTGCGCGCTCCTTGGGATGACGGGAGGGACGGCGGCGGGACGCCGCCTAAATCAGGAAGTCAGGCATGAACGCCTGACCTACGAATATAAGGTGAAAGTTGGGACGGCGGCGTTAGTGCCCTGCGCCTGGGCGGTCCGACACCGCCCAACGCGGGTATCTCCGCGTTCTGCCCATGCAGAACGCTGCGAGACGCCGCCGGAATCACAAGTTAATGAGATCGCTTCGTCGTGCTTCAGCACTTCTCGTGAATGTATAATGGTATTGCCAAAATGATTTAATGTACAATAAATAACAAGTTCCAAAATCAGCAGCAAAGGATGATGCCATGAGTTTTCATACGATCATTATTGTGGGGCGGCTGGGACGCGACCCGGAAATGCGCTATACCAGCACCGGACAGGCGATCACCTCGTTTTCGGTGGCCACCGACCGGCGCTACACCGACAGCAATGGCCAGCTGCAAAAACAGACCATCTGGTTCAGCATTTCGGTGTGGGGCAAGCAGGCGGAAAGCTGCAACAACTACCTGAAGAAGGGCAACCAGGTGTTGGTGGAGGGCAACCTGCGCGGTGACCCGACAACCGGCGGTCCACGCGTTTACCCAAAGTCAGATGGGACCTCAGGGGCACGCTATGAAGTGACCGCCCAGACAGTGCGCTTCCTAACCCCCAAGAGCGAAAGCCAGGATGCATCAGCGAGCGGCGGTGCAACAGAAGAACCACAGGATGTGGCCGGCGGAGAGGATATCCCGTTCTAACCTATCCACATCTGAGCTAAACAACCTCCAATGAATTTCTACCCTCAGCTATCCGAACTGTGCCACCAGGATTTTGAAGGGCGCCACCTGGCGCGCGAGGAGGCGCTGAAACATGCACGGTTGATGACGCGCCACTCGGCGCAGGCCATCCGCGCCATCCACCGCAATGAAACCGACACGGCGGATGAAGAAATGGCCAGCGGCCAGACGCTGCTGGGCAAGGTCAAGAAATACCTGGCACCCTTCCCAGACCTGTATTTCAGCGGGTATGTGCAGGATGCGATCAAGGAATACGTGGAAGCGCGCCTGACCTACTGCCTGATCCGCGACCTGCCGCTGCCACTGCCAACGGAACTGGGGGTGGAAGTCTCCACCTACCTGCGCGGCATGGCCGAAACGCCCGGGGAACTGCGCCGGCGCTGCCTGGACATCTTGCGCAAGGGTTATTCGAACGAAGTGGAACGGCTGCTGGCGCACATGGACGAGATCTATGCGCTGCTGGTGACGATGGATTACCCGGACGCCATCACCTACGGGCTGAGGCATGCCACCGACCAGCTGCGCGGCATCATCGAACGCACGCGGGCGGACATCACCATCAGCTTACGCGAGCATCATTTGGAGCAGGCACTGATGGATTTTGAGAAGAAGCTGCCCAATACTCACGATTGAATTCACGCCAAATAATTTTGTAAGTTGATTACTTTGTATTAGCATTGGCGCTTTTCAGAGCCTGCGATCATCAATCCGCCCAGCTTTACTTAAAAAGCCCAGAATCTTTCTTTTAGCTATAATTAATGCATGAATTCCCCAAAACCACCCAAGATTTTTGCCCTGGCTTATAAAGAGGGGGCTGAGGAAGAAGCTGAGGCAGTCGCCAATTTTTTAGAAGAGAATGGCGCGCAGGTGCAGGAAAACTGCCCGCTGCAGGACAGAAAACTGAAAGATTGCCTGTCAGCCGGACAGGTGGATGTGTTCATTGCCCTGGGCGGGGACGGGAGCATGCTGAGCGCCAGCCACCTGTGTGCCAAAGCCAAAGTACCCATCCTGGGCATCAACATGGGGTCATTCGGATTCCTGATGGAACTGCAGAAAAATGACTGGCGTGAGTACCTGCCGCGCCTGCTGAAAGGGGATTACCGTTCGGAGGAACGCATGCTGCTGCTGGCCCAGCTGTGGCGCGACAAGACGCTCAAACAGAGCTGGGAAGTGGTGAACGAGGTGGTGGTATGCCGCGGGAAAGAGGTGAAACCGATCCATTTGTTTGCCAGCGTGAATGGCTATGCCATGTCCAGCTATGTGGCGGATGGATTGATCGTTGCCACACCGACCGGTTCAACCGCTTATGCATTGGCTGCCGGGGGGGCGATCATGCCACCCGAGCTGCGCAGCATGCTGATCGTGCCGGTGGCGCCGCACCTTTCACTTGACCGGGCGATCATCCTTGCAGAGGGCAGCACAGTCACCATTACTACGGGGGACCATCACGAGGTGGTGCTGAGCGCCGACGGGTACGAGGCCTTCCCCTTGGAAAGGGATGACGTGGTCAAGGTGGAAAGCAGCCCGAACAACGTCAGCTTTATCCGTTTCCATGACCCGGGTTATTTCTACCGCAACCTAAACCGCTACATCGAGCAGAATCCGTCGACCAACGCCAAATAGCGGTGGGCAGTTGTTATAATATCCGCCACATCCTAAATGGAAAACACATGAGCGACGAAACCACCCTGCATTGTTACCTTCACCCAGAGCGGGAGACGCTGCTGCGCTGCAACAATTGCGAGCGGCCGATCTGCACCAAATGCGCCGTACTGACCCCCACCGGTTACCGCTGCAAGGAGTGTATACAATCACAGCAGAAAAAATTCGAGACGGCACAATCCGCCGACCTGGTGATCGCGCCCCTGCTGGCTGCCGGTCTTTCCTTTGCAGGCAGCCTGGTGGCCACCTACCTGGGATTCTTCACCATTTTCCTGGCGCCTTTTGCGGGCATGGCCATTGTTGAAGTATGCCGGCTGGTCACACAGCGGCGGCGGTCGGTATTGTTGATTCAGCTGATCACTGCCGCCACCCTGGCGGGCAGCCTGCCATTTCTCGTATTGATGATCTTCAGTTTTTTCCAGCTGCGCAGCGGATTGTCGGTGGTGGGGATGCTGCCACTACTGTGGCAGGCAGCGTATGCCTTCCTGGTGACCAGCAGCGTGTATTACCGGCTGTCAGGCATCCGCATCGGCTAGGAAGCGAACGATGTTACTCGAGCTGCACATTGAAAATTTCGCCATCATCCAGCAACTGGAAATGCATTTTAAGGAGGGGTTGACCACCTTCACCGGTGAAACCGGGGCGGGCAAATCCATCCTGCTGGACGGCATCACCTGCCTGGTGGGCGGAAAAACGGATGCCAGCATGGTGCGCAGCGATGCCGAGCGGGCCAACCTGGAAGCTGTTTTTGCCATCCCTGAATTCAACCGAAGTGAAGTGAACGAGATCCTAGAGCGGGAAGCGTTGAGCGAGGAGGGTAACCAGGTGACGCTCAGCCGGGAGATCCGGCGCGAAGGGCGCAGCATCGCACGGGTCAACGGCCACAACGTGAGCCAGACCATCCTGAAGGAACTGGGTAATTACCTGATCGACATCCACGGGCAGTCGGAACATTTATCGCTGCTGAACATCCGCCAGCACCTGGGTCTGCTGGACCGCTTTGCGGATGATGATGGGCTTTTGAATGATTACCGCCAGGTCTACCGCCAGCAAAAAGCGGTAGAAAAAGAGCTGAGGGAATTACGCGAGGCGGAAAAGGACGCGGTGCGGATGAGCGACCTGCTCAACTACCAGATACAGGAGATCGACGCCGCCCATCTGCAGCCGGGCGAAGAGAGCGACCTGCGCCAGGAATTGAGCCGGCTGGCGAATGCGGAAAAACTCTCATCGCTGGCAAAGAATGCCCTGATGCGGCTGGACGAGGGCAGCCCGGAATCCCCTTCAATATCCGACCTTATGGGCGAGGTGGTGCAGTCATTGGGCGCCCTGGCGAACATTGACCAGAGCATGGCGGAGATGGGAGAGCAATCCAAGGCGATGGCCAACCTGTCCGGTGACATCAGCCGCGAACTGCAAACCTACCTGGACAACATTGAATACAATCCCAAGCGGCTGGAACAGGTGGAGGAACGCCTGGCACTGATCACCAGCTTGAAGCGCAAATACGGCGAAAACGAACAGGCAATTTTGGATTTTGCCCAGAAGGCGCGCCAGCAGTTGGAGACAATCACGCATGCCGAAGAGCGGATTGGCGAACTGGTTGAAAAAGACAAGGCACTGAAAGAACTGCTGGCCGAAAAGGCGATGAAGTTATCGAACGCCAGAAAACAAGCTGCAGAAGAGCTGGGACGACAGGTGGAGGGCGAATTGAATGACCTGCGCATGGCGGGCGCGCGGTTCGCAGTGGACATCCAGCACAAAGCTGATGAAGAAGGGCTCTTTATTAATGGAGAAAAGGTGAAATTCGACGAAAACGGGATCGACCAGGTGGAATTCCTGATCGCGCCCAACCCGGGCGAAGGGCTGAAACCGCTGGTCAAGATCGCCTCAGGCGGCGAAACCTCACGCTTGATGCTGGCCTTGAAAAATGTGCTGGCGCGGGCAGACACCATTCCGACGTTGATATTTGATGAAATTGACCAGGGAATCGGCGGCAGGGTTGGGGCGGTGGTAGGTGAAAAATTGTGGAACCTGGGACGGCGCCACCAGGTGTTTTGCGTGACGCATCTGCCGCAGCTGGCAGCTTACGGCAACCAGCATTTGCGGGTGTACAAGGAAGTGGATGCCGGGCGCACGCTGACGCATGTGGCTGACCTGGATGATGACCGCGCGCATCAGCGAACTGGCCAACATGTTCGGCGGTGACAGCCAGGCCAACCTGAGCGCCGCCGAGGAGACGCTGCAAAATGCCCGCCAGCGTGAAAAGGAAATGGCCGCCTGATCCTCCCCGCACGCCTGCAGATCCTTCCCAATCTTACTTAACAAAAACTTCATAATTTCCACTTGCATTTTTTATTCAAATCGTGTATAAATAGGGTGTCAAACGCTTGGGTGCCCCCCTCACCCAGGCGTTTGGCGCTTTAAAAGCCATATTTGCCACCAGGGCGGTTCAACCTCCAAATAATCCCATTGACATTGCCATATAATATTAGTATTACCTGCTTTGGAGGATGAATCATGAATAAACGTTTTCAATTCCTGCATGTGATGGCCAGTATTTTCCGCATCCTGGCCATTGTCGTAGCCGGGCTGGCGCTGGTTGCGTCACTGGTGACGCTGGTGATGGCCATGGCCGGCGGGCAGATCTGGAACATCTTCGGTATGGATGCCAACACCGGCTTTTTTGGCGGGCTGATAGCGGCTTTCCTGGAAGTGCTGGCGGGCTTTTTCTATGCACTGCTGCTGTACGGGTACGGCGAAATGATCAGCTTGATGCTGGCGCTGGAGGAAAATACGCGCAATACCGTGGCGCTGCTGGAAAAGAACGGCAAGTAGCACGCAAAGAAAATCCCGGCTCGAATATCGGGAGCGCTGAAACAATCGGATCATGCTGAATGTACGATTGAATTAAATCCGTAATCAACCACTGCTCTGATTTATGCCAAATACCCCCTCAATTATGTTTGCGGAAAAGCCGCTTACTTGACGCATTACTGGCGCTGGGGTATATTATTGACTCACATGCCCCCGTAGCGCAATTGGATAGAGCGTTTGCTTGCGGAGTAAAAGGTTGCGTGTTCAAATCACGCCGGGGGCACCAGCAGAGGGGCGGAAGACATTCCGCCCCTTTTTCTTTCAGGAGCACTTATTGAAAAAAGAAATCCTATTGGTCAATGACGACGGCATCGGTTCGCCGGGACTGCAGGCGGCGGCAGCCGCGCTGGCCAAACTGGGGCATGTGACCGTGGCCGCCCCTGATTCGCACTTCTCCCATTTTGGGCGGGGATACCACCGCCAGGCGACCGGGAGGATCAGCAAGCAGAGCATGCAGGTCAACGGGGAGACGTGGGAGGTGTATGGCGTGGATGGCGCCCCCTCACAAACTTTCCTGGTGGCATTGATGGAAATCGTCCCGCAAAAACCCGACCTGGTCGTCTCCGGCATCAATTTTGGGGAAAATGTCTCGTCGGACGTGACCTCATCCGGAACGGTGGGGGCGGCGCTGGAAGCAGCATCCTTTGAGATACCTGCCCTGGCTTCCTCGGTGCAGATCCTGCAGGAGGAATGGGATTCCTACCACCTGGATGTGGATTTTTCAGCCGCCGCGTACTTCACCGGGTATTTTGCCGACCTGCTCTTGAAAAAGAAGATGCCCTTTGATGTGGATGTGCTGAACGTGACCGTCCCGGTGGGCGCCAATCCGCAAACCCCCTGGCGCATCACGCGCCTGGCGCGCGAACGGTATTATGACCCCTACATCAAGCGCGAAGGCGGCTGGGATACCAACGCGGATTTCTCCGCCCACCGCGTCATCCTGCCCACGCTGGGGAAGGATACCGACATCCATGCCGCCATCATTGAAAAGATCGTGTCGGTCACCCCGCTCAGCCTGGACTCCACCTCGCGGGCGAATTTCGACGAACTGGATCAACTGCTGCGCACATAGCCAGCAAAGAGATACCTGGTTGCCAAATCCCTTTTAGATATTGAAGCGGATGTTCAAGATATCTCCATCCTGGACGGGATAGGTCTTGCCCTCCAGGCGCAGTTTGCCATGTGAACGCACCTCCGCCATGGTGGCGAGAGAAATCATATCCTGATAGGCAATCACCTCGGCGCGGATAAAGCCCTTTTGCATATCAGTATGAACCACGCCGGCGGCTTCCGGGGCTAGGGCGCCGCGATGAACTGTCCAGGCACGCACCTCGTCCTCGCCAACGGTGAAGAAGGACTGCAGTCCCAGCAGGTCATACGACAAGCGGATCATACGCTGCAGACTGGGTTCCTCAATGTGATATTCCTGCAGGAATACTTCGGCTTCCTCGGGAGGTAGTTGAGCGATGTCCATTTCCAGCTTGCCCTGGATGGCAAGCAGGCGTGAATTCTGGTGGGAATATGTAATCGGCGGCGGTGCCTGACCCTCGCCAATATTGAGCAAAACCAGGGCCGGTTTTTGGGTTAGAAAACCAAAACCTGACGCTATCTTGAGCTCCTCTTCGGTGAAAGACATATCACGCAGCGGTTGGGCTTGCTGCAAGGCAGCCAGCAGTTTTTCAAAGAGGGCAAGTTCCTGTTCGATGACGGCTTTATCGCGCCCCCCGCCCTTCTGACGTTCCTCTTTCAAGGAGGTCAATTTTCTTTCCACCTTGATCTGGTCGTTAAGGATGAACTCCTCATCCATGGTCTGCAGGTCGCGCGCCGCATCCACGCCGCCCTGGGGATGGGGTACATTCTCGTCCAAAAAACAACGTACCACATGAATAAAACCGTCCATCTGGGAAAGCTGGTTGAGGAGGGTGCCGGCAATCTCAGTTTTGGTGCCGCCCTCCAGACCAGCCACATCAGCGTAGGTGACCTTGGCGTAAATGGTCTTGCGCGGCTTGAAGATGGCGGAAAGTTTGTCCACCCGCTCATCCGGCACATCCACCACGGCGGTATGAACCTCCATGCGCCCGGCCGAGGCGGTGACAGGCTGTTTGCCGCGGGTGAGCGCGTTGAAAATGGTGGTTTTTCCGGATTGGGGCAGACCGATGATTCCCAGGCGCATACGTTACCTTCCAAAAGAGATGTTTTTCAATTATAGCCATTATTGCTGCAGAACCTGCAAAGTGACTGCTGGAATTAAATAATTTGGTATACTAGGCATGAATGCCGAAGTGGCGGAATTGGCAGACGCGCACGACTCAAAATCGTGTTCCTTCGGGATTGTGGGTTCAATTCCCACCTTCGGCACTAAAGCCCCTTGCGGGCTTTTTCGTTTAAACTTAGCGGGATGACCGGAATGAAGCTGGATCTTCAATTGCGCTGGCTGGGAGTGGCGGGTTTTGAATTCAAGTGCAATGGCCATACCTTGCTGGTGGACCCGTTTTTAACCCGACCTGCGTTGAAATATGTTTTTAGCGGAAGGGTACAGCCGGACCAGGAAATGCGGTCAAAGGTAATTCAATCCGCAGAAGACATCCTGGTCACTCATGGCCATTATGACCATCTGATGGATGTGCCCGAGATCGCCAGGCGTACCGGAGCAACGGTGTACGGCTCCCCAAATGTGTGCCAGATCCTACGCGCCTTCCAATTGCCGGAAAGACAAATAAAAACCCTGCAAGCGAATGAATCCATCCGGCTGAGGTATGCCAACGTCGTGACCATCCCCGCCAGTCATCCAGCCATACCAGGCTACCTGAGCGGCAAGGTGAAAAAGGATCTCATGCCACCCCTGAGCCTGCGGGATTACCGCATGGACACCTGCCTCAGCTTCCTGGTTGAACTGCAAGGAATCAAGATGTTGGTCTGGAGCAGCACCTCCACTCATGGCGCGCGCCAGGCAGACGTGCTCTTTGTGAGGGCGGTGGCGAGCAAGCGCTGGTATGAGAAAATCCTGGCAGCGGTACGGCCAAAATTGGTCATCCCGACCCACTGGGATAACCTCTTTCAACCGCTGATGGAATCCGTGCAGCCATTTTGGTCACCCCCGAGATGGGGATGGCCGCCATTAAAAAAGATCAACCTGAATGATTTTGAAAAAACCATCCACCAGGTTCAACCTGAATGCAAGATGTTGATACCGCAACCATTTAAGTCCTATTACCTGATGGATGAGATGAATTCATAAGCCAAAAGTCATCACTTTGCGGATAAAAAGCTTACCTGTTGTAAAATGAAAACAGAAAAGGATTTGAGCGTGAACAATTCACTCAAAATAGCCATTCCCATGGCCGGGCTGGGCACGCGCATGCGTCCGCACACGTGGAGCAAACCCAAGCCGCTGATCGCGCTGGCAGGTCAGACCGTGCTGGACCACCTGTTAGAACAATTCCGCAGCCTGCCGCAGCCGGATGAGGCGCAGTTCATCTTCATCGTCGGATCCCAACCAGCTGGAGCAGATCCGCAGCCACATGCAGGAACGCCATCCACAGACGCAGGTTGAATACGTGGTGCAGGAACAAATGCGCGGACAATCGGATGCGCTGTACCTGGCGAGGGAATACCTGAAAGGCCCGATGCTGATGTGTTTCTCGGATACGCTGATCGAGACCAACCTGGCGGAAAAAATCCAGCCGGGAGTGGACGGTTTGGCATGGGTCAAACCGGTACCCGACCCGCGGCGCTTTGGGGTGGCAGTGGCGGATGAAAATGGATTCGTCCGGCACCTGGTGGAAAAACCGAAAGAAATGAGCAACAACCTGGTGCTGGTGGGTTTTTATTATTTCAGGGACGGCCGGGAGCTGATGAAAGCGATTGAGAAACAGGTTGAACAAAAGCTCTCTCTAAATAATGAGTATTTCCTGGCGGATGCGATCAACGTGATGCTTACCGATGGAGCCAAATTTAAAATTGAAGAGGTTGGGGTATGGCTGGATGCGGGCAAGGTGGATGCACTGCTGGAAACCAACCAATATTTGCTAAGCCATGGGCGTGACAATGATGCAGAAACGGGCAAACGGAGCGGGGTAAAAATTCATCCGCCAGTATTTGTCCACCCACTGGCAAAATTGACCAACTGCGAAATCGGCCCGTTCGCCTCCATTGGCAAAGACTGCCAGTTGGAGAATGCCAGGATCATCAATTCCGTACTGGAAGATGGAGTGGTAGTGAAGAATTCCACCCTGGAGAATTCACTGATCGGGAGGAATGCGGTGATCGAGCAATTTGAAGGGTCCTTGAACATCGGTGACAATTCGTGGGTGGGAAAATAAAAGTCCAGGTGAAATGCCACTGCAGTTACAGCGGCTGTGATCATCCCACCCAAGTATTATTTGAAGGAGTAAGACAACCGGTGAGCGGAATATTGGCAGAATGGCGGTCACCGACAGCCAAGCACTATCTGCTCCAGATGGCAAATGGACGGATAATAGAAACGGCTTATTCCTTGTTAGACTTCTGCTGGCAAGTTAAAAATCCTTTCCCAAAGAGTGAACCCGACATGAAACCAAGCAATGACAATCAAAATCCCCTGGCAGCCAAAGAAATCATCCCGAGCCCGTACCTGGCACAAAAGGTCGTGAATTTAAAGCCTTCCGGCATCCGCAAATTTTTTGATATCGTCGCCACAATGAAAGATGTCATTTCGCTGGGGATCGGCGAGCCGGATTTTACGACACCCAAACCCATCCTGGAGGCGGGAATCGAGTCGCTGCGGTCGGGTGAAACGCATTACACCTCCAACCATGGCATCCTGGAATTGCGGCGCGCTTTAAGCAGCCACCTGGAGCGGCTGTACGGAATCCATTATGAACCAGCCAACGAATTGGTCATCACGGTGGGCGGGTCGGAAGCACTGTACCTGGCTGCCACCGCCCTGCTGGAACCCGGGCAGGAGGTGATCATCCCGACACCCTGCTTCGTTTCCTACCAGGCGGAAGTGATCCTGGCGGGCGGTGTGCCGGTGGAAATCCCCTGCCGCATGGAAGACAATTTTGACCTGGACATCGCAGCCATCCGCCAACGCCATCACGCCGCGCACCAAGGCGATCCTGATCAATTTCCCCACCAACCCGACCGGGGCGGTATCCTCGCGCGAAAATTTACTCAAACTGGCGCAGATGGCTGAAGAGCATGACCTGGTAATTATTTCAGATGAGATTTATGACCGGCTGGTGTACGGGGTGGAACATGTGTGCTTTCCAACGTTGGAAGGGATGAAGAAACGAACCATCCTCATCGGCGGTTTTTCCAAGGATTACGCCATGACCGGATGGCGCATCGGCTACGCGGCGGCACCAGTGGAACTCATCAGCGGACTGGTGCGCATCCACCAGTACTCAGTCATGTCCGCCCCCACCACCTCACAACGGGCTGCCCTGGCCGCCCTTTTACAGGGAGAACCCTTTGTGGAGGAAATGCGGCAGGAATACGACCAGCGGCGGCGCATGATCGTGAATGGCTTAAATCACGATCGGTCTGCCAACCTTTGAACCGCACGGCGCATTTTATGCCTTCCCCAAAATCAGCGGTACGGGATTATCAGATGAAGCCTTTGCCGACCGATTGTTGAAGGAACAGCGGGTGGCGGTGGTGCCGGGCTCTTCGTTTGGCAAAGGCGGCGAGGGATTCGTGCGCTGTTCCTATGCCACTTCGCAAAGCCAGATCGAAGATGCGTTCGACCGCATCCAGCAGTTCGTTAAAAGTCTTTAAGCGCCACTAGTATTTTTCCGAATCGCAGCCAGGTCATCTTAGCGCTTCAAACGCGTATAATCTTCCGTTGGTCATATGATAGAAATAAAATATTTCGCAGATATCGGTCTGGAAGTGCATGTGGAACTTGCCACGCGCACCAAGATGTTTTGCGGCTGCCGGGTTGTGGATACCGCCAACACTGAGCCCAACAGTGCGGTCTGCCCGGTCTGTATGGGGCTACCGGGGGCTTTGCCGGTCATCAACCAAAGGGCGGTCGAATTTGGCATCACAGCCGCCGTCGCCCTGGGCTGCCAGGTGGCTGAAGCCAGTATTTTTGCGCGTAAAAATTACTTCTACCCCGACCTGCCGAAGGGCTACCAGATCTCACAATATAAACATCCCCTGGCTGTTAATGGCAGACTGCTAATAAAGACTGTAAAAAGATGGAGCGAGGTTCGCATCCGCCGGGTGCACCTTGAAGAGGATACCGGCAAGTTAATCCACATTCATTCAGGCAAGGAAAACTATTCCCTGGTGGACTTGAACCGCTGCGGGGTGCCATTGCTCGAAATCGTATCCGAGCCGGACATGCACAGCGTGGAAGAAGTCGAGGCGTACAGTTACAGCCTCAGGAGACTCCTGCGCCACCTGGAGGTCACCAGCGGGGATATGGAAAAAGGGGCCATGCGCTTTGAGGCCAATCTGTCGCTGCGGCCGGAGGGCGAAGAGGGGCTGGGAACGAGAGTGGAGATAAAAAACCTCAACAGTTTCCGGGCCATGCAATACGCCATCCTTTTTCAAATCGAACATCAAACGCAGATACTGGAAAGCGGTAAAAAGGTGAAACAGCAGACGCTGGGCTGGAATGAAATTAAAGGGAAAACGCAGCCACAGCGCGGCAAAGAAGAAGCTGAGGATTACCGCTATTTCCCAGAACCCGACCTGCCACCGCTATTGATTGAAAAAAATTGGGTCGAGGAAATCAGAACCCGGCTGCCGGAACTGCCATTCAACAAATCACGCAGGTACGCAAAGGAATACAATCTAAGCGCGCAGGACATCGAACGCTTGATAGAAGAAAGAGCAACGGCTGGCTTTTTTGAATCCTGTTTGCAGGCAGCCCCGCAGCTTGAACCCAAATTCATTGCCAACTGGATCGTCGGCGAATTTTTCGGTTGGATGAATGAGCACGGGAAGATCCTGAGCGAGCTTAAAATCACGCCATTAATGCTTGTTGAATTGCTGGGAATGCTCGAGAAAAAACATATCACCCCGTCTTCAGCCAAGGAGATGCTGGATGAAATGTTGACGAATGGAAAAACCGCCTCCCAAATTTTTAGGGAGAAGGGTTTAAATATCATTTCGGATGTGAGCATTATCAGGAAATCAATTAAAGAGATCCTGGCAAATTCACCTGAAGAAGTCGATCAATTTCTAAAGGGCAAGGATACACTCTCCAACTGGTTCCTGGGACGAGTGATGGCCTTGTGCAAAGGCAAAGCGGATCCGCAGACGGTAAAAAGGGAAATCAACACAGCCCTTAACCAATTAAAGTCAGGAATAAAGCCGGAAGATCTCTAAGCAACTCAAACTGTAAAGTCACATGGCAGGGCAGTCCAGAATCACCTGCAAGCGAGCATTAGTTGAAAATAAGAAACTTGCGGGGTCAAGCAGGATATCATCCCAATTCAAGAGTAAGTTCATATTGACGAGGCGGTACTTATCATTAAACTAATAACAAGCGAACACCTGCCAAATGCAGGCAATTCAATATTTCGCAATTTTATCATTTGCACTTATCAGGAGAGAGGTAAAGATGGTCAACGCGATCAATGCTTTTGAAATGGCGCAGGCGCAATTCGATCATGTGGCAGAGCAGCTCAAGCTGGAACCACACGTGCGCGAGTTCCTGCGCTGGCCGATGCGGGAATTTCACTTCCGCATACCAGTCAAAATGGACGATGGCAGCATGCGTATGTTTGAAGGCTTCCGTGTTCAACATAATGATGCGCGCGGCCCCAATAAGGGCGGGATCCGTTTTCACCCATCCGAGACAATCGACACCGTGCGCGCTTTGGCAACCTGGATGACCTGGAAATGCGCCGTGGCGGATATCCCGTTGGGCGGCGGCAAAGGAGGGGTGATCGTCGACCCGGCCACCCTGACCATCAACGAAAAAGAGCAGCTATGCCGGGGATACATTCAGCAAATCTGGCGGAACATCGGACCGCGACAGGATGTACCGGCACCGGACGTGGGCACTACACCGCAAATGATGGGCTGGATGATGGATGAATATTCCAAAATCAGCGGGCAGTACACTCCCGGAACCATTACCGGTAAACCGGTTGGCGGCGGCGGTTCGCTGGGACGCACCGAAGCCACCGGTTTCGGGGTGATCTTCACCCTGCGCGAAGCCATGAAAACGCTGGAGTTGAAACCTGAAAACTGCACGGCTGCCATCCAGGGCTTTGGCAATGTGGCACAATATGCTTCCATTGGTTTCCGCGAGCAATTGAAAGGAAAGGTGATGTGTGTTTGCTATCGCGACAACCAAAAGCGAGCCTCATTCACCATCAGCCATGCGGATGGCATCGATCCCCGTTTCCTGATGTCCATCACCGATCAATACGGCTCAATCGATAATGAAAAAGCCAAGGCGAGTGGTTATGTCATCGAGGACGGAGACGCCTGGCTCAAGAAGGACGTGGATGTACTGATCCCGGCTGCCATTGAAGGACAGATCAACGTGGAAACGGTGCAGTTGATCAGCAAAAAGGTGCGCATCATCGCTGAAGGAGCCAACGGCCCCACCACCCCGGAAGCGGATGAGGTATTAAAGAGCCGCGGTGTGTTCGTCATCCCTGACTTTCTGTGCAATGCGGGCGGTGTGACCGTCTCGTATTTTGAAGGTGTGCAGAATGATATGAATTACTACTGGACCGCGCAGGAAGTATTGGAGCGGCTTGATACCAAGATGACCGAGGCCTTTCGCAGCGTGGTGGAAATGAGTAAGAAAGAAAAGGTGTCCATGCGCGATGCCGCCTACATGGTGGCGATCAACCGCGTGGTCAAAGCCATGCAAATGCGAGGATGGGTCTAAACTGACTTTAAACCTCGAACTGCCAGGCAATGACCTGGCAGTTTTTTTTTAGAATCGTATGTATAATATCTGGTAGGAATACCTCAATCAACACAAACCAAACAAGGAACCTATTTCCAGGGAGGGCCTGATCTCATGAAACTAACCGTCTCACAATCCCAATTTGCACACGGTCTCGGAGTGGTGGCCCGGGCGGTCGCCCCGCGCAGCACCCTGCCGGTGTTGAACAATATCCTGCTGGCGACAGATGAAGGACGCCTGCGCCTCTCAGCCACCAACCTGGAACTGGGCATCACTTTCTGGATCGGTGCGCAAATACAGGAAGAGGGCTCCATCACGGTTCCTGCACGGACCTTAACCGACCTGGTGACCACCCTGGCGGGTGATAAAGTGGAACTCACCCTCAACCCGCGCACCCAATCCTTGAACGTCCATTGCGGGTCTTCCAACTTTGACATCAAGGGCATCGATGCACAGGAATTCCCCCCAATGCCGGTGGCGGAACTATCCAGCGGTGTGGAATTGAACGTGGCTGATTTCAAGCAGATCATCCAGCAGGTCAGCTTTGCCGCCTCGACCGACGAAGCCCGCCCGGTTCTGCAGGGAGTGATGATGAACATCATCGGCGGTGAAATGACACTGGCAGCCACCGACGGATTTCGTATTGCAGTAAAAACCGCCTCGCTGTCCAACCCGCTCGCCAACCCGGTTAAAGTGATCATCCCGGCACGTTCACTGAGCGAACTGGCGCGGATTGCCACCGATGGCGATGAACGCATTACCATGCTGGTTCCCTCAGGGCGGGGTCAGGTCATCTTCCATCTCAAGGATGCAGAGCTGGTCTCGCAATTGATCGAGGGCAATTTCCCGGATTACAACGCCATCATCCCGCGCAGCTTTAAGACCCGGGCGGTCATCGCCACAGCAGAATTGTTAAAGGCCTGCAAACAAGGAGAAATCATCGCGCGTGAAGGTAATAATGTCGTCCGCCTCAAAATCCAACCCGGAGAAAATGAACCCGGGGTGGTCAACCTCACCTCCATTTCCGAAGAAACCGGCAAGGGTGAGGTGGTGGTGGAAGCCGCCATTGACGGACCTGAACTACTGATCGCCTTCAACGTGCATTACATCAGCGAGGTGTTGGAAGTGATTGGCACCCCAAGCACGGTTCTGGAGACGAATGCCAACAACACACCGGGGCTGATCACACCGGTCGGAGACCAGTCCTATAAACATGTCATAATGCCCATGCATTTGGGGTAATTCTTCCCCTTTTTTCCATGCGGGAGAGTATAGATAATCCCCAATGGTTATAATGGATGCGTTGTTTACAAAGCAACGCATTCTTTTTTATAAATATTCATGACCAATAACGGTAAAGCGAATGCATAATTTCTCCAACTCCACCGACCGGCTGATGAGCATTTCCCTGGCCATAGGCCAATACCCAATCCTGAGCGACCGCATCCGCAGCCTGATGCGGATGGAGTTGTTCAAACACAGCATCATTAAGAAAAAGGACTTTGAAGCCGAAATTCGCGAAAAAGCCATTCAATCGCAAGTACGCGAGGGTATCTCCAACCCGGTCGGGGAAGAACCGGCGGAAATGTGGGATCTGCGCCAGGCACGCATCCGTGACCAATACACCGATCTGCTGTTCAGCCAGCATCTTTCATTTGACCTGTTTCAGAAAATTGTCACCCAGGTGCTGGGTGAACGGGGGGTGGCAGCAGGTGACCTCTCAATGAACTTCAACCCGGAACTGGCACCCCAGGAGTTGATCTTTGAACATGCCTGGACCATCCTGCGGCTGCCCGCAGCCGAACGGGCAAAATATGAGCACAACCTGGAAGAATGCAAAGTGGTGCTGATCCGCACGATGATCAGCGACCAATTGCGGTACATCAATATCGCCAAGCGCTGGTTCGCCCTGACCGACCTGGCGGAAATCCGAAAGCGAAAGATCGGGGCTGGGCGCATTGGCGGCAAAGCGGCCGGCATGCTGCTGGCTCACCGCATCCTGACCGAAGAACTGGGAGAAAGCGCGGTCGCCTGCCTGAATAAACCGGAGTATTACTTCATTGGGTCAAATGAACAGTACTCCTTCATGAGCATGAACAATCTGGAAAAATGGAACAACCAGAAATACAAGAATGAAGAGGAGATGCAGGCAGATTATCCCAAAATTCTCAAGGAATTCGAAAAAGGTGAATTCCCCAGCGACATCCTCGAGAAATTGGAAAGCCTGCTGCTGGACATCGGCCGGCGGCCAATGATTGTACGTTCTTCCAGCCTGCTGGAGGATAGTTTTGGCACTTCTTTTGCCGGTAAATATGAAAGCATTTTTCTTCCCAACCAAGGTGATTTTGAAGATAATCTGAAAGAACTCACCAAGGCAATCGCGCATGTGTACGGCACCACCTTCAATCCATCCGCCCTGATGTACCGCCGCGCCAAAGGATTGCAGGACTACGATGAACGCATGGCCATCCTGATCATGCTGGTGGAAGGCGAGCATTACCGGCACTATTATTTCCCTGATGCAGCCGGGGTGGCATTCAGCCGCAACCTTTACCGCTGGGCACCACAGATCAAACGGGAAGAGGGGTTCGTGCGCATGGTGTGCGGTTTGGGCACACGCGCCGTTGACCGGGTGGGCAATGACTACCCGCGCATCATCGCCCTCAGCCACCCATTGCTGCGCCCCAACACTAATACCGAGACCATCCAGCGTTGTTCACAGCAATACATTGATCTTATTGACCTGGAGGACAACAAGAACAAAACGCTGCCAGCCAAAGAGGTGATTGATGGAGATTACCCACCGCTGCGCTACCTGGCACAATTAAGCGAAGAGGGGTACCTGGCTGCTCTGCAAACCCGCCTGTTGGAGGATGATAGAGGCAAACTGGTGTTCACATTCGATGAGCTGATCAGGCGTACCTCTTTTGCGGATCAAATGAAACTACTGTTGAAAATTTTGGAAAAGAGCTATCAGACACCGGTGGACCTTGAATTCACCCTGCGATTGGATCGTGACCCAGTCAACAATCCCCAGGTAAAATTCACCATCCTGCAATGCCGTCCGCAAAGCCAGATCACGGAAACGGCAGACATCGAAATTCCGGCTTTCCTGTCTGAAAAAGACATCATTTTTTCGACGCGATTCATGGTGCCGCAGGGAGTGATCGAACGGCTGGATTACGTGGTCTTCATCCCACCGGAGAAATATTTTAAAATCCGTGAGAATCAGCGCTTTGAGGTTGCCCACCTGGTCGGCCAACTCAACAACCAACTAAAATCAGAAAATTTCATTTTTGTTGGTCCGGGACGGTGGGGAAGCAGCAATACAGATTTGGGTGTCGCGGTGGGTTACAGCGAAATTTACCACTGCAGGGCATTGGTCGAATTGGCCGGCAAACAAGTTGAACATGCACCGGAACCTTCACTGGGAACCCATTTTTTCCAGGATCTCCTGGAAGCACAAATTTTCCCGCTGGCCATTCTGCTGGATGACGAACAAAGCGTTTTTCAAACCACCTTTTTCTACCACCTGCCCAATCACCTGAATGATTTTGTCAGAACTCCTGAAGAAATGGCAGAGACGATACGGGTACTAAAGGTGAGTGATTACCGTACACACCACCATATGAAATTAATCATGAACAACGAAAAAAACCTGGCACTTGGATTCATTGAACCTGATTAATTAGAACATATTTTCTACTCTTCTTTCCCCTACTCGCTTTCCTGGTAAGGGTCTAAAATCCATCGCTATTGCTGTAACAGTATTCCTTTTAATTTGTTAATAGTTTTTCACGGTTGAAGGTACGTACAGCCAAGAAAGCCATAATGGCGGCAACAATCCACAATAATAAGCCCAGTAACAGACCAACCCCAACACTCAGATACAAAATACCTGTCATCTGCCCGGCAAAGAGGATGACCACCAGCAAAACGGTAGCCGAGCTGGTTTGATAAGCACCCAAGAAAGTTGGCACCTTCTCCGAGATCAACACTGTAAAGCATATACCGAACATCACCAGGGCGGGTGACATCCAAAAGATCAACGGCCACCAGGTTGGCAAGGGGAACCAAAAACGCTGAAAAACAGAATACGGCACCAAATTGAGGATGAGGGTGTAAATTCCGAAACCAATCCAGGTGATCAAGATTGAAGGGACGGCTGATGCAACCACTTTCCCCAGGAAAAGCTCGGTATCAGTGGCAGGGGTGTAAAGGAGCGCCTCGATGGTCTTTCGTTCGCGTTCACCGGCAAAGGACTCGGCCGCAATGGTAGTGGAGTACATCAGGGGCAACATGAGAAACATGGGTGCCAGCATGTATCCCAAAATCACCATGATGGCAAGTTCAACCGGCCGGGAGAAATCCAGGTATTGCGAAATTGACGGCGGCATTGCCTTAAAGAATATCTGCATATCGGGGTCGCCGGTTAACGATTGAGGCGCCATCTGGATATTGGTCATTAAGAGGATAATCACCAGCGGCAGCACAACTTCAAAAAGGATGGGCAGAATCAACATGGGCACCCAGGCATACTTGTTTTGGCGCACCTCGATCCAGTCCTTGCGGGCGATGGCAAAGATATTTCTGCGGTTCATCACACACTCTCCTTGTGTTGCTGCTGAAGACGAAAATAAATCTCCTCCAGTCCAACCAGTTGCGGCTCGACGGCGGAAATTGGCAGCCCCATTTTAACTAGTAACTCAATCATCGAGGGTATCACCGACTCATCCTGCACTTCAGCCATCACGGCATTATCGCCAAATTGCTCAAGAGCGACGATCCCAGCATGATTTTTCAATTGAAGAAATTCGCGGTCTGTCATCAGTTTCAAAAAAGTAAAACGCACTTTCAACTCTGGAGCTGCCACAGCACGCAGTTGCGGCAGTGAACCAACCGCCAGCACGCGCCCGCCGCCCATAACCGCCATGCGGTCACAAAGCTGTTCAGCTTCATAGAGGTGATGAGTGCATAAAACAACCGTATGCCCATCCGACTTGCGAATATCGCGGATAAGGTCATGCACCTGCCTGGCCGCTTCAGGATCCAGCCCGGAGGTGGGTTCATCCAGAAAAAGGAGACGGGGCTTGATCAGCAGGGCACGCGCCAAAGCCAGGCGCTGCTTCATACCCTTGGAATAGGTGCTCACCCGGTCTTTCGCACAGTGGGAGAGTCCAAAGAATTCCAACAATTCCTCGATCCTGTTCTTAAGATCCGCAGTCGGCATCCCTGCCAGGGTGCCAAAAAAATTCAGGTTCTCGCGCGCATTCAAGCGCTCATACAAGGCAGGTGTTTCGGTCAGCACACCCACCTGACAGCGGATTTCCACCCCATTGCGGCGGGGATCAAAGCCAAGAACCTGCAAATTCCCACTCAACGGATTCAACAAGCCATTTAATAAGCGAATGGTGGTGGTTTTTCCCACCCCATTGGGTCCCAGCAGGGCAAATACCTCACCCTCACCCACATCAAAACTGATCTGATTCAAAACCCGCTTGCGGCCATATTGATGAGAGACATTCTGGATGCTGATCAGGTTGGGCATCAGTACCTCGCTTTGCATTGCATTTCAAGATTTTTTTTAGGACAGGGAGCAAATTATATCCATTTGCCATTCTTGTATACGAGCCGGGCAGGAAATTGTTTCATGTGAAACAAATCCTCTGAATCCAAAATGATCGTTTCACGTGAAACAAATAGCAAAATGTCTGAATTTTCCAGCGTGGTAGAATAAAGACGAAGAACGACTTTTTGGAGGTTGGTTGATATGAATACTGAAACGGGTACTTTTGCAGTTAAGAAAGGACTCGCGCAAATGTTGAAAGGCGGGGTGATCATGGATGTTGTCACCCCGGAACATGCCCGAATTGCCGAAGACGCTGGCGCGGTGGCAGTAATGGCTCTGGAAAGGGTTCCGGCAGATATCCGCGCACAGGGCGGGGTTGCGAGGATGAGCGACCCGGGTTTAATTCAACAAATCATGGATACGGTTTCCATTCCGGTGATGGCCAAGGCACGCATCGGCCATTTTGTGGAGGCGCAGATACTGGAAGCCATTGGGGTGGATTATGTGGATGAATCAGAAGTGCTGACTCCGGCGGATGAAGAGCATCACATCAACAAACACCCTTTCAAGATACCTTTTGTGTGCGGGGCACGCAACCTGGGCGAGGCCTTACGCCGCATAGGCGAAGGGGCGGCGATGATCCGTACCAAGGGCGAGGCGGGAACCGGAGATGTGGTGGAAGCTGTGCGACATGCCCGCACTGTCCTGGGTGAAATCCGCCATCTGGTCAACCTGCCGGAAGAGGAATTAATGGCCTATGCCAAACAGATTGGCGCACCGTTCGAAGTGATGCTGGAAACGCGCAAGCTGGGCCGCCTGCCAGTGGTCAACTTTGCAGCAGGTGGGATTGCCACACCTGCGGATGCCGCCCTGATGATGCAACTGGGCGTAGACGGTGTGTTTGTGGGCTCGGGTATTTTTAAATCCGGCGATCCAGCCAAACGGGCCGCCGCCATCGTAAAATCGGTCACCCACTACAACGATGCCAAGATCCTGGCTGAAGTGAGCCGCAACCTAGGCGAGCCGATGGTTGGACGGCAGATAACAGCCATCCCCGAAAATGAATTAATCGCCAAACGCGGGTGGTAAATCCGGTGAAGGTCGGCCTGCTGGCACTTCAGGGCGATTTTATTGAGCATGCAGCCATCCTGAAGCATTTGGGGGTGGAAACACGGGAGGTGCGCCTGTCCGCTGATCTGCAGGGGCTGGATGGTTTGGTCATCCCGGGCGGCGAATCCACCACGATCGGCAAACTGGCACTGGATTTTGGATTGATACAGCCGTTGTGGGAATTCGGCCAGGAGCATGCCGTTTGGGGCACCTGCGCGGGGAGTATTTTTCTTTCCAAGGACGCCCGGCGGAGCCAACCACTGCTGGGTTTGATGGATATCCAGGTGGAACGCAATGCCTTCGGCCGGCAGGTGGACAGTTTTGAAATTGACCTGACGGTGGAATGCCTGCAAGCATTTCAAGCGGAAAATCCCCCCTTTCACGCCATTTTCATCCGCGCCCCACTGATCGAATCTGTTGGGCATGGCGTGGAAGTGCTGGCCTGCCTGCCGGATGGACGAAAAGTGGCGGCACGGCAGGGAAAATGGCTGGCAACATCCTTTCATCCCGAATTAACTACGGATGACCGGTTTCACCGTTATTTCCTGGAGCTGGTACGGCAAGCTTAAGACCTTTTTCCTGGCAGGATTTGCCTGAGTTGTTCCAAAACCGAGGTCAGATCCTGCTTGCGGACGGAGAATACATCCTCGCGCGGGGTATTCAATCGGCCATGCTGAATGCCACCCTGGAAATGATTTATCCCAGGCATTCTTCCTCTACGGCTATCCTTGAAAGCGAACAAGCTCTACCGCATACCATCGGTCAAATTGAAATTGAAGGGGAAGCTGCCCGGTTGATCTTCACTTTCCCGACAGAAAATAATATCATTCAAGATGTATGTGCATTGATAGAGGGCTTGGGCGAGCGGGCAGGTGCATTGGGTGCCCACTTTATGACAGCGGCCGTACAGGAAAGCAGCCCGCTCCATTATGCGCTGTGCCAGTGCTATTACCGCCCATTGTATAGCCAAAAATTCTGGAAAGTTGATGCGGATAGAATTGCCAAACCTTCAGCGGATCACTTCTGGCAAACATCCAGCACACAGGATCTAACTGCCATCCAAACCTTCCTGAAAGCCTGTTTGCCCAAAATTGTCCAACCGGTCTGGCAACTGAAACCACAACGTTACCCCGATTATCTACTTTATTTGAATTCAGAATTAAATGGTATGGTGAGTGTCCAGCGGCATGGAGATTCCACTTTCCTTTATCCCCTGCTCCTGGCGGATTGCCCCTCTTACGGCCAGGCATTGTCGTCTTTGGTTAGCAAAATCCATACACCCAATGTCTTTTTAGTCATCCCATCTTTTCAAAATTATCTCGAAAGAGAACAGACTGCCTTGAAAGCCGTGACCGTTCTAAAACAAACCATGATGGTCAGGTATTTTGTCATTCATCAAAAGGCGGTACGGGAGGTTGAAGAAAGCATTCTGGTCAAGGATAGGGTGCGCAAACCCTCCACCCCCATCGCGCCATCAATTACACGGGAAAAAAATTAATCATTTCTTTACATCAGTACATCAGATTGTAGGATAATTAGTCATTATGGTTCAAAGGAAAATTACTGATGACCTGCCGGTTCTGCTGGCAGTGCTTCCAAAAAAGTATGCCGAGGCAGTCATCAATGCAAACAACAGCGACAACTTGCTGGAAATCATCCTTGATCTCGGCCGGGTCCCATTGGCACGCTTCATTGACCGCGAGGTACCGCTGAGCGAGAAGGAAGTGGAGCGGGCCGAAATTGATGATGTATTATCCCGCATTGGCGAATTTGATGCCGACAACCGTGCAGGGATCGAGCGAACCTTGCACCGGATATCGGCTATACGCAATAAACATGGTGGGGTGGTCGGTTTGACCTGCCGGGTGGGCAGGGCGGTCTATGGCACCATTGACATCATCCAGGACCTGGTGGAATCCGGTAAAAGCATATTGCTGCTCGGCAAACCAGGCATCGGCAAGACAACCATGCTGCGCGAAGCAGCCCGCATCCTGGCAGAAAAAATGCGGGTGGTGATCGTGGATACCTCCAATGAAATCGGCGGTGACGGGGATGTACCCCACCCTGCAGTTGGCAGGGCACGGCGCATGCAGGTGGCCACGCCTTCCCTGCAGCACGAAGTGATGATCGAAGCGGTGGAGAACCATAATCCGGAAGTGATCGTCATTGATGAAATCGGACGCGAATTGGAGGCAGCAGCCGCCCGCACCATCGCCGAGCGCGGCGTGCAACTGGTGGCCACCGCCCATGGACGCACATTGGAAAATCTTTTGCTCAACCCAACCCTGTCTGACCTGATCGGCGGGATAGAGTCGGTGACCCTTTCAGACGAAGAAGCCCGCCGGCGCGGGACACAAAAGACTGTTTTGGAAAGGCGCTCCCCGCCAACATTTGATGTGCTGATCGAACTGCAGGAACGAGATCTGCTGGTGGTCCACCCGGATGTGGCAGCCGCGGTAGATGCGCTGGTGCGCGGGATACCCCAGCAACCGGAGATACGTTCTAGGGACGAGAAAGGTGAAATCCATATTCAACGACCTGCCCAGTCCCCCAAAGTAAGATATGCCGGACAGGGACAGGGGTTGCGGCGCTCCAACGGCAATGGCTATGAAAAACCAGAGCAAGCTGGTGCTGCAACAACCCGATATTCAGCGGAGGTTACCGAAAATTCCGCTGCCATGGAAGAAACAGCCTCGCGCGGACCATTAGCCAGCATGGCCATTTACCCGTATGGGGTTGCACGCAACCGGTTGCAACTGGCAGCCAAACACCTGGGGGTGCCGGTGGTCATCCTGCGGACTCCCGAGGGCGCAGCAGCCATGATCACCCTTAAATCCTACTACCGCCGCCGCCAGCAAACCATCCTGGATGCCGAAGAGCGCGGCATTCCAATTTATGTACTTCGCTCCAATTCGATTGTGCAAATTGAACAGGTGCTGGTGGAAATCTTCAACCTGCACAGTTTCAGCGAGCAGGCCATGCGCAGCCTTAACCTGGAAGGTATCCAAAGCCAAACCCAGGCAGCCATCGAAGCGGTGCGCAACGGACAGCGCTGGGTTGACCTGCCGCCAGCCGCCCCGTCTGTAAGGCGCATGCAGCATGAATTGGTGCGCCAGTCTGACCTGGTTTCACATTCCTACGGCAAAGAACCCAGCCGGCATGTAAGAGTCTTCCGCGAGTAATGAAATTATGCTAATCACCATTGAAGGCCCTGATGGCAGCGGTAAAACCTTGCAGATCCCCCTACTGGTGGATTTTTTACGCGGCAAAGGATACCAGGTATTTGCCGCGCGTGAACCCGGCGGAACTGCCATCGGGGACCAGGTGCGCACCATCCTGATGAATTTGCAAAACACCTCCATGCACCCGCGAACCGAGACTCTTCTTTTTTGTGCAGCCAGGGCACAGTTGATCGAAGAGGTTGTCCGGCCACACCTTTTAAAAAATGAGATTGTCATCCTGGATCGCTACGCGGATTCCACCATGGCTTACCAGGGATACGGACACCAGAACGACCTGGAGATGATCCGCCAGGTGCTGAAATTTGCCACCGGGGGTTTGAAACCCGACCTGACCCTCCTACTGGATATCGAAGCCGAGGCAGGCCTGCGCCGGCGGCAGAAAAGCGGCGGGGAATGGAACCGGATGGATGCCTACCAGCTGGAACTTCACCAACGGGTGAGAAGAGGTTACCTGGAAATGGCAAAAGCCGAGCCGGAGCGGTGGCGCGTGGTGGATGCCAGCCAGCCGCCCGAAGTGGTACAATCGTCCATAAAAAAAATAATAGTTGATTATTTGCACCAAATTAGTCATAATTAAACCAATAAGGAACCAAAAATGCGAAAAGCCCTCCTCCCAGTCCTGTTCGTGCTTGCCCTGCTGCTGAGTGCTTGTGGATCGACCCAGACCCAGTCCACTACAGCCGTCTCACCCACTACTGCCGTCCTGCCAACGCCCACCGTGGCGCCATACACGGATGAAAAAACGTCCTGCAAACCTCTGAACATTTTGGATTTCATGCTTTACTCCTTGAAAGTGAAGATTCCAGAGGTGAAAGCGGACGAGTGGATTGACGGATCGGTCAATGCGCCCATCACTATGGTTCTTTACGATGATCTTCAATGTCCCTATTGTGCAAATTTTGATTCCATTTTCCATGGAGTGGTCAAGGAATATCCCAATGAGGTGCGGCTGGTCTACAGGCACTGGCCACTGACATCCATCCATCCCAATGCCGTACCAGCCGCCATAGCCGCTGAAGCCGCTGGTAAACAGGGTAAATTCTTCGAGATGACCAATCTCCTATTCACCAATCAGGCAGAATGGAGCGGAAAATCCTCAGCCGATCTCACTGCCTGGCTGAACAGTAAATCCGCCTCGCTGGGATTGGATGCAACAAAATTTGCCAATGACCTGAAAGATGCTGCAATTATCAAGAAAGTGAATGATGACAAGGCAGCCAGCGATACCCTTTTTGAACAGCTGTCCATCACCATGCCGGAAGTTGGCGGTTTCGGCACTCCCACACTTTTGATTGACAATTATCTCTTCCGAGCTCAGGAAATGTCGGTCAAGTCAATCTCTTTTATCATTGACTTAATCAAATTTAATAAAACCAACTCGTTAGAGTGCCCGGCGATGGAAATCGACCAGAACAAGGATTACACCGCCAAGATCACCACCACCAAGGGAGACATCCTGGTTGATTTACTGGAGAAGGAAGCACCGGTCAGTGTCAACAGTTTCGTCAGCCTGGCCAAAAAGGGTTGGTTCAATGACAACGCCATTTTCACCACCGACCAGGTTGTTTTATCCGGTGATAAAAGCAATACGAGTTATGGCAATGCGGGTTATGCCTTCCTAGATGAAAACCGGACAAAATTCACCTTCGATAAAGAAGGCATGCTGGCCCTGCCCAACTTTGGACCAGGAACCAATGGCAGCCAGTTCTTCATCAACAAAATCGGTTTATCCGCCATCAATGGGCGTTATACCATCTTTGGGATCGTCACCCAGGGAATGGACGTGGTCAAGTCCCTGGTTTCCTATGATGAAACCATGCCCCTGGACAAGGCGGATAAGATTGTGAGCATTACCATCAGCCTTGAATGATGCAGACATCCTCCGCCAGGATTGATTGGTTTTCCATCGGGCAGCTGGGTGTGGGGGTACTCAGCTGCCTGGTTTGTTTTTTACTGGCAGGCGGGTTGATCCTTCTGGCCAACAACCCCTATTTGTTTGGCAACAATCCGGGAATGGAAACACAAAGCCTGCTCATGCTGGCAGGTTTACTGACAGCGGTTGGTCTATTAAACATACCCTCGATCGTCTTTTCCTGGCGTTCACTGAAGAACAAACCGCCAGCATCCCCATCCCGCGCCAATCCATTCCGCCTGGCCAGCCTGGCGCTCATCAGCCTGCCAGTCTGGCTGGTGGGAGGACAATTGCTCACCCAGACCAGTTTGGCGGCCAGCCTGCTGCCAATCTTCAATGTGCTGGCCTTGCTCATCCCCATTTGGTGGCTGGTTGAATTTGGGCGTCGCAATTTGCCCAGCGGCAGTCCGCAGCGCAGCTGGGGCTTGATCAGCGCCAGCGTCGGGTTAACCCCGGTCATCATCATCCTGGTGGAAACTTTCATCGCCATCCTTGCAGTCATCGGGGTTTTTGCCTGGCTGGGTGCAGATTCCGGATGGATGGCAAAATCAATCCAGTTTTTCATTCAATTCAGCCAATCCGAAATTGACACAGAATTTTTAGGTCCATTGTTTAAAGACCAGCTGGGCAGCCCATTGGTCATCATGGCGGTTTTCTTGATGCTTGGATTTGTAGTGCCCCTGATTGAAGAACTGCTTAAACCCCTGGCTTTATGGCCTTTGCGTAAGCGCATGTCCACCCCGGCGGAAGGTTTCAGCGCCGGGCTGATCTGCGGCGCCGGTTTTGCCTTCATAGAAAGCGCAGGCATGATCGCGCAAATGGGGGGTGGATCTGAATGGAACCAAACAGTGGTACTGCGCATCACGACCAGCTTATTGCATATAACCACCAGTGCCCTGGCAGGATGGGGGCTGGCGAGCACCTGGATACAAAAAAAGCGCGGAAGGGCCGTCCTGGCCATCCTGGCGGCAACCGGTTTGCATGGGTTATGGAATTCACTGGTCGTATCCGTGGCGCTGATACCGCTGCTCAACGGTCTTGGGGATCAATCTCCCCTCTTGAAAGTCATTTCCGGATTCAGCGCCTACGCATTCATCACCATCCTGATTTTCCTGGCAGGAATGCTGATGCTGATGAACCATTTCCTGCGCAAGGATATTGAAAGAAGCACAACCGTTTCAGCATCATAAAACTGCTTTTGATACAATAGACAAAAACAACAGTCGGCAATCCCCATGAAACGATCAACACTTAGTACCATTGTCAAATTATTAATCAAGTTATTAACTCGCACACAATTCAGTGGGTTGGAAAACATCCCGGTCAATGGGGCACTCATCTTCGCCACCAACCACATGCATTACATGGACATCCCGCTATTATTCATCAACCCGGTGCGCGAAGACCTGACCGCCCTGGTGACCACCAAATACCAGCATCACTGGTTCATCCGCTGGTTCTGCGACACGGCCGAGGGCATCTGGATCAATCGTGATATTGCGGACTTCAGCGCCATGCAAGCTGCTTCCAAGGCGCTCAAGGAAGGCAAGGCACTGGGCATTTCACCGGAAGGGACGCGCAGCCAGACCGCCCAGTTATTAAAAGCCAAGCCGGGCGTGGTATTGCTGGCGCTCAAAGCCGGCGTACCGATCGTGCCGGTTGCCATTACCAACACTGAGAAGGCTTTCCGGCGCATTTTCACCCTGCAGAGACCAAAGTTAAGCATCCGTTTTGGACCGGCATTCACTCTGAATCCTGTCAGCCCTGAGGAACGGGAGAGGAAGTACCAGGAATACACAGATGAAATCATGTGCCGCATTGCCGCATTGATGCCGGAGAAGTACCGGGGGTATTACCATGATCACCCACGCCTGAAGGAGCTGATTTCCTCCAAGGGCTGAGATGACATCTTTTTTACATGAGTAGACCAGGTTGAATGCCCTTCCGTTGCTCTGGTTATCTCTCTTCTTCCTGCTCGGACTCATTTGCGCCCATTTCACTGCGCTGACAGCTATTACAATCCTCGCACTCATCCTGCTTGGATTATTGCTGATCTTTACTGAAAATGGTCCTGGCAATGAATGGCGAATCTTCAACGAGCGTCCACGGGTCTCGCCGCTGCCCTGGGGGATTCTTTTAATTGCTTTCTGCTTCGGTTTCATTAGACAACAAACAGCACAAGGTATTCAATTAAGAGAGCAGATAGAGTGGAACAAGCTCAATGGATCCGTGACTTTAACCGGCATCGTGGCAGCACCGCCAACAAAAAGCGAGCGGATGACGCAGGTACGGCTTGAAGTCCGGCAACTTTTATTAGAAGATGGCACAGAGGTCAAACCGGTTAGCGAAATGGTGCTCATATGGCTTTCCAAGAGCAGCCAGGTGAGCTATGGTAACCTGTTGCAGGTTCAAGGAAAACTCACCACTCCTGATGAGGATGGCGACTTTTCCTACAGGGATTACCTTGCCCGCCAGGGCATTTACAGCTTGATGGCTTTTCCCAGGGTGAGGGTGGTGAGCCAAAATGCCGGCAATCCCTTTTTCTCGGTTCTGTATGATTTGCGTGAAACTGCTTATCAAACCCTGCGACAGATGATACCCATGCCGGAAGCAGCAGTACTGGCAGGCATCCTGCTGGGAATGGAAAATGACATACCAGAATATCTTTACCAAGCGTACGTGGCCAGCGGTACGGCACATGTCCTGATCATCTCCGGATTCAATATCGCCATCTTGTCTGCCATCATTACCCGTTTTTTCAGGCGTCTGCTTCCAAATGGATGGGATGCATTGGCAGCAACGGCAACAATCATTATTTACACACTGCTGGTGGGGGCAGAACCGCCGGTGGTGAGGGCAGCCATCATGGGCATTATCGCCCTGCCAGCCTACCTGCTAGGCCGAAGGTCCATCCACTTAAATGTACTGGCTTTTACCGCGGCACTCATGTTGTTCTTTTCGCCCAACCTGCTGCAAGACATCAGTTTTCAACTGTCTTTCCTGGCAACCCTGGGCATCATGGTGTTCAGCGACCCCATGAAAGAAATTACAAACAAGGTGTTTATCAAAGAGTCTTCGCGTGACGAACCTGCCAAATGGTTCAACTGGGTCAACGAGTATCTACTGGTTACACTGGCAGCCCAGATTGCCGTGCTTCCGGTATTGCTAAGCCATTTTGATTTCTTATCATTGGTGACTCTGCCGGCCAATCTTCTCATTCTGCCCGTCCAACCACTCGTGATGGGACTGGGAGGCATTGCATTGATCACAGGTTTGGTTTTTCTGCCCATCGGCAGTATCATCGGAAAAATCGCCTGGCTGCCCATCTTTTTTTCCGATCAGGTCGCTTTATGGTTGGGCTCGCTACCCTTTGCCATGCTGAAAACCTCCTCCAAGTGGTCCTGGATCGCGTGGGTTGTATTGATTGCCCTTTTCATACCAGCGTTGCGTTACCATTTTCAACATGGCTTGAAAAGTTACAAAAGTTCGAGTAATCTGGCCCGCCCCGCAAAGGTGCGGTGATTTTCCATCAGGTATAATCGCGTGCATGTCTAATCGAATTCTTATTGCCATCGGTTTTGTGATCCTGGCCATTCTCGCGGCTGCCGTGGTTGGATTCCAACTGGAATTTTGGGCGATCCCGCTCATCACCGCAGCTTTTGCCATCTATCTGGCTGGTTTATTCATTTACAAAATCATCAGTCGAAAAGTGAACTCCGCCTCGATGATGGAAGTGGCCGACGACATCCGCAAAAGCGCCAACACCTATCTGCGGCGGCAAATCACCACCGTTCTGCTGATTATGCCCATCATGGCAGTGATATTGTGGTGGTTCACAAAGGATTGGCGCGTAGCCTTCTGTTTCGTGATCGGCGTCATCACCTCCTTGAGCGCCGCCTTCATCGGCATGTCGGTCAGCGTGCGCACCAACATTCAGACAGCTGATATTGCAGAAGATTCATTTGCCGGATCCTTCCGCATGGCCGTATGGGGAGGCGGAGTGATGGGCATGGTGGTGACAGGATTCAGCTTGCTGGTCTTGACCATCCTTTACCTCATATTCAAAGACCCCAATGTTTTAATCGGCTTTGGGGTGGGCGGCAGCCTGGCAGCCTTGTTCGCCCAGATCGGGGGGGGTATTTTCACCAAATCAGCAGATGTGGGCGCTGACCTGGTTGGCAAGATTGAAGAGAAGATCCCCGAGGACGATCCGCGCAACGCTGCGGTAATTGCCGACCTGGTGGGCGACAACGTGGGCGACTGCGCCGGGCGAGGTGCCGACCTGTTCCAAACCATGAGCGATGACATCATCACCGGAACGGTAGTGGCAGTGAGCCTGGTTTCCACTTTCGGAATCAAGGTAATCTATGTACCCCTGCTGCTGGAAAGCGTGGGGGTGATTTCATCCGCCATCGGGATTTTATTCACCCGCCAATGGACCAAGGATATGCCCGCCACGCAAGTATTCAATTACAGCATGGCGGTCAGTTCAGTATTAAGCATCGCAGGGGCCATGCTGGTAGCCAAGGTTGCCATGGGTACCTTCACCATGGGCATTGCCGCCATGCTGGGCGTGGCGACCACTTTGATCGCCGCCTACACCACGCGATATTACGCCGGCACCAATCAGTCTCCAGTGCGGCACATTGCCAGGGCTTCCCACAAAGGAGCCGCGCTAACTTTATTAACCGGCCTGGCTTACGGTCTGCGCAGCCCCTTCTTTGGGTTGATGGCCATCATCATATCCATTGTGGCAGCCTATAAATTTTCAGACGGCATGTTGTTCGCCATCATGGGAGTCAACATCGGCACCGACCTGTTAATGGGGCTGATCATGGCATCAGACGCTTTTGGCCCGATCGTGGACAATGCCGCCGGGATTGCCAAGATAGGCAAGGCCAGCCCGCGGGTTTCAGAGGCGCTTTCGCGCCTGGATGCGGTGGGCAATACGCTCAAGGCAACCACCAAATCCTATGCGATGGCATCCGGCACGGTGACCGCATTTGTACTATTCGCGACCTTCTTTGCCATCACCAGGAACACAGTGCTGGACTTGATCACACCGTATGCCATTGGCTTTATCTTTGTCGGCATTTCACTACCTTACCTGCTTTCATCCATTGTGATCGCTTCGACGGCGAAGACAGCCGAAAAAATGGTGGACGAGGTGCGGGACCAATTCCGCAAGAATCCGCTGATCCTGAAGGGCAAGGCCAAGCCGGATTATGCCTACTGCGTGGACATCGCCACCAAAAATGCCCTGCGCGAGATGATCTTACCCGGGGTGATATCCTTCGCGCTACCGCTAGTCGTTGGATTCACCTTTGGCGCTGCTTCACTCGGTGCGCTGCTGATCGGCGCAGTCTCATCCTCAGCCCTGCTGGGAGCCTTTTTCAATAATACCGGCACCGCCTTTGACAACGCCAAGAAAACGGTTGAAGAAGAACCGGGTATGCATGGTTCGGATGCGCATGCCGCTGCCGTGGTGGGCGATACGTTTGGCGACCCATTGAAAGATGTAGCAGGGCCTTCCCTGCTGATCTTCATGAAGCTGATCGGCATGACCTCCCTGCTGATCGCGCCCCTGTTGACCAACAAGGTGTTCTAGCACTTCCTTTACATCACAAAGTGGAGAAGTATGGCTTCTCGCTTTTTTTCGGATGGGTATAATTGAATCTGACCTCGTAAATTTAACGAAAATGGAATGGTTTAAATCCACCCTCACCATCCCCACCAACCGAAAGGGGCTATTTCCTTTCACCGGCACGGTCACACAAAAAATCACTGACTGGTCGATACGGGAGGGGATGTGCTTTCTTTTTCTGCAACACACCAGTGCATCCCTGCTGATTGCAGAAAATGCTGATGCCAGTGCGAAAACTGATATCGAAACCTATTTCGAGCGTTTGGTACCGGAAGCCCAACCCTGGATGAGCCATACACTGGAGGGGGATGATGATTCCTCCTCACACATTCGCTCTGCCATGACCAGTACGGATTTATCAATCCCTATAGAAGATGGTCGGCTGACCCTGGGCACCTGGCAGGGTATTTACCTGTTTGAACACCGATCACACCGGCAACAGCGACAGGTCGCTTTACGGTGTCTTAAGGTCGAATGAAAAATAGTTTTTTTAAAGGAGACTAATATGAGAAACGTCAGAGAGCTTTTAAAAATCAAAGGGAACCAGGTTTGGTCCATCCCCTATAACCTGGCCATCAAAGATGCATTGCAGATTCTGGCGCAAAAGGACGTGGGGGCACTGCCGGTTACCAAGGATGGCAAGCTGGTGGGTATTTTTTCGGAACGCGATTATTCGCGAAAAATGGCGCAGAAGGATGAATGCGCCATGGAGGCACCAGTGTCATCAATCATGACATCCAAGGTTTTTTATGTCAACCTGGACTGCAGTATCGAGGATTGCATGGCGTTGATGACCGAGCGGCACATCCGCCACCTGCCGGTGCTGGAAGGCGACGAAATGGTCGGGATGATCTCCATCGGCGACCTGGTAAAAACCATCATCTCCACCCAGAAAGATCAGATCAACATGCTGGAGAATTACATCCAGGGCAAGTGGTGAGCTGCTGTCAAATGAAAATCCAATCCCCCGGGCAGGATAAATGTCAACCCCGGGGGATTTTTCAATCAATGTCATAACCGTTCAATGTCAAATCAAAATAAAAAACGCCTGACCGCTTACCTGAAATTGACCGTCTCTGCCATTATCTGGGGCATATCATTCATTGCCACCAAAGTAGCTGTTGCGGAAGTTCCACCGGCAGTGATCATCTGGCTGCGATTCAGCATGGGTTTGGTGATCCTGTTTTTCTACATGCTGCTGCGGCGTGAACTCACCCTCCCTCCCATCAAGGATCTGCTGTACCTTGCCCTGCTGGGATTCATTGGAATTTCACTGCATCATTGGCTGCAATCCACCGGCCTGGTGACAGCCAAAGCCTCCACCACCTCCTGGCTGATTGCCACCACCCCCATTTTTATGGCACTGCTGGCCTGGCTGTTTTTGAAAGAGAAGATCACCCTGATTGCCCTGTACGGCATCCTGCTGGCTACAATGGGTGTGCTGCTGGTGGTTTCCAACGGTGATTTTACCGCTGTGCTTAACGGCGAGTTTGGCAGCGTTGGGAATGTACTGGTGCTGCTGAGCGCATTCAACTGGGCTGTTTTTTCAGTGCTTTCGCGGCGGTCATTGGACAAGTATTCAGCAATCTTTGTGCTCTTTTATGCCACTTTATTTGGCGTTCTTTTCAGCTCCATCCACTTCTTTTCCATAAAGGGGTGGGTGTTCATCAACCAACTGAGCAGCGCCGCCTGGCTGGCCACAGCATTCCTGGGTGTCGCCTCTTCCTTTCTGGCTTATACCTACTGGTATGACGGTCTGCAAATCATTGGCGCCACACAATCGGGGGTGTTCATCTACATGGAGCCGCTGGTTTCACTGGTTGTGGCTGCCATGGTGCTGAACGAAGCCGTCACCCTGCCAGCCCTGTTGGGGGGCAGCCTGATATTGCTGGGGGTATGGCTGGTCAATCGCATGTAATACAATTCTTTTACGGAAGGAGTCAAGCCATGGATGACAATGAAATTAAAAAATCGGTGCGCGGGATGATCGAATCCACCCAAGCTGACCTGCAAGAACTGATCGCCTCTCTCTCTCCAGAGGAACGAAAGGCGAAGGGTAATCTTAAGTTGTGGTCAGCCAAGGATATGATCACCCACTTAAATTTCTGGGGGCAGCACTTTTTGAGACAACTGGAGAAATCCGCCAAGGGGGAAAAAGTGCCCCTATCTGGGGATTATTTAAATCAGCTAAATGACGGGGTCTTGTATGAGCACCTGGAACAGCCATTGGATGAGGCATTGGCAGAGTGCGAGCAAATTCACAGGGAACTGCTAAGGGTCTATAACAGCATTTCAGCAGAGGACTTGAGTGATGAGAAGAAATATGCCTGGCTGGAAGGCCGCCCAATGAGCGACCGCGTGCTGGGCAACCTGGTCTGGCATCCGCAATCGCACATTGCCGATTTTTACGTCAAACGCGGCAATTTGGACAAGGCCATCGCCATGCAGGAAGCGCTGACCGAAAAACTGAAAGAGTACCCCCACTGGGGAGCGACGGCGTTCTACAATGCGGCCTGTTTTTATGCACTGAACAACATGCCCGCCAAGGCCATCCCCTGCCTCAAGACCGCCTTTGCACGGCGGCCGGACCTGATGGAATGGTCCAGACAGGACAGCGACCTGGATTCCCTGCGTGAGCTGGCTGACTTTCAAGAGCTATTTAAACAATAACACAACAACCAGAATAATTTCAGAATAGAATCAGCCTGGCAAGATACCAAGATGGTCTTATTTTTTTAGGGTGCTACTTCCAGTTGGATGGGTTGATCGGAATTGGGGATTTGATTAAGAATCCAATTAAGTAATTGATGATTCTTGTCTCCTGGATACGCCTCTTGAAAAAGGAGATTTAAAAGTCCCTTCAATGAGAGATTGGCTGACGGTAGGCAACCTTCATGGGCTGGCAGCCACATCAAATACATCCAAAGACTGCCCTCATCAATTGTGCTGGGCATGCGATAGGCGTCGTGATCCAGGATGCGGGCGGCGCCAAGGCGATGGTAAAAACGGATACGGCGTTCACGCAATTGACGCTGCGGCCCTTCTGCTGCCAGGGGTGGTTCCACCTCAAGTAACATGCCCGCATTTGGTTGACCTTGCAAATCCTTGCACAGGAAAGTGATGATCTGCGAGCCAATGCTGCGGTTTCGTGATTGCCTGGCTACCGCCAGGTACTCCATGAAATAGATGGGGGATTGGCCAAGACGGGTGAGCTTGGTAAAACCGACCACCTTTTCCTCCTGCCGAGCGATGTACAAGGTGCTCCTGCCGTTCTCGATTGGTTCAAGAAACGCCCAGCATGTTTCGCGTTCCTCCGGAGGGAAGCTGTCTTCCGCAATGGTCCACACCTGACCGATAAGTACTTGCGGAAGAGGAGCACCGCTCCATTTTTCGAATTGAATCTCATTAATATCATTTCCAGCATTCATAGGCATCCATTATCTTCTGCACCAAGAAGCGTGTCAACTGCAAACCGTGCTTCTTTTTAATCCAGAGGCGCCTTTTTCCGTGTTTTTTTGACCTCACTGTGCAGCTTCTTTGCCTTGAGGCGGTTTTCACGGGCAGCCTTGCCGGGACGGGTGGGGATCCGTTTTTTTGGTTTTCTAATGGCTTGCTGAATCAACCTGACCAGGCGTCCGGTTGCATCCAATTTGTTTCTCTCCTGGCTGCGGAAGCGTTTTGCTTCAATCAGTAACACTCCCTGTGCATTGGTTAATTTGCCCGCCAATTTGATCAGGCGTTGTTTATGTTCAGGGAGTAGTGTTGGGCAATTGAGAATGTTAAAACGTAATTGAACGGCAGTGGAGACCTTGTTCACATTCTGTCCGCCAGGTCCGGATGCGCGAATGAAAGAAAATTCAAGTTCTCTTTCATCAATCGACTGGTTTGGGGTGATCTTGATCAAAATAATATCTGAAGAACCTTCAACCTTTTATTGTAGCGCAAGGAAGGAGGACTATTCCCGGATGATTTGCCGATATTGAAATTAATGCGACGGCTATAATTGGGATACAACCAAGCTACAAGGAGACCTCATGAAAATACTCGTCACCGGCGGGGCAGGTTACATCGGCAGCACCATCTGCTCGGCGTTGGAAGATGCCGGGCATGTGCCCGTCATCCTGGATTCACTGGTCACCGGGCGGGAGGAATTCACCCGCGGACGCATCTTTTACCAGGCGGATATCAGCAGCCGTGAAGCGGTTGGGAAGATATTCCAGGACCACAAAGAGATCAAAGCCACCATTCACTGCGCAGCTTTGATTGTCATCCCCGAATCGGTGGCGGACCCATATAAATATTACCGGGAAAATGTGGGCAAATCGCTGGAATTCTTCAACATCCTGCATGAACTGGGCTATCCGAGATTGGTCTTCTCCTCCTCGGCTTCGGTGTACGATACCGTGCCGGGCTTCATGGTCACCGAGGAATCGCCGCTCAATCCAACCAGTCCATACGCGCGCACCAAAATGATGATGGAGCTGGTGCTGAGGGATTTTTGTACATCCTATGATATGCGCGGCATTGCACTGCGCTATTTCAACCCAATCGGTGCTGACCCGCAAATGCGGTCGGGGCTGCACGTCAAAGAACCTTCGCATGCCATTGCCAAACTGGTAGAGGTGCAACTGGGTCGGCAGAAGCAGTTCGTCATCACCGGCACTGACTACCCCACGCGGGACGGGACGGGTATCCGGGATTACATCCATGTATGGGACCTGGCACGTGCCCATGTCAAAGCGGTTGAAGATTTCGAAGGGGTTTTTCAGCGCGCCGGAGACCCTGCAGACCATTACCTGGTGATCAACCTGGGAACCGGGCGGGGCGTGACGGTACGAGAACTGGTGAATGCCTTTGAAAAGGTCATCGGGCAGCCAATCAACAAAGTGGAAGGGCCGCGCCGGCCGGGAGATTCCGCCGGTTCCTTTACCAATGCCAACAAGGCGCTTGAATTGTTAAAGTGGAAAGCAGAACTATCCATCGAGCAAGCCATCTCCGATGCGCTCAAATGGGGCGCGATCAAGGATCAGCGTTTGAAGTACTAAGCCAGCGATTCCTTTTACCTGGCCAATTCCGCCACAAACAATTCCAGGGCCAGGTCACCCGGAGTGCGATTATCCTTGATGTCTTCATCCAGATCAACCAGGCGATGGTAAATTTCCTCCAGGCGTTCACCCTTAAAACGCCGGGATTGGAGCACGAGTTTTTCAGCGACAAATTCCGGTCGATTCAATTCATGACCAATTTCTGCGTATGAAAATCCCTCCGCAGACATTTCAGCAGCGATAATCAAATGACGGAAATGGTTGACAATCATGGTGAGGATGACCGGTTCGGGCTGGTTTTGCAAAGAAATGTCCAGAAGCCTAAGGGCAGTGCGTGCATCCCCCAGGGCAATGGCATCCATCATGGCAAAAATATCCTCCCGTTCAAGCGGGACACACAATTCGCGCACATCGGTGACGGTAATGGGGCGTTTGCGCTCAGTGAAGATAAGCAATTTTTCAATTTCACGGCTCAACAAACGGGTTTCGGTGCCAAATGCGGATGAAAGCTCCCGGCATGCCTGGCTTTCAATGCTTCCATCCTGACGTTTCACCTCCTCATCAATCCAGTCATTCATTTCCTGAATACCCGGCAAACGGAATTCCTGGAGAGTGGCTTTGATTGAATTTTGAGCCAACCAATCCATCAGCCAATGATTGGGTTTTAACGATTGCCAGAGCCACTTTTTTTGTACACGAATCCATTCATCCTGGATAATCATCACCAGGCGGGTGGTGGGCGGCAAGGTATCCAACAGGTGAATGAAATTCACCTGCTCATCTTTATTCTTCGCCAGGGAAAGAGGATTCTCCAGGATGACAAGGCGTTTATCAACACCAAAGGGCAGCAGGTGCAAATGGTTGTGCAAATCATTCCTGGAAACAGTTTTTCCATCCAGACGGGAGAGGTTCAGGTCGGCCATCCCGTCGCGGGCAAAATCCGCCAGCAGCTGCTGGAGAACCAGCTGGATAGCCATCTCCTCCTCACCATGCAGAATGAGGATATAGGCATCAGAGCGCTTATCCATAGCGGCGGAAGAGGCAGGCTGCATAAACCGCCTGGTTATTCCATCTGGCGGGTAATAACACGCTGAATAGTCCAGGTACCAAGGCCCCAGCGCTGCACGCCCACCACCTCGCGCTTTTGTCCGGTGGGCAGGGTGGTGACTTTTTCCTGGATGATCGGCCCAAGTGGCTGGGCAATGATCAACCCGATGGAAGCAAGGAAGATCACCAATGGAAGCCGTTCCAATTTGCGCAGAAAACCCTTCCCGGAACCGAGCATGCCGAGCCAGGCCAAGCCACCTGCGATGGCACCGGTGGCGACCAGGTTGGTGCCGCAATTCTCATGCAATGCCAAATGGGCTTCACCACCCTCCAGGCGGGTAAGGGCTTCATGAGCACTATCCAGCAACAAGCCGGCAGCGACATTACCCAGCACCCAGAATCCACCCGCATCGGACAACCCTACAAGGACCGACTTGTTGCCCTTGCCCTCCAGGACGTGAAAGGTGGCGTGTTCAAGGGCATGGTTGGAGCGGAAACTATTGATGACTTCCAGGTTGAAGGACTGTAAAAAATTGGATTTTTCCATTCGATTCCTCTGTAACACTTTATTTCGGATTCAAAAGGGCATAGCCCAGTGCCTCGCGCAAGGAGCGAGCTTCAAAAAGTTTAATGCCGTCCGGCAGCTTTTCATTCTGGTTGCGGCGGTGCGGGATGACCGCGCCCTTGAAGCCGAGCTTGGCCGCCTCACGCAAACGGGCAGGCATCTGGCTCGCCCAACGCAACTCGCCGGACAAACCCACCTCGCCCACCAGCACCAGATCAGCCTTGACCGGTTTATCCTGGTAGGAAGAGGTGATGCAGGCCGCCAGGGTCAGGTCAGCCGCAGGTTCGTCAATGAGCAAGCCACCGACGACATTGGCAAAGACATCCTGTTCCGATAAGGCCAGCCCCAAACGGCGGGTGAGCACTGCCACCACCAGCAACAGGCGGTTGAAATCGAGCCCGTTGGCGGTGCGGCGGGCATTGCCGAAATGGGTGGGGCTGGTGAGAGCCTGCAACTCCACCAGCAGCGGGCGGGTGCCTTCCATGGTCACTGTGATGGCAGAGCCGGGGGCTTCGGCCAGACGTTCGGCCAGAAACACCTCGGAGGGGTTGAGCACTTCCTTCATGCCCTGTTCGGCCATCTCAAAAACGCCAACCTCAGAGGTTGGTCCAAAACGGTTTTTAACCGAGCGCAGCAGACGATAGGATTGGAAGCGGTCGCCTTCCAGTTGCAAAACGGTGTCGACAATGTGTTCAAGCACGCGCGGGCCGGCAATAATGCCTTCCTTGGTGACATGCCCGATTAGAAAAACCGCCATGCCGGTCTGCTTGGCCAGCTCACGCAAGCGGCCGGCACATTCGCGCACCTGGGAGACGGAACCCGCGTTGGAAACCAGTCCGGTCTGGTAGGTGGTCTGGATGGAATCCACAACCAGTATGGCGGGTTTGAGCGCCTGGACGTGCTGGAAAATGGCTTCCAGATTGGTCTCGGTGACCAGGAAAAGTCCTTGCGGAAAATCGGCCGGTTTTGATTTTTCCTGAGGCGGAAGCAAACGCAAAGCCCGCATCTTGATCTGCCGTTCAGATTCCTCACCGGAAACGTACAGTACCCGCCCTTTGGCGGCCATTTCCAGCGCCACCTGCAGCATCAGGGTGGATTTACCGATTCCAGGGTCACCGCCAATGAGAACTATCGAGCCGGGCACCACCCCACCACCCAACACGCGGGCAAATTCCTGCAAGTCAAGTGGGAAGCGTTCGGTGACATCGGTGGTGATCTCATGCAATTGCACCGGATGGGAGGGCAGGTTGAGCCCGCGCAGAGATTCCGCCTTGCCCTCCTCGGGCAGGGAAACCACCTCTTCGACCATGGAATCCCAAGCGCCGCACTGCGGGCATTTACCGAGCGGTTTGATGGAAATGCGCCCGCACTCCTGGCAGACAAACTGGGTATGAAGTTTGCTCATCTGCTCCTGTCCGGGAAGAATTTTTTCATTTTGATTTTACTTGAAAAAAACCGGGAGGAATTCTTCCTCCCGGTACGGTTGGTTTAAATACTTTGGTGTCAGGGACTGGGAATCGGGTCGGGTTCATTTTCCGTCACCGGTTCATCGTGCCGGGTGAGGATAAACCTGCCCTCGCCATCCACATCCACCCAGATGGTTTCACCATCCTTGAATTTTTCCCCGAGGAGGGCATCCGATAGCTGGTCTTCAATCTCCAACTGAATGACGCGGCGGAGCGGGCGAGCACCCATCTCGGGATCAAAGCCTTTTTCGGCCAATTTTTCCAGGGCAGCATCTGTAGCCATCAGGGTAATTTCGCGTTCCTTTAACCGTTCAGCCACTTTATTCAACTCCATATCGGCGATGCTGCGGATATTCTCGCGGCTGAGGGCATGAAAGACGATGACGCTATCAAGACGGTTGATGAACTCAGGTCGGAAACTCTTCTTCAGCGCTTCCAGCAGTTTTTTGCGCATTTCCTCATAGGCGGTCTTGTCATCGCGGCTCTGGTCGCGCGCCAACTGGAAACCGAGCCCGCCTTCGCGGCGGATGAGGTCGGCACCAATATTGGAGGTCATGACAATGATGGTATTGCGGAAATCCACGCGGCGGCCCTTGGCATCCGAAAGCTGGCCTTCCTCCATGATCTGAAGGAGGATGTTGTGTGCTTCAGGATGGGCTTTTTCCACTTCATCAAAGACCACGATTGAATAGGGATGGCGGCGGATGGCTTCGGTGAGCTGCCCGGCATCATCGTAGCCGATATAACCGGGAGGGGCACCAGTCAGGCGGCTGACGCTGTGGCGCTCCATGAACTCAGACATATCCATCTGGATAAGGGCCTCCTCGCTGCCAAACAGGAAGCGAGCCAGGGCTTTGGTCAATTCGGTCTTGCCCACACCGGTGGGCCCGAGGAACATGAAGGAACCAATGGGACGGCGCGGGTCCTTGAGGCCGGCACGGCCACGGCGAACCGCCTTGGAGATCTGTTCAATGGCCTCCTCCTGGCCAACGATGTGCGAACGCAATTCCTGTTCCATTTTGAGCAGGCGGATGGATTCCTCCTGGGCCATCTGCATCACCGGAACGCCGGTCCACATGGAAACCAGTTCGGCGATATCATCCGGAGTGACCACCGGCGCAGAAGCACGATCCCAGCCGAGATTAAATTCAGCCAGTTTCTTTTCCATCTCACTGACTCGGGAAAGGAGCACCTGGCTTTCGTCAATCTTACCCTGTTCAACCGTTTCGTTGTATTTCTTCCGTGTGGTGCGCAAGTCTTTCATCATCTGCTTGGTGGTCTTGGCGGCTTCACTTTTATACATGCGCACACGGGAAGCCGCTTCATCAACCAAGTCAATAGCCTTGTCAGGCAGAAAACGGTCGGTGATATAGCGGGCAGCCAGATTGACAGCCGCCTCAAGGGATTCATCTGAAATGACCAGGCGGTGATGTTCCTCATAATTCTTGCGGATGCCAAGAAGGATCTGCATAGTCTCTTCCTTGGTCGGTTCATTGACGAGGATGGGTTGAAAACGGCGTTCCAGGGCGGCATCGCTTTCGATGCTCTTGCGGTATTCATCCAAAGTTGTGGCGCCAATGACCTGCAACTCTCCACGGGAAAGAGCTGGTTTGAGGATATTCGCAGCATCCACTGAAGAACCGGCGGCACCGGCACCCACCAGCATGTGAACTTCATCAATGAAAAGAATGGATCCGGTTGTTTTGAGCTCGTCAATGACGCGCTTGAGCCGTTCCTCGAATTGGCCGCGGTACATGGTACCGGCAACCAGGGAACCCACATCCAGGCGCAGAACGCGCTTTTCCAGGAGCAAACCAGGCACATCTCCATCTACGATGCGCTGCGCCAATCCTTCCACAATGGCGGTCTTGCCAACCCCGGGCTCACCAATGAGGGCGGGGTTGTTTTTATTGCGTCGGGCAAGAATTTGAATGACGCGTTCAATTTCTTTTTGACGTCCGATCACCGGGTCCAGCTTGCCCTCTTCAGCGCGGCTGGTTAGGTCAACAGCCAGCTGGTCCACCAGAGGGGTTTTGGACTGACCTTTGATAGATGATTTACGGGATGAGCGTTCGCCCACAGAAGCCATGTGGTCCTGGGCTTCGTTGAGCACACGCATCACCTGGCGGCGGACCTGTTCGGGTGTCACTCCCAGTTTAAAGAGGACTTCACGCGCCAAGCCGATATCCATCTTGAGGATGGCCAGGAGCATATGCTCGGTGCTGACAAATTCACTTTTCATCTGCCTGGCCTGTTCGATAGCGAGGTCAAGGATCTTTTCCGCATCCGGTGCGAGGTCCAGATTGCCTTCCCGGTTGGTGCCAACACCACTGAGGCGCAGGGTCATTTCACGCGCGCGGTCCAGATCGACCCCCAGGTCGCGCAGGGCACGCCCGGCGACACCATTTTCCTCCTCCACCAAGCCCAGCAGGACGTGTTCAGAGCCAATCATGCGCTGCTGCATGCGCTCGGCCTCCTCATGGGCAAGATGCAAAACCCGTTTAGCCAGGTCAGTAAATTGTTCCAAACCAGACAAAATTGCCTCCTTTCAGGCAAATGGAAAGGATATCAATCAAAAAATTCTACCAGACAATCCCCTGTCAAAACCCCTCTGCAATAATTCTAATAAATAATTAATGAATAAGTGAATCAGGAACTTTCGAGAGAAGAACCTTCAAACCCGGCAATCTTTTGGCGCCAATCCTGTGGAACCGGCTGGGTGGCATGGGCATGGTAATTGTAAGAAACGCCGATGATCTCGGCGGTCGCCAATACCGCATGGGTCTCTTCGTCCTCTATTTGACAATCATACGTCAGACTCTTGTTGCCAATTTTTGATACGCGCACGCCAATGCGTATCTTTTGACCGAGAACTATGGGGGCTTTGTAAGAGATATGCACATCAGCAACGATCAAGCCCAAATCCATGAAGGATTTCCCATCCCACAAGCCCAGGTCGATCAGATAACCGAAACGTGCCTGTTCGAAATAGGTGAGAAAGCGGGCATTGTTGACATGCCACTGCGGGTCAAGGTCGCCATAGCGAACCTGGAGGGGATAATAATATTTGAATTTATCCATTGGTTTAATGAAATCCTGATTGGAGTGTAAGTAATGTTACCAGAATTTCAAGGTCACTTAAAGATTTAACTATTTATAATCTTGAATATAATTATGAAACACCAAAACACAGGAGAACTTTATGCCAATTTTAGATGACATCTCAAAAGGTTTAAAGAAAGGTGCCGAAAAAGCAAGCGACGCAATCAAGACGTTGGAAATCAACCAGGAAATCAGCAAACTGGAAAGCTCGGTTACTGATAAAAAGCAGAAAATCGGCGAACTGGTGTATGGCCAGTTTGTGGAAAAGAAATTGAACAATCCGGAGCTTGAAGCCTTGTGCGGCGATATTGATGCACTGAAAGCACAGATTGTTGAGAAGAAACAGCTGATCGAGCAAATTCAGAACGATTAATTTAAAACCGGACCTGATTCACACCGGGTTTAAGAATTCAATTCCACTCAACCATCCTCGGCAACGAGGGTTGGTTGAGATTTCCCCAAACCGGGCTGGGCGGTGGTGATCGAACATATCCAATGTCCCGTTTTTGAAATATAGGGATTGCAGGTATCTTCGCGCGGTTTTGAGAATTGTCAATGATAGTTGAATCTGCCGGCGAGGACTTGCAAGAAACGGATTTCATGTATAGACTTATCAAACAGGACTAATTTCAGGGTATTTATCCGAGAGGAAAAGCAATGCAAATCACAAAACAGGCCGATTATGCCCTCAGGGCGGTACGATATCTTTCGCGCTTACCAGAAGGGGAGAAAGCTTCCACCAGCGCAATCGCCACCAGTGAAAAAATACCCCAATCCTTCCTGGCCAAGATCATTTCGCAATTGACGATTGCTGGAATCCTGCACACGGTACGGGGCGCGCGCGGCGGCGTCTACCTTTCGCGACCATCAAAAGACATTTCGATGTTGGAGATCGTGGAAGCCATTGATGGACCGATAATCTTCAACGAATGCACGGTAAATCCAAAGAGCTGTGAGTTTTCCAAGACATGCGCCCTGCACAAGGTTTGGTGTGAGACCCGCAATGAGCTGATCAAAAAACTACAGCAGGTCAAAGTCAACCAGTTCGCATAAACCAAAAAATCCGCTCAAAAGGCGGATTTTTATTTTTTATCCAATAAAAGAAATTTCCCGTCCGGCTCGGTAAACAAGGTGTATTGGTTTTGAACATGCGCCAGCGCATCCGCATGCTGGGAGATACGCTGCCAATCGGCTTGGGCTAAAAGGACATAGTCGAATTGCCTGGCAACAAGGGTGGAAGCCATCTTTTCCGGTTCGAATCCGATCACGATATCCTGCTGGGAAGTGCGCGCATTGAAAAAGATGTTGAACATGGCTGAGAGTTCATTGCGGTCGGAGGTCAGCATCTGATATTCGGTGGCGATGCCGTTCGAAATAAATACTTTCATTCCCTGTGAATATTGAATCCTGTCCTGGTAAGCGATGAAGGGCGCATACAACTGATCAAAGTAGGTCTGCGTGAGGGGTGTGCGGAAGATGTATTTTTGGTTGTAAAGCAGCGGTGTAAGAAGAAGGGCAAGGATACAAGTCAGTGGGATGAGAATATTCCACCAATTCATCCTGCGCACCAGCAGGATAAAGCCGAGGAGAAGACAAAGCAAAACCGGTTGATAAATGCTATCGAAGAATTTGCCATAATCCCATTTAATGGCAGATGTGTAATTCTGCAAAGTCAAATGCAATGAAATGACCAGTACGATACCAGCCAACGCGAGGAATGCCATCAGCATTTTTTCACGGAAAGCGCGCGGCATTTCGAAACGCAGCCACTGGGGCGCGAGAATGGCAATCAAGGGCAGAGCGGGAAAATAGAAGCGTTCAATAAAACCCCAGGGGATCTTAAGCATATTGAGGGTCATGAAGAATGCCAGCAAAAGCGGGAAAAGCCAGACAATCTTCAGCGACGGCTGTTCCTCCCGTCCTTGCGAGACAACGCCGCTCACCAGGTAGAGCAGGAAGGGCAGCATGATATCCGCCAGCAGAAAAGTGGTGAAATAACTGGTCGGTTCCTTGCGGAACCCGCCGGTATAGGCGTAATTCTCAAAAACCGAGGCGAGGGTGGACGGGCTGATGGAGAAGAAGGGGTTGCCTAAAAAAAATGTATCTAAAATAATCATTAAACCGACAGCCGAGAAAAATCCTACCAGGAAAGGCTTGACAAACGTTGCAAGTTTTTTAAACTCAAATTTCCCGTCTTGATCAAACAACAAGCCCAATAAGAAAATATTGACAAAGAGGGTGGTTTCCTTTGTTTTGAAAGAAAGGAATGAAAGAGCTCCCAATAAGACCAGCGGCCATTGATGTTTACGACCAGTGCGCAGGTGGATGAGGTAAACGGTGAGGAAAATTGCAACCATCCACATAGCGGTGATATCAGCCGAAGTAACCCCGCAATAACGGGAGATAAAACGATAGGAAAAATAAAACGCCACCGCCAACAAACCATGCAACGGCTGGCTGTGTCGGAAGAAATTGCGTGCGTTCCAATAGACGAGCAAGCCAGTGGATGATACAAGAAAACCCCAAAATATCTTGGTACCAATCAGGGGAGTGGAAGCCAGCCCCATGAACAGTTTTTGCAGATAGACATGGAAATAGCGGTTGCCATAACTTGCCACCTGGTAATTGTTCAAACCAATGTCCACGTAGAGCAGTTCATCCGAGTAGATGGGGCCGCTGCCCTTGATAGACAAGACAAGCCAAATCAGCAGGGCGGCCAATCCACTCAGCAAGATCTCCGGGGTGATTTTTTTGATGAGTTTTAATTCCATCGTAAACCTGCTAGATTTTACTATACCGCCAAAGTGGGTTGCCGGGAGGATTTTATGTATAATTGTCAGGTCAAAATCCGCCGATGTTACTGCATTCCGCCTCCCAACTGCTCACATTGACTCCCACTCCACAGCGTGGCCATCACCTGGGGGAACTGGGAATCATTGAAGATGGGGCTGTATTGATAAAAGAAGGGGTGGTGGGAGCTGTTGGATCAACCCCTGCCATGCTGGCTGCCCATCCAAACGAGCCGCAGTTGGATGCGGGGGGCAAGGTGGTGATGCCCGGTTTTGTGGATGCGCATACCCACCTGGTATGGGCGGGGGAGCGGGCAAAGGAATTCGAAATGCGCCTGCAGGGAAAAACCTACCTGCAGATACTGGAAAGCGGGGGCGGCATCCTGTCTACCGTAACAGCCACACGCAAGGCCACGCTTGAACAACTAAAAGAGCAAACCCGCCAAAGAGCTTTGGACGTCTTTCAATATGGCACAACCACGGTGGAAGCCAAAAGCGGCTATGGGCTGGAGTACACCAGTGAGATCAGGCAGCTGCAGACTTTAATGGAAATCAACCGGGAAGGACCCCTGGAAATCCACCCCACCTTCATGGCAGCGCATGCCATTCCACCTGAATACCGCGATAATGCGCAAGAATATGTCAATATGATTTGCAATTGCATGCTGCCAGATCTGAAAGCATGGTGGAATGAATCAACCAGATCCCTTCCGCTTCCTTTCGTGGATGTGTTTTGCGAACGGGGGGCTTATTCCCTGGCACAAACGCAACAAATGCTCAGTGAAGCAAAAAAATTAGGTTTTCCCTTGAAAGTGCACGTGGATGAATTTGAAAACCTGGGAGGCACCCGGCTGGCGGTTGAGCTGGGGGCTGCCTCGGCTGACCACCTGGTGAAGACCTCTGCGGATGAAATCCAACTGCTCGGACAAAGTTCCACGGTGGCGGTTTCCCTGCCCTGCACTCCATTTGGTTTGGGAGAACAGGCGTATTCACCAGCAAAAGAGCTTCTGGATGCCGGGGCGATCCTAGCAATTGCCTCGGACCTCAACCCGGGCACCGCCTGGGGCGGGAATATGCAATTGGTGATCGCGCTGGCCTGCCGCTACCTGCGGCTGACGCCCGCCCAGGCCATCGCAGCAGCCACCATCAACGGCGCAGCCGCCATCCAATGCGCCGAGCGGCTGGGATCCATCCATCCCGGCAAACAAGCGGACCTGCTGATACTAAACATAGATGACTACCGGCAACTGGGCTACCGCTTCGGGACCAACCTGGTGAGCAAGGTGATCAAACGCGGTACGGTTTACCAAGTGCCCAACTTTTCTGCGGAGGCATCCTAAGAATGCCCACACTGGAATCAGTCCGGAAATTTTATGCAGCCGATGATGCCGTGCACGGTTATGACCATATTGAACGGGTATACCGGCTGGCACAAAAGCTGGCGGTGGCAGAAAATGCAGATGTGGAGATCGTTGGGGCAGCCGCCCTGCTGCACGACGCCCAGGGCAGTGCGCCGGATGGTTCGGAAAGACCCAATCACCACATTCTTTCAGCTGAATTTGCCCAGCAAATATTGGAAGGCGAGGGGTGGACAAGGGAGAGAATTGAAGCCGTCCAGCATTGCATCCGCGCCCACCGCTTCCGCCATAACGGTGAAGAACCCGCCACCATGGAAGCGATGGTGCTGTTCGATGCCGACAAACTGGATGTGCTGGGCGCGATCGGTGCTGCGCGCACACTGGGATATGCGCTGAAAGCCCACACCCCTTTTTTTTGCGAACCGTCAGAACAATTCTTAGCAGAGCGGAAATGAAATTCCGGGAGAGCTTCACAGCGCCTACCATGAGTATCTGTTCAAGCTGAGCAAGATCAGCGCATGCCTTTACACCAAGAGCGGAAGGGGAATGGCCAACCACCGCCAGGAGTTCCTGAACCAGTTCTTCGAAGAACTGGCGGCAGAATTCCGCGGGCAAAGGTAATCATTTAAAAGGATTTCATCATGCAACCATCATTGCAGGAAGTCATTGAAATAGCACAGAAAGCCGGAGAGATCTTACAAGCCGGGGTGGGGACGGACCTGAAAATCCGCCACAAAGGTCGAATTGACCTGGTGACCAAGACCGACAAACTTTCCGAGGACTTTATCGTTGGCGAACTCAAGCAACGCCATCCAGAGCATACCATCATCACCGAGGAGAGCGGTCACCTTGAAGGGGATGCCAACCACTGCTGGTACATCGACCCATTGGATGGAACCGCCAACTATGCGCACGGCATGCCCATTTACTGCGTTTCGATTGCCTATGCGGAAAACAAACAACTGCGCCTGGCGGTGGTATTTGATCCAACCCGACCGGAGTGTTTCAGCGCTGAATTGGGGAAAGGCGCCTGGCTGAACAGCCACGCGATGCATGTCAGCCAAAACAGCGAGCTGGTGGATTCACTGCTGGTGACTGGTTTTCCGTACCATACCCAGACAGTGAACAACAACCTGGATCATTTCGCCAGCTTTTACTATGAAGCCCAATCGGTGCGCCGGCTTGGATCGGCGGCACTGGACATCTGTTATGTGGCAGCCGGGCGCCTGGACGGCTACTGGCAAATCCAAAGCCATGCCTGGGATATGGCTGCAGGCGCGCTGATCGTCAGGGAGGCAGGCGGCAGGGTGACCAATCTGGAAGGGGAAGAGGATATTTTAAAGGAACCCTATTGTGTGGTGGCAGCCAACCCGCAACTTCATCCGAAAATGCTGCAGATCCTGCAGAAAAAAGAAATCAAATAGGGAAGACAACCAATGACATCAACCGAAAAAACCTTTCAACAAACCCGCTGGAGCCTGGATGATCTGTTTCCCTCCAGCACCAGCCCCCAGTATCAGCAGGTGCGACAGGAATTGGATAGTAAAGTCTCTGAATTTGAAAAAGGGCGCCCGGAATTAAAAGATGAGCTGAAATCAGAACGATTTCTTGAGATGATCGCCTTGTTGGAGGATATCCTCAAGCTGCGCAGCCGGCTGGGGGCGTATGCAGAGCTCTGGTTCGCGGAAAATACGCAGAACCAGGATGCGCAAACCCTGGTGGGGCAGATACAGCAATTGGATGCTGACATCGAAAACCGCATATTGTTCTTCAGCCTGTGGTGGAAGGAATTGGGCGATGAGCACGCCAAACCATTACTGGATGCATCCGGCGACTACCGCTACTGGCTGGAAAAGTTGCGCGCGCTCAAACCATACACCCTGAGCGAGCCGGAAGAAAAGATCATCAACATCAAGGATGTGACCGGCATGCGGGCATTGGTGACCTTATATGATTCCATCACCAACCGCTATACATTCAAAATCAAGGTTGACGGTAAAGAAAAGGAACTGACGCGCGGGGAGATCATGTCTTACGTTCATCAGCCGGATGCTGACTTGAGGGCGGCCGCCTACCAGGAGATGTATCGCGTTTACAAGGAACAAGCACCCATCCTTGGGCAGATGTACCAAACCCTGGCACGCGACTGGCGCAGCGAGCAGCTCAACCTGAGAAAATTCAAATCGCCGATTGCTGCGCGCAACCTGTTCAACGACATTCCGGACGACGTGGTGGCTACCATGCTGCAGGTTTGCCAGGAGAATACCGGCATCTTCCAGCGGTACTTCAAAGTGAAAGCGCGTTGGCTGAAGATGCCCCGTCTGCGCCGCTACGACATCTACGCACCGGTAGCCAAGTCATCCAAAAAATATGATTTCAATTCCGCCACGCACATGGTGCTGGATGCCTTCGATGAATATGACCCGCAGTTTGCAGAAATGGCGCTGCGGGTCTTCGAAAGTCGCCACATTGACTCGGAAGTGCGCAAAGGCAAGCAATCCGGTGCATTCTGCGCGGATGTCATCCCCGAGTTGACCCCGTGGGTGCTGGTGAACTACAACCAGCAGCCTGAGGATGTGGCCACGCTGGCGCACGAACTGGGGCATTCCATCCATGACATGCTCACCAGCCACCATTCGGCCTTTACCAACCATCCCTGCCTGCCGCTGGCCGAAACCGCCTCCACCTTCGGCGAGATGATGCTGGTGGACAAGTTATTGAAAGAGGAATCCGATGAAGGAGTGAGGCGCGACATGCTCTTCAAGCAAGTCAGCGATTCGTATGCCACCATCATGCGGCAGGCGTTCTTTTCCCTTTTCGAACAACAGGCGCATGAGATGGTCATGGACGGCGCCAACGTTGACAAACTTTCTGAAGCGTACTTCGAGAATTTGAAAAAACAGTTCGGCGATTCGCTGGATATTGGCGAAGAATTCCATTGGGAATGGGTGTCCATCCCGCACTTTTATCACGTCCCCTTCTACGTGTATGCCTATTCATTTGGACAACTGCTGGTACTGTCCCTTTACCGGCAATACAGACAGGAAGGCGACTCGTTCAAGCCGCGCTATAAACAGATCCTGTCAGCAGGCGGATCCAAAGCCCCCCAGCAGGTGCTGGCGGATGCCGGCATTGACATCCATAAAGCCGAATTCTGGCAGGGCGGTTTTAATGTGATCAATGAACTGGTCGGACAGCTGGAAAACCTGCCGGTGAAATAGAATTGACCGCTTCACATTCTAAATAAAAAGAAACAGCCATCTACCGGATGGCTGTTTTTGCCTTAAATTTATTGGGATGTTCTATTTATACTCAACCTCATCCTCGGCAATCTCGTCCCCTTCATCCACAACGATATCCTCCTCCTTGCCTTTCCATTCCAGCATCTGCATTCGATTGGCAATCACCCTGGTGAAGTATTTTGTTTCGCCTTCGTGTTCGTACTTGTCAGTGCGCAGGGCGCCTTCCACGTAGACCAGCTGATCTTTTTGCAGATACTTCTGGCAAATCTCACCCAGCTTGCCCCAGGCCTCCACCTTGAACCAATCAGTGCCTTTTTTGGCTTCGCCCTTGCTTTTCCAAATGCGACCCACGGCCAGCGAAAAACTTGTTACCGCTTTCCCTGTGGTTGTCTTGCGCTGTTCCGGTTCCTTGCCCAACCGGCCAATCAATTGAATTTTATTCAAACCTGGCATGATTGCAGTCTCCTTGGAATAAATAATTAATAATAGTGTAGAGAATTTTCCATTAAAGTCAAGTGGGTAAAATATGAAATAGACAATTCTTGGATCTTGCAGGGTAAATAAGCAATTTCCTCATTCATCCAAGCTATAATACTGATTATTTCACCGGGCCGGTTGACCGAGGAGGATCATGTTCTTTGCCATTGAAGGAGTCATCGGGGTTGGAAAGACGACCCTGGCGCGCCTGCTGCAACCATCCTATTCCGCCAATGTGCTGCTGGAAGTCTTTGAAGAAAATCCCTTCTTGTCCAGCTTTTATGGCGACCGCGCCCGCTATGCCTTCCAGACACAGATCTTTTTCCTGCTCAGCCGCTACCACCAGCAAAACCGCAGCGTACCGGAGATGCTTGCCAGCGGGAAAGCATTGATCAGCGATTACACCTTCGACAAGGATGCCCTGTTCGCGCGCATCAACCTGGGCGGGGATGAACTGGGTATGTATCACCGCGTGCATGCCGCCCTGGCAGAAAAAATCACCCAGCCGGATTTGATCATCTATCTGCGTGCCAGCACAGATACATTAATGCAACGCATTGCCATGCGCGACCGTTCCTACGAACGCAGCATGGAACGTGATTACATCGAAAGCCTGAACAAGGCCTATGATGAGTTCTTCTTCAACCCGGAACGTATCAACCAGACACTGGTGATCGATACCAATGTGCTGGATTTTGTACACACCCCGGCTGACCTGGAATGGGTGGACAACCGCATCCGCCAGACGCTGCACCTGCCGCCCTTCCAACCTGAGCTGCCCCTGGCGGACAAATAATGTCAGGACTCTTCTCTCATTCAATCGTTACCGGAGAACAATCCCATGCGTCTCACCCGTGACCTGCTGATCGGTTCCGCCCGAACAACTGCCGAAGAGATGCAAATACAACATGATGACCTGGTGTGCGTCTATCTGACCGGCTCGGTTCAGGAAGAAGAGCCGCTGATCGGTGGAACCACCGACATTGACCTCATTTGTGTACATTCCATCCATGCACCAACAGCACGCGAGATCCTGCCACTGGGAGAAAACTGCCACCTGGATATTGCCCATTACACCCAGAGCCAGTATGGTAAATCGAAAACACTGCGCCTGAATCCATGGCTGGGATCGTTTCTTTGCTATAAACCGCTGGTGTTGTTTGACAACCAGCATTGGTTTGAATACACCCAGGCAGGTGTTTCCGCACAATTCCTGCAGCCGGGGGTTGTGATACAGCGGGTGGAGCCATTCATCAAAGAAGCACGCCAAATCTGGCTGGAACTTTCCCAAAACCAGGCCGAGCCCGATGTGGATAACCTGTGGAAATATCTGAAATCGTTAGAATTGGCCGGCAATGCATTGGCCTGCCTGGTGGGGGTGCCGATCACCGAAAGGCGCTTCATTACGGACCTGCCGGTACGCTGTGAAGCGTTGGAACGTCCCGGCCTGGCAGCAGGTTTGGTGGACCTGTACCAGCCAACGGATGAAATGGAATATCCATGGGATATATGGATTCAAGAATGGCGTGCATGCCTGCTGGCTGCCAATACGAAAAAGAACTTCCCGGTGCGCATCCATGCCCTGCGCATTCCTTATTACGAAAAAGCCATCCTTGCAAACATGTCGGACAACAAGGCACAAGCGTTATGGATACTCCTCCGTACCTGGACGACGGCCGCCGCCCAATTTGCCAAACGCAGCCCTGAAACGGAAAGCTGGCGGAAGTGCATGCAAGCCATACAACTCAGCAAGGAACATTTTGCAAACCGCCTGCAAGCCCTGGATGTCTACCTGGAGGCAGTGGAAGAGACCATTTCCAATTGGCGCATGCAAAACGGCGCTGAATAGTTTTCCACAATCTATCCACAATATTCTGTGGAAAAAGCCAGAATATTAGTGAATAAGTACCCTTATCCTGTTGAAAATCAGAAAAATTGGCTGGTTATTATGATCCGTTATGTGGATAAAATGAGGAAAATTTACCCCATCTCGAAATTAGTACCAATATTCACAAACTAGTCAACATTTTTTGTTGCACACTTTCATCAAGAATATTCTACAATACCACCACTTGTACGGTTGAAGTCAACATATAGGATATGAGTGGGGGTCTATTTGCATCCTGTTTATTATTTCCACTTTTCAACACTCCCTACTATTAAGACTATATCCTTAAACAATTAATTAAGAATAACTTGAATATGCTGCTTAAATTATGTACAATAAAAATAACCATAAATAGCCGGTTGATTCATTAACCCATTGACCCGAAGGAGGGAAGCGATGGACGTGATCAAAGTGAAGGCAATTTCACGCACAGCAGCAGTAGCCGGTGCAATCGCAGGGGTGATGAGGGAACAGAAACATGCGGAGGTTCAAGCCATTGGAGCCGGGGCGGTCAACCAGGCTGTCAAGGCACTGGTGTTGGCTAAAAATTTCCTGGTACAGGATGGTATGGACATCGTTTTTATTCCCGAATTTGTCAATATCGAAATTGATGACAAGGTACGGACAGCCATCAAGTTCGTGGTCGAAATACGGGAGAAGTAAGCAGCGGAACTATTTTGTATTCTAAAAATTAATACCTAGTTGTTGAAACCGGAATAAAAGATCATTTCGGTTGATATTCTTCGGGCAGGAATACCACTTCTTCCTTGCCTGCCAATTTGTCCTGTACTTTATGGACGATAAGTTCCATGTGCTGGGGATTGGCCACCAGGTTGAGGTCATCAGCAGGAACGGTCAGGATAGGACAAAGGGTGAAATTACTGATCCACAGCTGATAGGCCTGGTTAAGCGTTTCCAAGTAGGTGCTGTCCATTTTGCGCTCGAAGTCGCGCCCGCGTTTTTGGATGCGCTCCAGAAGGGTTGACACAGAACAGCGCAGGTACACCACCACATCGGGGGTGGGAAGAAAATTCAACAAAATGGCATACAGCTGCTGGTAGGTTTTAAAATCGCGCGCGTTCATATAACCCTGCAAAAACAAATTGGCGGCAAAAATTTCGGCATCTTCGTACAGACTGCGATCGAGAATGACAGAGGTCGGCCAGGAGGAAAGCTCCTGGTACACGCACAGGCGGTGGGTGAGGAAAAAAACCTGCGAATGGAAGCTCCACGCCTTCATCTCCTGGTAAAAATCCGCCAGGTAGGGGTTGTTGGCCACCGGTTCATAGAAGGGCTGCCATCCCAGCCGCTCACTGAGTAATTTGACCAGGGTGGATTTGCCGGCACCGATATTTCCCGCAACCGTTATGAATTTTTTCATTCCCATTTTTATTTTCCATTTGTATTCTTTCCATTGATTATAGGAAGATTTGGCGTAATCATCACATTTCTTAAGGAAGTCGTAAGGCAATCGTCGGATTAAAACAAAAAGCGGGCCTGGGATCAGACCCGCTTTCAGCTGGAAAACTTTATTCCTGTTTGTGGATCGCGTCGACCGGGCAGACCTTGACGCACTCGCCGTCATCCGTGCACTTGCTGGCATCGATGACGTAAATCTCCTCCCCCATGGAAATTGCACTGGTCGGGCAGACAGGTTCACAGGCACCGCAGGCGATGCATTCTTCCGTGATTACATGAGCCATTTTATTTACTATCCTTTCGCTAATAATGTTAACGCGTGAAGCATAGCACAAATTTATCCGTTTTGTCAACGATTTAAATCCAGTTTTTTATGAAAATTTATCTATTAAATACGGGGTTAAAATCACCTGATGAAGAATCCACTTGTATTTATCAGCCGAAAAATTGCCTTGCCTGGCCTGGAGGAAGTATTCCAACGCTGCCAGGCGGAGGTGTGGGAGGAAGGGCGCCCCATCTCGAGGGAAGAATTATTGGAGCGCGTGTGCGGGAAGAACGGACTGCTGGTCATGCTCACTGACCAGATTGATGCAGACCTGATGGACGCTGCCGGCGGGGAGCTGAAGGTCATCAGCACCTATTCGGTGGGGGTGGACCACATTGACCTGGCGGCAGCCACGCGGCGGGGGATCGCGGTGGGGCACACTCCGGGGGTGATGACCGAGACAGTGGCGGATTTTACGTTTGCACTGTTGCTGGCAGCCGCACGCCAAATAGTGGAAGCGGATGATTTCACCCGCAGCGGGCAATGGCACAGGAAAGGAACCAAAAACCTGATGGGAGTGGATGTGCATGGCGCCACGCTGGGCATCGTCGGCTTTGGGCGCATCGGCCAGGCGGTGGCGCGGAGGGCGGGCGCCTTCGGCATGAAGGTGCTTTTCCATGACCACCACGCGGAAGGGAAAAGCATACCGGAAGGGATCAGCGCGGAGGCGGTTGACCTGGACAGGCTGCTGGCTGAAGCGGATTTTGTCAGCCTGCACGTGCCCCTGACCGAAGCCACCCGCCACCTGTTCAACAAAGAAGTATTTGAAAAAATGAAAGATGGTGCCATGCTGATCAACACCGCGCGCGGTGGGGTGGTGGACCAGGCGGCGTTGTGTGAAGCGCTCGAATCCGGGAAGCTGGCGGGCGCCGGGCTGGATGTGTATGAAGCAGAACCATTGCCGGCCGACAGCCCATTGATGGCATTAAAGAACGTGGTGCTTGCCCCGCACATTGGTAGCGCCTCGCGGCAGACGCGCGAGCGCATGCTGGCCATGGCGGCTGAGAACCTGCTGGCTGGATTGAAGGGAGAGCGGCTGCCCCATTGCGCCAACCCGGAGGTTTATCGGTAATAAAATAAATCTTCAGTGCGCTTGACAGTCCCTTAATGGGCGACCTTATAATAACCCTGCCTTCCTCGATAGCTCAATTCGGCAGAGCGGGCGGCTGTTAACCGCTAGGTTCCAGGTTCGAGTCCTGGTCGAGGAGCTCATTTTTTAATAAATAAAGTTTTGTAAGCTGGATAAGGGGTAAATGATTCCAGTTAGCCAATTTTGGATCAGTCACTTGGAAAAGCATGACATACCAGTGGAATTGATGCTTATATATCCATATAATAATAGAAAAATCAAGAGGAGGCGGGCATGAGCGTTTTGGATAAATTAGCGACCTCTCTAGGACAACGGAGTGATGTGCCCAACCAGGAGCTGGCGCGGGAGATGGTAGAGAAAAAGGATGCGGCAAGCATCCGCGAATTGGCGGAAAACCTGTGGAACAAAAACAGCAATGTTGCCAGCGATTGCATCAAGACGCTGTATGAGATTGGGTATCTGCAGCCGGAGTTGATAGCCCCTTATGTGAATGACTTTCTGAAACTGATCAAGAGCCGCGAGAACCGGCTGGTATGGGGCGGGATGCTGGCGCTGGCGACCATTGCCGCCATGAAAGCAGATGATATCTTTGCCCAGGTGGAATTGGTGAAGAAGGTCACCAGGGCGGGATCGGTGATCACGGCAGACAACGGCATTAAAACGCTGGCTGTTGTGGCAGGCACAAAAGAAGAATACAACAAAGCCATCTTTCCTTTTCTCATTGAGCATTTGCAAACCTGTCGTTCCAAGGAGGTGCCGCAGCATGCGGAAAGCAGCCTGGCGGCGGTGAATACCAATAACAAGAGGCAATTCATGGATACGCTTAACCAGCGCATGGATGGATTGACAACTTCGCAGTCAAAAAGGGTGAGGAAAGTCATACGTGTTGCGGATGGAATATAAGAACCAGAAAACAAAGCGCGACTGTTATTACCGAAACGGTTTCAACCTGGTCAATGAGATTGCTTCGTCGCTGCGCTCCTCGCGAATGTTTCATGTGGTAATGAGATCGCTTCGTCAGGTCTGGCAATCTTCCTCGCGAATGTGTAATAAGGATGTTGTGCAACAATAAAAGTTTGGCGCTGGCGAGGGCGCCAGCTTCATCAATCGAGTCTTAAGAAAAGAGAGATAAACCCGAAGGGAGGCTGGGGTAATGAGATTGCTTCGTCACTGCGTTCCTCGCGAAAAGGCTATTAAGTGGTTTAATGAACACCAAATAATCATGGCCAGACAAAAAACAAAAATTGCGGTGGGGATGAGCGGGGGGGTGGATTCCAGCATGGCGGCCCTGCTTTTACTGCAGCAAGGTCACGAGGTGGTCGGGCTGACCATGCGCCTATGGCAGGGGGGCGGGCAGGCAGTTGGTTCGCGCAGGAGCGGATGCTACGGTGCCAGCGAGGAGGAGGATATTACCGCAGTGGAAGAGATCTGCCGAAAAATTGGCATCCCGCACCATACGATTGACCTAATGAAGGAGTATGAACAGGCGGTGCTGCGCAATTTTTCCAGCGAATACCTGGCCGGGCGCACGCCCAACCCGTGCGTGCTATGCAACCAGTTCATCAAGTTCGGAGCGCTGCTCGAGCACGCCCGCGCCAGCGGGATCGAGTTCGAACGCTTTGCCACCGGTCATTATGCGCGCATAGTGAATGATGACGAACCAGCGGACGATTCCTGCTGAAAAAAGCAGCCGACCTGAAAAAGGACCAGTCCTATTTCCTGTACCGCCTATCACAGGCGCAACTGGCGCAAACGCTGTTCCCGCTGGGAGAACTGAACAAAGCAAAGGTGAAGGCGTTGGCTGCCGAGGCGGGATTCGGCCACCTGGCGGACAAGCCGGAAAGCCAGGATTTCATCGACAGCGGGGAGTACCAAGACCTTTTCATTAAGACTGAAAGCAAACCCGGGCGCATCCTGGATGAGCAAGGCCGGCAGGTGGGCAGGCACGAGGGTATTCACCACTTCACGGTGGGGCAGCGGCGGGGATTGAACCTGGGTGGCAGCCCACAGCCGCTGTATGTGTTGCGCATCGATGCGCACAAGCATGACGTCATTGTTGGACCGAAAAAAGCGCTTGCCGTCAGTAGGTTGATCGCCAATCACCTGAACTGGATAGCACTGGAGCAGTTAAATGAACCGCTCAGGGCAAAGGCACGGCTGCGTTCACGGCAGTCGGAGGAGCCTTGCGAGGTGCTGCCACTGGGGGTTGACCAGGTGGAAGTGCGCCTCGAGCAGCCGCAGTATTCGGCTGCGCCGGGGCAATCGGTGGTTTTTTATGATGACGAGATGGTTGTGGGGGGAGGGATCATTCAGCGGGTAATTTCTGATGATGATTTAAATGAACCAAAATAAAAAGTACGTTTTATAATCAAAAGACATTTTAAAATCGAGGAGAAATTCTTATGAAAGTAGCAGTCACCGGCGCCCAGGGCATGTTGGGCAGCGATGTGGTCAAGGTCTTGCTGGAGAACAAGTTCGAGGTCGTCCCGTTTCCAACCCACGCAGAGCTGGACCTGGCGGACTTTGGCAAAACGCGCGATTTCGTATTGAAACACAAACCGGATGCCGTGGTGCATTTGGCGGCCAGCCGCAACCCGGATGTGGTGGAAAAGGATCCCAGGGAGGGCTGGCGCAGTAATTTCAACTCGACGCTCAACCTGGTGCGCGCGCTGGTGGAAACCGGCGGGGTGATGTGCTATGGCAGCACCGACAGCGTTTTTTCCGGGCACGATGATGAGGGTCCGTACCATGAATTTTCCATGAAGCATCCGCTCAACATTTACGGGCAGACCAAGTATGCCTCCGAGCAGCTCATCAAGCAACGGATGCAGAAATATTTTGTTTTACGGCTGCCGTGGCTGTTCGGGCTGGGCGGACGACCGGAGATCAACCCGATCCTCAATTTGATTAAAAAAGCCAAAGCCGGCGAGAAGACGGTGGTGGGTGGTGACATGTGGTCCTCCGCCTGTTCCACGCGGGATGTGGGCTGGGCGATGAGCAAGATCATTCCAACCCATGAATGGGGCACCTATCATATCGCCAGCGAGCCGGCTGTCTCGCGCACAAGCATGCTTCGCTACATCCTGCAACTGGCTGGAATAGATGCCAGCCTGGTGGAGGAAACCAACTATGTTGATACGCGCAAACCAGCCCGCCGAGCCCATTACTCGGTGATGACCAGCGTGCTGCTCGAGCCAACCTTTGGGTTCAGCATGCCAACCTGGCAGACGGAAATGAAGAACATCATCGCCGAGTTGAAAAAACAAAAAGTGATTTAATAAAAAAATCCCGCCGGCGAATTACTGGCGGGATTTTGATTTAATAAGACTGGCGCTTATTCGCCTTCTTTGGGGCGGGCATAATCATCTTCAAGGCGGACGATATCCTCCTGCTGCCAATTACCGAAACCAACTTCCATGAAGCGCACCTCGGGACCGTTGCTGCCAAAGCGGTGTTTAACACCGGCAGGGATCCAGATCTGGTCCCCTTTCTTGGGATAAATGGTCTCATCACCCAGCTGCACCACAGCTCCGTCGTCGAGGATGATCCACAGCTCGGCACGGGCGGAATGGATTTGAAGACTGAGGCGCTGGTTGGGATTGATGCGGGCGATGGAAGTGGTGCATTCGATGTTGTGGGCATAGATCCACTGTTCACCCCAAGGCCGCTCAGAGTGTTTGATAAGCGGTTTTTCCGTCGGGATGGGTTTGGTCTTGAAATCGGGCATGAAACCTCCAATTAGTTTTTAAGGTGATTTCACCCAAGTTTACCAGATAGAGCAGATGAAAAATGCATGGTTGTTGATACAAATTGCTATAATATCCATAAGGATATTCCGAAATGCCATTTGGAGGTGACCCATGAAAAAGATTTCCCTATTCTTATTGTTCTCATTAATTGCATTGTCCATGGCTGGCTGCGGAGGAAACGGCATCACCATCAGCCTGGGAGGCAAGTGAACCAGCGGCCAACCAGCAAACCTATCCATTGCAGGCAGTGATCGATGCGCCGGTGAGCGGTTCCACGCTGGGGATGAACCCGATCGACATCAGTTACCATGCCACCGCCCAGGATGGGGTGGCGGCAGTGGAATTGAGCGTAGATGGCGCAGTGCTCAGCAATATGGTCACGCCGGATTCAAAGCAGCAACTGGTGGCACTCAAGTACACCTGGCAGCCAACGGTGAGCGGCACGCACGTCCTGCGCGTGCGCGCACAGAGTTCCAAGGGGGCCTGGAGTAATTACGCCGAGGCAATGGTGAGTATCCAGGCAGCTGCGCAGCAACAAAACCAGCAACAGCAACAGGATCAACAACAACAACAAAACCCACCGCCCACTGAAACCCCGCAAGGGATGTACGTCATCAATTTAACGAAAAGCGTGAATAAATTTTTCAAGGGAGCCAATACCTGCGGTCCCGTTAAAATGACGCTCAATATCCATTTGTCACAACCAGAAAAAATATTTCAGGTGGTGGTCTTCAACCGATTATGGGACCATGAGGGAGGGGGGCTAGGACCCTGGGATGGCGGCTATGCCATGAAACCTTTGGGAAATGGGGAGTACACCTTTACCTATACAGAAACCAATGTGAAAAATCCGCGCGGCTTTGAGTTTTCCACGTTTTACTACCAGTTTGTAGTGAAAGGGAAAAGCAACGAGGAACTGCTTCGAAGTGAAGTCTACAAGGACATCTCGTTTGATACCTGCAATTAAGTACAACATATTGAAATAAAGTGCCAAGCCCGCCGTAAATGGCGGGCTTTTTTTATGCTTGACATGCCGCCCATATCAGTTAGAATAAATACCGACCAGTCGGTATGATTATTTTCAAGGATTAACCAAATGCAAGAACGCAGCCATGAAACCCGTGAGCAGCTCTTAAGCGCAGCCGCCAGATGTTTTGCCCGCTCCGGGTATGACGCCAGCGGGGTGGCGGAAATTTGTGAGGATGCCAAAATGAGCAAGGGCGCATTCTATCATCACTTCCCTTCCAAACATGCGGTGTTCGTGGCGTTGTTGGAAGACTGGCTGAAACAACTCGACCGGCTGTTGCAAACCCTGACTGGAACGTCCCGACCGGCGCCGGAACTGCTGGCACAAATGGGCAACATGTTCGGTTTCATCTACCAGTCCGCCAGCGGACGGCTGCCGATGTTCCTAGAGTTCTGGTCGCAGGCCAGCCGGGATGAGGAAGTATGGAAGAGAACCATTGCACCCTACCGCAGTTACCAGCAGCAAATCGCGCGATTCATGCAAAAAGGGATGGAGGATGGACTGCTGGCGGAAAGGGATGCGCAAACGGCTGCCTGGCTGATCATGGCGCTGGTGTGCGGCATCATCCTGCAAAGCCAACTGGACCCGCAGGGAGCCAATTGGGACAAGGTCGGACGGGAAGGGCTGCAGATATTGCTGGAAGGATTGCGAAAAAGGAGCGATAACGAATGATTTTAGTTACAGGAGCTGCCGGACACATCGGCAACGTGCTGGTGCGCCAGCTGATCAAGGGCGGGAGCCGGGTACGGGCCCTGGTGCTGCCAGGGGAGGACACGCGGGCATTGGACGGGCTGGAGGTGGAACTGGTTAGCGGGAATGTACTGGATCTGCCTTCCCTGATTGAAGCCATGCAGGGAGTGAATTATGTATTCCATTTGGCCGGCATCATCTCGATCATGCCGGGCAGGGATGAGTTTGTGCGCAAAGTGAACATCGAGGGCACCAAAAATATTCTCAAGGCGGCGAAGAAAAGCGGGGTCAAGCGGGTGTTATACACCTCTTCCATCCATGCCCTCAGCCGCAGTTGTGAGGGAGTGATCGACGAGCGTGTGCCTTTTGACCCAAACAACCCGGAAGGCGAATATGACCGCTCGAAAGCGGAAGCCTCACTGGCGGTGCAAGAGGCGGTGCGCAAAGGCCAGGATGCGGTCATTGTGTGCCCGACGGGGGTGATCGGACCGTTTGACTTCCGCGGTTCAGAAATGGGGGAATTGCTGCGCGGTTTCATGCAGAAAAAAGCACATGTCCTCATCGAAGGAGCGTATGACTTTGTGGATGTAAGCGATGTGGCGAGGGGTATGATCCTGGCGGTTGAAAAGGGACGCAGCGGCGAGGTGTACATCCTGTCCGGCGAACAGATCAAAATCAACCGCTTGAAAGACCTGGTGCAAAAAGTGATGGGTTTTGCCACCGCCACCTTTATGATCCCGCTGTCGATCGCCAGACTGGCAGCAAAGATGGGACCGCTGTATTACCGGCTCACCCGCCAGACGCCCAAGTTCACCACCTATTCATTGGATACGGTATGCGGCAATTCGGTCATCAGCCATGCCAAAGCCAGCCGCGAACTGGGCTATCGCGCCAGGCCGCTGTTAAAGAGCGTGACCGACACCATCCGCTGGTGGCGAAGCAAGCGTGCCTCCCAAGCAATTTAGCCATTTTCAAGGAAAGCAGCAACCATTGAAGAATCAAGTCTATAAACCAAGCCGTTTTGCGGGCAAGATGGCGCTGATCACCGGTGCTTCCAGCGGGATAGGGGCGGCAACGGCACGCCTGCTGGCCAGGAAAGGATTAAAAGTCATCCTGGTTGCGCGGCGCATGGAGAAGCTCGAACAGCTGGCCAAAGAAATCAATGCATCAGGGGGAACTGCACAAGTTATCCAAGCCGATCTCTCGCGGGATGAGGATGTACAGAATCTCCTGCGCCAAATTCATCAGGGTGGAATGCAGCCTGACGTGCTGATCAACAATGCCGGGTTTGGCTGGTATGGGTACTTTGTCGATATGCCGGAGCAGACGGCCATGGAGATGCTGCAGGTCAATGTGAACGCGGTAGTGCAGCTGACACGCAAGATAATGCCGCATATGCAGATGAAAGACAGCGGCGCCATTATCAACGTCAGTTCCATCGCCGGGGGAATGCCCAACCAGGGCATTGCCATGTATGGGGCCAGCAAGGCCTTCCTGGATGCGTTCAGTACATCTCTGCACCGGGAAATGAAAGGCAGCGGGGTACAGGTGAGCACGGTGCGTCCGGGTCCGGTGAAAACCGAATTCTTCCAGACAGCCCGCCAGCTACCCAATGGCGGTTCAGTACCGGCGGAACAATTTTCGGTTTCTGCAGAAAAAGTGGCAGAGGCCATTGTGAACCTGCTGGACCACCCACGCCGGGTGGTGTATGTGCCTGGGATGCTGGCAATTTCCAAATGGCTGGAACCACTATTTGGGCGGTTGATTGATCACCTGGGTCCTTTGTTGCTGCGACGGCATAAACCAATCAAACCCTTGGTTTAATTGGCTGAATCAAAAACAAGGCTGTCATTGGTGGGCAGCCTTGTTTGGTATCCGGTAATGACTATTTGGATGCTTTAATGCTGATGGTCTTGGGTTTGACTGCTTCAGATTTCGGCAGGGAGATGGTGAGAATGCCGTCCTTGAAATCTGCTTCAGCTTTGGCCGTATCCACATCTGTGGGCAAAACGATGGTGCGTTCGAATGACCCATGGCGCTGCTCGTGCAGATGGTAGGTCTTTTCCTTTTCTTCCTTCTCTTCCTTGAATTCACCGCGCAGACTAAGCGTGTTGTCAGTAACGGTGATCTGGACATCCTCGGCTTTCAATCCAGGCAAGCCAGCTTTGACGACCACCTTGTCATCGGTCTGGTACATGTCGACAGCGGGGATATCTGCGAATCCAGCCAGACCCATGGGACGGGTGAAGGCGTCATCGAACAGGCGGTCCATCGCTTCGCGCAAGGTAACCATCTCACTCATTGGTTTTCTCAAAATCAAGTTTGCCATTTCAGCCTCCTCTTGGTTGATTTTCGTTACTATAAACCTGGTTCATTAAAAAAACATTAATAGAAAATAAAAAGAATATTAAAAAAGACTTTAAGAGCAATTTCAGAAAGCCGCGGATAAAAACCACTCGTTCTAGTGCTGTGAAAATCCTGTATACTATCTTCAGGTGTCCAAAACATTTCTTTCAATGAGGAGGACAGATGGAATCGTTGGATAACACCCTGGCGGTTATCCTGGGGGGAGGGCAGGGCACGCGGTTGTATCCACTCACCAAGGAACGCGCCAAACCGGCGGTGCCCATGGCAGCCAAGTACCGGCTGATCGACATCCCGGTCAGCAACTGTCTCAACTCGGGCATTTACAAGATCGCCATCCTGACCCAGTTCAATTCCGTTTCGCTCCACCGTCACATTTCCCAGACCTATAAATTCGATGTGTTCCATTCCGGCTGGGTGAATATCTGGGCGGCGGAACAGACCATGGAAAGCCGCGACTGGTACCAGGGCACGGCGGATGCGGTGCGCAAACAGATCATCGAGATCCGTTCGGCGCGCGTCCCATATGTGCTCATCCTGGCCGGCGATCACCTGTACCGCATGAACTACGCCGAAATGGCGGCCTTTCATTGGAAGAAGGATGCGGATATTACCGTGGCGGTACAGCCGGTGTGCCTGGAAGATGCCTCGCGCTTTGGCATCCTCAAGATTGATGACAAAAAAAGAATTGTCCGTTTTGCGGAAAAGCCGGATAATCCCCAGGTGCTGGAAGAAATGGTCAGCTTGAAAGACAAGGACAAACCGTATCTGGGATCGATGGGAATTTACCTGTTCAAGACCGAGGCGTTGTTTAAAATATTGCAGGGGAGTACTTTTGAAGATTTTGGCAAACATGTCATTCCTGCTTCCATAGGTGGGTATCAGGTCTTCGGATACTATTACGATGGCTATTGGGCGGATATCGGAACCATCCGCAGTTTCTACGAGACCAACCTGGCATTGACCGAGCCCAAACCGCCCTTTTCAATGATCGATGAGGGCTGGCCGATTTTTACCCGCCCACGCTTCCTGCCGGCGGCTGAAATCATCAACAGCAAACTGGAACATGTCATGCTGGCGGAGGGTTCGTGGATCAAGGATGCCTGCATTAATCATTCCGTGATCGGGCTGCGCAGCCAGATTCGGGCTGGGGTGAGTATGACCAATACCATCATGATGGGGGCGGACTATTACGGCTTTTTCCGACGGGGGGAGGAGGAGGAAAAGGGCGAGGTGGGGTTGGGGGTTGGCAGCAACTGCGTCATCGAGGGCGCCATCATTGACAAGAATGCACGCATTGGCCGCGATGTGGTCATCAAACCATTCCCGCGCGGGACGGACCTGGACCGCGACTGCTGGGTGGTGCGGGACGGCATCGTGGTCATCCCAAAAGGCGCCACCATTGATCCTGGAACACACATCACCCCTGAAGAAGTAAAGTAAAATAGGTGGAATTTATTTTTTCATAAGAGGCCTTTAAAGGGCTTTATTTCAATCTGGAGACAACATGGCAAACCCAAAAGAATCCGTAAGGGAAGAATCCGGCCTGGATTTGAGCCTGACCTGGCATTCCCTTGCAGCCGAAGAAGTGCTTGAAAAACTTCAGTCCCCGCGCGAGAGCGGACTGACCTCTGCCGAGGCAACCCGGCGCCAGGAACGCTATGGGCTTAACGAACTCAAGGAAGGCAAACACAAGACATTCCTCGGCATGGTGATTGACCAACTGAACAATTTCGTGGTCATCCTGCTGATTGTGGCGGCTGTCATTTCCGCCTTCCTTGGGGAAGGTATTGATGCGGCTGCCATCATCATCATTGTCATCCTGAATACCGTGATGGGGGTGGTGCAGGAAAGCCGCGCTCAAAATGCGCTGGCTGCCCTGAAAAGGATGGCGGCTCCCGAAGCCCAGGTCATGCGCGACGGTCACCGTGTTCTCATCCCCGCCCGCGAACTGGTGCCAGGGGATATCGTTTTCCTGGAAACAGGTAATTTTATCCCTGCGGATGTACGCCTGCTGGAGGCGGTCAACCTGCGCATTGAGGAGGCGGCCCTGACCGGTGAATCGGTGCCGGTTTCCAAGGACAGCGTTCTTGTTGTGGATGGAAATTCAGCGCTGGGCGACCGAAAAAACACCGCCTTCATGGGCACCGTGGTGACCTACGGGCGCGGACAGGGCGTGGTGTTCTCAACCGGCATGTACACCCAGATCGGTTTGATCGCACGCATGCTGCAATCGGTTGAGGATGAAGAAACACCGCTGCAGAAGAAGCTTGACCAGCTGGGCAAGACGCTCGGCTGGGCGTGTCTGATCATCAGCGCACTGGTCTTTGTCGCCGGATGGCTGCAGGGGGGCAGCCCGCTGGAGATGTTCATGGTGGCGGTCAGCCTGGCCATCGCAGCCGTCCCCGAAGGACTGCCGGCCGTGGTGACCATTTCATTAGCACTTGGCATGCGCGAAATGATCCACCGACATGCGCTCATCCGGCGTTTGTCTTCCGTGGAGACGCTGGGCTCAGCCACGGTGATCTGCTCGGACAAGACCGGCACCCTTACCCAGAACGCCATGACGGTCACCCGCGTATGGGCGGATGGAAGATCTGTGGAAATCAGCGGCAGCGGGTATCAATCCAGGGGTGAATTCCTGGTTGACAAGCAAAAAGTGGACATCCGCCAATTCCCGGCGGTAAAAACTGCCCTGTGGATTGGCGCGTTGAATAACGATGCCCAGATTGAAGAAGTGCGGGAAGAGGGAAATGAACCGGTTTATAAAATCATTGGGGATCCCACCGAGGGGTCGCTGCTGGTGGCGGCCAGGAAGGCAGGCGCCGCCCTGCGTGAGTTGAATCAGGCTTTTCCGCGGGAGAATGAGATTCCTTTTGATTCCAACCGCAAACGCATGATCACGCTGAATGCCATTGCCCGTCCCACAGCTGAGGATATTGGCCCATTCAATGAAGAACATGCCGGCAAGCAGCTGTATGTCATTGCCGTCAAGGGTGCACCGGACCTGGTGCTGAATTTGTGCAACCGCAGGCAATTAATAGACAATAACGTCCGCCCACTGGATGAGGATGGACGCAAGGAAATCCTGGCGGCCAATGAAGCCATGACCAGGGATGCCCTGCGTGTGCTGGGCATGGCCTACAAGGTGGTGACCTCCCAACCACAGGAGATGGACCCAGCCGAATTGGAAAAGGACCTCATTTTTGCCGGCCTGGTGGGCATGATCGACCCTGCCCGCGAAGAGGTGAAACCAGCTTTGTTGAAAGCCTTGAAAGCCGGCATCCGCACGGTGATGATCACCGGCGACTATCCCAACACCGCGCGAGCCATTGCCGAGAGCATTGGCCTGCTGCGGCCAAAGCACCGCGTGGTCACCGGCGCTGATCTGGACCAGATGGACGACAAAACCCTGAAAAGGGACATCAACGAAATTGATGTGTTTGCGCGCGTCTCCCCCGAACATAAAATGCGCATCGTGTCCGCCCTGCGCGCCAACGACGAGGTGGTGGCCATGACCGGCGACGGGGTGAACGACGCCCCGGCCATCAAAGCCGCCGATATCGGGGTGGCGATGGGCATCACCGGGACAGATGTGGCCAAGGATACCGCCGATATGGTGCTGACCGATGACAACTACGCCAGCATCGTTTCCGCGGTGGAGCAGGGGCGCATCATCTACAGCAACATCCGCAAGTTCGTCTATTACCTCATTTCGTGCAACATGGCGGAGATCATGATCATCTTCCTGCCAACCGTTTTCGGGCGCTGGCTGTTCGGCTTCGCCGGAACGCGCGCCTCTCTTTCCCCGCTGGCTCCCATCCAGCTGCTATGGCTGAACCTGGCCACCGATGGAGCGCCGGCGCTGGCGCTGGGCACCGAGAAGGGCGATCCGGACATCATGCAACAGCAGCCGCGCCCGCCCAGGGAGCCGATCATCAACAAGTTCATGCAATTGGGTGTGGTCATCCAGACGATCGCCATCACCGCCACCACCCTGGTGGCATATGGCATAGGGCTTGGCCATTCCGACCCGCGCTTTGCGGAAACGATGGCGTTCGTCACCCTGTCAATGTCGGAACTGGTGCGCGCCTTCACCGCCCGCTCGGAGCGGTATCCCCTGCTCAAAATCGGCATCTTCACCAACAAGTGGATGAACGTGGCAGTGCTGGTTTCCATCGTGCTGGTGCTGATGGTGGTGTATGTGCCGTTCCTGAATGACATCTTTGATACACTGCCGCTTGGGCTGACGGAATGGGAATTGATCATCCCACTCTTCATGATCCCCTCACTGGCGGCAGAAGGGGTCAAATATTTCATCAACTGGCAGGCAAAACGCGCCGAAAAAAGCGCCAAGAATTAGAAAACCTCAGAAAAACCCAGCGAAGGGCAGATTAGCTGGCATTTCGCTCTTGACAAATATAGAATTATTGTTCTATAATAGAACAAAAGTACTATTTTGTCCATCCAAAAAGGAGTAAATGCCATGAACCTATCCCAAACCCGCCGACTGATGCGCTCGCCGCAGTTAATGATCGGCTCGCTGAAACTGCGTTCCAATGCTGCTTTCACCCTGCTGATCCTGCTGGCGCTGATGGCCTTTGAGCTGTTCAATTACAGCACCACCGATTACGCCCTGGGTGATCTGCTGGGCGAAATTGGTTTCGGCAGCCTGCGGTGGGCCACCATCCTGGCCATGGCGTTTTGCGCCATGGATTTTGCCGGCATCGCGCGCCTGTTCAGCCCGCAGGAGCAAGGCAAAGAAAAAGGGGAAAACTGGTATCTGCTGGCTGCCTGGCTGCTGGCTGCCACGATGAACGCCGGGCTGACCTGGTGGGGTGTTTCCATGGCCATTTACAACCACCCGGTGCAGAGCGTCATGGTGGTGGACCCCATGACCATCATCCGCGTGGTGCCCATCTTTGTGGCCGTGATGGTGTGGGTGCTGCGCATCCTGATCATCGGCTCGCTGGTGACGGCCATCAACCGCTTGATGATGCCGGACAAGGACGAGGCGGTTGTGCGCCCGCAGGCACGCCCCAGCCAGTCGTTCGGCTTCAAGGTGCCGGTACCGGGAGCAGCCCCGGCTGGAGGTTTCGTGCGCAAACCGGTGCCGCCAGTCACCGCGCAGAGGACGAAACTGCCTGAATCCTTCACCCCGCTGGATTTATAGGAAAAACCATCAGTAGAAACAATCACCCCGGAAGGGGTGATTGTTTTTAATCAGAGGATGGTGGAACCGCATTCGCAATTTGGTAAATGGAAAAAATGAGCGCGTATAATCACCGCTGTGAATGAAGAAATTAACATACACCCAACCTGGGTGAGTGAGGAGCCGCAATTTCAGCAGTTAGTGAATGACCTGGCTTCCGTGGCGGTGGTTGGGGTGGACACTGAATCCAACAGCCTGCATGCCTACCACGAGCAGGTGTGCCTGGTGCAGTTTTCCACATCGGAACGCGACTACCTGCTCGATCCGTTAGGTAATCTTGACCTGGCACCGTTGAATACTATCTTTTCAGCCCAGGGTATTGTGAAAATATTTCATGCGAGCGAGTACGACGTCATCTGCCTGCGGCGCGATTTTGGTTTTGAATTTCACAACATCTTTGACACCATGCAGGCAGCGCGCATCCTCGGGCGGGAGAAGTTTAGCCTGGGGGACCTGGTGGAAGCAGATTTTGGCATCCATCTTGATAAACACAACCAAAAAGCCAACTGGGCGGTCAGACCGATGCCATCCGACATGCAAAGCTATGCCTGCCTGGATACGCATTTCTTGCTCCAACTGTATTTGAAGATGAAAGCTGAATTGAGCGAAAAAGGGCTGGACGAATTGGCAGCAGAGGACTTTGAACGGTTGAGCCATTCCAAAGCCAACGAGAACCATAAAGCGCTTTACACCCAGGTGAGCGGTTACCATGATCTTGATCGCCGCCAACTGGCGGTGCTGAATGAATTGTGCCTGTACCGCGACCGCATGGCACGCAAAAATAATCTACCATTGTTCAAAATTCTAAGCAATGCCATGCTGCTGGAAATTTCCGGACGCTGCCCGCGCACAGAACAAGACCTGAGGAAAATAGATGCACTACCCCTGCGCCTGTTCGAAAGGCACGCGGCAGGATTGATGGAAGCAGTCCACCAGGGCATGAAAGCAACCCCCATTGACCTGCCCATGCGTTCAAAACCGGACAGGCACTTCCTTTCCCGCCTGGACAGGTTAAAAGCCTGGCGAAAAAGGAAGGCGGAAGAATTAAAGGTCCTTTCAGATGTGGTGCTGCCGAAAGATATTTTGGAAGAATTAGCTGGACGGAATCCACAGGACCCTACCTCACTGCAAAAGATCATGGAATCTGTGCCCTGGCGATGGGAACGATTTGGCATGGAAATATTGAAGGTCATACAGGAGAGCCATTGAAAATCCATTTTGAAGGGGCTGACCAAACAGTGACCGGCAGCCAGCATCTGCTGGAGATCAATGGCAAACTGCTGCTGCTGGATTGCGGCATTTACCAGGGCAGACGAGCGGACTTCTATGAGGTCAATCGGCACTTCCCATTTGACCCGCACCGCCTGGAGGCGGTCGTACTCAGCCATGCGCACATTGACCACAGCGGCAACCTGCCCAACCTGGTACGGCAGGGATACGATGGACCCATTTATGCAACCCCGCCCACGGCTGAACTGGCCAATTTCATGCTGCAGGATTCGGGCAAGATCTACGAGGAAGATGCATCATACATCAATTTAAAGAAACTCAAACGCGGACAGAAACGGGTTGAACCGCTTTACACCATTGAAGATGCCAGGATGGTGGCAAAGCAATTCCAGCCAGTTCCTTATGAGACGGAGTTTGAACCCATGGCGGGGGTGACTACCCGTCTGGTGAATGCCGGGCACATCCTCGGCAGCGCCGCTGTGGTACTGGATATTACCGAAAACGGAAGTAAAAAACGGCTGTGGTTTTCGGGGGATATCGGCCGGTTCAAGCTGCCACTGCTGCCCGACCCGGTGCTGCCGGCAGAGGTGGATACTCTGATCATGGAGTGCACCTACGGAGATACCCCGCATGGCGACCCGGAGGAGGCCTACCGCCAATTGCGCGAAGTAGCGTTGCGCACCTTCCAGCGCGGCGGGAAGGTGATCGTGCCGGCTTTTGCGGTGGGGCGCACGCAGGAAATCGTGTACTTGCTCAACCGCATGCTCAGCGATGGCGAGCTGCCGCGCTTCCCCATTTTTGTGGACAGCCCGCTGGCGATCAACATCACGGATGTATTCATGAAATTCCCGGATTATTTTGATGATGAAACCAAGCAGTTCGTGCATACCGGCAGCCATCCGGCTTTGACCTTCCCGGGCTTGACCTACACCCGTTCCACTGACGAGTCCAAAGCCATCAATAATCAAAAAGGGCCATTGATGATCATTTCCGCCTCGGGCATGTGCGAAGCCGGGCGGATTTTGCACCATCTGAAGAATAACGTGGAAGATCCAAAAAATACGGTGGCCATTGTCGGCTGGATGGCGCCCAATACGCTGGGACGACGAATTAAAGAGCGACAACCTGAAATACGCATTTTCAATGAAATGCATCCCCTGCGGGCGGAAGTGGCAACCATCAGCGGATTATCCGCGCATGCCGGGCAGAAAGGCTTACTGCAGTATGCACTGGCAGCCAAACAGGGCGGGGTAAAGAAAATCTTCCTGGTGCACGGTGAAGCGGATGCCGCAAGCGCGTTCGAGCAGCTTCTCAACCAGAATGATTTCCATTCTGTTGAATTCCCAGGCAAGGGCACAGAGGCGGAGATCTAAGCCAGCCCTGCTATAATTGGCGTGCCAACCGGGAGAGGTGCCAGAGTGGTCGAATGGGACGGTCTCGAAAACCGTTGTGGTCCTTGTGGCCACCGTGGGTTCGAATCCCACCCTCTCCGCTTCATTGATCAGTCGCTCTTTAGGAGGAGGATATGAATTCCCAAGTGGAAGCGTATATCTCAAATCAAACCCAACCGCAACAAGAAATATGCAAAAAGCTACGCGACATCTTACTTGAAACCTTTCCAGAAATCCGCGAGGGAATGAAGTGGGGTGTTCCTGCCTATGAGGATGGATTATTTTATATTGCTTCATTGAAAGACCATGTCAATCTGGGTTTCTCGGTTAAAAAGTTAACTGATGAGGAAGAAGAACTATTTGAAGGGGGTGGTAAAACCACCAGAAAAATTGAAATCAGGGACATCGATGATATAGACCAACCACGAATCGTTGGTTTATTGAGATTAGTAAAGTCAAAGAAGAAATCTTTCTCAGTTTGAACGAATAAAACCGGGATTAGGAAATAGTATTCTTTATATTCATTTCAACACGAAAAGGAAAGACAATGAAAACCATCGGACTGATCGGCGGGATGAGCTGGGAATCTTCGGCGGAGTATTACCGCATCATCAATGAAAAGGTCAAAGAAAAACTCGGCGGGCTGCATTCGGCCAAATGCCTGATGTACTCGGTCGATTTTGCCGAAGTTGAAAAACTACAACAGCAAGCAAATTGGGAACTGGCAGCGGAATTATTGATTGATGCAGCCAATAAACTGGAACGCGGTGGGGCTGATTTCCTACTAATCTGCACCAATACGATGCACAAGGTGGCGGATG
>CAWDIB010000005.1:0-174933 GCA_963802275.1 uncultured Chloroflexia bacterium | reverse complement strand
ACACCGGCCGGCATTGATGCGCGGCTGATGCTCGAGAGCGGCATCGATCCGGTGACCAACACCGGCATTGCCCACAAGGAAGCCAGGCATGGGTTGTCGGCCAGGCGCGCGTGGCCTTTCGTGGCCCTTGCCGCTGGCGCGGGGACAAAAACAAATGCACAGGAGAATTTCAAGGATGAACGGGGTGAAAAGATGAATGAGATTGACCAGCTGTTTGATCTGTTCGAGCGAGGGCTCTCGCGTTGAGCGGCGTGTGCGGCCATGAACAGGATGTGGCGCGCTGCCGGCGGGACAAGCTTTCCCCGCTGGCGGATGAGGTCAGCGTGGATGCCTTTGGCAACCTGGCTGCGCTGCGCAAGGGCGGCAGCCCAGGCCCGCGCCTGATGATCAGCGTGCATTCGGACGAGGTGGGTGGAGTGATCACCACCATCACCACGGACGGCTACCTTGGTTTTACACCAGTGGGCGTGGACGACCCGCGCATCCTGCCGACCGCGCGGCCGCTGGCGAACAAGAAAATTGCTGGACTCGGCCGGTATCCGCGCGCCAGGACATGCCAGCACCGAATCGGTTGGGCAGGCCAGTTTCAATAAACCTCCTTCATTGATATTGGCGTCAATCGGACGCGCAGGTGCGCGAACTGGGGATCGAGATCGGCCACATGGGGGCCTGTTTCATCAGCCCGGCAACGCGGCTGGCGCAGCCCAACCTGTGATGGGCAAGGCGATGGACAACCGCATCGGCTGCACGGTGCTGGCGAGCTATTCGAGCGGCTTAAGGGGAAACAATTCCCCGGCGAGGTATACGGCGTGGTGACCGTGCAGGAGGAAATGGCCATGTCCGGAGCAAGAATAGTTCCCCCCGCATCGCTCCCGATCATGCCATCGTGGTGGACACGGTGCCGCTGGATGACACCCCGCTGCAGAGCATGCCAGACATCCCCATCCACCTGGGGGCGGACCGGCTGGGCGCAGCTGCGCACCGGCAAGGGCAGCTTGTTCCTGGGCACGGTGGCGAATGAGAACATCTCCCGCCCGACCGCGCTATGACGAGCTGAAGCTGCCCATGCAACGGGTGGCGGCTTACGGCAAGTGGGCAACGGATGCCGAGGTGATCCACACCGCCGGCGGGGGCATCCCGCTCGGATTCCCCGGAATCCCGCGCCGCTACGGGCACACGCCCAACGAGGTGATTACTGGATGAGGGCGCAAAAAGTGGTTGAAGACCGGGTGACGGTGGTGGAGAAAAAGACTGGGCCAATTTTCAGATGACTTCTTCAAGTATTCCGACGGTATGGTAAGTAAGGATGATTTTGTCGATTGACTAGCAGGGTTGTACGATAAGATTCAAAGGAGGTTTGTTCAGCAAACGTTGCTTGGCTATTAAAAACATTTGATGAGACGGAAAAACTTCCAACAGGGGCGAACGATTCAATGATTTCACCTTGAAAGGATCAATCATGACTACTTATGATCTGGCGGTTATCGGCCTGGTGGTGAATGCCACCCACAAGGAACTGGCCAACATCGGCGTGCAGGACGGCAAGAACCGCCACCATCAGCAAGGAGCCACGACCGGCAAGGAGACGATCGATGCCAAGGGTAAATGGGTCATCCCGGGCGTGGTGGACACGCACATCCATTTCGCGCTCAAGCAGGGCAGGGTGCAGCGCGGTGATGACCGAGGACGACTACACCACTGGACCGGTCGCCTCGGCGGTGGTGGGCTACACGACCTTTGTGGATTACGCCATCTGTCCGCAGAACCGCACGCTCAAGGATTTCCTGCAGGAGCGCATGGCGCTGGCAGAAAAGGGCAGCTGCATTGATTACAGCTTTCACGGCGGCATCACCAATTCCTCGCCGTTGGCGCTGAAGGAGACCGAGTCCGGCGATCCACATGGGCGTGCCTTCCTTCAAATTCTTCATGACCTACCGCAAATGGGGCTTCGCGGTGGGGATGGCTTTTTGCTGGAAGTGTTCAAACTGCTGAAGGAATACAACGTGCGTGCCGTGCATCCACTGCGAACAGGACGAGATCATCGAGTTCCGCGCGAGATCGGCAAGGATGAAAAATCCATGCAGTATTTCGGGCTCAGCCGGCCGGATTTTCGCAGGAGATCTCCATTGCCGAGCTGGTCATTTCGGCGCGCGAAACCGGTTCACGGCTGCACGTGGCGGACCTGTCCACCGAAAAGGGCTTGAACGTCATCCGCGATGCCAAGCGCAAGGGCATCCGCGTGCGCACGGAAACCTGCCCGCACTACCTGTTCTACAACGACGAGGGCTTCAAGCGCGAGGACGGCTACCTGTAACCGACGCACCCTGCTGCTGCGCCCGAAGGGCAAAGATGAGGCGCTATGGCAGGGTCTGTTGGACGGCAGCATCCAGATCCTCACCTCCGACCACAACGCGCTGGGCAAGAAAATCAAGCTGGCACACCCGCACTGGCTGGATGTGCCGCCTGGCCTGGGCGGCAGCGAGATGGGATTAACCTTCCTGGACAGCGAAGGGGTGGTAAAGCGCGGCATGACGCCCGAGAAGATGGTCGACCCGATGGCGACTGCCCCGGCGATGGAATTGGCGTGGTTGGCAAGGGCAAACTGGAAGTGGGGGTACGATGTCGACTGGCGGTGTTCAATCCCAACGAGGAACGCACGGTGAGCTTCAAGGACCTGGCCACCCCGGCGGAATCACATCGACGAGGGCGTGAAGATGAAGGGCTGGGCGGGAGATACCATCTCGCGCGGCGAGGTGATCGTCAAGGGCGCAAGTTCATCGGCAAGACCGGGCGCGGCAGGTTCATCAAGTGCAGCATTGACCGAACCGAGTAAGCCATGAAACTGGTCACCTTTCAACTACAACGATAAACCCCGCATCGGGGTGATGACGGGCGACAGGGTGGTGGACCAACCAGGCATACCGCCAGCTGCGAACGCGGGATTTCAGCGTGGATTTTGCCGCCAAGATGGCGGATGTCTTCTTCCCGGGCAGCACCATCGATTCCCGCACCGGTGAACGCGGACTGCAGGCGGCGGGCGAGGTGCTGTTCGCCATCGAAAAGGACGCACAGCGCTTTGGAGCCGCCAAACAGAAATCGCTGTTCAAAGCGGAGGAAGTGAAATTGCTGGCACCCGTGCTGCGGCCGAACACCATCCGCGACTTTTCCACCTTCGAGGAGAACCAAAGTGGGTGACGATGAAGAAGAGCGGCGGGAGATTCGGGAGGTACGGACCAGATCCCGGTGTACTGGAAGGCCAACCCGGACAACACCATCGGTCCGGAGGAGGATGTGTGGATGCCGCGCTATTCCAATCAACTGGATTTCGAGCTGGAGTTCGGCATTTATATCGGCAAACAGGGCAAGGATATTCCAGTGGAAAAGGCCGGTGAGTACATCGCCGGCTATACGATTTTCAACGACATCTCCGCGCGCGACCAGCAGGCCAAGGAGATGGTGATGACCTTCGGGCCCTCGAAGGGCAAGGACTTCGACGACTCCAAGGTGTTCGGGCCGCGCCTGGTGACGCCGGACGAGTTCGGGACCCGCCCGCACAAGATGACGGCCTGCATCAACGGCGAGGTGTGGGGCGAATCCGAACACCGACGAGATGTATTACAGCTTCGCGCAGATGATCGCCTATGTGTCGCAGTGCGAAACGCTGCACCCGGGCGACTTCCTCGGCTCAGGCACCTGCCCGGCGGGGTGCGGGATCGAGGTGGACCAGTACCTCAATCCCGGCGACCTGATCGAGCTGGAGGCGGAGGGCATCGGGCTGCTGCGCAACCGGGTGATCCGCAAGGAGGACTGAGAATGGCAGAAGAAGAACAGCAGCAGAAAAGCCAAAAGATCGCCATCGTCACCGGCGGGGCGATGGGCATCGGTGAGAGCACAGTGCGCCGGCTGGTGGCAAAGGGACACAAAGTGCTCGATCGCCGACATCTGCGTGGAAAAGGGGCAGGCGCTGGCCAAGGAACTGGGCGAGGCGGTTCACTTCGTGGAATGTGACGTGACCAAAATTGCCGAGGTGAAAAGATGGTGAAGGCCTGCCTGGAGCGGGTCGGCGGGCTGGGACTGGTGGCGGAACAACGCCGGCATCGGCCCGACCATCTCCACCCGACACGACCGAAGAGGACTGGGACCGCGTGTTGACGATCAACCTGAGGAGCCCATGGATGTGCTCCAAGGCCGCCATCCCGCACATGAAAAGCAGGGCAGGGGCGGCGATTGTCAACGTAGGCGTCCAATGCCGCCATCGTGGGTTTCCCCAACCTGGCGGCCTACTGCGCCTCCAAGGGCGGGCTGGCGCAGTTCACCAAAGCCTGCGCGCTGGACTGTGCCCCGCTGGGCATCCGCGTCAATGCGGTGGCGCCCGGACACACACGCACGCCGATGGGCAACTGCTTCGTCAGTTCGCAAGAGAACCCCAAGCAATTCGAGATCGACCACATCAACAAGAACCACCCGCTGGGGCGGCAGGGCGAGCCGGAGGAGGTGGCAGCCGCCATTTACTTCCTGCTGAGCGGGCAGGCTGCTTTTATCACCGGCGCCATCCTGACGTGGATGGCGGGTATGTGACCAAGTAGAAAGGATACAAAAGAGAGCATCAGCCCCAGGCAACACGCCGGGCTGTTCTTTATTAAGCGCGGGAGGGTGAGCGCACCTGCCGCTTGTAGGGGGATATACCTCGCAAAATCGGAAATGCGGACCCTGACAAAACCCGACAAAATCCGACATAAAAAGATATTTCAACCTAATGTATTGCGGATAATTAAAAAATTCCATGAGATTAATTAGTATTTTTGTATAAAACGATAAAAATTAACAAGAAAGGGGGTAAAGTAATTCAGTGGCAGTGCATGGGCTTGATTATCCCTTGATTGTGGACTCTCGCTTGGGGTGCAGGCAAATCCATCACTCACCATTTTATGAAAGCGGGGTGATTGAAATAGAAAAAGCCACTTACGCAAACACTTTGTCAAGTCGGTGAGAGAAACGGCGCAAGCCCGGATGACTTGACAAAGTGGGAAGTGGCTAAGATTGCAAAATACTCACCTCAGCTTGAGATAAAAAATGGGATCAGGGTGGTTGGAAGGAAATACGGAAACGATCAGGAGCAATAAAAAAGATGTGAACCAGTCACGTCAATGGAATATTGGAAAATGCTCTATAGATGGAAGGTTTGATGTAATTCCCCATTTTTAGATAGGACATAGTTATATTCGCTAGGATAGAAAAATTACATATTGGCGGTCTACTTTAAAAATAAACTATACGGGAAGGGGTGCGTAAACCCAGGTTTAACGGTTTGTCTAAAAAGCGGTATGTGTAGACTCTTCTTGCATTCAGGAATCTTTAAAGGTGTGGAAAATGCTTTAAGTAGATTTCCATCCTCCCATCTCCACGCTGTATTAGATGGTTGATATCTCAAGTCAGGTTATCCATAGGGATAATTACTATTTAACAACCAAAGATATCCATTTAGTTTACAAGTAATACCTACGTTCAAATAAAAGCATAAAAGCCATCCCTGAGTAAATATGCTATAATTGAAACATTAGAACATTAGTTCACTGGTTAAGGAGCGTATTGTTCTGGAATCATTCACAGGAAAGTCGGTCTGGAGTATGTATGGCGAGTAAACAGATTGCGGCAAGAATGAGTGGGGATGATTACCAAGCGCGGTTCTTTTGGTACATGGCTTCACAATTACTGTTCGTGGACAGCAATGTCGAAAGAGTAGGCATAGAGTATGACGAAGCAACACATGTTGATGACGTGGCAGTATTCTATAAGCCACCCGACAAATCAGATTGGGGGATTCAATCCGAAGCCGATTTCTTCCAGGTTAAGTACCATGTAGATCAGCGAAACTCTTACACTGCTGATAATATGATTGACCCCTCATTTATCGACTCTCCTTCTAAATCCCTTTTACAGCATTTTTTTGAGGCGTACAATGATTTAAGAGGGGCATATTCCCTGTTCACGCTCAACCTAGTATCGAACTGGATTTGGAGAGGAGATGACAACCTTGCCACATCCATCAGAGATGGCGGTACACTACCCGATAAGTTTTTCACTGCTGCTGAAAGAACATACTTTGGTCAAATCAGAAAGCGGTGGACAGAACATCTCCATACCGATGACGAGACATTTCAGGACTTTGGACAAAGGCTTCAGTTCAATCTCAATTATTTTGGCAATGGTGCTCTCAATAGTGCTTTGTCTGATAGGCTAATTCGGGCTGGCTTACGACCACTTGATCCATGTTCAATAATATCCCCTTATGATGACCTTTCAAGGAAATTTATCCAAAAAGGCAGAACGGTCTTCGATAAAGACTCTCTCCTGACTGAATGTAGACGTGAAAGATTGGTTCAAAGTGATCCAATCCCTCTGAGAGAGAAGACTATCGGGATTCGTAGTTTTGTGCGGTTTGCAGAAAACATCGGGATTGAAACAGATGGCTTTGTCTGCGTCTCAGATCAATTTGATGGACGGCATGCTCGTTATGATTCCTCCTGGATGCAGGCAGCATCATCCATAAAGAAATTTATCGAATCCAGTCTTCAAGAATTGAGCCGGGTGGAGCATAAGATATTGTTAGATTGCCATTCGTCCCTGGCATTATTCGCTGGATACTTGATTACCTCACGTGCTCCGGTATACCCTGCAGGACCACGTCCAAAACAAGAACTCTATAAACCAACGACACAAAAAAGTGTACCCGAAAGCGACCTATGGAAGGTGCGATTTATTCCGGTGAAAGATGGCGCACCTTATCTTGCTGTTGTGGTTTCGGTTACTCATCAAGCTCATCGTCAAGTTCTGGAATATATCGACCAAGGAAGGGATGATGTCAGCAATCTGTTAATACTGGAACCACCTGCAGGAACGGGACCGTCAAGTGTAATAGATGCCAATCATGCATTAGCGATGTCGCACTCCCTGATGCAAATTGTGAGGAGGTATCAGAATAATCACCAACGAACTTTATTGTTCATCAGTGCACCGAACTTCCTGTCTTACTTTATCGGTCAGCAGTGCCGTGCGCTAGGTAACCTGACACTCTTTGAATATGATTTTGACGGTCCACAACAAAGGACTTACAGGGAAAGCATTACAATTCCACTCCCACGAGTGTAAAAATATTACTTTTGAGAGGAAAAAAATGGAACTAAAAAGTGACTTCGATATATTTCTACAAGACATCCGACCAACTGCTTCGATGCTAACGGATTGCCAGACCGGACATATAACACTTCGTGAACGCCTTAACGCTGACAAAGACCTCCAACCATACCTGGTGAGCGACTTCCTGCAAGGAAGTTACCGGCGGAGTACGGCTGTCCGTCCAAGAAATGGAAAACGCTCAGACGTAGACATCATTGTCGTGACCAAACTATTAGAAGTTGAGTACACACCCAAAGAAGCAATGACGGTTTTCGAGCCATTTCTGGATCGGTACTACAAAGACAAATGGCAGCCACAAGGGAGATCCTTCGGCATTGAATTGACCTATGTTGATATGGACCTCGTCATAACCTCCGCGCCATCCGAAAGTGAGCACGGGATTCTCACTTCCGATGCCGTGAAAACGGATGAAGATATCGCTACCGTGCAGGACTGGCGGCTTAATCCATCCTGGGTATCCCTACAATCGCGCAGGCTAAGATTTGATGCCAAAGCTCTACTCGAAGCGGCAAAAGAACAGGCGGAATGGGAACTAAATCCGTTGCGGATTCCAGATCGCGATGCGGATATTTGGGAAGACACCCATCCGCTTGAACAAATTCGCTGGACACGAGATAAAAACAAAAACACCGACGGGCATTTTGTGAATGTTGTTAAATGTGTCAAGTGGTGGTGGCTTGAGCAATTTGACGAACCTCAACCGCCTAAAGGCTTTCCGCTTGAGAGGATCGTTGGAGATTGCTGTCCTGATGGTATTACGTCGGTTGCGGAAGGGCTGGTCTCGACTCTCGAAACTATCATTTCGAAGTATGCTTTCCATGTAACACTTAATTCCAAACCACAATTGCCAGACTACGGCGTACCTGGTCACGATGTATTGAAAAGGGTGACTGCAGAAGAATTTGCCAACTTTTACCGCCTCGCCAAGACCGCTGCGTCACTTGCCAGGCGAGCATATGATTCGACAGATCGGAAGGAAAGCGGAAACCTATGGCGAGAATTACTGGGAAACAAGTTCCCGCCTCCTCCTGACAATGGCGGTTCCAAGAATTCAGGATATACACCTCCCACTGGCCCTGCTGTTCCTGGTTCTGGACGTTTTGCGTGAGGATAAATGGAAGGTGAAGCACCATCAGCAATCTTGAAGGGCTTGCGAAACGGCAGAGTTGACGGGGTTCAACAAGTAGGCGAACTCTTTCACGTTGACCATTCATTTGCCAAAGATAAATGGGCGTTTGAAGTCGCATTGGAACTGCAACTCAAAACAGAGGAGCAGGTAACGCCGTTTCCGCAATATTCGCACTGGTTCGTGGTCGTTGATTCTGCTTACCCCTTTGGCGAGGTTGAAGTCTTACCTTCCAAAGTTGATGGGATAATGGAAACATATCCCCATCAAACCATCAACCGTGACGAGTTTGCAAATTTGCCCTGGCGAACAGGAAAATTGTGTTTGGATCAGCCCATTCAAAGTCTGGGACTAATTGCTGGAAACAATGACCCTATTGGTAACAGCGAGGAGCGAATCAGGTGGCATCTCAAGCGTTCCCTCACCTGGATACATGCAGCTGCTACAAATACACTAATACGTGCAGGCGATCCGTTTGAAACCCCATTCTATTATCCAACTAATAGTGGTTTTCGTTTTGTGCATGATGAATCCGAAAGGTCACTCCATATTTGGGAAGGGATCAAGCCATTCGATTGGGGTTTTCTTATTTGGGAATCCCTTCCTGGAATAGAAAAAACTGCTTTTGCAGTTGCTTATTTTGCGCGAAACGGAGTCTTGTTACGTGCAACGCCGAAGTATGATGATAAGAAACATATCATTGGTAACCAGGAGTTCTTACAGGGTTTCTGGTGGTTGTGGCCTGCTCCTGTCGTTCTACCTCCCTGGAAAGCTCCCTTCAATTGGGAAGAATTACGAACGATTGGTAGGGCAATGAATATCAACGTGGATGAATACTTGCGTGGTATGGCTAAAGGATTGCGAGGGAAGAAGGGTGCTGTATTGTTGATTGGTTACCCTATTCCTAGGCGAATTGGCGAACAACCTTGTGAAATTTACTGGAAGGCTATCTCGTTGCCTGAAATCAAAGTTGGTGGAATGCCACCTCATGGTTTTAGGCCGAATGAGCAGGGATGGTGGCAGCGAGACCGCACAACGATTTTTAACGGGAGGATGTCATTGGACTACATGCAAACAGAAAACTGGCATCCGGACCGAATTCAAGCGCGTGGTAGGCTCTCAAGCAACCTTCGAGAAGCGAAAATAACCTTGATTGGATGTGGTGCACTGGGATCGGTTATAGCCGAATTGCTTGCCCGGGGTGGGGCAAGCAACTTGATGTTAATAGACCATGAAGACCTGGCTGCGGGAAATCTGGTACGTCATACACTGTCTGGGCAAGACATTGGCAAAAATAAGGCTGCTGCTTTAGCCAACCGCCTTATATCAGTAACCCCTTTCTCAACGATCAAGATACATGCTAGGCGATTTCCCACTGAGAAAAATGAGGTTATCAGCCTGTTAGAGGACCGCGATATTGTGATTGACTGCACTGCTGACGATGAGGTTGTCAGTGCTTTATCTCTGGGTTGGTGGAGTCTGGAAAAACTTTTCATTTCAGCCTCTGTGGGGTACGAGGCGAGGCGTACCTTTTTGTTCACCCACCAGGGACAGGCTTTTCCGCAGAAAGTCTTTCAAGCAATGATGGAGCCGTTACTTCAAGAAGAGCGAGCACTCTGGTCAGGAAGCGGCGAAATTCTTGAAGGGGCGGGGTGTTGGTCGCCGCTATTTCCCGCTCGAATGGATGATCTGTTACTTGCAGCTTCATCTACCATCAAGGTTCTTGAAGAGAAGGCTGAAAAGTGTGAACCTGGCTCTCGATTGGTGACTTTTGAACAAATTACCGGTGAGGGTTTTCTTGGACTGAAACGGTCTGATGTTACGGGTAGCGTGGAGCGTGGTGAATGAGCGCACAGGGACGTTGGGCAGCAAATAATGGTGAGTACCTGCTTGAAATTTCACCTGACGCCTGGTGCTTTTTGGAGGCTGAATGTTCAAAAGCAGATGGTAGGGAAATTGGTGGCATACTGATCGGCTATTATTCTGAGGACCATTCGATTGCAATTATCACGGAATCGTCCCCACCCCCGCAAGATTCGACATATGGCTACAATTGGTTCCGGCGCGGGGTAGCAGGGCTCAGATCGTTGTTAGCCCACCGTTGGCAGAACACGGGCCGCAGAACATATTATGTTGGTGAATGGCATTATCATCCCGCTGTTCAGGTCATTCCTAGCGGCGAAGATTTCAGTCAAATGCAGGAAATTAACAGTTCATCAAATTACCAGTCCAAAGAGCCCATCATGCTGATCATCGGACAGAAAAATAAAGGTGCAAGGCAACTCCGCGCTTTCGTCTTTCCGCACGGGAGACAACCTTATGAATACTCTCGTTTATCATGATATATAATAGACCATAGGATTATTGAAATTTACCAATCGCCATATATAGGCTAAATGTATTAGAATACATGAAAAAACCCACCTGTGGGGGTAGTGAAGCCTGGTAGAAGAACAGGGGACTCATAAGCCCTCGGTCGTGGGTTCTCCAAGTAGGTGCAGGCAAATCCCACCCTTGCCATTTTGCTTTTATCGCGTAGATTTCACAAATAAAAAAGAGTTTTCCTTTATTGAGGAGAACCTCTTTACCAAACAATATTATGGGTTTTGTCGGTTAGTCTAAAAACCCGATATTAATTAACCCTTTGTACGCGCCTGAACTTTCGCCAGTTCCTTGATGATATTGATCAATGCCGAGTGGTCCAGTTCGCCGCGCCCAGAAGCCATCAGGGCAGCGAAAAGCTCATGGGCAATGGCGGTGGCGGGCAGGAAGGTGGTCACCTTGGAATGGGCGCCATCCTCGCGCCAGAAGCACTACCTCTACCGCCATAACTGCCTGTTCAATCTGAAAATCCACGAAAAGACTTCAAATCCCTAAGGCATTCATTCACAAATAGAAAGTGCGGTTAAAATTGACCTGCGCCTGAAATTAATACTGCAAGAATCATATTTCAGAACCAAACATGCAATTGTCAGTGTACAGAACAAACTAAATCTACCTGCGAAAGTTGAGGAGATGTGGAATGAGAGTTGAAGGGATCAATCAAGTGGCCGTGATCGGCTCCGGCATGATCGGCGCCTGCATGGCGGTGCTGACCACCGGCAACGGCTACCCCACCACCATGCTGGCGATCGATGACGCACAAGCGGCAGCCGGACTCAGCCTTTACGACGAACGCTACCAGGACCTGGTCAAGCAGGGACTGGTCACCGAAAAGCAGGCGGCGGCCTGCAGGAAGCTGCTGAAAGTTACGCTGACGTATGAGGACATTGCCGATGCGGATTTTATTTTTGAGTGCGTTTTTGAGAAGCTCGAGGTGAAACACGGCGTGTATGCATTGATCGAAAAGAACTGCCGGAAGTTCAAAGCCATCGCTTCCTCCACCTCCGCCATTTCCGCCAAGGACCTGGCCGAGGGACTCAAAACACATAAAGACAAGCTGATGGTGGCCCATCCGTGGAACCCGCCGCACCTTGTCCCGCTGGTCGAAGTGGTCAAGAGCGAATACACCAGTGAAGAGACGGTGAAAATCGTCAGCCGTATGCTGGAATCCCTGGGGCGCAAAGTGGCACTGATGAAAAGGGATGCACCCGGATTCATCGCCAACCGGCTGCAGCATGCCCTGATCCGTGAAGCCGTCCACATCATTGAAGAGGGCATTTGCGGCCCGAAGGACATCGACACGGCGCTGATGTACAGCTTCATGCCGCGCTACACCTCCATCGGGTTGTTCGAACACCAGGACAATGCCGGGCTGGACCTGGTGGACAATATCGAAAAATACCTGTTCCCCGACCTGTGCACCGCCCAGACGACGCAGGACTTCATCAAGGATAAGGTCAAGGCGGGTGACCTGGGCGTCAAGACTGGCAAGGGCATCTATGACTGGAACAAGGAGTCCATTGAAGATCTGAAATACCGCGCCGCAAAGCCATTTTTCCAGTTCTTCAACTGGGACCTGCCAAAGGAGTAAGGTGTTATTCTGGATGAGATCAACCGGCATGAGAACCACAAATTTCATTCATAACGGCGGTGTGGGATGATCGGAAAAGGATATCCTGATCGTTATTTGAGCGAAGAAGAGACGGGTTCGATCGTCGAAGAAAGCCTGCAGACGCTTCCGCTGGATGGAAAGCGCGTGCTGGTCATCATTCCGGATGGCACGCGCAGCATGCCGATGCCCTTGATGTTCGACTCTATTCGAGCGGTTTCTGGGCCAGCGGGTCAAGGCATTGGATTTTCTGGTCGCGCTGGGCACCCATCAGCCGATGGATGATAGCAAGTTAAGCCAACTGGTGGGGCGGACAGTGGTGAACGGAATGACCGGAGCCAGCCACATCTTCAACCACGAATGGAACAACCCGGCCAACTTTGTTCATATTGGCACCCTGCCAAAAGCAGGAAATCAGCCGGATCACCAATGGACTGATGTCGCAGGATGTGATGGTCAAAGTAAACAAACTCATATTTGATTATGACCAGCTCATCATTTGCGGCCCGGTCTTCCCGCACGAGGTGGTTGGTTTTTCGGGAGGCAACAAATACTTCTTCCCCGGCATTGCGGGTCCCGAGATCATCGATTTCACCCATTGGCTGGGGGCATTGATGACCAATTATGAAACCATCGGCAAGCCACACACGCCCATACGGGCGGTGATTGACCGCGCAGCAGAGTTCATCGATCGGCCGGTTGCCTGCTTTTCGCTGGTGGTCACCCATGCAGGGCTGGCCGGCATCTTATTTCGGATCAGCGCAGGAATCCTGGCAGGCAGCCGCGGAGCTTTCGGCAAAAAAACACATCAAGTACGTCACCCGTCCCTTCCGCAAGGTCATTTCGGTCATGCCAAAAATGTATGATGACATGTGGACGGCCGCCAAGGGGATGTACAAGATGGAGCCCGCCATTGCCGACGGCGGGGAGGTGATCATCTACGCCCCGCATATCAGCGAAGTGAGCTACACGCATGGCAAACTGCTGGATGAGGTCGGCTACCACTGCCGGGATTACTTTACGAAGCAATGGGAGAAATTCAAGCACTACCCGGGTACCATTCTGGCGCATTCCACGCATTTGAGGGGCAAAGGTGAATATGATGCGAACACCGGGATCGAAACTCCGCGCATCCGGGTGACACTGGCCACCCGCATCTCAGAGGAGCGCTGTCACAAGATCAACCTGGGATATCTCGACCCAGACAGCCTCGATCTGGAGGCATGGAAGGGCCAGGAGGAGCAAGGGGTACTGGTGGTCCCCAACGCAGGCGAAACCTTGTACCGGGTACGAGCTTGATTCCCGGTAAAAAATAGATAATTAACAAAGGATATAAAAGAGAAAAGATGAAAAAAGCGGACATTGGACTGATCGGTCTGGCGGTGATGGGCCAAAACCTGGTGCTCAACATGGACGAGCATGGCTTTACGGTAGCGGTCTTCAACCGCACGGTAGCCACGGTGGATGAGTTCCTCAGTTCAGGGGCAAAGAACACCAAGGTGATCGGCGTGCATTCCCTTGAAGAATTGGTCAACGTATTGGAAAAACCGCGCCGGATCATGCTGATGGTCAAAGCCGGCCAGCCGGTGGATGATTTCATTGAAAAGCTGATGCCCTTATTGGAGGCAGGCGACATCATCATCGATGGCGGCAATTCGAATTACCAGGATACCATCCGCCGGACCGCCCATGTGGAAAGCAAGGGATTGCTTTACATAGGAACGGGCGTCTCGGGGGGAGAGGAAGGGGCGCGGCATGGCCCATCGATCATGCCGGGCGGGTCACCGGCCGCCTGGCCATTCGTCAAACCGATCTTCCAATCATTGCGGCCAAAGTGGCGGGCGACAAGCCGGGTGAACCGGCGGCAGCCTGCTGCGACTGGGTGGGCGAAAATGGCGCGGGGCACTTTGTCAAAATGGTGCATAACGGCATTGAATACGGCGACATGCAATTAATTTGCGAAGCCTACCACCTGATGAAAGAGGCGGCCGGGTTTGACAATGACGAGATGCATGCGGTTTTCGCCCAATGGAATAAGGGCAAACTGGATTCCTATCTCATCCAGATCACCGCCGATATTCTGGCTTTCAAAGACAGCGATGGCACGCATTAGTGGATAAGATCCTGGATGCCGCCGGACAAAAAGGCACGGGCAAATGGACCGGGATCTCCGCCCTGGAAATGGGCATCCCGCTGACCATGATCGTTGAAGCGGTTTTAGGTCGCTCATTATCGGCATTAAAAGAGGAACGCCTGGCTGCATCCAAGCTGCTGGCCGGGTCAAAAGCCACTTTTAATGGGGATAAAAAAGAATTCATCAAAGACCTGCAGGATGCGCTGTATGCCTCCAAGATCATCTCCTATACCCAGGGTTACATGTTAATGCGCGCGGCAGCGCGGGAGTACCAGTGGAACCTGAATTATGGCGGGGTGGCGCTGATGTGGCGCGGCGGATGCATCATCCGCTCCGTTCTCCTGGGAAAGATCAAGGAAGCCTTTGATCATCAGCCCGACCTGAGCAACTTGTTGCTGGATACCTTCTTTAAAGAGCAAATTGAATCGGCTCAACCGGCCTGGCGGCGGGTGGTGGCCACCGCCACGCAAATGGGCATACCCATTCCAGCCATGTCGAGTGCGCTGGCATTTTTTGATGGCTACCGGCGGGATTGGCTGCCAGCCAACCTGCTGCAGGCGCAGCGTGATTATTTTGGGGCGCATACCTATGAGCGCATCGATCAGCCACGCGGCCAGTTCTTCCATACGGATTGGACAGGACATGGCGGCGATACTACTTCAAATGCCTACCAGGCATAGCGGTCAAGCCATTTAAAAAAATATTTGAATAATCATATAAATATGTATTTCTTCATCCAAAATTCAAAGGAGCGGAAAAAATGAAAAGTAGTTTGAACATACCGGCAACAGGTGCGCTTGACTTTGTGGCTTTGGGCGCCTTGAACCACCGGGTGGATCCGGGGATCATCCCATTCCGTAAAGCGACCGAGTGGCAGGTCCATCCCAGTGGCGGAGAATACAATGTCGCGGCGAATTTAGCGAATTGCTTTCATTTAAAAACCGGAATTGTATCCGCCATGGTGAATTATCCCATCGGAGACCTGATCGCCGAACGGGTGCGGGCGATGGGGGTCAAACCCTTCTACAAGGTTTTCGAGCACAACGGGGTCAATGGCCCGAATATGGCAACCATCTACAGCGATCGCGGTTTTGGCATGCGTGCGCCAAAAGTTTTCTATAACCGTGCCAACGAAGCTGGTGCGCTGCTTAAACCCGGTGACTTTGATTGGGCGGAAATCCTGTCGGGAGGAGTGCGCTGGTTTCACAGTGGGGGCATCTTCGCAGCACTATCCGAGACGACTGGAGAGGTGATCATCGAGGGCATGCAGGCTGCCAAGAAAGCCGGCGCGGTGATCTCCTTTGACCTGAACTACCGCGCAAAATTGTGGGGCATCTGGGGAGGCCAGGAGCGCGCGCAATCGGTCATGGCACGGATCATGAATTATGTGGATGTCCTGGTGGGCAATGAGGAAGACCTGCAATTGGGACTGGGGATCAGCGGGCCAAAAATTGAGGCAAAATCCAAACTGGACCCGGCGACCTTCCTGGGCATGATCAACGAAGTGAATCAAAAAATTTCCCCAGGTCAAAGCCGTGGTGACCACCTTGAGGGAAGTGCACTCCACCAACCGGCACAGCTGGGGCGCTGTCGGCTGGATGGATGGTCAGACCTTGATCTCACCGACCTGTGAACTGGATGTGTATGACCGCGTGGGGGGCGGGGATGGCTTTGCGGCTGGATTTTTCTATGGCCTGCTTACCAATGAAGAACCGGAGGAGGCGCTTCGGCTGGGCTGGGCGCATGGCGCACTGATCACCACCTTCCCGGGTGACACGACCATGGCCACCCTGGAGGAAGTGCGGGCTTTCGCCAAAGGTGGATCAGCGCGGATTCAGCGATAAATATTTCCATATCCATTAAGAAGGTATTTTTACCTGAAATTGGAAGTCATCATTAACTTGACCCTCAATAAGATATGAGCGAATAAAAGTTTCTCTTCCTGGCGCAATACTGAAGAAACCAGGGTGATCATGTGTGAAAGTATTAAATTATTTTAACCAGCCATTGATCATAAATTTATCAATACTGATGTTTGCGACAATTGGTTTTCCACCTTCATCAAAACAGGGTCCCCAGGATTGTCCAAATAATCTGCAGTTTTGAAATCTTGGGTCATTCCCTTTCTGGTCAATATTTCCATCCACCCAACCAGTTGAGGCAAATAATGTCGGATGTTTTATTCCTAATGCTGGATAACTCAATTGACCTTCAATGTGCAAATGAGAATTACCATTCGGATGATCATTAGGCCCCCATGTGCTTACGATTGCATATTGGTTGAGGGGAATGATAGGTTGGCGGTAGGGAAAGTAAGAATTATATTGTTTTTCTTTTGTTGGCAGGCCATTAAAACCAATGGATTTCAAGTAATCCAAGATCACTTCCCCCGGCATTTGATGATTCAATTCGAAAATAAAACCTGTATATGGATGATAAAGCCAAATATTATAGGTGGCTGGGTATTCAGCATACAAATGGGTATATTGAACAGCCACTACCTGGAAGGAGAATGGCATGTATACTGGTGTTCCTTCACCAAGTTTGTTCTTACTTCCTTGACATGATTTTCCCATGCAAAAGTCCATTGCATAAAATTCATTTTCCAACCCATTTTCCCAACCATGGGTTTGGATCACACCAAGTGATCTATTTCCACCAGGAAAATCATTTTTTGAGAAAAAAGGATAAATAAACGGACTCCATCCAAATTTTCCAAGGCTAATATTTTGTGAAATCTCCTTGGATAACGACTTTGCCGCGCTGATATTAAGCGTGATATCAATCATCGAACCAGGCGAATAATAAATATCCAACATTTCAAAGCAATCTTTGCCGTCGATTTGTTGAATTGACAAGTCCGATTCTTTCTTTTTATTATTTTGGCTAATCTCTGCTTTAATTTTTAGTCCCTCGAGATCTAGCTTATTTCCTTGGTAATAAATACAAGCCATATTGCCATGTTCTCCAACGCCCTCCATTTGGGCGGTGAAATTGGCGATGATTATTGAAGCAGGCGTGATGGTTGGCTGCGGCGTTTGTGTGCCGGCAGGGGTGGCCGGGGTGGAGCAGGCAGTTATCGTAAAAAAGATAGAAATAAAAAAGAGTCTATGCCATTTCATAAATAAAACCCCTTAAATTATGGACATATTTGCGTTGGTGTGATTTCACTTGCAGGTGCGGAAACAATCGTGAGACTCATTAATTGATAACCTTTTTTAGTCAAATACGGTTGTTGACCCCAAGCCCTGTCCAAGAAATTAAATACAATTCCACCTTGTCCTTCACCCATATTGTAGCTTTTATCACCATCAGGATTCGGGTCATTAATTCCACAAGGAGTCTTTACTGGTTGATTTGTATTTTCTGCTTCAATAATTGTGCGCATAGGGAAACCACCGCTATCCATATATGAGGTTGTTACTTTTCCATTTGTCAAATATCCATATGTGACAGTTTTTCCATCAGGTGTTATTCCTGACAAGGCGTCAAAACCCATTTTTTTAGAAAAAGTGATTACGAAAGTATCCAGAGGTTCAGTGAATGTAAATGTTTTTTTCCCATACTCGCCCCTCCCCAGAAATTTCCACACTGTTGGATCATATAGCCGCAGGTCTTTTCCGGCACAAATAAATCCCTCACAATTACCATTCATGCTTTCTCTCAATCGAGCACCCCAAACGACGTATGGACTATTTTGATCATCAGTATACACACTCCATTGTTCAAATATTTTTCCGGCAGGTATTTTTGGAGGGTTTGGGGTAAATGTTGATTGTGGAGAAGGTCGAACTGTTGGGATGAGTTGATTGGTTGAAGTATTTATCGGCTCCGGCGTGCTGGTTGCGGCTGGCGCGGCCGGGGTGGAGCAGGCGGAGAAAAATAAACCAATTAGGACCAGAATATTAATTCTTTTCATAAAAATATTTCCTCTTCAATTGATTATTTATTATATATTGGCTGCCATGGACCTTTGACATAGGTTGCATCTGCGTCGCCCGGCCAGGGCGGTATGCTGACGCAAATGAATTTCAACTCCACGTCTGTAGGCAATATGGCGGTACTGGAATTTGGTACTGACCGGGATGTCAATGGCGGTGCCGGGCAGGAGGGTGGTTGTTTTCATTTGTTCACCTTCCTTGGTGGGGACCAACTCGATGGCTTGCTTACCGGTCATAGTGCTCAATGACCAGTTCGGCAATGGCCACATTCTTTAATTGACGCGCGATGGCTTGCTGTGCTCGTTCATCGTAACCCGGGGAGTACTTCTGCGCCAACCACTGCAGGGCATTGATGATGTCAGCTTCATCTTCGAGGAGGCGGATGCGGCCAAAGACGATGACGCTGCGGTAATGGGTGGTCAATTCCGGGGTGATGACCTCGTCTTTGTCAATGACGCAAAAGGAGGCCTTGTCATTGCGCTGGATGCTGTCCAGCTTGTGACCTTCGCGGGCAATGTGGAAATAGAGCTTGCCATCTTTATATACAAAGCTCAAGGGAACGGCATACGGGTAGCCATTGTCGCCGGACAGGGCCAGTGTCCCAGCGGTGGCGGTGGTCAAGATCTCGATTGTTTCTGCGTCCGAAAGTAATTGCTTTTTGCGTCTCATCTCTCTAAACATGAGCGTTCCCTCGCTGTTATTGATATTTTACTCACAACGGAGTAGGGCTGAAGAACTTGCAAATTCACCGAGCTTTGGTCACAATTCATCCGCCAGGTGGACGGCGAACTGGCAGACGTCGTCACCGCGGAGCACGGACTGGAGCACCTCGACCGTGACCGGCTGGCCGGTGGCGGCCTCCCATTGCTGCCTGAACCAGCCGGAGCCGCAATAACAGTAACTGACCGGCATGCCTTTGGCGAGGTTGGTGCGGATGATGGGGCAAAAGCAGTAGGCGGCGCGCTTTTCCTCGGGGGTTTTGGCCTGTTCATGGGCCTGCGGGTCGGCAGGGTTCTTGGTGTGATAGATGACGCGCCCCTGGCGGTATTGTCCCTTCTCGCCCCAGCCGGGATCGGACTTCATGAAATCCAGCACGGCATCCACGGCGAACATCGGATCGGGATTCGTGGCGCGCGCGGCAGCATAGACTGCCTTCAGTTTTTCCAGCATCCCGGGCGGGAAGACGTGGGCGCAGCCGGAAATGATATCATAGCGCTGCTTTTCATCGGTTGCAGCGGTGAGGCGTTCCATGGCGGCTTTGGTCCATTCAAAGCGTTCCGCCAAAGGGGTTTCAATGCCGATCTGATCCACCCCCTGTAGAATTTCCTCGCGCGACTCGCTGCCCAGCACGCGTTCCAGATTGCGGGCCAGCAGGGCATTCCAGTTGTGAATGACGAATTGGGCTTCGATGGTGCCGTGCGGGTTGCGCCAGTCCGGGTAAGTTTCGCGGATGAACTCATCCGAGACGAGGGCTTTTTCCGCGGCGAATTGGTGCAGTATCCGCCGGGTTTCTTTCAGCGTCTCCGGCGGACCGGCATGGAGCAGGGCGAGCACTTCCATCGCCGGCCAGGTCTTAAATTGCAGACCTTCCGTTTCAACTGCCTGGCGCACCGGGAAGCCCACCTCGGCTTCGTACCCCTGCGGGTAGCTGCTGAAATACTGCAGGATGCAGTATGGATCGCCGATTATGTTTTCCTCGGCAAGTTTGGCAGCGATCTCTGCCATTTTTGGAAGTATCTCAGATCGCTCTTTCAGGTTGAAGCGCTGAAAGGCAACCAGGGTTGGCGGGATGTGTTTATGCACCATTCCAAGGGGCAAATCGGTCATTACGATTTCCTCCAGAAGGATCATTAATTATGTCAATGAATTTTAATTCATTGCACTCCTGGATGGAAATCCAATCCCATATTAATGGTTCATCCTGTAGATGTAAAAGTACCAAAAAAAAGAGGTTTTCCTTCATTGAGGAAAACCTCTTTGGTAATTTATTTTTACAGAGAGCCAGCTTCTAAAATATTAGGATTGGAAAATCGATATTATTCTCCAAGTATTTGAATTTCCTTCCAGGCGACCCAGGAGGGGCTTTTAAGGGTGTCGATTCGGACATATTGGATTGCTTCCAGCGGCTTGTCCGGTTTGAACATCAACCACTCATCCCCGCGGGTGAATTGGCTAAAGCGTTTCAATTCCACGTACTTGCCGCTGGAAGTGCGTGCGCGGATGGTATGGATGGTGTTCCCCTCCGGGAATTGGGCCACCAGGAGGCGCACCTCGCTGATGGTGTGCGGTTTGCCCAGGTTGACCTCGATCCACTGCGGGGCATCATAACCTGAATTCCAGCTAGTCTCGGCAAGGCCGTCGATCGCCAGGGCGGCAGACTGTCGCGGCCAATTGTCGTGATGCGCGTACACTGGCGCTGAGTGATAAATTACGGGTGATGCCGAACCGAATGCGCAGGGATCGGGGCGTTTTGCCGGGGAAAGCGCCTCGCTGATCAGCGCGCCATCGGCAGTGGCCGGGATGATCTCGCCCACGGTGGTATCGTCCCAGGTCCAGGTCAGCCAGCCGTCAATGCCATATTTACAGGATTCCACCTGCCAATCAACCAGGGTCTGAGCGGCTTCAGCTGTGGACGAAAAGAAGGTCTTGAAAGCACCCATCTCGCCCATGATGACCGGTTTGGCTTTCATCCCGCCCAGCCCATAATTCTCAAAATGCTGCGCCAGGGTCATTTCACCGGCAGGGTAGGCGTGCAGGTCGATGAAATCGGCTTGCGACTCCCAGATGGCAGCCCGTGTGCGGCTGATGCGGGGATCGCCAACGCGGCTGCGGTTGGGCTCCTGCGGGGCGAAGAAACCCATGCTCACCAGGGCGGTGGGGTCAACCTCAAGAATGGCCTTGACGGACATCGTTGATCATCGCCAGCAGGGCATCGTCCATCATCTCCTCCTTGTCCTTTTTGCTGGACATATCGTACGTGCGTCCTTTATCAAGGGTCACCTTTCCGGATGTCCAGGAAAGCGGAGGCTGGTCGCCATCAAAATAAAACTCGTTGCTGATGCTGTAAGACAGCACCATCTCAAGAGGAGCAGCGCGGGCGAGCAGGTCCTTGATCAGGTCCTGGAAGAATAGTTCGTGGGCGCGAATTCCGGCCGGTGCGAGGTGGATGGCGTTGGCGAAGCCGAAGGTGGAACAGCACTGTGTGGCGATGATATCGCCATAGCGCGGGGTGATGGGCAGCCACTGCTTGGTCAGGATGAGGAAGATCTCATTTTGTTTTGCCAGCTGGATGAAATCAGCCAGGTTGGCCATGTAAGCCGGATTAAGCCCATTGGTACCGCCCAGGCCGTCGGTGCCCTCGCTTTCCACAAAGATACGTGCGGTGTTGTAACCGGAGGCATGCATAGCTTGAAGCGCCTGACTGACCCTGCCCCGGTCGTAAAAGGATGGATTGAACATGGAGAAGGTGATCACCTGCCCATCTCCTTTTTTTGTCATCGGGTCGAGACGAATGTAGTTGTTGCCGCGGGGGACAAAGCGGATACCAGTCTGCCGGTCATAGAACTCACCCATTCCATTGACCACGCGGATGGCGATGCGATGTTCGAGTGGGAGATTGGCGGGAGTATTAAAGCTTTCAAGGAACTTTTCACCAACAAATGCCTGAATAAGCAAGCTGGCGAGAACGAAGCTGGATATCAGGAAGCTTTTTTTCATTTTGACTCCTTTTTCCTGTTTAGCAGCCAATAAACAATACTAATAAGACCTATAATATCATAATATATTATATAACTTTTGATGAGTGAATGTTTGATTTTTCTTTCCTATTAAAGAAGAATTAATCATGACTTGGAGATAAAAAAAAGCCCTGCGAAAAATATGCGGGGCTTTAATTGCAAAGTATTAATCTAGTTGTGATTATTTCGTGCGCGCCTGCACATTAGCGAGCTCTTCGATGATGTTGATAATTGCGGAGTGGTCGAGCTCACCGCGGCCGGAAGCCATGAGGGAGGCGAACAGCTCGTGGGCGATGGCGGTGGCTGGCAGGGGCACGTTGAGCTTTTTGGCGGTTTCCATGACGATGTTGAGGTCCTTGTAATGGAAGCGGCTCTTGAAACCGGGCTCAAACTCGCCCTTGATGACCTTGGGACCGCGGGCATCCATGACGCGTGTCTGGGCGTAGCCACCGGAGAGCACCTGCAGGATGACAGCCGGGTCCACGCCAGCCTTGGCACCGAGAACGAAGGCTTCGGACATGCCGAGCAGGTTGAGGGCGACCTGGATCTGGTTGCAGGCCTTGACGGTCTGTCCGGCGCCGTTCGCACCGCAGTGGGTGACGGTCTTGCCCATGACCTGGAAGACGGGCAGGAGTTCATCGAACAGCTCTTTGGGTCCGCCGACCATGATGGAGAGGGCGGCATTTTTGGCGCCGGTCTCGCCGCCGCTGACGGGGGCGTCCACGCAGCGCACGCCCTTTTTGCACAGTTCTTCAGCGACATGGATGGCCATGGCGGGGGCGATGGTGCTCATGTCTGCGTAGATCAAACCCGGGCGGGCAACCTCGATGATGCCATTTTCACCCAGAGCGACCTTTTCCACGTCGGGGGAATCCGGCACCATGGAGATGATGATGTCGCTCTTGGCGGCAACCTCTTTGCAGTTGGCACAGGCAGTGGCGCCCTTGCCGGTCAATTCCTGCACGGCAGAGTCATTGATATCGTAAACATAGAGCTCATGTCCGGTGGTGAGCAGGTGGGAGGCCATGTGGCGCCCCATGATGCCCAGTCCGATGAATCCGATCTTTTGTTTCATTTTCCAAATCCTCGTAATGATATGATCTTAATTTCTGAGAGGTAAGTATAACCGAACAGAGAATGAAAGATGGAAATGAACTCGGCCGCTGCTTAAATTGCGATCCTGATCACATCCCTGCCTTTTTAAACAGAAGCTTGTTTTTGGAAAAGGGTAATTTGCATCCCTTCCGGGTCCTGCAGGCGTACGTTTTTATCCCCCCAGGGTGTGACGACAGGCGGATGGACCAAGATTGCCCCATGTGCCAGCAGGCGCTGCATGGCTTCATCCAGGTCAGGCACTTGCAGCGCAAAGCGGATCTTACCGCTAATGCGCTTTCCAGCTTCAATCAGGTCAACGGATTCCGCCTGGGTCTCGTCAAAGATCTCAAGGGTGGCCGAGCCCATTTCGAGGACTTCGGCCTGACCCTGGCTGCCCGCCCATTTTTGGGAAGTTTTAAAATCAAGCCCATCCCGGTAGAACTCAATCAACTTTTCGTATTCAACGGCTGTTAGTGCAACGCGCAGCTCGATTATCGGACGGTTTGGGGTGGTTTTGGGCATCTCTGCACCTAGAAGGGTTTGACCACCATCAGGAATACGATTACGGCATAAGTCGCTATTTCCAGGATCTTCCCATTTAGTATTCTTTTATCAGCGAGAGCGGCCTTGAGGGCAGGGGAGAATTTGTCATTTTTTAACGCTTTTTCCAATTCAATACCCGCAGATCTCTCGAGCCGCCAATAACCAAAATAGACCAACGGAAGCGAGATCAGGAAAAGCAGGATCGAGACCAGCAACCAGTTCTCGTCACTTCCCTGAAGGAATCCCAGCATGGGTTCCTCCTCCCGCCAGGCCAGCGCAAATCCTGCCAGCAACATTAACCCACCGCCGATATCCATGAAGCGCCCGAATTTACGGCCAAGTTGGGTCAAGCTCTTGATCACTTTTAATTCTTTTTCCCTGGCTACTAAAGGCAGTGATGACGAAACTTGCCACCATACCTATGCTGAAGGTAATCACACCGCTGATATGAAACCACAATAATACGGATGCCAGTATGTCTTTTTCCATTTTATAATCTCCTTTATCTCTTTTATGAGTGTAGGGTGTTTAGTGAATGAATAGTTATTAACGAATTGTCTGAAATAATTTGAAGTCGTGATGCGAGTAAAAACTATTCACCTTCATAAAAAAGAAAATGATCGTTGTTGTAAATTGCGCCCTTGGGAAGATGTAAAGATGGATATGCAAAAAAACAAGGATGAAATAAATAGGTTAATCAACCAGTCCAAATGTTGGGAAACAGAAACCGAAATTTTATTGGATCAGATCAGGATTCAGCCTGGATGGAAATGTGTTGACTTGGGATGCGGTCCGATGGGTATACTAAAATCGATAGGCAACCGGGTCGGGGAATCCGGACAGGTCATCGGCCTGGATGCCAATCCCTTGTTTTTGCAGGCAGCGGCTGAATTGATTGACCGGTCTTCTTTGACGAATTGCAGGGTCATCCAGGGTGACCTTTATCATCCACCTTTCAAAGAGGGCGCGTTTAATTTAACCCATATGCGGTTTGTTTTTAGCGAGGTGGGATGTGACCACCAGCTTCTAGAAATGATGATCAAACTTACAAAACCCGGTGGTGTGATCGTTTCGCAGGAATCGGACTGGACCAGCTGGAGCTGCCAACCATTCAATCCGCACTGGGAAAAGATGCGCCATGCCCTCATCTCCGTGTATGAACTCAGTGGCGGGGATATTAATGCCGGAAAACGGTTATTTAATATGTTTGAAGAAGCAAAGCTGGAGAATGTTCAAGAAACGAAGCACAATCATGACAATACCCTTTGGTCATCCTTACCGATCCGGGATGAACCAGATGGCTTTATCGGTTAAAGATAAGATCATCAGCCGGAGAATCATGGAATGGGACGAATTTTCGGAATCACTCGAGCAATGCAACCGGGTGATCAATGATCCGAAAAATATCATCCAAAGTTATGAGTTGATCCAGGTTTGGGGGGTGATACCGTCACCGGAAGGAGCCAATTAAATTATTTTATTTATGCAATTTAAAAGGGAAAGGCGGACTCGATGATAAAATTTCACCGTCCGATCACTTTTCACCACTAAGGAATAATTCATGAAGGAATCTTCCATAAATATCCTTGACCTCACCACTCGCCGAAGCGAGGACCTGATAGGTGAATTTAAAACCGATCCAGTCAGCGGCCTGAGCGCATCCGCTGCAGAAGAGCGGCTGAAGCAGTACGGCGCCAACAAGCTGGAGACCAAATCCGTCAACGCATTGCAGATCTTCCTGCGGCAATTTAAATCGGCTTTCATTTACCTGATCCTGGCAGCGCTGGTGGTCACCCTTGTACTGGGAGAATACCTGGACTCGTTGATGATCTTCATTTTCCTGGCGGTCAATACCACGCTGGGCTTCCTGCAGGAGTTCCGCTCTGAGAAGACGGCTTCCTTCCTCAGCCAGTTCAGCCTGCCGCGCGCGCAGGTGGTGAGGGATGGCAGCGTGCAAACTGTAACCTCGGATGCCCTGGTGCCGGGGGATGTGATCCTGCTGCGCACCGGCGACAAGGTGCCGGCGGATGTGCGCATCCTGGAGCAGAAGAACCTGACCGTGGACGAGTCCCTCCTGACCGGCGAGTCGATCACGGTCTATAAAAACGAAGCCGCGCTGGACAAGCCCGCCGCCGCCCTGCACGAGGCGGCCAACCTGGCTTTCTCCGGCACGGATGTGGTCAATGGTACGGCCAGGGCACTGGTGGTGGCGACAGGGAAAAACACCGCTTTGGGAAAGATCGCCAAGCTGGCAACTGACACACACAAAGTGAGCGATTTCGAGAAGGGCATCAACCGCTTTTCGAATTTCATCCTCAAACTGGTGGCAGTGACCCTGTTGGTAATGGTGGCGGGCAATATCCTGATCAAGGGCACGCAGCTGAACTACATCGAGTTCATCATCTTTTCCATCGCACTGACCATCAGCGTCATCCCGGAAGCACTGCCGCTGGTGACGACCTTCTCGCTCTCGCAGGGGGCGCGCAAGCTGGCCAAGCAAAACGTCATTGTCAAACGGCTGTCGGCGGTGCAGGACCTGGGCAGCATCGAAGTGTTGTGCAGCGATAAAACAGGCACGTTGACCGAGAACCGCCTGGAAGCGGTGAATTTCTATTCCAGCGACAAAAAGAGGTTGATGCTGGGCGGATGTCTTGCGTCGGCGTACACCCTCAAGGAACGCAGCGAACCATTCGACATTGCGCTGTTGAAGCTACTGGAAGAAGGGCAAAAAGCCGACCTTGCTGAAACGGAAAAGGTGGAGGAGGAACCGTTCGACCCACGGATAAGGCGCAACGTGGTGCGTGTGCGACGGGGGGGCAGCCAGCGCATCATCACAAGAGGTGCACCGGAGGAAGTGGTGCAGGTGTGCAGCGGGGTGTCGGATGAGGAAAAGAAGAAAATTGCGGAATGGGTCAGCGCGGAAGGACAGCTGGGGCACCGCACGCTGGCTGTGGCAGAAAAGACCGTTTCCGCTGATGAACCGATTGACCTGAAACTAGCCAATGGCTTTACCCTTTTGGGAGTGGTGTCCTTTGTGGATACGATCAAGCCCAGCACCTTCGAAGCCATCCACTCGGCCAGGGAGCTGGGGGTGCGGGTGATCGTCATCACCGGCGACAGCCGCGAGGTGGCCGGAGCGGTGGGGCATGAGATCGGGCTGACTGACAGCCCTGACAAAGTGATGGCCGGCAGCGAGTGGGAAGCTCTGGCAGAGGAGGAGCGGGAAAGAGCGCTGGAGGAATTTAACATTTTCTACCGCGTCTCACCCGAGCAGAAGTTCAAGCTGGTCTCCGCGCTACAAGAGAAAAAGGTGGTCGGATTCCTGGGCGAGGGCATCAACGATGCCCCGGCGCTCAAGGTGGCGGGTGTCTCGCTGGTGGTGGACAGCGCATCTGACATCGCGCGCGAGGTAGCCGATATCATCCTCACCCAGCCGGGACTGCAGGTGATCGTGGAGGGCATCCGCGAGGGACGGCGGGTGTTCGCCAATACGATCAAGTACATCAAGGCCACGCTCATATCCAACTTTGGCAACTTCTTTGCCATTGCCATTTCGTCCTTCCTGATCGACTTCCTGCCCATGCTGCCTATCCAGATCCTGCTGGTGAACCTGCTTTCTGATACGCCCATGATCTCCATCTCGTCCGACACAGCCGACCCGGATGAGCTGACCAGCCCCAACAAGTACGAAGTGAGGGAGATCACCCTGATGGCGGTCATCCTGGGTGTGGTCAGCACGGTGTTCGATTTCCTGTTCTTTGGATTGTTTTACCGCATCTCGCCCGGGGTGCTACAAACCAACTGGTTCATCGGCAGCATCCTGACCGAACTGACGCTGATATTTTCGATTCGCACGCGCAAGTCATTCCTCCGGTCATCCCGTCCTTCTTCTTCATTATTAATACTAACGGTTGTAGCCATGGCTTTGACCATCCTAATCCCGATGACCAAGTTTGGCGCGGATGTATTTCAGTTCATCCCACCCACATTGGAGCACCTGGCGCTCATCATCGGATTGGTGATCGCTTACTTCTTAATCACCGAAGTGGTCAAAAACATGTATTACCGCAACCTTGGTAATCAAGCTAGAGTGATGCCTCAAACAGAAAAATAATTCAGATGTTATTTGTTAAATATTATGAGGGTGTGCGGGCGGTGCTGACCTTTTTTGCCGCACACGGCAAGATCTTCCAGGTGCGCTACCGTTTTGTGAATGACGCCTCGCGGCTGGAGTATCTGCAGGAATACGAAGACATGCTGCAGTCAATGGTGGTCTACAACATACAATAGAACATCATGAGCAAGGATACTTAGTTAAGAAGAGATACTCTTTCATATTTATAAAAAATACCCCGTGTGGGGTATTTATGGTATTTCTTTGCCCAGTGTCGCGAAAATTTTTTCGATTCACCTATGCTAATCAGTGATTTGCTTCATAGCTAACTACATCTCCAGGCTGCACAAATAGGCGGGCGGACAGTATAGATCCAACGCACACATCTACAGGTCGGTGTCTCCAGAGGGGTAGCCGACCAGCACATATTGGGTATGCGGTAGCCAGGATTGAATCCGTAAGGACGCCGGCAAGTATTGTCAATGGCTGCCACTTGCTTAAGCGGGTAATACTGGTTGCCGCTGATGGGTGAGCCGGCATCCTTGTAGGTGAAGTGGTCGTCATAGTCAAACAAATTGGGATTCTTGGGTCCATTATCCGCCCAGACACCCCACAGGAACTCACTGGGATTGCCGATGATGCTGCGTGGGACGGCAATTTGCACGATCTTGTCTTCTGTCAGTGAGACCCTGACCCAGGCTTGCTCTGGGCCGGTATTGGGTATGACTGTTTCATAGCCATCCCCCAGAAAGATGGGATCATCGGCAATATTCGGGTCTTTGCCGCCAACCGTGCGGTTGGCATCATGAAGGATGGTGACATTATTGGTAGTCCAATTGCTGTCTGTTGGGTTGCGCGCCCAGATGGAGTAGTCACCGCGGCCATTCTTGTCGGTATCCAACTCGACGCCATAGTCCGCGACCATTGCACCGGTGTCCTTATTGGTGCCGGCCAGTTCGATGACGAAATAGAGATATTGCGGATCGGTCGAGATATAACCAAAAAGAATATCCACATCGGGAAGGAAGTCCATGCTGTTGGCGGTAAAGGGGCGTTCGTAAAAATTCGAGCGGTAGGAATCGCCTGAGAGCACCCGCTTTTCGGAAGCGTGTTTGCTGGAATTGGCGTCTTCAATTGAACCCTCTATTGATAAAGGTCCGCCTGGTGGGTTGGAGGAAACCTGGATACCAGACGAAGGCTGCTGCTGATTCGACAGAGGAGCTGCCTGCCCGGCGGAAGCATCAATGGCGGTGGGCATGGTGAATTGGGTTGGAGTAGGTTTTGAACCACCAAGGTCAATGGTGACAGAACACGCGCTTAGTAAAAAGTTGAAGGTTATCAGTACGCTGGCGGCAATTATCATGAAATGAAAAGTTCGTCTCATTTTTATTCTCCTTGGTAACTCATAACCGTTTTTTTATAAGGACAATATTACTATACAACAAAATCTTTTCAAAAATTGATTCCAAGGATGCAAATAAACCCAAAAAAAGAGCCCCGATTCATAGGGACTCATTGAATGATCGATATGAGATTCACCAGATGCCGGGGATTAGCCGGTAGTGCACCTTTTGCATGTAGTCAGTGTAACCGGGCAGATCGCGAGCCAGAGCAACCTCTTCGTCGCGAATGCGCAAGAACAAGATGATCAGCAGGGGCAGGGCGGGAATGACAGCCAACCAGGATCCCAATGCAAGGGGTGAAAGGATATAAAGCATTCCAACACCGAAGTACATGGGATGGCGGACGATGGCATAGGGACCGGTATCAATGACTTTTTGTCCCGATTGCACCTCGATGATGCGCGAGGCGTAGCTGTTCTCACGGAAAACCCAGATTACGACGGCATAACCGGCCAGGACCAATATCTGGGCAATGATGATGGCGACAATGGGCGTATTGGTCCAACCGAAGCGCTTGTCCAATCCAGGAAGAAGGAAGGCCAGCAAGAAGATGGGATAAGATAGGGCGATGATGCCCTTTTGCTGTTCGCGCTTCTCCTTGTAATGCAAACGCCGCTCGAGCAGAGCCGGGTCGTGACGCAGCAAGTAGATCGAGAGCCCGGTCATGGGGGTAAAGAGGATGAACAGGTATACCCAAGCTTCCCAGTATGCCAGGGTACCAGCGGTGAGGAAAAAAAAGGCCGCCAAAACCAAAAAACTCGCCAAAATCAACGAAATGACCTTGCGTGTCATGGTGCCTCCTTTTTTGCCTGTCAATGCTTATACGCTGAATGCTAAATTTGGATTTCTTTTACGTATTCGTTCAGGTGAACGGCTTTGAACATGCCGGCAGTTTCATAAAAATGCACCGCGTTAGGGTTCTCACTCTCCACTGCCAGGCCGGCTTTTTGAAAGCCAAGGTCTTTAAAGACCAAAAAGGCGTGTTCCAGCAGCGCGCGGCCGATGCCCAGTTTGCGCAAGGGCTTTTTAACCGCCAACTGACGGATCCAGCCCATGGTCGTGCGTTTCATGCACAGGCAGGTGCCGATGAGTTCTCCTCCCTGTTCAGCCATGAACCATAATTTTTCGTCAAAGATCTCCGGGCGCATCAAGGAATCCTTCCATTCTTCGAAGGGTTGCGCTGTTCTTTCGCGCCAGTCGAAGGCTTGCTGAACGAAGGCGTGAATGGCTGTCTCATCCTGCCCGGTGACAGCATTGCGAATGCGGATGCCTTCAGGAAAGACGGGTTTTGGCAGGTCGTTGTCCAGGTCGCGGTGCATGTTGAAGATGTATTTTTTAATGGAATAACCCGCTTCCATCACCATGCGATTCTGAAAGCTGGCCTGGTCGTAAAGGAATAAATGGATGGAGCGTTTGAGTGGATCGTTCATCTCCCGCAGGATGGCTGATGCCCTTTGACTGCTGAAGAGCAGCAAACCCTGGAAGAGGTCGGTGGCCTCGGTGCCCGGATCATCATAGATCATCAGCTGGATGCCGTCATCCCAGGGCACGCAGGCGGCGTAACCGCGCAGGTGACCACTGGCGTCAATAGCCAGCCAGGCATCCGTATGCAGGTTGATGGTGTTCCAGTCGTGCTGCAGGTCCTCGATGTCGGAATCGGCAAAACCCACGTCGCGCTGGTCGCAGCGCAATATCAGATCAAACACTGCCTGGCAATGGTCAATTGTGGGCGGCCGTAATAAATATTTTTCCAGCATGGTCCCTCGAAAGGCATAAGATGAAAGCCAATTTTAAACCATTCTATTTGTACAATGACGGATTGATGGTTGTATTGTGCCTCAAAATCACTATAATGATAGCAGGAGAGAAAAAGGAGGTTTTCCAGATTTTTTTGCGTTTTTTCCTTCATTCCAGTGAAGACAGGTGAACACTGTGATTGAAGTGAGTGCCAGGCGGTCATTGACCCTACGCCATTTTTCTTCATCAAGCAAAGCGCTGGCCGTGAAATATTTTTCTTAATAATTGAGAGGAAAAATGAAAAAAGTCATTATTTTGTTCTTTGTGCTGCTCATTGCCTCTGCGTTTACGCCCATTCGGACGGAATTGCTGGCGACCACTCCAGTGCCCACCGCCACGCCCTGCAAACTGACATCACCGGTGCATGATGAGTGGAAAACACTAGTTTGCGAGACCTTCGACGCCCCCACGAAAAAATGGTGGACCGGCATGGATTTGACGCTGGGGGTGGAGGCGGTGATCGAAGAAGGCAAGTATAAACTGGAATACAATCCCAAGAACAGCAGCGGATACAAGAAGGGTTTTTCCATTTCTGTGAATTTTGCGGATGCCAAGGATTACGCGGTATCCATGACCGGAAAGATCAACTCCAAATACAAAAGCACCGTGTGGGGGATGATCGTGCGCGGAACGAACAAGGATGGATACAGCTTCACCATCAGCAATTTCGGTTCGTACTACCTTACCTACCAGGGATCCAGCAAAGTGTACATTGGGAACCTAAAGAAAGGGGCGAACAACAAAATCATCTGGGATGAGGAGAATACCATCACCATTTTGGTGGAGGGGAAGAACATGACCTTTTATGTCAACGAGGAACCACTGTTCACTTATGAGGCAGATAATTCGAGCAAAATGGACATTTCCTGGCAAATCTGGGGCGGTGAGGGCGTGCAGGTCTCGTTCGAGTTGGATGACATACTCGTCAAAGCCAAACCCTAATTATTTCTTCATATACTGAAACAAATCATCCCCTGTTTTAAAACCAAAACGGGGGATGATTTATTAAGCTGATTAACTGCAATTTATTTGAACAACCGTTCCTGCACCCATAGGATGATCTCAGCATGGCTGATACTTGCGACTTGGGAAGTGTCCACAAAGAATGCCTCTGCCAGGCCGGTGGGTTTGGCTTTTTTTGCCACTTCAATCAACTCGGGTGCCAGTTCCTGGCCGGGGTGGCCAGGATGGCGCAGACCGACGCGGCTGAGGTAGCGCTGTGCCAGGACCTCTCCCTGCGCCCAACAAAAGATCTCAACGAAGCGGGTGATTCCGGCGGACTTGAGGCCATCGGTCAGCCAGTCGAAGGGCGGGTAGCGGCACCAGGTATCAATGATGACGACCGCATCCGGCGGGAATTGCTGCAGCATGCGCCAGATGACCGCCACGCCCGCCCGTCCGAGGAGGCGGTTGTACTCGCGGTCGCCCGTGCCAAGGGTGTCATAGAGCGCCTCCTGGACGGCATCCCGTGCCAGGATGGGCAGACGGAAGTGCGCTGCCAGGGCTTCGGCGATGGTGGTCTTGCCCGAGGCGGGTGGTCCGTTGACCAGGATGGCTTTACGTTGGGATGTCAGGGACATTTTAAAAAATCCCCGGGATGAAACAGATGCAAAGTCGCCATAAAAACCTGCAATATGGTTGCGAAAAAAAGCGTCTTAACTCTCATCCAAATCCCTGACTGAAATCATTGATCATTGACAAGCTGGCATCTCTTCAGCATGCTCGGAAAAATCCAGTCGAAATTCCTTGGCGGAATAGTAGGTTCTATCCGGAAGAAGGGGCAGCTGTTCGCCTAAATACTGGCTGAACGCAGCGCGGAAGATGTTGACCGGGGTAATGTTTTGATTTAACAGTGAATAATCCTGATCGGGAAAGTAAACCGCCAGCAGATTGTTGAGCCGGCTGCCGAGGTCCTTCTCTTCGCCCAGGCCATGGTCACCTGCCAGGAGGACAATGGGGGGTGTTTTGGAATTCTTTAGCAGGTCTGCAAGAAAAAGCAGCATGCGTTTATTGAGGAACTCGATCTGCTGGGTGTAGCCCTTTTCAAAGTATTCGCGGCTGATGGCGGAATAAAAGGCATCGCGGTAATAGGCGTCCTCCTGCAACAGATTGCCATCCGGATCAAAGACAAACGGACCATGTGGCTTTTCGATATGGACAAAGACGAACTTGGGGCTTGCCACCTGCATAGCCTCGGGCAGGCGGTCGATGATGGAAAGTTGCTGCTGATAGTGGTTCCGGACCGGCGAGTTGAGGAAGTTAGCCATCAGATTGCGCAGGGTAGGACTCAGGTCGGTCAGGGCGCGCAGCATGGATTGTTCGAGCAGCATGCCCTCGATGGGCTGCAGGAAAGGGGAAAAGAAGGGATTGGGGAAATCGAGAAACACATCCGCATCCGAAAAATCCCAATGGACATTGGCGAAGGTCACGGTGTGGTAGCCACGGGATTCGAGCAGTTTGCGCACGCGGCTATGCACCAGCTTATCGGTAAGACCGAAATCATTCAGATGGGCAGGGTCGAAATCCTGCACGTATTGCATGTTGAGGGTGGAGGAAAGCGAAAGGATGGTATGGGCGTAGTTCGGTCGGCTGCAATCAGCAAAGAAAAAGCCCATGCGGCGCAGTTCGCCGATGAAAGCGGAATTATCGAAACTAAAATTCTTGACCAGGTAATCCTGGCGGTCGTATGCATCCAGGATGATGAAATACACATCCGGCAACGGCTGGTCAGCCAACTGGGTGGCGGGGCTGGTTTGGCTGGTCATGGAAGGGGAAACTGCCAGCGGTTTTTGCCCCAACCAAAAGGAGGCGAAGCTGAATAGTGTCATCAGGCAAAGAGATATACCCAGCAGATTCAAGAGGACAATGATACTCGTGAACGAGGACTTGCTACAGATGATCAGCCAGGCGCAGGCCGCCATGAGCAGTAAAAAGAACGGGAGTAAAATCCGATGCCTGCCCAGCAGTCCACCCAGCACGATCGGCTGCTTGAAGAGGGAGTATGCAAGACCGTATAAGAAAAAACCAAAAACGAGCAGAGCGGTGAGCAATGCACTTTTTTGCCAGCTTTTCAAGGCCAGACGTAACAAAAAGAACAGCACGAATACAATCAGTGCGACCGCCAACAGACTGCGCGGGATGGTACGCAGGTCGATCTCACGCAGGTTCTGGCTGATGATGGAAAGGGGGAAGTACAACCCAAGCAGGAAAGGGAAAAAGAGGGGATTGTCTAATATTTTCCGCATGGCAGTCATTTAATAGAAAATTGGAAAGAGTGATTATAAAACCAAAATTGGTGAAAAAGGATGAAATGGTTCAAGTTATTTACATTTCGTTGCTATACTTAGTCAAATATGTGTCCCACCTCCCATGCTGACCTCCCGCTGTCGATCCCTGAACCACAATCAGTGGAAGAGTATATCCCCTATTGCCAGGATCAATACGACCTGGTGCTATGGGGCGGCGGGAAGCTGCGGCCGTACAACCTGTTGAAATCGCACTACAATTGGGTGTTCTTTCCGGCCAACCTGCAGCCGGGCTATTACCGCATCGCCCTGGGGCTGCTGACCTTTCCGAAAATCAAACCGGTGACTGCCTATGCGGTGGCATTCCCGCCAGGAACCAAAAAGATCGAGGACTATCCACTGTCCCCCATGGGGTTTGGTTTTCACATCACACCGGCCATGGCCAGCAAGAACCGCTTTGAGATCCGCCGCAACACCACCCGTTTTGTCACCCAATTAAGCGGGGAGCATATGCTGGCAGTCACCACCCGTGATTTCTTTGCCGAAGTGGCGGATGTGGTTTTTGAGGTGGCGCTATTTAAAAGCAAAATGGAATATTTATACCAGTAGGTACATTAATTAATAAAAGCACCTGTCAGAACAGGCGCTTTTATTAATATTATTCGTGATCAGCTCACATTATAGGTAAAGAACACCTCGCCGCCAGTGGCTCCGAACATTTTTATATTTTGATCGGAATAAAAAAAGTAGCGGGTGGTGTAATTGCCCTTGTTGCCCGGCATGGTGCTATAAATGTCCCAACACCAAGACTCACCCGGTTTAACGGCTTTACCAACCCGCCAGGTTTTGGTGCTGCCAGACAGGTTGGGTCCGCTCACGTACATAAGGTAATAACTGGAATTCCAGATCGTGTCGCCAATGTTGCGCATGCAGCCATGGAAAGTGATGACCTGCTGCGGGGCGAAGCTTTGCCCGTCAGCCGGGGACTGCCCAAACCAGGCCGCCCAGTTGCCGTAATGCTGGCTGGTGGCGGTCGGTATGGAGGGGTAATTGATGGGCGATTCGGTGGGGACCATGTTCAGGTCCTGGGTGGGCAGCGGGATGGGCGTTGGCACAGGGGTATTGGTGGGCACCGGGGTATTGGTGGGCATGGCGGCTACGGTTTGGGTGATGCTGGCCATGACGGTTTCCGACACCTGGGTGAGGATCGTATTAGGGTCAGTGGTGGGAGTGGCTGGCGCACCGCCGGAACAAGCGGCCAGGAACAACCCTGCTGCCAATAGAACCAGTGCTCCCTTAAATAACTTGTTGTAGTTTTTCATAGACTGATTTTCTCCATCATTTGTATGTGAATTATTATACCTGAAACGCGCTCTGCCGCATTTAACCGGTTGACGTGGCGGGTGGGTTTGGTTTGGAATACTCATCCGGCTGGCTGTCCATAAAAGGATTATATGCTTCCTCTAAATGCTGGCGGAACTGCTGGGTATAAAGCTTGTAGTACTTACCCTCCAGCTTAAGCAGTTCAGCGTGGATGCCAGCTTCGGCGATCTGCCCGTCCTCGATGACCAGGATGCGGTCGGCGCGTTTGATGGTGACAGGCGGTGGGCGATGATAAAGCTGGTGCGGCCCCTGCATGATGGCGTGCATGCCCTTCTGGATGAGCGCTTCGGTGATGGTATCCACCGAACTGAGTGGCTTCATCCATGATGAAGACCTCCGGGTCGGACAGCACTGCGCGCGCCAGGCTGATGAGCTGCTTCTGCCCAACCGAAAGCAGCACGCCGCCTTCACCCACCTGTTCGTCATATCCCTTTTCGAAAGCTGGCTGATGAACTTGTGCGCGCCGGTCAGTTTGGCGGCTTTTTCGATCTCTTCCTGGGTGGCCTTCAGCCGGCCATAGGCGATGTTCTCGCGGATGGTGCCCGAAAAGAGATGCGGCGTCTGCAGCACCACGCCGATGCGCGACTGGATGGCTTCCAGCGAAAGGTCGGTGTAATCATGCCCGCCGATGAGGATGCGCCCGCGTTTGGGCTCATAAAAGCGGCACAGCAGGTTGACGATGGTGGTCTTGCCGCCGCCGGTGGAACCCACCAGGGCGATGGTCTCACCGGGCTTGACGTGCAGGTTGAGGTCCTTGATGACCGGCATGCTCATCCTCATACCAGAAAGTGACATGCTCAAAGATGATATCGCCGCGGATGGAGCCGGGTCGATGGCATTGGGTTTGTTCTGGATCTCGGGCGCGGTATCGATCAGGTGGAAAGATGCGCTCGCGCGAAGCCAGCGACGCTGCATCTCAGCGAATACGCGCGCCAGGTCCTGGATGGGCCACATCATGAAGGTCATATAAGAAAGGAAGGCCTGAGATGCCGCCTACGGTGATGCTTACCAAATCTGACCTGCGCGCCGCTGTACCAGATGATGCCGCCGATGGCAAAGGCGGAAATGATCTGCACGATCGGCAGGAAGAGCGCGCTCAGCCAGGCGGCGCGGTAGCCGGCTGTGTACATGTCGACCGGTCTCCGGCTTGAATTCGTCCAGGTTGCCGTCCTCGCGCCCCAGCGCTTTGACCACGCGCACACCGCTGATGTTCTCATTGTAGATGCGGTGATCTTGCGAATTGATCTTGCGCACCTTGCGGAACTGCTTGAGGATGCGTTTGCGGAACTGCACTGCCGCATAAAGCAGCACCGGGATGATGGCCAAGACGATCAGCGCCAGCTGCCAGTTGATGGCGAACATGAAGGTCAGCGTGGTGGCGATGTTGACCACGCCCCAGGTGGAATCGATCAGACCCCAGGTGACCAGCTCGGCCACGCGTTCGGTGTCGTTGGTCACGCGCGCCATGATCCAGCCCACCGGTGTGCGGCTGTAATAGGAAAGCGAAAGCGATCTGCAGGTGGTTGAAGAGCATGCGGCGCAGGTCGTAGCGCACGCGCTCGCCCATCACGCCGCCAGGTAAACAAAGCCGAAAATGCCAGCTGACTGCACCAGGATCATGGACAGCGTAGCGGATGAGGATGCGCAGTCAGGCGTGCATGGATCGCCTTTGCAACGATGCCCTGGTCAACGATCTCTTTGCTGAGGAAGGTGAAATAGGCATCCAGAATGGAAACCATGATGATGGTGGCGAGAAACCCGCCACCCAGATCCAGTGCTGGCGCAGTAGCCCGAGGATGCGCTTTAAGACGCCGCCGTTTGACCTCGTCCGGTGAATTCATCTTCTTCAAAATAATCAGACGGCACTGGAAATCTCCTCTTTCAATTCCGTTTCAATGCGGGTCTGGATGTCGTAAGATCTGGCGGTAAATGCCTTCCTGCTTGCACCAGCATCTTCATGCGTGCCGCGCTGGATGATGCGCCCGTCCTCCAGCACCAGGATCAGGTCGGCGTCCATGATGCTCTGGATGCGGTGGGCGATGATGAAGGTGGTGCGGTTCTTCATCAGAATTCTGCATCGCCTGGCGGATCTGCGCCTCGGTTTCGGTGTCCACCGAGGAGGTGGAATCATCCAGGATGAGGATGCGCGGATTCTTCAGCAGGGTGCGCGCGATGGCGATGCGCTGCTTCTGCCCGCCGGAGACGGTCACCCCGCGCTCGCCGACCAGGGTCTTGTAGCCGTCCGGGAAGGAAAGGATGACATCATGTATGGCAGCCGCGCTTGGCGGCCTGTTCCACTTCCTCCTGCGATACCTCCCGCCCGACGCCGTAGGTGATATTCTCGCGGATGGAGCGCGAGAAAAGGAAAGGTTCCTGTTCAACGATGCCGATCTGCTGGCGCAGGAAGCGGCGTGAATAATGCTGCAGCAGGTCAATGCCATCCAGCAGCATCTGCGCCGCGAGGTGTAGCTCATAAAAGCGCGGCAGCAGGTTTACCAGCGTGGTCTTGCCGGAGCCGGTGGAGCCCAGCAGGGCCACATTCTGCCCGGCTTGCAATGCTGAAGCTGATGTCGTGCAGCACCTGGTCCTTTTCTTCATATTCAAAGGACACATTCTCAAAGATGACCTCACCGCGCAGCGCCTTCGCGCGGGTTGTAGGTTGCCATCATCCAGCGGTTCGCGGTCTTCCTTGATGATCTTCATAACGCGGTCATAGGAAACCAGGCCGCTGGACATATCTGCACGATGAAACGCCCGAGGTCGCGCATGGGGATAGATGATCCAGATCGAGCAGCCCGGCATAGGCCAGGTAGGTGCCCACGCTGATCTCGCCGTGGATGGCCATCAGTGCGCCGATGCAGGAAACCGGCCAGCATCTGCGCGCCGCAGAAGATATCCGAAACCGGCCAGAAAAGAGAATGGATGGTGAGCAGCTTCTTGCCGCGCAGAAACTTTTCCCAGTTGCTGCGGTCGAACTTTTCAATCTCATAGTCCTGGCGGGCAGAAGGCTTTGACCACACGCACACCGCTCAGGTTTTCCTGCAGTGTGGTGGAAAGGACGGCGTCCTGTTCCTGGTAGGCTTCATAGGCTTTGGTGACCTTTTTAAAGAAGAAGATCGAAGTCGCCAGGATGAACGGCACGACGATGACCGAAAGCAGGTCAGCGTGACATTCGATCTGCAGCAGCGCGGCAAAGTTGACGATGAAGAGCAGCGAAGATGCGCCCGATGCCGATGGCCTGGTCATTGTAAAAGCGGCGCAGCGCATCCACATCCGAGGTGCAGCGCTGGATCAGTTCGCCGGTGTCGGATTCGGAATGGTAGGCAAAGGGCAGGTGCTGGATGTGGTCGAAGAGGTAATTGCGCAGACGGCGGGTGGAACCCTCGGCAGAGCGCGCGGCATACATGCCGCTCAGGAAGGTGGCTAGCCCCTGCAACCCGGCCAGGCCGACGAAACCGAACACAACCAGGAGAACCTGCTGCACAACAGCTTGCGCGCCGAGCAGGTCATCCACAAAATACTGCAGTAGAAGATAGGTTAGCGTCTTCGCCAGGGCGGCCAGACCGACCAGGATGGTGGCAGCCAGGTATTCGGCATGGTAACCACTCATTAAACGCCACAAACCCACCAGCCGGTTGGCGTGGATGGCGTGCTTTAAATCATAGGAGAGGATGCGGTCCTGTTTTGGAATCATTTTCGATCTTGTTGCTTGTGATGTCCTGCCCAAGCGGACACCTATTATACGCCTGAAAATGTGTCAGGAATATTTTTCACCTGGCATGATTAATGAAATATCCTAATAGATTATTAGGAATCCTCAACCTGAATACCCTGCCACCACTCCAGCCCAACCTGCTTTTCGGTCATTTCAAAGCCTACCGATTGATAGATGCGGGATGGAATGGAATCCTCGTCGGCAACGATGACCAGTGTGTGCAGGCTAAATACTTTTATCGCCAGAAGGGCGGCTTGATAAACGAGCGTCGCCGCGATGCCCTGCCGACGGAAGTCCGGGTGGGTGCCTACCGACTGGAAGCGGCCGAGCCCTTCACGATGGAAGATGCCCAGGTCCGCCACCAGACAGCCAGCGAGGAAGGCGCCGTACCAGTGACCCAGACCGGCGTCTTGCATGCGCTGGTAGCGCGCCATCTGCGGCTGCTTGAAGAGAAGGTAATCGGCTTCGGAAAAATCAGCTTCCCGACAGGCAACCTGGTTGTCGGTCGCCTGTGCCCAATCATCTTCTGATTGCAGCGAGCGGACAGTAATGGATTCATTCAAGCGGGCTGGGGGGTGGGGGGCATGACTGGTGAGCACCACGCTTTGCACCAGGCGGAATTCTGCAGAAATGAATGGGTCAATCTCTCCCAAATCCCCCTGGGGTGAGTCCCAGCCAAAGACCTGGTGTTTGACCGCCGGCGGAGAACCGATCTCCCGGGCGAAGAGCCCTCGCCAGTGGTCAAGGTCGCTTGTTCCGGGTGGGTTGGCGAAGATCAAGTAATTGCCCCAGTAGAAATCCGGGTTGGCAGGGGTTTGAATGACCAGGTATTCCCCGCGGTCAGTGGTGATGCCATCAAAGGCGGAAAAGAACAGGTCCGTGCGATAGCCGAGGGAACGGATGATCACAGTGGGTCAAACCTTGAAAAAGTTAAGAGCCGCTTCACGCCCGGATTTGAACAATTGATCGTACTTTTTACCACCCGGGAGGATGTCGAAATCAAGGGCAGAGATACCGCAGTCGCTAATCTCAATGGTGCGGCGCTGCTCGATGGCGCGGTTGAGCAGGCTGGATTGTTCATACGAGTCGTAAAAATTATGGCCGGTGAGCAGGACGAAATCGACCAAATTCTTGGGCATCTCCGGTTTTTCTTCAGCCAGTCGCTTGTCGGTATAAAGGTACAACCCCAGCGTCTCCCAGTTGGTACCCTTGCGGAAAGCCAGGCTGGAACCGGAAAAATCGCTGCCGTCGAAGAGGTGGATGGGGTAGTTGGCATAGATGCCGCCGTCCACGTAGTAATCGCCGCTGCCAAAGGTATGCCCATCGAACTGCAGTGATTCAAAGAAAAGCGGGATGGACATGGACATGCGCACCGCGTCCGCCACACACACGTCCGGGGTGGCGGCGGCGGAAAAAACTTCGCTGCGGTGGCGTGACAGGTTGCTGGCCACCACGTAAAGGTCACGGTGGCCTTGTTTGCGCAAGTCAGCAAAGGTGGCCTGGCAGTTTCCCCGGCAAAAGCGGGCGATGGTGTCCTGCAGCCAGTTGTAAAAATATTCGCTGGAATACCAGCCGTAATTTTGGAATAGGCGGCGGTAGTTCTGATGACCCCGCACCGGTGGAAAGTGCGGCGTTTGCAGCAGCGAGCGGCTTTGAGGTATTTTATTCACCTCAAGCGTATTAAAAACTTCAATCGTCTCTGCTACACTCAAGCGGAAGCAGGTGAGGGCGGCGGCGATGGCACCAGCCGAGGTGCCAGCCACACGCTGGATGTTCTCGAGGATGCCCTTGTCCTCCAGCACCTGCAGGGCGCCCATGTAGGCGATACCGCGCACCCCGCCGCCCTTGAAGACCAGGTTGCGATATGAGCTGACCTGCACCTTGTATTCCAGGTTTTTTTGCAGGTTTGAAAGAATTTTCTTTATGTCCATGGTGAAGGAGGATTTAAATGATCACCAAATGAATGGGATCAGCCTGTACCTGGTTTTTTGGGCATATTCCCGGTATCCTTCGAGTTCATCCACGAGCATCTTTTCCTCCCCGATGATGCGGATGATCAGCGAGATGAATGCCACCAGACTGATGGCCAGCCCGATCAGCGAGCCGGTCAACAATGGCGCACCAGACAGCATCAGCACCCCTCCCAGGTAAAGGGGATGGCGGACGAACCCATAGACGCCGGTGGAAATGACGCGCTGTTTCCTTTCAGATTGAATGCGCACGCGGGTGGATAAAAAAGTGTTTTCAGCCGTGGCGAAATAGATAAAGTAGAGCGAGGGTATCAACAGCAGACCACCGGTCACTTTCAGCCACATCGGGAAGACCGAGGACCAACCAAACCGTACTGCATCCAGGGGAATGAGCACGAACCAGATGATGAACATGAGGTAGGCGAGAGGCAGGAAAAAACGATCCCATTTCTTTTGATTATCCCCGCCGGTAATTTTTGATCTTTCCGCCAGCAGGTCCGGGTCTTTCAGGTACAGGTAAGTGGCATTGGATATGCCCATGACGATCATCCAAATGCAGAAAATCCAGCCTTCCACCCACTGCCATGTTCCGGCGGAGGGGAAAAGTATTAAAGGAAAAATAAAAGCGGTGACAGCCATGGAAAGGAAGAAACTGAAGGCGGAAGGAACAGATTTTTTCGTTGTCATGATGCATCAATTATGGAAGGTAATTTCAGGTAGAATGATAGCATAGAGTGAAAATTATTAGCTAAATTCAAGTTTTTTCACTTTTTCACATCATAACCAATGCCCAAACCGCTCACCCCCCGCCAGCGCCTCGACCAGGCAAAAGTATTTATCCGGCAAGCGCGCGCACTGCCCGAACCGCCCGGACTGGGCTACCGCGACCTGGCTTTTGTGGCGCAGGTGAAGGACCTACTGCGCCAGGCACGCGACCTGGTCAAATTCCTGCAGTATTCGCCCAGTTTGACCGAAGAAACGCGCGTTGAATACAACGCTGTCATGGATGAGATCGTCCTAGCAGATAAGGAAATATTGCAGAAATGAACGCTGGTCATCTGATTTCTTCTTTGTTCATTAGGTTCACTCGAAGAATTAATGAAATCAACTGCCGACCGTTATTGATTAAAGTCTTGGATGATCAATTAAAAATCAATGTCAGAAAAACGGAGTGTCGAAGAAATGGGATCAATTAACAAAATACTGATTACCCTATTGCTTTTCCTCATACTTCCTGGCTGCCTCCTGACCATTGATTCACGCCAGTTGGTGGACTACCTGGTCGCCCAGGCGGTAAAGACAATGCAGGCAAATCCACCTCCGACGCTTCCTCCTGCCAATGAAAATCCTAAAACAGAAAGTGGTATCAAATTGCCCAATCCACCTCTCTCGCCAGCCGGGCAGCCGGTTCAGCTGGGAATGCCGACTTCTACTCAGCTGCCGTGCTATTATGCGCTCCTCGTCGGCGAAAACATACCGGATGGCACCACTGTGGCGAGCGGTTCCACCTTCACCAAGACCTGGACGCTGCGCAACACCGGCAGCTGCACCTGGAATCCCAATTACCAGTTGGTTTTTTCAAGCGGCGAGCGAATGAACGCACCGGCAGGGGTGGCGATCAATGCGGTGATCCCGCCAGGTGGGCAGGTGACCATACCCGTTTCATTTCGCGCTCCATCCAGTGGCGGCAGCTTAAGCAGTTATTGGAAGATGCGGGCGGATAACGGCGCGTTGTTTGCCCAGGTCTATTTGAAGATTTATATTCCCGCGCCAACCGCCACATCCCGGCCTGTTCCGCCAGCCTTTGCAGTGACCAATGTAGTGCTTTCGGCAACCCAAAATGATATTACGGTAACCTGTGGGCAAACAGACACTATTACCACCACAGCGGTCATCACCGCTAATGGCGCCGGAGTGGTCACGTACGCATGGGAGACATACTCAATGACTGGTGGATACCAGGACTCAGGTCCTCTGACCGTCACTTTTACTGCCGCGGGAACGAAGACGGTGCAATACACATGGACCACTGCCATATCCAATTGGGAGGATTATAGTTTTGATTTTATTAAGAACCTGCCTGCCCCGGCAAGTTCCTATCATAGTCTCATTGAGACGCAGTGTAATTGAGTCCATGATCCACTAACTTCCTTGCTGTAATTATTAATGAAAAAACCCCTAATCCAATGACCTATACGATTGAGTGCGTGCATTGATGTCGAGAGTATATATTATGAGCATGTTCAATATCTGCATAATAGTTTTGCTTTTAATTTCCGCCTGCTCCACACCACCTGCACCGGCAGCCACGATGACGCTTGAGTCAATCACAACACAACCTATTCAGCCAAAGAAAACATAATCCCTTAGCCTGCCATTCAATATTTATTCGACAACTTGCAATGAGGGCATGCTGTAAAGATGCGTGCGCCACATACATAATAATCAAGGTCTTAAAACTTTTTTAGATTAGATAATATTTTAGACGAGTGTTAACGATATGTGACCGCAATCGAAATCCTGCACCCGTTGACTCATTCTCAGAATATCAGATTTCCTGATGGTATCCACCAGGATGCCCAGATCAGCCAGATCGGCAAACCAACCTGGGTAAGTATTCCCGCTATTACCGCCGGATAGACGAGAGGATTGGCTTTCGACCAATTGAACCCACTGCTGTGCCCGAGGGCAAGAAATGCGTCGATAAAAAAGAAAACGGAAGGGATCCCGATGACCATCGCTGCACCCAGTGCAATTCCAAGCCAATTAAAACCTGCGGGAAATGCCGTTTTACCGAAACTCACTATTGAGAGGACCAATATTGGAATACCGGCCAATCCCAAACCAATCAAGTTTCCCCAGATGGATTGTCTGAAGTCAATCAGCTTTAGCAGTAAAACCACTTCGGTACCTGAGGCGACCACGAGGCCGATGATACCTAAAAGTTGAATGATCCAATTGATATTTGAGTTTTGCATGACCGGAATTCTATGCAATGACAGAAAAAATGGGAGCATTAAAAGCGGAGTGAGAACATAAAAATAGTCACTCATCCTTCCAAATGGTTTTCTGGAAACGGTAAACATCAAAATTAATAATAAAACCTGAAGGATAGCACTTATGCCTGCTGCCAGAGTGAAACGGTAAATGAGTACATTATCAATCGATATCATTTATAGTCCATGTTATGATGGAAACAATTCATAGAATCAGTGTATTATCCGAACGACCCAAGAATTATTAACATCGTAATAGAAGTTTATACGGCAAGAATTTTCGAGAGATTTTTGCAGTTGAGATAAAATGCTGACTTTCGTGTAAAGTGTATAATCTTTCTACCTCTTTCCCAGGAATTAAATTTCTTGTCAATCCTTGAAGTCGATACACAAATTGCAAACCATGTAAAAGAATTTCTCGCCTTGCCTTATAAAATATATAAGGATTGCATGGTTTGGGTTCCGCCTCTGCAGGGTGATGCGCGCCGCATGCTGGACCGCCAACGCCATCCTTTTTACCGCCATTCGGATGCGGCCTTCTTCCTGACACTGGATGAGGCAGGGAAAGCCATCGGGCGCATTGCCGTAATGGACAACCGCCATTACAACGAGTACAACCATGAAAAGACGGCCTTCTTCTACCTATTCGAATGCATGGATGACTTGGATATTTCGCGAGGGCTTTTCAACGCCGCCTTTGAATGGGCACGCAAGCGAGGGTTGAACCTAATCAAGGGACCAAAGGGCTTTACCGCCCTGGACGGGATGGGGCTGCTCATCAAGGGCTTTGAATATATGCCGGCCATGGGTATCCCTTACAACCATGACTATTATCAAAAGCTGGTTGAAGATGCGGGCTTTCTTCCCGACGGGGATGTGGTCTCGGGTTACCTGAAACCGGAGTACCGCCTGCCGGAAAAGGTGCGTCTGGTGGCGGAGAAGGTGCAGGCGCGCCTGGGGCTGAGCGTGGAGCGCTTCACCAGCCGGGCTGACCTGCGCGCCTTTGTGCCTCAACTGAAGAAACTTTACAATGAGTCGCTGCCCGGCACGGTCGGTAACACACCGCTGACCGACGAGGAAGCCAAAGTGATGGCGGAGCAGCTCATCTGGTTTGCCAATCCACGCCTGATCAAGATCCTCAAGAAGGGCGAGCAGATCGTCGGTTTTTTGTTTGCCTACCCAAATGTTTCCGCTGCCTTGCAGCGCACCAAAGGCAAGCTGTTCCCTTTTGGCTGGATCGACCTGCTGCTGGAGTTGAAGCGCACCACCTGGATCGACATCAACGGGGCGGGCATCATCGAGGAATACCGCGGCATGGGCGGCACGGCCATCCTGTTCAGCGAGATGGAAAAGACGCTGCTGAGCGGCACCTTCACCCGCGCGGATGTGGTGCAGATCGGGGTGGACAACCAAAAAATGCAGATGGAAATGGCCGCGCTGGGGCTGGATTTCTGCAAGATGCACCGCAATTACCGGCGAGCCTTGTAACCCGTTTTGGCGCTTTTTTTCAGTTGCACTTTTCGTACGCCTCATTACAATATTCTTGGAAAGGAAAAATCTGAATGCCTGATAAACCCATCAAACTGATGATCCCCGGTCCGGTCGAAGTGCACCCGGAGGTGCTGCGCGCCATGAGCAGCCAGGTCACGCCGCATTACGGCGAAGCCTGGGTGGAAAAGTACAACGGAGTACTGGGGGTGTTGAAGCAAATATTGGGAACGCAGGCGGATGTGTTTTTGATGACCAGCTCCGGCACGGCGGCCATCGATTCCTGCCTGGGCAGCTGCCTGGATACGGGTGAGAAGGTCATCATTGGCAACAACGGCTTTTTCGGCGACCGGCTGGCTTCCATTGCAGAACACAACGGACTGCAGGTGGTTCAGGCAAAAGCAGAGTGGGGCAAAAAGCTGGATGTAAACGCTATTGAAAAGGTCATCCATGAAAACCCGGATGCACGCATGCTGGCGGCGGTGCACTGCGAGACCTCCACCACGGTGATCAACCCCATCGAGCAGTTGGGACCGCTGGCGCGCAAACACGACCTGTTGTTCTTTGTGGATGCGGTGTCCTCTCTCGGCGGGCTGCCTTTTGCGATGGATGAGTGGTGCATTGACCTGTGCGCCTCGGCCACCCAAAAATGCCTGGGCGCCCCGCCCGGGCTGGCGCCGGTGGCGGTCAACGCGCGGGCATGGGAAGCCATCGACCGCAACCCCAAGCGCGGGCACGGCTGGTACACCAACCTGGCGATCTGGCGCAAGTATTCGCTGGAGTGGGGTGACTGGCACCCGACGCCCATCACCATGGCCACCAGCCTGGTAAACGCCCTGGCGGTTTCGCTGCAGCAACTGGTCGCGGAAGGCATTCCCGCCCGCATGGAGCGCTTCCGCCAGCTGGCCCTTCAATTGCGCCATGGTCTGCGCGAGTTGGGCATGCCGCCCTTTACACCGAATGAAGAAATGTCACCCGTGCTGACGGCTGGGGTGCCACCCAAGGAAGTACCAAGCCCGCGCATCGTGCAATACCTGCTAAAGGAGCACGGCATCCAGATCTCAACCGGGCTGGCGGAACTGCACGACCAGATCTTCCGCATCGGGCACATGTCACCCATCCTCACCAGCGCCGATATTGACCAGGTGCTGAAAGCCCTGGCTCAATTCAAAGCTTAAAACATTTCGATCCCCTCCTACCTGGAGGGGATTTTTTTTATTTAAGGGACGAATACCTGTGGCCGAAAAAGATAGCGAACACTGAAAAGAGAATGCTAAATCCGCCGATGAAAAAGAACACGTCCATCCAGAAACGCTGGGGGAAGAGTCGGATGAGCGAATCGCTGTAATAGAACAGCCAGGTATCCCCGCTGAAGAAGATGCGGTGAAAGGCGGTGAACAGGGCATTAAAGCTAAGCAGGACGCCCAGTAGGATGGCGGCCACCAGTCCTATCGTCAGCCAGCCGCCCTGGCGCACGGCCTGCCAGAATCTCCAAATCTCATTGTTCTTCCGGAAAAATAGAACCCCAAATGCAAAGAGCGCGATGATGAGATACCAGACATTGAGCACTGCCTGGGTGAGGTTCTTGACATCCAGCATGTGGCTCAGTTCGCGCTCATTGTACAAGGGCTGCCCGTTCTCCATTTGTATGTCCGCCAGGAAGTCGAGCGGGGTGGAATTAACCAGGTAATCAGCGGACAGGCGGGCAAAGTGCAATCGTTCGTCGAAGGTGAAACCGAAACGGGTCTTCGGGAAAACCGGGCAGGCGGTATTCCACCTCGAGGAAAAGCGGGCTGAGCACGATGCGGATGGAGGTGATCACCAGCAGTAGGGGCAGGGTGAGGATGAGCAGGGATAAGAGCATATTCTTGAGAGTTTTCATTGCAATTCCCTTGTTCGACCGGAGAGGATGAAATCCAGCAGCATGCGCGTGGTCAGCCATTCCACCGGGGCGCGGTCATCGGTCAGCACCAGGCCATCGGCTGGCAGCGACTGGAGGTTGATCAGCGTAGTGGTGAGCACCTCGGTGATGACCGCGGGAGTGCCGCTTTGGGCGGACAAACAGGTCGTATTTTGCGCCACCTCCACTGCGCTGGTGGGCTGGCGCAGGCGAAAACGATGGTATTGAACATACCGGGGATATCACTGATGAGCACCGAGGAAAGACCTGGCGCAGGGTGGCAACCAGGGCATCCACCAGGGAACGGTTGCTGCCCACGCGCACGATATTCAACACCAGCACCCCGCGCGGATTCATTTTGTCGCTGACCTGCTGGAAAAATTCGCGGGTGGTCAGGTGCCAGGGGATGTAAGGTGGGCGGAAGGCGTCGATGCTGACCACGTCATACCTGCCGGTGGATTTGGCCAGCCCCCAGCGGGCATCCTCGGCGATCACTTTCAATCCTTCACTTTCGCGCGGCATGGCAAAGTACTGCCAGCCAACCTCGGCTACTTGCGGGTCAATCTCATACCCGTCTACGGTGACGTTTGGAAAAACCTGTAAAGCTTCTCTGGCACTGGTGCCGGCGGCCAGGCCGAGAATGGCGATGCGACTAACTTGATTATGATCACACAAGTTGGGGCTGATGAATGGTGCTGCCAGGGTGTACTCCCAGGCGCCATGGTAATTACTCACTCCCTCCTGGTAGACCGAGTGGAATCCCTGGCCTTCATTCAAGCGCAAGTAACGCATCCCATCCAGTTCCAGCACCTGGATGTAGTTATAGGCGGATTCGGTTTCATAGATCATGCCGGTCGGATTCTTGTCTGTTCCAGACAGGCCGACCAATGCCGAAAAGAGCAGCAAGAACGGCATCCATATTTTTTTCAGGGCGGTATGCAATGAGACGGTACGCCATAAGGCAAAGAGGGAGAAAATTAAGAGGCAGGCGCTGAGAATGAGAAAAGTGCGGTAGGTGCCAACAGCAGGGATGAGCCACAGCACGGGCAGGAAGGTGCCGATGAAAGAGCCGATGGTGGAAACGGCGTAAACCCTGCCGCTAAAGCTGCCGGAGGTGCGCTTGTCCTGCAGTCCCAGACGGATGGCGAAAGGTGAGGCGGTGCCGAGCAGGATGACCGGCGCGCTGAAGAGCAGCAGCACGGCGATAAAGGCGCCGGCCAGCGGACCGAGGTGGAGGGCATCAAAAGCCTGGCTTGCCAGGCGCAGGATTGGGCGGGCTGCCATCGGCACCAGTCCCACCAGCAGGGCTGCCCATGCGAGGATGTTGAAGAACCGTTCAAACTTGGGGGATTGGTCCGCCCATTTGCCGCCCAGGCTGTAGCCGATGGTGAGGTAGATCAGCACCAGACCGATGATGCAAGCCCACACCAGGTTGCTCGACCCGAAGTAATTACCCAGCAGGCGCGAAGCAGAAAGTTCCACAGCCAGCGACGTCATGCCCGAAAAAAAGACCCCGAGGTAAAGGTAGCGCCGCATGGCGAGGATTATACCTGATGGAGCAGCTGGTGGAAGATGATGGGCATTGTATAATTTTCATAACCATTGAGGTGAAAGATGAAGATCGTAACGGTTGAACAAATGCGCGCACTGGAAAAGGAAGCGGATGCCCGCGAATTGAGCTACCGGCAGATGATGCTCAATGCCGGGCGGGAGATCGCTTTTCATGTGCTGGTGCGATTTTATGATTGCGAGAACCGGGTGGTGTTGGGCTTGGTGGGTTCCGGCAACAATGGCGGGGATACCCTGATCGCGCTGACCAACCTGATCGATCAGGGCTGGAAGGCCGCCGCCTACCTGGTGAAGCCGCGCGCCGAAGAGGATGAATGGCTGACTACTTTTCAATATAAAGGGGGCAAGGTCCTGCATGCGGAGATGGATGAAGGTTTCGTCAAGCTGGAAGAATGGCTGGAGAGAGCTGAATTACTTTTGGATGGGGTGCTGGGTACCGGGGTACGCTTGCCGCTTGAGAAACCAGTGGCGGATGTGCTGGGATTTGTGTCCGCTTATGAGGAACGCCCCTATACCGTGGCTGTGGATTGCCCGTCAGGAGTGGATTGTGAAAGCGGGCAGGCAGCTGCCGAGTGCATCCCGGCCGACCTGACGCTGTGCATACAGGCGGTGAAGACTGGATTACTAACCTTTCCTGCGTTTGTCTTTGCAGGCGAAATTGGTATGGCAGAGTTGGATTTCCCGGAGGACTTGCCAACCTGGGAAAAGGTGCATGACCAGGCAGTGGACACCTTAAAGGTGAGCGATTGGCTCCCCAAGCGTGCACTGGATGCTCATAAGGGAGACTTTGGTACGATGATGATGGCAGCTGGCTGTATAAATTATCCGGGTGCGGTGCTGCTGGCTGGCAGGGCAGCTTACCGAACGGGAGTAGGGTTGTTGCGTATAGCAATCCCGTCATCGCTGCAAGCCATGCTGGCAGGTCATTTACCGGAAGCCACCTGGCTGCCTGTGCCGGAAGAGGACGGATATTTTTGCGCCAAATCAGCTGTGTCTATACACAAGAACATGGAAAAGGTCAATGCTTGTTTGGTTGGTCCCGGGTTGGCGCAGGAGGGTGCAGTAGCTGATTTCATTCGAAAATTTCTTGAAATACCCAAACTTCCGCCTCTGGTGGTCGATGCGGATGGATTACGCCACCTGTCTAAAATAACTGAATGGCATCAGAAATTACCAAAGGGCAGCGTGCTCACCCCACACCCAGGAGAGATGTCAGCCTTGACCGGGTTAAAGGTGGAATCCATTCAACAAGACCGGATGGAAACAGCGCGTAAATTTGCAATCAAGTGGGGTGTGGTGGTGGTGCTGAAGGGCGCGCTGACCGTGGTGGCGTCACCGCAGGGGCAGGTGATGGTGGTACCGATCGCCACACCCGCCCTGGCCAAAGCCGGTACGGGGGATGTGCTAGCGGGCATGCTGGCTGCCTTGATCACCCAGGGAATGGAGAGCTTCCATGCCGCGGCTGCCGCTGCTTTTATTCATGCCCGCGCCGGTCAGCTGGCGGCCGAAGAGTTGGATACTACCGCATCTGTGCTTGCCTCGGACGTCATCCGAGCCATACCGCAGATGCTAGCACTGTTGGATTAAAAAAAGACAGCGCGATTGAACGCGCTGTTTTAATGGATTGTGGAAATCCCTGATCAGGCTTCCGATTTGGGTTTCCGGCTCAATTTTTCCTTTTGCTCATCCAGCATGACCTGGCCTTTCTTGGCCAATTCACTGGCTTTAGCCTTGGCTTGATTGTAAACCGCTTCGGTTCTCTTTACCGCTTCATCGGCGGCTTTTTCCGCCCGGGACAAGGTTTCTTCATACGTTTCACTGGCCTTATCGCGCAGTTCAATGGCTTTGTCATGGATGATGGAGCGGGTTTCTTCACCGGATTGCGGAGCGAACAGCAGGGCAACGATCCCGCCTGCCAGACCGCCCAAAACCAGGCCGGCCAAGAAAGCACCAAAACTATCATTTCGATCGGACATGTTCTACCTCCTGTGTAGTTTTTCTATTTTCTAATGATACCAACGATTTGAATCAATTTACGCAATCCGGCTGCCAGGCTGGAAATGCGCAGGACCGGCTGAATGGCGTGCTTGCTTAAGAAGGCGCTGGTGCCCTTGAGGGTCAACACCGTGCGGCGAGTGTTCTCCAAAATGGGTTTGATCTCATTCTGTAGGAGGTTGATCAGCAGCGCCAGCTGCACCACCAGGACAACCAGTGCCACACCGATGATCAGTGCTTCCATCGCCAGGACAATGATGAAAATATCGCGCACCTGGCCGGTGGTGGCGGCATCCGTGCGGGCAAGGACCACCACGCCGGCAATGAGCGCTCCCAGGATGATCAGCACTGCCAGGACAACCCACACCATGCGGCTTTTTACGCCGTTGCTGGTTTGGATGGCTTCTTCCTGGGTGGTTTCCGACTTTTCGGGTTTTTCTCGGCTCATAAAAATTATTATAACATACAGGGATTATTGCCTTTATGGCATTCTGCACACCAAACTGGAGAAATCGTCAATGGTATTCGTTGAATATCGACGTTACTAGCTGAACAAATAGGCAATAATTAGACTGTTTCGGCTCACCTGTATCGTGAAAATTGGAATGGCGACGAGGGCGTCGCCTATATCGAAAAAAAAAGCTCATTGCTTTTGTGAGGAATGTGCAGCAACCTGAAGGAAACTCACGCGATGATGCAAAACCTATGAAACTGCTTCAGCAAAGACCTTCTCGCAGAAGCATTTACAAGAAGCGCAGCGACGAAATAAGCTTTAGCGTTGTATCTTAAAAATGAGATTGCTTCACCAGCCACCGACTCGCGAATTTTCAGGCGGCGGGACGCCGCCTGGATCCGAAAGCTATCGCCTCGCGAATTTCTGTGAAATTTTTGCATTTCGTTTCCTTTTATGTTAAACTAACTAATTGCCTTTTTACAGGAAAAAAATGATCTTCAAACAATTATTTGGGAAAAAAGTGGAAAAAGAAACCTTTCTCATCGTCGGCCTGGGCAATCCCGGGCGTGAATACCGGCTCAACCGCCACAACATCGGCTTTCGTGCAGCGGACCGGCTTTCAAAAACCTGGCAAATCCCGCTGGAGCATGTGCGCAACAAGGCTCTGGTTGGAGTGGGACAATGGAATGACTACCGCATCATCCTGGCCAAACCGCAGACCTTCATGAACTTGTCCGGCCAGGCGGTTTCTTCCCTATTCCGTTTTTACAAAATTCCGCTGGAAAAGATGCTGGTCATCTACGATGACCTCGACCTGCCGCTGGGTACCCTGCGGCTGCGCGCGGAAGGCGGCTCAGCCGGCCACAAGGGTATGACCTCCATCATCCAGCAGTTGGGCAGCGGTGATTTTCCCCGCCTGCGATTGGGTATCGGCCGGCCACCGGGGAGGATGGCAGTGGAGGATTATGTCCTGCAAAATTTCAGCGCGGCTGAGGAAGAATTGCTGCCCATTCTGCTGGACCACGCTCAACAGGCAGCGGAAACCTTTCTCATCGAGGGCATCCGCGCTGCCATGACCAGGTTCAATCATCTCATCGTCTAAATGACCTCACCCATCCCGAACGGTTTTGACCGCTTGCCAGCCTTCCATCAATTGTTGGAAGAAATCAATGCGGAAGGCCAACTAAGGCCGGTAGCCATCTCACGGGCAGCCCGGCTACCCATGCTGGCTGAAATGCTGCCCCAATTGAAAGGACCGCTGGTGTACATCCTGGCACATTCCGACCAGGCGCAGGTGGTGCAGGAGGAGTTGAATTTTTGGTCGCCCGGCATGCGCATATTAAATTTTGCCGAACCGCCGGCGCTTTTTTATGAGAAGATCGCCTGGGGTGAGACGGTGCGCTGGGAGCGCATCAAGGCGCTGGCCGCACTGGCAGATGATTGGGTGCCGGGCCGCAAGCAGGTGGATAAGCCATTGATCATCACCACGGTCAAGGCGTTGATGACGCGCACCCTGCCGCGAAGGGATTTCCTCAGCAATTGCCTGGCGCTACACCAGGGTCAGTCCATTGCATTGACCTCTCTTTTAAAGAAACTGGTTCGCGGGGGGTACGAAGTGCAGGAAGTCGTCGTTGCGGCCGGGCAGGTATCCCACCGCGGCGGGATCGTGGATGCGTGGGCGCCCAACGCAGATCTGCCGGTGCGGTTGGAATTCTTTGGCGACGAGGTGGAAACCATTCGCACCTTCGACCCGGCCAGCCAGCGCTCGGTGCAAAAACTGGAGACGGTCTTTTTAACCCCCGCCCGTGAAGTTTTTCAGCTGGTTGAAGAGGATGGCGGCGAAATTTCCGAAAAGAGCGTGGACGAGTTTGAACTGCCGCTCATTCATCCCACCCCGGCCAGTATGCTGGATTACCTGCCGGAAAAGGCGCTGATTGTCCAGGATGATGCCGGTTACCTTGAGACGGTTGCCACTGAAATTGAAGAGCAATCCCTTCCGCTGCGCCAGGAAGCCATCACTGCCGGATGGATTGATGAGGGCTTTCCCACCCCTTACCTCACCTGGTCGGAACTGACCGATACGCGTGTGCGCATCTCCTGGCTTGACCTGGGATATTCAGGTGAAAAACAAGCGCAAGACCTGGGCTCAAATTTTTCATCCGCACCGCGTTTTGGCGGCAAGCTGGAAGAGCTGATGGAATTTGTGCGCCGGGCAGTCTGGCGCAAGAACCAGGTTGCCATCGTTTCCCGCCAGGCAGCACGGCTGCGGGAATTATGGCAGGATCAGTCTGAAGGGGAGACGGAAACATCCAACCTCCAGATCATTGAAGCATCGCTCAGCCAGGGGTTCAGTTTAACTTACCCGGACAGGAGCGAACTGGTTATCCTGACCGATGGCGAAATCTTCGGCTGGGAGCGACCACAGCCCCGCCGGCGCACCCGCTTCAAAGGTGAAAGCCCTGAAACCAGTTATGCTGATCTAAAAGCGGGCGATTGGGTGGTGCATGTCGATTACGGCATCGGGCGTTTCATGGGCTTGGTCAGGCGGACGCTGGAAGGCGCCGACCGCGAATTCCTGCAGCTGGAATATGCCGATGATGACGAGTTGTTCGTGCCGGTGCACCAGGCGGACCGCATCAGCCTGTATGTCGGTCCCGATGAGCGCCCGCCGCATCCTACCCGCCTGGGAACCCCCGAATGGCAGGCGACCAAGACGCGCGTGCGCGGAGCGGTGCATAAGGTGGCCTGGGACTTGCTCGACCTGTATGCGCGGCGCGAAACGGCGGAAGGATTCTCCTTCCAGCCTGATACTGTATGGCAAAAAGAATTGGAAGCCAGTTTTCCTTACATAGAAACCGACGACCAGGTACGCGCCATCGCTGAAGTCAAGACAGACATGGAAAAGCACCGCCCGATGGACCGCCTGCTTATGCGGGGATGTCGGCTACGGCAAGACCGAGGTGGCCCTGCGGGCAGCCTTCAAGGCGGTCATGGATGGCAAGCAGGTGGGCATGCTGGTGCCCACCACCATCCTGGCGCAGCAGCATTTTGAAACCTTTGAGCAACGCCTTACCCCCTTCCCGGTAAAAATAGCCATGCTTTCCCGCTTCAAGACGGCAGCCGAGCAGGATAGGATCCTGGAGCAGCTTGCAGCGGGTGAAGTGGATATTGTCATCGGCACGCACCGCCTGGTGCAGCAGGATGTGTCTTTCAAGGACCTTGGCTTGCTCATCATTGACGAGGAGCAGCGCTTTGGGGTTGCCCACAAGGAACATTTAAAGAAATTCCGCACCGAGGTGGATGTGCTCACCCTCACCGCCACGCCCATCCCGCGCACCTTGTACATGTCGCTTTCCGGGGTGCGTGATATTTCCATCATCAATACGCCCCCCTCTGATCGGCTGCCGGTCAGCACGCATGTGGGCGCGTATGATCCAGCCATCGTGCGGCGGGCGATGCTGCGCGAACTGGACCGGCACGGGCAGGTTTTCTTTGTGCATAACCGCGTGCAAACCATTGAAAGCATGGCCAACCAGCTCAGGCGGCTGGTGCCGGAAGCGAACATTGCGGTTGCCCATGGACAGATGGCGGAAAATCAGCTGGCGGAAGTGATGCACCAGTTCACCCATGGTAACGTGGATGTGCTGCTGTCCACCTCCATCATTGAATCCGGATTGGACATCCCCAACGCTAACACCCTCATCGTCGACCGCGGGGATACCTTCGGGCTGGCGCAGTTGTATCAGCTGCGCGGCCGGGTGGGGCGCGGGGCGCAGCGGGCATATGCCTATTTCTTTTTCAACCACCGCAAAGCGCCCACAGCTGAAGGCCGCGAGCGGCTGGAGATCATTGCCGAGAACAGCCAATTGGGCTCCGGCTATTCCATTGCCATGCGCGACCTGGAAATGCGCGGGGCGGGGGACCTGCTGGGCACGCAGCAGTCTGGTCATATTGCTTCGGTGGGATTTCATCTTTATACGCGTTTGCTGAACCAGGCGGTCAATGAACTGAAGAAGGTCGATGAGTTTGAAAAGACCTCCCTGCAAATACCCTTCAAAGGTATCAAACCGCTGGTGGTGGTGGAATTGCCCCTGTCGGTGAGCATCCCGATGGATTATGTACGCGACCCGAACGTGCGCGTGCAGCTTTACCGCCGCCTGGCGGATATCCAGTCTGAAGAGCAGATCGATAAGATGAAGGAGGAATTCGTTGACCGATTTGGTCCGCTGGTACCAGAAGTGCAAAACCTGTTTCTCCAGTTGAAGTTCCGTCTGCTGGCGGAGAAAGCCGGTTTGGCTTCCGTTGCCATCGAGAGCGGTCAGTTGGTGCTGCGCTATCCGCCCCCTATGGAAAAAGGAGTAAAAAAGGACCTCCCGTCGCTGGGCGAGCAAGCCCGTGCCGGCCGCAATGCCTACTGGATGCCCTTTGATAAAATGAAGGAAAACTGGCAAACCCGCCTGGAAGAGGTGCTTAAATTGATCATTGAATTATCCAGAAATGGGAAAAAGGAATCAACATGAGCTTTAAACTGCAGGCACCTTATCAGCCAATGGGTGATCAACCGGAAGCCATCCGCCAATTATTGGAAGGCATCCGTGCCGGCAAGCGTCACCAGGTGCTGCTGGGTGCCACCGGCACCGGCAAGACCTTTACCATGGCAAATATCATCAATGAATTGCAGCTGCCGGCGCTGGTGATGGCGCACAACAAAACCCTGGCTGCCCAGCTGTATGCCGAATTCAAGGATTTTTTCCCGGACAACGCGGTGGAATACTTCGTTTCCTATTATGACTATTACCAACCGGAGGCCTATGTCCCCCGCCAGGACCTCTACATTGAAAAAGAAACAGATATTAATGAAGAAATTGAGCGTCTGCGGCTGGCAGCGACCACTTCGATCGTGTCCCGCAAGGATGTCATCGTGGTCGCATCAGTTTCCGCCATCTATGGACTGGGCAGCCCGGAAGAGTATGCCGGGGTGGTCATGTCTTTACGCCAGGGGGAAGTGTACCGCCGCAATGTCCTGCTGCGCCAGTTGATCGAAAGCCATTATGCCCGTAATGACCTGGAGCTGCGCCAGGGTGTCTTCCGCGTGCGCGGGGATACCCTGGAAATCTTTCCGGCGTACGAAAAGAGCCTGGCGTATCGCATCGCCTTCTTCGGGGATGAGGTGGAACGCATCGTCTCGCTGAATCCGCTGACCGGTGAGATCATTCAGGAACTGCCGCAGGTGGAAATCTACCCGGCCAAGCATTACATCACCGATGAAGAGCGTCTGAAAACCTCCATCAGAATATCGAAGCAGAACTGGAAGATCGGTTGAAAATATTCAAAGAGCAGGGCAAATTACTGGAAGCTCAACGCCTAGAAATGCGCACGTTGTATGACCTGGAAATGCTGCGCGAGATCGGTTACTGTTCGGGAGTGGAAAATTATTCCCGCCACCTGGACGGCCGTCCGCCCGGCTCGCCGCCCTGGACGCTGATGGATTTTCTGCCTTCGGAATACTTGCTTTTCATTGATGAATCGCACATGTCCATCCCGCAGATCCGCGGTATGTACAATGGCGATCTTTCGCGCAAACAAACCCTGGTGGATTACGGTTTCCGGCTGCCCTCGGCACTGGATAACCGCCCGCTGACCTTTGATGAATTTGAAAAGAAGATGGGCTACACCATTTACACATCTGCCACACCGGCTGAATATGAGCTGAAAAAAGCGGATGCGGTGGTGGAGCAGATCATCCGCCCCACCGGCCTGGTGGACCCGCAGGTGGAAGTGCGCCCGATAACCGGGCAGGTGGACGACCTGATCGGTGAGATCCGCCAGCGGGTGGAGGTGGGCGAACGAGTGTTGGTGACCACCCTCACCAAACGTATGGCAGAGGATCTATCCGACTATTTGAAGGAACTGGATATCAAGGTGCATTACCTGCACTCCGAGGTGGAAACCCTGGAGCGGGTGGGCATCCTGCGCGATTTGCGCCTGGGGGTCTATGATGTCATCGTCGGCATCAATCTGCTGCGCGAAGGACTGGACCTGCCGGAAGTATCGCTGGTGGCCATCCTGGATGCAGATAAGCAGGGCTTCCTGCGCTCCGCGGTGGCGCTGATCCAAACCATCGGGCGCGCCGCCCGCAACGTGCATGGCAAGGTCATCATGTACGCCGACCAGATGACGGACGCGATCAAGACAGCCATCAACGAGACCAATCGGCGCCGTGCCAAGCAGGAGGCCTACAACTACGATCACCATATTGAACCGCTGACCATCGTGCGCGAGATTCACGACATCACCGCCCGTCTGACCGAGAAAGCGGTGGCGGAAGCCCATGGTACCTACCAGGCGGATGGCGGCGTCACGCGGCTACCGAGGGATGAAATCAGGCGGTTGATGGAAGAGACTGAACAGAAGATGAAACAGGCTGCCAAGGACCTGGAGTTTGAGCGGGCGGCGGTGCTGCGCGACCAGATGCTGGAAATACGCCGCTTGATGGTGGAGGATTCCAACCTGCCGCCGTGGAAGAAAGCCGCCTTACTGGCCGGGGAGGAAATGGAATCCGATTCGCTAAAAATAAAGAAAAACCTCCCTCCAGCCAGCCGCCAATAAGGGGTTGGCGGCCGGGCTGAAAGGGAGGAATTTCCCGAACAGTGAAAATTACTTATCCAGCAGGATGAAAACGCCTGCAGCAATGGCGAGCACGGACAGGATCTGGTTGAGGTCAGCAATAGCGGGGATGAATAAAGATAAACCCATCAGGATCAGCCAGATGGCCAGCAGTAGCATGCCAATGCTTTTGGTGATATCGAATTTCATTTTTGCTCCTTTATTTAATTAATATAATGGTATATTGGTATAACCACTATACCATTATACAATGAATTTCTATTTTGTCAATATAATCTTTTAGAGAAAGGATTTATTTGCCTGCTTTAGCGATGATGCCTTCCACAAGCTGCTGGGTTTTCGCACAATCCCAAAGATTGGTTTGCGGCTGCTGGCGGGATTCAACGCATTGCAAAAAATGTTCGATCTGTCCCACAAATCCGCGCCCGAACAGGTTGGTCGTCCAGGTGCTATCGTAGGGTTCCTTCCAGGACTGGGTGCATTCCTGCTCAGTAAAATGCAGGTCAGAAAAAACATTCAGATTGAGGGTGGCAGCTTCACCGTTGAGTTCGTAATGCTCGTACCAGTGTCCGGCTTGCAGGCTGGCGGTGATGGTTGCCAAACCACCTTCTTCATAATCCAGCACGCTGACTACTTCCACCACCATGTCGTCGCGGTCCAATCGGTAGTGGGTGGTGAGGACTTTTGCTTCGCCGCCAAAAAAGCGCAGGATGTCAATGACATGCACCAGTTCCTCGGAAACATGCATCGGCAGGCCTCTGAATCCGGGTTTGGTGCGGCTTTTTTGAATATTGGCCAGCGTCACAGCCCGCTTGCCCCACAGCTCTCTGGCTTGAACGGATAAGGGGGCATAGCGCCGGTTGAAGGCCACCATGGCGATCCTTTTTTTGGCATCAGCCAACTCAGCCAGTTTGCGGGTTTCGGCAGCGCTTTCAGTGGCTGGTTTTTCGGTGAAGACATCCATGCCTGCCTCCAGGCAGGCGGATGCCAATTGATAATGGGAGGGGGTGGGCGTGAGGATGAAGGCGCAATCCGGTTTCCAGCTGAATAATTCATTCAGACTGGTGGTCCATTTGGGCACACGGTATAAATCAGCCAACTCCTTGACCTTATCAGCCGTGCGGGAATGAAAGAAAAGTTCCAATCCAGGCATGGCAGTGAGAACCGGCAGATGGCCTTTCTGGGCAATGCCGCCCATGCCGATAACGGCAATTTTCTTTTTCATGGCATATCTCCAAGTCTAATGTTGAGTCAGGCAGGTTTGAATCCCTATCTGCTCTTGGCATAAATTATAATAACTTTCAGTTTTTCCGTAGCGAAGGTTATTAATGAGAAAAGAAATTTCTGTGAAACAAATTCCCTGGTGGGTCAAAAGCAAAGCGCCATGGCAGGGAGAAATATTCAGCGAGATGATCCTGTCTCCTGACCATCCGGCAGAGGTGCGCGTTCAGCGCATCCGCGCTGGCATGCTCAATCATTATGAAGAAGGCAAAAGACGCCTCTCCTGTACGATGGCACTCATCATCACCCGCTCCTACCAGGCCACGGAAGGGCTGCATCCCGCCATTCGCCGGGCAATGGCCATGCGCCAGGTTTTCGAAGAGATACCGCTTGAATTGCTCCCTGAACAACTATTCATGGGAACCCAATCCAGCGGTCCGCACATCATTGATTTTGTGCCGTATTTCATGCCTTATTCACCGGAAGAGTGGGAACAGGGTGCCAATCTGGATTCCTATATTGACGAGGCAGCCAGCCGCTACGTATTTTTCGAGGAAGACCGCAAGGCATTCAAAGAAATCATCTGGCCTTATTGGAAAACGCGCGCACGTGAGATTTATTTTTTCAATGAATTAAAGTATTACGATGCGCAGGCCTGGCATTATGTTAAATATGGCCAGGCAGCCCTGTATTCCCCGCTGATTGGCAACGGGCAGGCACATACCATCCAGGATTACGCCACTTTTTTGAACAAAGGGATGCTGGCTATTCAAGAGGAAATAAAAGCAGCTTTAGCCGAGATTGATTCATCCAACCCGCGTGGCGTGGAGGATTTTGAACGGCGCAATATATACCAGGCCATGTTGATCGCCAGTGAAGGTTTGTTGACCTATGCCCGGCGAAATGCAGAACTTGCACGTGGTAAAGCAGCGAAGGAAACGAACTCTGAACGGCGGGCGGAATTGTTGGAAATGGCACGATTATGTGAGAAAGTGCCTGCCCATCCGGCTGAAACCTGGTGGGAAGCGCTGCAATCCTTCCATTTCCTGCGCGGGGGAACCTGCATGGCGGAAAGCGGGGATTCGCATTCCGCCGGCCGGTTTGACCTGTACATGCTGCCTTACCTGCAGGCTGACCTGGAAGCCAGGCGCATCAGCCGCGAACGTGCCCAGGAATTATTGGAATGTTTCTACCTGAAATGGAATGAAACCAGGACTTTCAAATTGAAGCTGAGCATTGGCAGCGCGGGCGGCAGCAATAACGGCAAGGTCAACCTGGGCGGAATTGATGAATATGGCCGCGATGTCACCAATCCCCTTTCTTACATGCTGCTGGAGGCGCATGCGCATGTGCACTTGAATGATCCCAACCTGGCTGTCCGCCTGCACCGCGATACACCGCAAAAGTTCCTGCGGCAGTGCCTGGAGGTCATCCGTCTGGGGGGAGGACTGCCCATCCTGATCAATGATGAAGCCATCATCCCTTCGCTTGTCAGCTGCTGCGGAGTGGAATTGAAGGATGCGCGCAATTACGGTGATGTCGGCTGCCAGGAAAACATCACCGACCCCAATTTCGGCGGCGCGGATATGAACGGCCGCAATAATGCCGGCTGGATCAACCTGCCCAAGCCAATAGAATTGGCACTTCATAATGGGCGGAATCCAGTCAATAATATGCAGGTCGCACCGGAGACGGGCGATCCGCGCACTTTCAGCACCATGCAGCAATTTCTGGAGGCAGTAAAAATCCAAATTGAATTTGCGGTGCGCATGAATGTCATTGCCAACAATGTGTACGATTACACTTTCACCCGTTATTATCCGTTGGTCTTCCATAATCTCATGCATCCCGGACCGCGCCATTCGGGAGTGGATATGAATGCAGGCGGCTGCAAATACAATGCCACCGGCTGCCTGGCGATCGGAACGGCCAATGCCGGCGATATGCTCGCCGCGGTGGATTATTTGATCTTTAAGACCAAAACCGTATCATGGAATGAATTACTGGACGCACTAACACACAATTGGGAGGGTTATGATGAATTGCGGCGAAAAGCGATTGCCGCACCAAAGTACGGCTGCGATGATGAATATGCGGATAACTGGGTGCGGACAGCGCTGGGCATGTATTACGATGCCTATGAAAGCCATGCCACCACGCATGGCGGTCATTTTGTCACCGGGTTGATCAGCATGTCCAACTACGTCCCGGTGGGCAAATACACCGGCGCCACCCCGGATGGGCGTACCTCGGGTGAACCCCTGGCGGATTCAACCAGTCCTTCGGTATATGCGCCGCTGGCAGGCCCGACTGCAGCCCATCGCTCCATGGCGCGCGCCATTGACCCATACAGGGTGCCCAATGGCATTACCTTCAACCAGCGCTTCAATTCCACGGCGGTGATGACCGACCGCGAACTGAGTAAATGGTCCGATTTGGTGCGCGAATTCGTGGATGCCTGCGGTGTGGAGGCACAATACACAGTAGTGGACAGCGCCACCTTGCGTGAAGCGCAGAAGAATCCCAATGAATACCGTGATCTGTTTGTACGGGTAGGCGGATATAGCGCGGTCTTTGTGGAATTGAGTCCCGAGGTGCAGGAAACCATCATCGTCCGGGCGGAGCAAGCCATTTGAACGGGATCATCACCCATATCCAGCGCTACTCAATTCACGACGGTCCAGGCATCCGCACCGTCGTATTTTTCAAAGGTTGTCCGCTGGCCTGCCTGTGGTGCTGCAACCCGGAATCACAATCCTTTCACCCGGAATTGGAATTCATCCGCAGTCTTTGCCGTCATTGCGGTCGCTGCATTGAGGTGTGTCCCGAGGACGCGGTAAATGAAGATTTGAATTGCAGTGAGAACACAATAAAATTGACCGGGTCAAATGTACCTTGTGTATGAAGTGTGTCGAAGAATGCCCTTCGGGTGCTCTCAGGGTGGTTGGTGAAACAAAGTCAGTGGAAGAAATTATGGAAGTGGTGCGCAAGGATGCTGCCTTTTACCGCCGTTCCGGCGGCGGAATCACCCTCTCGGGAGGGGAGCCGCTTTCCCAGGCGGAGTTTGCCCTGCAGCTGCTAACGCGAGTGTCATCAGGAAAATATCCACACGGCGGTTGAAACCTGCGGAATGGTTGCAAGAATCACATTGGAAAAAGTCGATACCATTATACCGATCTTTTCCTCTTTGATATCAAGCACATGAATCCACATGAAACACCTGGAATATACCGGGGTTTCCAACAAGGAAATCGTTGAGAATTTAACCTGGCTGTGCAAGCATCAAGCACATGTCATCCTTCGTCTGCCGATGATCCCCGAAATGAACATGGATTTTGAGAATTTGAAGGATTTTCGCACCCTGATCACCGATTTGGGAATCAGGGAGGTGAATTTAATGCCATTCCATCAACTGGGAAAGGACAAATATTCTCATTTGGGGAAATCCTATCGCTGGCAAAGCAGCCGGATTTACGACTGGACGAAAGCGCAATGAATCAGTTGGTGCAGATACTGGATTTGCTCAAATCAGAAAAAATTACTGTGACGATTGGGGGATAGAAAAAGGGAAATTGATAAAAGAGTTGTATCAAAATATTTAAAAATTAATTTAACCACCGAAACGAACATTGAAATCGGTGAATTCATTGGTGGCAGGCAGCCATTCTGTCGCCACATGGCTGACGCGGGCACTGCGTGGCCCCTCTTTCAATTGATCTAATAATTTCTGCAATGATGCGCGCGGTCCTTCTGCAACCACTTCCACGCGGCCGTCCCACAGGTTTCGCACCCATCCGGTCAATCCCAATTCTGCAGCACGCTGGATGACAAAAAAGCGAAAACCGACCCCCTGTACGGACCCTTCAACCCATGCGTGTAGGCGCTGCTTTAACACATTCCTCTCCCATGCATCCTCCTGGTGTTTCGTATGGATAGATGACTACAAATTGATGCCAAAGGTGTGCTGGTCATCTGTAAATGAGAGATTGTCCAGCGCTTCTTCCAAAATGTCAGCTTCTTCATCATCTTCGACTTTCTCCAGCAAATCCTCCAGTGTCTCACGGGCATCTTCGCCGCCCAGCTGTGAAAGTGACCAGATGGCAGCCATGCGCACATCCCAAATTTCATCATCATCGGTCGCTTTTTGGATCAAGTCATTCCTTAAACTGATCAGTTCCAATTCACCGGCTGCACGGACGGCTTCCGCCCTGATTTCATCATCATGATGGTCAATCATCTCACTGACTTGTTGTTCCCAGCAGCGATCGGCCGAACGGCCCATGGCGAACAATGCGGAGGAAATCCAGCGGGAATCCTTTTCCTCGAATGCTTTTTGGATGAATTCTTTTACTTCCCCGCGACCAGAATACCCTAATGATTCGAGTGCTTTGCGCTGGATCTCCTTACTAGCGGAGGACTTTAAAGACGTTAAAAGAATATCTTCAATTTCCGCCAACAAGTTTCGCGGTATTTCATCCAGCTCACCCAGATAAACGAATTTTCCCAGGGTAGTGGCTGCCACTGTCCTGACCGAATCACTAGGGTCATGCTGCAGCATATGAATCAGTACTGGTACCAGGTGGGAATCCTCGCTTTCCCACAACAAGCGGATGGCGTTGGCGCGCACACCTTCGTTTTCATCACTGAGTGCGAAGCGGGAAAAATCGTCAAAATTTAGGAGAGTATCGGCTTCCTGCAGGGTTTCGAGGTCTGCCAATAGTGTGGTTCGTCGTCCGGTTTCCACCCGTGGCCATAAATTCTTGAGCGAGTTCAAGTCTTCATCAGAAATATCTGAAAAAGCGTGGAGGAAGCGCGCTGGAAAAGGACGGCTGTTATCCAGCAGGGCGGTCAATACTTGATTGAAATCAGGGTTATTTTGTTCACTAGCCATTGATCTATTTTGGCAGAACAATTGGATTGATAAAATCCTGGATGAAGACCAGTATCATGACCGCGAGCAGCACGGTGAATCCAATGGCATGCACGGCATTTTCGAACCTGGCAGGGATGCGTTTGTTGAACAGCAGTTCAGGCAGCAAGAAGAAAATCCTTCCGCCGTCCACTGCGGGAATGGGCAGCAGGTTGGAAAAACCCAGCCCGGCTGAGATGATGCCAAAAAAGGTAAGAAGGTTTAGAAATACCACCTTACGGTCATTATTTGTTGCCTGTTCGGATTCGGTGCGCACCTGGGAATAGATATCGTAAATGCCCTTTGGGCTTACCAGGCGCATTTGCGATGAATCCACTTCCCCGCGCAGGAACATGACCGGCAGACTGACCAATTGCCTGAGCATGCCCACTGTGGATTGTGCGCCAGCAGGAAGTGACTGGAAGAAATTTGCCGGTTGGATGGGATTGGTCAGGACGACGCCCATTGGGCCTTCTCCGGCAGGCGGGTCCAGGCGGGGAATGACCTGGATGGGAATTTCCAGCATATCTCTTTTTACCAGGATGGTCATTTCCTTTCCCAGGTTTGCCTGGGTGAAAGAAATGATTTGCTCGACCGAAGTGATCTTTTCCCCATTGACGGAAATGAGTTGATCGTTGGGCTTAAAGCCCGCCACTTCTGCCGGTGAGTTCGGTACGATTGCCTGGATTTGAACGATGTTGGTTTGCGGTATGCCAAATTGGGAGATGACAACGGCAAAAAGGACGGTTGCCAGCAGCAGGTTCATGGCAGACCCTCCAAGCAGGGTGGTGAAGCGCGCCCATTTATTGGCAGCGGATAGTCCGCCCTTTGCCGCCGGATCCTCTTCACCCTTGAAACGGCAAAAGCCGCCCAGGGGAATCCAATTGAGTGAAAAAAGTGTACCCTGCCAGGTAAAGAGTTTTAAGGCGCGCGGGGGAAATCCGATGCCAAATTCTTCTATTTCAATCTTATTGAGTTTGCCAATGATAAAGTGACCCAATTCATGAAGGAGAATAATTGCGCCGAGCGCCAGAATAAATTCAATTATGGATAAGAAGGTTGCCAACAAATACTCCGATCTTTAACGACGTTGATTGATTATAACTACTTGAAATCTTTTTACTGTTGGAATTTTATTAGAAATGGCAGAAAAACATCTCTAAATATTCACCAATCTGGCGCCCGGCCCAGAACGTGCGAGGATGATCTTTTCGATAAAGCTTAGCGGTTTTAGCTGGGATTGTAGCTCAACAACCGCGTTGGAAAGGCAAAGGATGTGGACATTTGAACCGGCATCCAGCGTATAACAAGCTGGCAATCCCTCCTGCCGCCAGGCGCGAACGAGGGTCATCAATTCCAAAGAATGCGGCTGCCAATAAAAAAGCGGGGGAGTAGAGGTCATCATCACCGCATGCATTAAATTGCTGTCCAACTCCACGATTTCCGCAAAAGCATTGAAATCCCTTTCCAGGATTGCCCGGCGACAGATATCCAGGCGGCGGGGGGCATCCATGACTCTTGCGGATTGAAGCGGACTGGTGCCGGCTATGTGGTGACCGGCAGTGGAACCAATAGCTTTGTGCTGAGAGGAGATCAAGGCAATGCAATCCACCAAATCCCAGTGATCGGCAGGTGCAATGGATTTCGCATAGGAATCTTTTTCCGTATCCCCAACGTACCATTCAACAAATCCAGCCGGGATGGAACGACAGGCGGAACCGGAACCACGCCTGGCCAACCGCGTCAGGTCTGCTTCATCCATTTGAAAACCGATAGCCCGGCTGGCAGCCAGGGCCAGGGCAGCAAATGCCGAGGCGGAAGATGCGATGCCTGCCCCGGTTGGGAAATTGTTTTGGCTGATCACCTTTGCGTGAAGATTTCTCTTTCCCTGCTCGCGGACCAGACCCAAAAATACCTGAACCCTGTTGAGTGCTGCGCCGGTAATTTCATTGCCATTAATAACGAGCGAATCATTAACGAGATCAGGGTTAAATTCGACACTAGTAATGGTACTTAGCCCAGCAAGGTTCATGGAAAGGGAGCCATTGGCAGGCAAACGCAAGGCATCATCAAGATTGCCCCAATATTTAATAAAGGCAATATTGGGGTGGGCGATGGCTGTAATTTTGGATGGTGACATGGGTATATTTCTTACTTATTCTAACCCAATCCAACTCTTCAAAAATAAAAACCTCCTTTTCAGGAGGTTTTATTGCATGTTATTTAATGATTACCGTCAGCCGTTTTTTAGTACCTGCGCTGGTTGGAAGGGCGCCGATTGTAGCCACCACCACCACCACGGTTGCCAAAACCACCACGCTCTTCACGCGGGCGGGCCATGTTCACTTTCAGTTGGCGATCACCCATGCTATAACCATCAAAGGTGCTGATGGCTTTCTGGGCTTCTTCCTGAGTGCCCATTTCAATAAATCCAAAACCTTTGGAGGTTCCGGAGTCGCGGTCCTTGATGACTGCGACCGATTTGACCTCGCCGGCCTGCGCGAACATTGTCCGCAGATCTTCTTCGGTGGTCGAGTATGGCAGATTGCCAACATACAACTTGATTTCCATCGTGTCTCCTATACACATTGATCGGATTAAATAGAATTGCCAGACCTTTGTCTGGATCTGGCCGGCTGAACGTCCCGATCTACATAAAGCTTTAACAATGACTATAACACACTTTTCAAATTGAAGATACCTGAATTTGATTAGAAATATATTAATAATCTTATTGGAATCCAGACAGTCAAAAGTATTTTATTACATTGAATATTTAAATTTAAAAGAGGTGAAATTAAGTGTTACCTTGAAGAGGTGATTTTTACGATATCACCTCTTCCATCCACCAACACACGGATACTGAGTTGAATGGATTTCTGGTTTGCTATTTCTCCGCTGGATTGAAAAATCAATAAATGAGTGTCATTCGGTTGGGTTTTGACCTCAGGTTGAATGCCCTCATATTGGGGAAATTGTTTATATACTTCGGTGCAGACTTTTTCAATGACTTGCTTGTTCATTTTTACCTGTCAATTTTCAGTTTGATATGATTACGCAGATAAGCCGGAATTTCCAACTCATCCTGAGGTTCAGGTTTTGATGTGGGATGGATGATGGGCGAAGGAACTGATCCATTTTCATCTTTTTGCCTTGAATTGGATTCCACTTTCAATGATGCCGCTGCCTGAATGGGTGTTTGTACTGCGGTTGCACCAACACCGGTCACCAGCAAGATCAATTCGACCCGGTCCTGCATCAGGGGATTGCTGGTCATGCCGGGGATGATCTCAGCATCCGGGTGGCACTTTCCGCACAACTCGTTCAGGGCTTCACCCACCTCATGCATGGTCAAGCTGGCGCTCCCAATAAAATTAACGATCAAACCCTTGGCCTGTTCGATGGGTATGGCATCCAGAAGGGGATGGTTTAATGCCTGCTGAATGGCTTGTTTCACCTTATCCTTGCCCTCGCCATGCCCGATGGCAAAATACGAGCCTCCTCCCAGCCGCATCAACCGCAAAATATGGGCAAAATCAATATTGACTAATCCAGTTTGGGTGACCAGTTCGGAAATGCCCTGGATGGATTGGCGCAGGACATCATCCGAAAGGCGGAAAGCGGTTTCCATGGGCAGGTCGACCGGGGCAATTTGCAGTAGTCGGTCGTTTGGAACAACGATCAACGTATCCGAATTCGGTCTGAGTTGGGCGATTCCTTCACGGGCATTACGCTGGCGTTTGCCGCTCTCAAAGGCGAATGGGGTGGTGACGATGGAAATCACCAGTGAACCAAGCGATAATGCCAAACGAGCCGCAACCGGCGCAGCTCCGGTGCCGGTGCCGCCGCCCATTCCCGCGGTCAGGAAGATCATATCCGCCCCTTCAAGTGCATCGGTTAATTCCTTCAGGCTTTCTTCTGCCGCTTTTTCGCCGATGGTTGGATCACCACCAGACCCCAATCCTCTGGTCAGAATGGGGCCAAGCTGAATCACCCGGTCTGCCCTGGATTGTTCAAGCACCTGCGCGTCGGTATTGGCGGCAATGCATTCAATACCGGGCAATTCCATTTCCAGAAGATGGTTGATGGTGTTGCATCCGGCTCCGCCCAATCCAAGGACTTTTATTTTTGGAACCTGGAATTTAGAATTCGGCATATTGGAAATCCTTTTCATCTGGGAAGTCGGCAAGTTCTTGTCCATAATCCTCGTTGACCTCTTTTGGATTTGAATCCCACAAGCGTCTCACGGAACAACCGGATTGGCGCAAAGCATCCAGGATGCCATCCGGAACCTGATCCGCTTCCGCCGCGATATCCACAATGGCGGCATGTGCGGCTTCCTTCAATGAGAAACCGAGGGTCGGTTGATACTTGATCAGGTATTCCTGGATCTCAATGCGTTGCTCGTTTTCCATAAAATACTCCAGGGAAGGAAAGTAGAGATAACGCGCAATGGAAAATGAGTCCCCGGCTGATTTCGGTGTAAAGAATAAATCTTCATTTGGCAGGTCATTTTTGTGAGTTGCCCCAATCCAGTTCAAAATTTGCATGGATATATTGGTTTGTTCACCATTTTCATCAAACCAGGCAAATGGATGCAAAGGGCTGGAATTATTACAGGAGAGAAGGTAAAAGTTACCGCAGAGAACTTCATCACCAATGGGTTGCAAAAACGCGGGAGCGGAGGATGCTTCAATAACATTCTCGTTTTTCAATAAGCGGAATATTTTTTGGAGCGAGTCAGCATCAATGACCTGATTTCCTTCATCGTGATTTATTTGCATGGGGTAATTCGACAAGCCAGCCAGTAATAATATGATTGGGAAAGATTTTCCAATCGTTTTGCGCGCGTTCTCCTGATACCATTCGTATGTGCGCAAGGAGCGTTGATCCTGCGAATCGGGCGGAATACGGTAGGGTTTGGTGTGCGGCCAGCGCTCAGCGCCACCGGCTCCCCAATCAAGGGATCTACCCCATGTCCAGGCGTAAACGCTCAACCCCATGTTGGCGAGCACATTTTCCGCACCGCGTTGCTGCATCTCTTCGAGTGCCTGCTGTAAAAATACTGTGTCCCAGTATTGCCCGCCGGGTTCCAGGGGAGGGAAAAAAGGGGTCAGTCCGAGATTGACCGCCAGCTGAGCCAGCGGTAGAAAAAGATCAACGAAGGTGGATACAATATTTGGTTGCGACCAGCGCTGAACACCCCAGGATGATTGCAGATTGGGCCGTTCAAAAAAGATAACCTGCCGCACACCCCATTTGGCGTAAGCGGTCATCATGGGCTGCAGTTGTTCCAACGTGATGGGATTGGAAAGGTCAAGCGGGAAGTGAATGATGGGTTCAATCCCTTCGGCCAGCATCCCGCGGATGAACTCCTCAGGGATGGCGCGGATTGCCTCTCCCTGCAGGATCAGCCAGGCAGTTCCAAGTTCTTTTAGAATTGGAATCCAGCGTTCAAGGTCCTCCACGCGGTAATGCAGGTGGTCAGGAAAATAATGAAAACCTATTCGCGAATTCATTAGTTCGTGGTTTTTATTAATTGAATGTTCCATTATTAATAGGGCAAGACACAGGATTCATCCATAATAGTAGCAATTACTATGCCAGCATTGGGGCTGGTCTGCTATAATCAGAAACCTATGATCCTGCTTACCGGTGGAACCGGATTTATCGGGCGGGCTTTGGTCCATCATTTGCTGCAGGATGGGCAGCAGGTACGAATGCTCGTCCATCCATCCTCCACGTCTCCAAATCTGCCCAGGGGCATACGCATGGATGTAGCTGTTTGCAGCCTGACTGATGAGCGCGGGTTGCAGGCTGCTATGCAGGGGATTGACCTGATTTTCCACCTTGCCAGCGCAGGCCGCCTGGCAAATCCAGCCGAATTGACCGCGGTGGATGTGGATGGCACCCGTGCCATCGTGGATGCTGCCCAAAAGAAGGGCATTGAACGAGTCATTTTTCTCAGCCAAATGAACGCAGATAAAAATTCACTTTTTGCCATGTTTAAAGCCAAGGCATTGGCAGAAGAGGCATTGGTGAAATCCCGGCTGAATTACAGCATCTTGCGTGCAACCACCATATTTGGAGCCCAGGATCACTTTACCAACTCACTGGCAACCATGTTGCGACAGAACAAGCTTTTTTTGCTCATGCCGGGAAACGGGGAAGTCACCCTTCAGCCGCTATGGGTACAGGATCTGCTGACCTGTTTAATGCTGTCTGTGCATGACCCGCGAACATACCGCCGGACTATCTCAGTTGGTGGAGGCGAATATTTTTCTTATAAAGAAATTATCAAAATCATCATGCGAAAAATGGGCATCTGGCGTCTGGTGATCCCTTTTTCTCCAGCTTACCTGCGGACGCTCAACTTATGGCTGAACCGGCAGGAAAAAGGCACTCCTTATCCCAATGCCTGGCTGGATTACCTGGCTGCTGATCGCACCTGTGCATTGGACACACTGCCAAAATTATTTGGTTTGCTGCCAGCCAGGTTTGAGAGAGAATTGAGATATCTGGGGAAAAATAAATAAATTCCTGGTTTTCAAATCAATAATGAGTTGAGAGCCAACCATTCCTGCTCATCGCCCGGCATGAATTTCCCAATCATAACAGTGCCCTTTTCAACTAACCGCTGGAGTGCCTGAATAATTTCATTTTCCTTCCAACCAAAAATCCTGAGTGCATCAATTAACCGGCAGGCACCCACAGAAAAAAAGTAACGGTTTAGCAGGGATTCACGAGCATCGCCCGCCTTGATTTTTCCTGAAGTATTTATTACTTCCGGGAAATGACGATGAAAAACATCATAAACAAAGGCATAATTCCAAGTGCCGGCTTCAGCAATTCCAACTGGTAGAATCCTGAAATCTCTCTGTAATATTTCCAGTGCGCGGTTGAAGCGAGAATTATTCGTCTTGGATGATAGATTGGATTTTTTTCTCAAAGCGAGGGTATCCAATGGCCCTTCGCGTAAAAGGGTTTCATAAACCGCTTTGGCTTCCATGGGAAGTAAACCCTGGTGATAAAGGATCAGATAATCGTTATCCGGATCACCAAAGTTGGGCGAAAGCGCATAAAAAAATGGCAGACAATTGAGGGAAATAATGGTGTTCCGTTTATGCAGGATGCGCGCGTAGTACCATTTACGTCTGCCCAACAAGCGGTCCTTCCAGCGCCAGGTGATATGTGCCGGATCGTCATGATTGTCCGGCACCGGGCGGTCGCCCGCCACAGCACCCCACAAACTCGGCAGCATGGCATCCTTAACCGGCCAGAAAAATATGAATCCGCGCTCGTTGACAAAGCGGACGGCATCCCTCTCAAAATGCAATCTCAACCTGGATTGCCAGCGGAAAGTCTTGGACCGGAAGTGATGGAGTACTTGCTGGTCGAGTTGCGGCATGGATCACAAGGCTTGCAGGATATGAGTGATGATATTGGAACCGCTGCCGCCGATATTTTGTGCCATTCCGGTGCGGGCATTTTCAACCTGGCTTTTCCCGGTAGTTCCCCGCAATTGTTGCACGACTTCGATGATTTGATATATTCCCGTTGCTCCTACCGGATGTCCGCGTGCTTTCAACCCTCCCAAAGTGGCAACAGGGATACGGCCTTTCAATGAGATCTCTCCATCCAATGCCAGGCGTGGACCTTGACCCCTATCTACAAAACCACTGGCTTCGAGAGATAAAGCACACATGATGGTAAAGGCATCATGGTACTCAAATACATCAATATCCCTAGGTTCACAGCTGGCTTGCGCGTATGCCTGTTTGGTGGAAATTTCTGCTGCTTTCAACCAAAGCGGGTCCTTGCGGCTTTGAACCGAGATGGTATCCGTGGCAGCACCTGAACCAATCACCTGGATCAATTTCATTGCTGGATTCGGTTTTATGGCATCCAATGCCACCAGCACTGCTGCTGCAGCTCCATCCCCGGTGGGTGAAGCATCCAGCAGGTTGATGGGATCGGCTATCAGCCCCGCTTTTTCAAATTGCTCAATGGTAATCGGCATATGGAAGCGGGCAAAGGGATTGTTTATGGCATTGGCATGCGCATTGATGGAAAAACCGGCAAAGTCATTGTGCTGCCAATTGTATTCATGCATGTAACGCTGCATGATAAGGGCATTTAAACCTACAAATGATATACCTTGGGTCACTTCCCAATCGGCATCGGCGGCAGTTGCCAGGCTGGAGGTGATTTCGTTGATGGGGGAATCCGACATTTTTTCCACCCCGACCGCCAGTGCGGTATTGACCTCACCGGATGCCACCGCCAGCAGTGCTGCACGGAATGACGCTGCGCCGGAACTGCAGGCTGATTCCAGATGAACAGCCTCGCTGAAGCGCATGCCCACCCAGTCAGATAAATAAGCACCCAGCTGCAATTGCCGGTTGGCAGAACCGGACATCATATTGCCAACATAGATGCCCTCAACGGAGGTCAACCCGGCGTCCTGCAATGCAGCCAGCGCGGCTTCCCCGGCCAGGTCACGTAATGATTTATCCCAATGTTCTTCAATTGTGGTCTGGCCGATGCCGAGCACTGCAACTTTACGCATGAATCTCTCCTGTGGTTTGGTTTGCGTTTATCATTATAGTAAGTTTCCCTATCAGTTGCTATCTATTTCATGGTAGAGAAGGAGTTTAGCTGTGAGCAAGATCATTGACATATCCGTTGATATCAGCGAAAACATGGTTCTATGGGAGGGGGATGCAGGTGTAAAAGCCCGGCGGGTGATGACCCTGGCCAAGGGGGATGCCTATAACCTGACACGCTTGTATATGAGCGTCCATCAAGGCACCCACATTGATGCCCCACTTCATTTTCTTGAAAATGGTAATAGCACGGATCATTTCCCACTGGAGGCAATGGTGGGTCCGGTACAGGTGGTGCAGGTGGATGATTCCATTGACCTGATTACAAAAACCGTACTGGAGCGATGTGCCATCCGCACAGACTGTAAGCGAATATTGTTTAAAACACGAAATTCAAAATACTGGAAAAATGGAGATCGAACCTTCCATAAGGATTATTGCGGCATCAATTCGGATGGCGCACGCTACCTGGCTGGGTTGGGCTTGCGGTTAGTTGGAATGGATTACCTGTCTGTTTCACCCATGTCAGACCTGGAAGAGCCGCACCGCATTCTGATGCGAAAGGGGGTTGTAATTCTTGAGACCCTCAACCTGTCGGAAGTTACCCCAGGTATGTATAACCTGTATTGTCTTCCGCTGAAATTAGTGGGAACCGAAGGAAGCCCGGCGCGCGTGATCCTGACCGATTAAACATTCACCGGCAGGGTCAGCCCACCGTCGATGACGATCACCTGGCCGCGAATCATGCTGGCGCGTGGGGAGCAGAGAAACAACGCCAGTTCTGCAATATCTTCAGTGGTTACCAACCTGCCGGCAGGGGTGGCGGCGATGGTCTTCTCAATGATGCCCGGCTGTGACATGGCCTGAAAATATTGCAGGGCATCGGTGAGCACCATGCCAGGTGAGATGGCATTGACAATGATATTCTGTGAAGCCAGTTCCACCGCCAGGTAGCGCACCAGCGATTCCAGGGCGGCTTTGCTGGCACCTACCGAAATATAATCCGGCAGCACCCGCTGCGAACCGGGGCTGGTGATGGCCAGCATCACGCCCCCTTCACTTTTTTCCATTAACGCGGCTGCGCTCTGTGCGGCAAAGAGGAAGGCACGCGCATTGGTATTGAAGGTGTAATCCCAGCTGCCAGGTTGCTGCTGCATGCCGGTTTTATTGGCACCCACGGCGGCATTGTGGATGAAAATATCCAATTTACCAAACTCACACTTAATTGCCTGAAAAAGGGATTCAATGGCTTCCACTTTGCTGACATCCGCCCGCACGGCAATTGCCCTTCTGCCAAGGGTAATAATTTCTTCTTTTGTTTTTTCGGCTTGTGAATGATTGCGTGCGTAATTGACAATAACATCAGCTCCGTGCCGGGCAAAATTAAGTGCCATTGCTTTGCCAATGCCACGGCCTGAACCGGTGATCAGCACCACCTTGTCTTGAAAGGATTGATCAGTTTCCATTTTTGATTCTTCTCATATCATTCATTAGAGTTTGGTTTTATGATAGCATTGATTTGTAACCGAGTGAGGAAATATGGATCGAATCCCGGATGAATCGATAACATCAATCTGCAAAGAGCATAATTTTTGGACCTGGTCTGCCCAGTCCAGAGTTGACCCTATACCTGTCAAAAAGGCAAAAGGGGTTTATTTTTGGGATACATCCGGAAAACGATACCTGGACTTCAACTCCATGGTGATGTGCGTTAACATCGGCCATGGGGATGAAAGGGTCATCCAGGCGATCTGCCGACAGGCACAGGAATTGTGTTTTGCTGGTCCTCAAATGGCCACCCAGCCGCGTGCGGAACTGGGACAGCTGCTCACTGAGATATGTCCGCCGGAGATAGACCATTTCCTTTATACCCTGGGTGGTGCGGATGCCAACGAAAATGCGATCAAGCTGGCGCGTGCCTTCACCGGACGACATAAAGTGATCGCCCGCTACCGGTCTTATCACGGCTCCACGTCCGGCGCAATTGCGCTGACCGGGGATGGGCGGCGGGCTGCCTGGGAACCGATGGTGATGCCGGGCGTGGTGCATATGATCGACCCATTCCCATACCGGTCTGTCTTCCATAATAACCACCCGCCCGTGGAGGAAGAATCCTTCTGCCAGGATCATCTTGAGTATCTTGAGGAGTTGATTCAATTTGAGAACCCGCAAACCATCGCTGCCATTCTGATGGAATCGGTCACGGGAACCAATGGCATCATCATCCCACCGCGCGGATATTACCAGGGGGTGCGTCAGCTTTGCGACAAGTACGGCATCCTGCTGATCATGGATGAAGTGATGGCTGGATTCGGGCGAACCGGAAAATGGTTCGGCATCAATCACTGGGATGTCATTCCGGACATGATCACCATGGCCAAAGGGCTGACCTCTGGTTATGCGCCGCTGGGTGCAGTGGGAATGAAGGCAGAGATCGCCTCATTTTTCAATGAACGCGTTTACCGCGGTGGATTGACCTATAATGGACATCCCATTTCGCTGGCAGCGGCGATTGCCAATATTCGCGTTATTCAAGAGGATGGATTGGTTGAAAAGTCGGAAAAGATGGGTGAGTATCTTTCCATTCTTCTCTCCAAATTGGCAGAAGAACATCCATCGGTCGGCGATGTGCGCTCCATCGGGCTTTTTGGTGCAATTGAGATTGTTAAAAACAAGACAACCCGGCAACCAATGGGAGAATATGACCAGGCCAGTCCTCCGCTGCTGAGTATTCAGAAGTACTCGCGGGAACATGGTCTGTTTCATTATATTCATGACAATATCATCCTGGTGATCCCGCCGCTGATCATTGAGCAGCCGGAGTTATCCACGGGTTTTGAGATTCTTTCGGAAGCATTAAAAATCACTGATACTTTGGTTGAAAAATAAGGATTCAAATATGGCACACGAACAGGAACTGCATGATGTCATCATCATCGGCGCCGGGCCGGCGGGTTTTTCCGCGGCATTGTACGCAGCCAGGGCGGAGCTGAAACCGCTAGTGTTGACCGGTATGCAATTGGGCGGGCAGGCGGCATTGACCGATCACATCGAGAATTATCCCGGCTTCCCGGATGGCATTGGCGGTGGCGAGCTGAGTGAGCTGTTTCAGAAAAATGCAGAGCGTTTTGGCGCCCAGGTACTCTTCGATACCGTTACCGCGGTGGATTTTTCCAGGTCACCTTTTCAGGTGAACACCTATGACAAACATTTCTTTACCCGCTCGGTCATCGTTTGTTCCGGCGCCAGCCCGCGGAATCTGGGCATCCCCGGGGAAACAGAATTACGCGGCCGTGGTGTTTCATATTGCGCCACTTGTGACGGATGGTTCTTTAAGAATAAGAAAGTGGCGGTCATCGGTGGAGGGGACAGCGCACTTGAGGAGGGATTGTTCCTGACGCGTTTTGCATCCACGGTCACCATCATTCACCGCCGGGCAGAACTGCGCGCAAGCGCCATTCTGCAGACAAGGGCGCAAAAGAATGAAAAGATAAAATTCATCTGGAATTCCGTGGCCGAGGGGATTAATGGCGCGGATGCGGTTGAAAGTATGACGATCAAAAATGCGCAAAGCGGTGAAAAATCAACCCTGGATGTGGAAGGTGTTTTTATTTTTATCGGGCACCAACCCAATACCGAGTTGTTCAAGGATTTCCTGGAATTGGACGAAAAAGGGTATCTGATTGCGGACCAGCGCATGCGAACCAATATTCCCGGCATTTTTGCAGCAGGTGAAGTGGCGGATGCACATTACCGACAGGTGATCACTTCCGCTGGCATGGGTGCAGCGGCCGCCATAGAAGCCACCCGCTATTTGGAAAACCTGCAGGTTTAGAAAAAAAACAGCAGGCTGCCAGCCTGCTGTACCATTACTTCACGAAATCTAAAACATTTTATTTGTTTTGGGTCGGAGCGGCACCCAGACCGGTCCAGCTGAAAACGCGGGATAAGCTGGCTGCACCTGCCGGAACCCAAATCTGCTGACCTTCCTGGGTGGTACCGGATTGCCTAACCGGCTGGACGTACCAGCGGATGATGTGAATGGTGTTGTCCGTTGGGCGGAAGGTGAGTGGGACGATGTATTTGGTATCGGCGGTATAGTCCACCAGTTTTTTACCCTCCCCGGCAGTGAGGTCTTCAATGGTGACCGCATACTGTTCACCCTCGCGCATACCACCGATGGCTGCCCATTGCAATGTCACCGTATCAATATTTCCACCATAAGTGGACCCGTCTGCCGGGAGCAGCAGGTTGGTGGGCGGGTAGGGCGGTGGCAGCGTGGCTGTGGGGGTTGGTCCTGGTGTTGGCAGACGCTGGCAAAGCGGGACCTTGATGATTTGACCGACATAGATGTTGTTGGAGGTCAGGCCGTTGTATGTTTTCAAAGTATCAATGGCAATGGCGTAATTGGCAGCAATTCCGCTCAATGTATCATTCTCACCCACCCGAATTTCAATGACCTGGCAGGCAGCCACCGTTTTTTGGGCAACGCTTTGTGTTGTGGTCGGCATGGGCGAAGGGGTCGGGGTTGGCTGCGGTATATTTTAATTTTTGCCCCATGGATAAGATGCCGCAATCGGGTGGCAGATTATTCAAGTCAGCAATGCTCTGGATCGAAACGCGATAGTTGACTGCGATCAGACTGCAGGTTTCTCCGGATTGCACGGTATGCTCCTTGGGCGGCAAGGGGGTGAAAGTAGGAAGAGGAGTTGATGTGCTGGTGGGGATCGGGGTTTGCTCTAGCGTAGGTGTGACCGTGGCAGTGGCGGTGGGAGCCGGGCCAGTCACCTGTCCGGTGCCGCGCAAAATAAGAAAAATCAAACCCGCCCCGACTGCCAGGACGATCAATATCAACCCGATGGCAAACGGGAGACTCAAAGTGATCTCCGGCAGGCGTGCGCCTTTGATGGCGGAACTGGATGATTCCGCAGACGCCTTCCCGGTGAAGGTGCGGCCGCATACCAGGCAGCGTGTGGCGGATTCACTGATGCGTGTTCCGCAAGTGGGGCATACTTTGGTGGATGAAATGGGTTCTGGACTCATTTTGTTATTAAATTCATTACCTTATATACTAAAAAAGTCGGGTTATTATATCATCGCGACTTGGTGAGATTGTCAATGTCTGAACAACCATCTTTTTCTGATGCCAATAAGCTGGTCAGCTTGTATGTTCATATTCCGTTTTGCATACAGCGCTGTCATTATTGTGATTTTAACACATACGCCAATCGGCAACATTTGATACCCGCATATCTGGATGCACTTATTCATGAAATCAAGTATATGGGGAAACAATGCAGGGAGAAAATTCACACTATCTTTTTTGGCGGGGGTACCCCATCAGTACTTCCGGCAGCTGCTTATCATCAACTCATGGAGGTTATTCAAGCAAATTATAAATTGGCCTCTCAACCGGAAATCACCATGGAGGTTAATCCCGGTACGATCCAGCCAAAATTCCTGGATGAAATCCATATGTTGGGATGGAATCGGCTAAGTATCGGCATGCAATCAGCAATTCCTGAAGAACTTCGATTGTTGGGCAGAATTCATACACCCCTGGATGTCATCGAAACGGTGAAATCAGCCCGGATGGCTGGTTTTGAGAACATTTCACTGGATTTGATGTTCGGGTTGCCCGGTCAGACGATGTCAGACTGGAAAAAGTCATTAGCGTTTGCCATTTCATTAAAGCCGGCACATTTATCGCTCTACTCACTGTCAATTGAAAAAGGTACCCGTTTTGAGCAGTGGTGGAGGAAGGGGATGTTGCCAGTAGAGCCCGATGACCTGGCAGCGGATCTATATGAATATGCCATCTCCTTTCTAAATGAAGAAAAATATACCCATTATGAAATTTCCAATTGGGCTTTGGCGGACGAAGATGGCAAAGAAAGAAATATCTGCAAGCACAACCTGCAGTACTGGTTGAATCTGCCCTACATAGGCGTGGGGGCTGGTGCGCATGGCTTATATGATGGCTTCCGTTGGGAGAATCCGTGTACGATAGAAGAATACATCCATGCCATTGACCAGATGGATGAGCATTCAACTGCCGGCATCAGGAAAAACATGCAACATCTCAATCAAAGAATCCGGATGCAGGAAACCATGTTCATGGGGCTGCGTCTGCTCGAGCAGGGTTTGTCCGCGCCTGGTTTTGAAGAACGGTTTGGAGTTGCCATGCACAATGTCTTTTTAAAAGAGATAACCGAACTGCTCAAGCTGGGATTGGTGGAATGGCGGGGCGCGAAAAAAGACCATCTGTGCCTGACCAAGCGCGGCTGCTTGATGGGAAACCAGGTCTTTATGTATTTTGTTGATTAGTAGACTTTGACCGGGGTGCGGTAAATGACAGGACCATTTGGTTCGGGTGTTGTCCAGCGGTAAACCCATTTTGAATCTTCAGAAAGCATATTAATACAACCGTGGCTCATGGTGACCCCGTAATTGTTGTGCCAGTAGGTGCCGTGAATGGCCACGCCGGTGGAGCTTTCAATATAAGACACCCAGGGCACGCCCGGCAGTTCGTATGCTTCGGCATCCGAGCGGATGGTCCCATCACCCATGTGCACTGAGGGACGCTTGTGCCGAATTTGGAAGTCACCCCTGGGCGTATCGGTTGGAATCAGGTTTGGATCTTTATTTAGATATGGCCGCCCGGTGGATACCCTTACCTGCTTGACCACCTTGTCGCCTTCATAAGCGGTCAATTGCTGTTGGTCGATGGAAATTTCAATTCTCTTCAACTCCGCTTTGACATTGGCTGAAATGGGGCTGATTTCCTCAGCTTCGATCACATGCATATGGGCAGCCGGTATGTAATAGGATAGCGTCACCAGGCTGTCACGGATCTCATACCAGGGCTGTCCATCCGGACCTTCTTTGACACCAAATACAGGATGGACTGAGGTGAAATAAAGATTGTAAAGTTTTTCCCATTTGCCATTGGCCTTCAATTGGTAGGACTGACTGAAAGGGACGGTCACTTCGGCATATTTGCCCTGTTTGGGAAGACTTTCCGCAACCGTGTTCAAACGATAATGAACTTTTTGCACAAATCCACTATGAATATAGCCGCCCCAAACGCGGAACCAGATCGGGTTGTAACCCGGGCCGAATTCCGACTCCACTTCCTGATAGATATTAAGGATGTTATCCCGGTAACGCTGCGAAATGATGCGGCTTTTATCGTTCGGTTGTGAATGCACGCTGAGGGATTCCGCCGTCACCCGGCCGAATTCTGTCGTTGGGTAGAAGTGTTGGATAGGTGGAATGGCCAAGGCGGCTGAACCCAGGCTGATAAGGCGGATGAAATCCCTGCGGCTGATTTTTTGATCCATTTTGGTGGATTATACCAAGCTCATAAATGAATGAATTATGAAGAATCGGATAAGAATTATCATGTTAGTATTTGAGAAACATCGGCAGCAAGGTAAAATCGGCGAAACGGTGCGCTTTCCTGTAAAACTTTTTCCAAGTCCATAGAAATTTGTAGCTCTTTTAACTTGTCTTTTTGGCCGCCTTTGCCAATCTTGAGCTGCCGGTCTGTTGAATCTTCAATCACGATTTGACCCTGTGCAGCCAATAATTGTGTGCCGAGCAAGGCTGCATCAATTGTTTGTGATGTCATTGCAGCCAGAATTTCTAAGTCTAGAATACCATCCTTTTGATTCAGGGCATGTTTTAATAACCCGGCGAGTCTCTTTAAAAATACATTCTTTTCATCCATTCCAGGGTTAACCCCTCCCAACCAAACCTCCTTGGGCTTGACCTTCTCCAATGCTTCCCGAAGGACAGACTTCGCCGGGGGGATTGATAAGATTACGAGGAGATCAGCATTTGATAATTGGATTCGGTTGCGGGTATTCACGCCTTCCCATTTGATTCCTTCCAACCAGATGATTGAATTCTTATCCTGGATGGAAGCCAGCTTTTCCTGAACCTGGTTAATGGAAAATGTTCGGCAATCAACAACTTTGGAAGAGGTGGTTGTTATGCTGATTTCTTCGCAGGTGGATTCGCGCCAGTCCAGCCATTCCAACTGTGCGGTTCTCCTGCCTTGATAGTCATGGGCACGGATGGAGTAGGCAAGGTCAAATTCGCCATCCGGGAGGAAGGTTTCTTCTCCCTGCCACCAAATCAGCTCCTGGCTGGCGCCGGATGAATCCTGTACATTGATTTTTAGATGCTCCTTGTTTTTCCCGATGGCTGAATGTTTCAGAATTTTCGCCTGACGGGAGGTTAGAACGATGCGGGGATTCCCAGGACCAAAGGGCGCCAACTTTTCAATATCCTCTGCCAGGACCTCATCGATGGAACTGAGGGGATAAAGAGCATCGATACTCAATTCATTTTGCAGCAGTAATTTCCCGTAGGTGTTTTGGCAATCGATATTAATGCGATCACGAAATTGAGCAATGTGCTCGTTTGTAAGGGCAAATCCGGCCGCCATCGGATGACCGCCAAAGCTCATTAATAAATCTTTCTGCCCGCTGATCAATTGGATGATGTCCACTCCTGCCACTGACCTGGCAGAACCATGGGCGATTCCATTGCTCCCCTTAGTGATGATCAGCGAAGGCTTCGCCAGTTGATTCACCAGGCGGCTGGCAACGATGCCATTTACACCGGCTTCCCAATGGGAATCAGCCAGCACCAGCACCGGCTGATCCATCCATTCCACATTATCCTGCCACTGCCGGATGGCGCCCTTAAATACACTATCCACGGCCATCTTTCGCTCAAAATTCAGATTTTCAAGTTCAATTGCAAATTCCTTCGCTCTTGTTTCATTATCTGTGAGCAGGAATTCCACCATGCTGTTGGCATCCCCCAGCCGCCCGATGGCGTTCATGCGCGGCGCGATGACAAAACCGATTTGCTCTTCGGTCAACCGAGTCGGGTCAGTGGCAGCCAGGGTGAGTAATTCACCCAGGCCTTTGCGCTTGTTTTCCCTTAATGATTGCAGACCTTTTTGTACCAGGTAACGATTTTCAGCATTCAAGGTCGCCAAATCCGCCACCGTGCCCAGCGCTACCAGGTCTAAAAGCTGGTCAGCCAATTGCGCTTTGCCTTTAAATTCCAGGAGGGCGCGCGCCAATTGATAGGCCGTCCCGACTCCGCTGAGGGCGCTGAATGGATGGTCAGCCGCCAGCAGGTTGGGATTGATGATGGCATACGCAGGTGGGAGCTCGTCAGTAAGACTGTGATGGTCGGTTATGATGACATCCACCCCAGCGGCATTGGCTGCCGAGACTGCCTCAACAGCAGTAATGCCTGTGTCACAGCTGATCAGCAGGCGAATGCCTTTTTGAAGAAATTCCCCAAGGTAATCAGTTTTTATCCCATGACTTTCAGATGCACGGATTGGGATATGGAAATTCCACATCAGCTTCCCAGGGTACCTCAGGCAGGAAACCAGGAGCGCGGTGGAAGTCTGCCCGTCCACATCGAAATCGCCCCAGATACCGATCCGTTCTCCGCGGCGGATTGCTAGCTCAATTCGTTCAACCGCTTTTTCCATATCAGCAAAAGCATCGGGGGATGTGGGTTGGTATTGGTTGGGGTCTAAGAAAGCAGCTGCCTTGGCAGCATCCGTAATGCCGCGTGTAAAGACTGCCTGCGCCAGGAAATGGTGATCGGGGAATAATTGGGCGATGGATTCCGGTAAATGGACTTTTTCAGGCAGAACCCATGTTTTTCCTGTTTTGATCAAAACTGGATTTCCTCAATGGAATTGAAGTCCAAACCATCTAATTGAGAAGTAAGATCGGTTTGCATCGCAGCAGCATCCGCCATGGAACCGGCTTTCACCCCGCGGTTGCACAGAGAACGGTACGCGCAATACTGACAAGTTTTTTCATTATCGGTCAAAGGGAAACCACCTGGTTCGTTGTCGGTGATTGATTTAACCAGTTCGTGTAATAGAATGCCCGCTTCTTTGTGCTGGTTGGATGAATAGGAAAACTTTACAGGTTCATCAGGATATTCCGGGAACCAATAAATTAAGGTGATGTTTTCCGCCGGCAGCTCATCCTTGTATGTTTCGTAACAAATAAATGGATAAACCTGGCTTTGAATTCGATTGGCAAGGGTTTTAGCGGGCATCTTAAAACGGCTCGTTTTCCAGTCCAGGATGGTGATGCCATTATCGCCATCCAACACCAGGCAGTCAAAGGTGGCGGTCAGGTGGTAACCGGCAAAGGGGATCGTCCTGGTGACTTCAGCCAGGCATTGATGTTCTTTAAATTGCTCAATAAAAACCAGGTAATTTTTCCACCAGCCATGCAGGAGCGGGTCGGTGAGGGAATCTTCCAATACCTGCGCAGGAATGCCGGCCAGGTGGCGCTGAATGAGGGTATGGAATGACCGGCCCAGTTGCTGGTGCTGCTCAAATTCCAGGATGGGTTCGCTGACCACGGCCGGCCATTGTTGTTTTAAAAGGTATTTCAACTCAAAACGGCGCGGGCAGTCGGAGAAATCCTGCAGGTTATTCTGGCTGAAGCGAAATTTATCCGGCAGTTCCATGTTTTTCCTTCCAAAAACGGGCCAATTCTTGAAATGCCAGGGCGGGGTGGCATTGTCCGTGCCGCCCGGTATTCCAGGTGAGGATCAGCTCCTTGCGCGCGCGGGTGATACCCACGAAAAGCAGCCGCAACCGCTCCGCGCAATAATCCAGCCGGGCTTGTTCTGTTGCCCGTCCTTCCAAGCTGTTCTTTTCATCGTCGGCTTGTTCAGCCAGGGCTTTCAATTGAGCCAGGTTTTCCGCCTGGAGATTGAGATCATCGCGGATGAACCAGCGCTCGGCGATGTATTCATCCTTTTCTTCGAAAGATGGGAAGTCGTAATTATTGACCGACAGGAGATATACGCGGTCCCATTCCAGGCCCTTGGCCTTGTGGATGGTGGAGACAATGACCTTGCCTTTGTACAGGTCAGGGTCAAAGCCAATATCTTCATCCGAAAAGCCGGACATGCGGATGCGGTTGGCGGCAATGGCATTCAATTGGGTGGTGAAATCATTGAAGTTCCATTCCGGGTGGAGCTTCTGGTTGCGCTCCAGGAAATTGGCGATCTTGTAAGCGGTGGCCAGGTCGGCGGCGTTGGGTGAAGACGGTCATGGCGATGGTCAGGATGAACTGGTCTATCGGCAGCAGGGATGCCTTCTGCCAGAAATGGACCTTTTCCTGAAAGTTGCTTAGGATATCCACCATAAAAGGATCCTGAAGGCCTTCCCGAATTTTCTCCAGGACATTGCTGGTGGGCATCGGGGCGATGAAATCTTCCATCTTGTCCAGCTTCTGAAGTATCCTGCTGATCTGCTGAATTCGCTCATCCTTTTTGCCTTTATCAGTTACATAATCAGCATAGTTGCTAAATAACTCGGCCAGCGCTGATGGTTTGGTAGGATCAGCCATGAATTGCAGCACCTTGCCCAGCATCCGGGCGGCTTTGCGGGTGGTATTGCTGGTGTGCAGCAATTCCAGGTACTCGATGCCGGCAGCCTGCAATGCGCCCACCATTTCAGCGCCGCGATCATTACGCGGAACCAGGATGGCGATGGTTTTTTCCTTATCAGCCGCCAGGATTTTCTTTAATGAGCGCACGATGGATTGAATTTCCTCGGCTGGTTCCTGCTTGACCAGGTACAAATGGATGTCATCCGGTTGATCCGCTGGATTCGGCTGCGGATCGCCTTCGGGGGTGGGTTCGATCAGCGGGGGTGTCAGTGCGTCACGGATTTCATTTACGGGGTGGGCGTCATTGGTCCAACAAATCAGATGATTGGCAAGGTCAATGATGCTCAGCGTGGAACGACCGGAGTGTGGCAGGCTGCGACCCTGCACGCCTTCATCCTGCATGAATTTCTTCAAAAACCGCGGGCTGGCGGTGGTAAAGGTCTCGTAGATGGCCTGGTTGGGGTCGCCAACTCGCACCCAGGCACTGCCGGCATCCGCCAGCAGGCGCAATATCTTTTCCTGCAGCATGCTGCTGTCCTGGGCTTCATCCTCAAGGATGTACGGCCAGCGGCGGGATAAGCGCTCAAGAAATGCCGGGTCGGCTTTCAGTGCCTTGATCGCCAGGCGGATGAGGTCTTCAAAATCCACCGCTCCCCGGAATGAAAGTGCCCGTTGGTATTCGCTATAAGCATGCAAGCCAAGATCCATAAATGGGGAAGATATCTTTTTCCTGCTGACCAGGTTGCGCATGTCCTCTATGGTATATTCCATATCCTTGGCCTGACGGATGAAGCTGCCGGCAATGTCGGTCACCAGCCTCTCCCATCCCTGTTTCACCATTCCACTGCCATGGTTGGAGATGGACTCATTCTTATATTGTTCCACAAAGGATGGGTTTGTTTTCAACCAGTGGGTGCAAATTTGATCGATGATCTCCTGAGTTTCTGTTTCATCGGCAATCTCAAAATGCTCCTCAAGCTGTACCAATGAAGGCCGTTCTTTCACGATGTCATGGGCCAACCCATGCAGGGTGCGCACCCGGTAACCAAAATTGGGGAGCAGGTTGTATTCACGGATGAATTTATTGATCCTTTGTGAAAAATTATCCACCGAGGAATTCACCAATGTGACGATCAACACCTCCTGGTCATCATTAATTCGGTTTTCGGCGATCAGGTTGGCTGCCAGGCGCGAGAGGGTATGGGTCTTGCCGCTGCCGGGTACAGCCGACACCCCCATGCGGCCTCTCTGGAAACTGATGATCTCTGCCTGGTTCGGGCGGGCTTTAAACATGGTGGTCCACCTTCTCCCGGTTAGCCCGGCGGTAGAGCAGGTTGAACGCCTGTAAAAGCTGGTTGCGCTGTTCACGCCCCTGGTCATCCATGCCCGCCATGTAGAGGTAAAGATGCCGGCTGCAACGGCTGAGCAGGCCATCCACCAACCTGGCCAATGTGACCTGGTTGGCTTTGATTTCATCGCTGTCCTGCCAGGGTTTGCCACCTGGCCAGTGCCGGCTGAGCACGTAGGGGTGGGTGAGGGGCTGATTGAGCCGCTCCCACCAGCCGTTGCTGCCAATATCCAGCCAGAATTGGTACTTGACGGCCCGGTTGGTCATTAAGTAGGTGAACGCCGGGGCAATCAGTACCGCTTGCGGATGCTCGCCCGCTTCAAAGAATAAGGCACCAAGCAGACCCGACTGCAACAAGGCGATGTATTCACGGCCGCAATCGATTTCATTGAATCCAGGCAGTGGAAGCATCAACTGCCGGAAACGTTTGGCGGACAGGATCAGCCTGGCGGTGAGTTCGGCGGCATTGAAATCCTGGTGAAAGCCAAAGCCCGGCTGGGAAAGCACCTCGCCAAAAAGGCGGCTCCAGAAACCAAATAAAGGCAGGACCTCTCCTTCTTTATAGTCATTGAGCCAGGATCTGATCTTTTCCACTTTTTCCCCGAAAAGGTAAGTTATCCTTTCTGGTAATTCCCCTTTCAAATTATTAAATGAACCCAACCCGGTATCGGGATGCCGTTCGTTGAACAATGTTTTGCAGATCAATTGCGCGCGGACAGCATCCATCCCTTCAATGGCGGTCATCAATGCCTGTCTCATCTCAATGGCATCCATTGACAATTGCAGGTTGGGATTGGCTAGTTTGGCAAAAGCCACCAGGCAATGGATGACCGGTTCCCGTACGAGGGCACGCGATGGCCTGGCGGAGTAGGAGGGAATTTGATGATCGTTCAGTCTAGTTGTGAGCGAAAAGAGAAGCGAATCTGATAAAAATGGGGATAAAATGACAAAATCTCCGGGGGATTCCCCGGTTTCAATCAACTGGCGAACCTCGAGACAGACTTCCTCGATCATTTCCGGATAAAAATTGAATTGTTGAAAGGTAAACTGCTCGAAAACTTCAACCTGGGGCTGGGGCTTGGAGGTCAGCAGGATGTTTTCACGCAAAACTTTGTTCAGGGTTTGCATTCCTGCTGAGGAGGTATAGGTCTGTTGAAAAACCACTTGTTCCTCACAGATGTAGGCGAGGTTCCTGCCGCTTTCGGCATCTGCGCCGAGAAAGGTGCGGAAACCGCCATTTTCGTCATAGACCAGTAAAAGGGATTCCAACTTGTCCGCCCAGTTGCGCACCCAGTCATGCGCGGCCGGCACATCCTCTTCCACATTGTCGTAAACCAGGTGCTGATATTTTTGAAGAAGATGATCGCGGCAAATGGTCGTCGGCCACAGATGTTTGAGGAACACTTCCATTTGCAGCGAGTAATCCAGCAGGTTGTATTTCAGGCAGTATTCACGGAAAAGCAGTGCACATTCCTGCGCCTGTTGAAAAGCCGCCCACAGACCGATTTCCTGCGGGCTGCCATCCTTCAATCGGGATGCGATCTCCTCCAGGGGAAAGCCGATGACGGCGGCCTTGTTCATATTGTCCAGGATCTGGCCCGCCAGGCGGTTGCGCTCGATGTTGATGCCGCTGAAGTAACCTTTGGCCAGCAGGGGCTCTATCACCTTTGCGAGAAAATACTGGGCTGTCTCGATGGTCAAAAAAGTGGGCGGCAGGACGGTGGATTCGAAACCGCATTCGCCCGCTGCCAGCGGCCAAAATAGATCATCCATGCGCCGCGCCAGACCGCCCAGGGTGAGGATGGTGGGCTCACCCTTGAAAACGAATTTCCTTCCCAAAGAAAAATCATAGTAGGGTTTGGCCAGCGTGCGTTGGGGAACCAATATCAGAAAGGAATCGGCTGATAGTCCTTTGCCGAACAGATTCTCCAGCCTGGCTATGACGGCCGTGGTCTTTCCGCCGCCCGCTGGACCGCAAAGAAAGATCTTCCTTGCGGGATCCATCTGCACTAATTTCTGTTGATCGGGGTTTAATTGGAATTCAGGCATGCGGCGAAAGAGGGTGTTTGAGGATTGAATTCAACCTGTGCATGAAGGGCAGATGAAATTGAATATTCCGAAAAGGTTTCAGGCGGATGAGTACCAGAATCAGAAAAATAAGAAAATTGATCAATACGGAAGTTTTATCCCCTTTGATCGCCAGGTAATAATGGAAAAGGGCAATGCCAAAAGCTGTATAAGAAAGAAAACGGAATTTTTTCCAAAAACCGGGAAATCTTCTTTGGAAGTAAGAAGTGGAAGAAAGCAACAGAACAATCAGAATTCCCAATGCCGCCAGGCCAACCTGTAAAAAGGTTTGATTGGTGATCAATGGATAAATATCAGCCCAGGTGAACTGGTAGTCGCGCCCGATGAAGTTCAAGAAGTGGAGCAGGGCATACAAAGCGCCATACAACCCGAGGTCTTTTCGGATCAATAAAAAAGCATCCATATCAAGGATGTTTCTTATTGGCCGGCAGGAGAAGGAAAGCAGTAAAAAGGTCAGGGAGGTGCGTCCGATACGCAGGGTGGCTTCACGGATGGGATTGGCCGTCAGTTGATCGGTGAGAGTGCCAACCACAATAATGATGAGCGGAATGGCACAAGCAAGGTGATTTAATATTTGAATGACGGTCAGGCGAAATTTCATCAGTAATTGATCGTGAGGTCCATGCCCTTGTAGAGATGCGCAACCTGCTCTTCATATCCGTTGAACATCAAAGTTTTCCTTCGCCGGTTATCCCCGATGCGCATCTCGTTTGCCTGGGACCAGCGCGGATGGGATACATCCGGATTGACATTGGCATAAAAGCCGTAGGCTTCCGGATACAACTGCATCCATAAAGACTGCGGTTGTTCCGCGACCAGCTCGATGTGCACAATGGATTTAATTGACTTGAAACCATACTTCCATGGCACCACCAGGCGGATGGGGCTGCCGTTCTGGGGCGGCAGGTCCTTTCCATATAAACCAGTCGACAGGATGGTCAGGTCATGCATGGCTTCATCCAACCGCAGCCCCTCCACATACGGCCAGGGATAAGAGGGTTTGTTCTGGCCCGGAAATTGGGCAGGGTCCAGCAGGGTCACAAAGCGCACATATTTCGCCTGGTCTGTCGGTTGCACCTCATTGAGCAGCTTTTGCAGTGGAAAACCCAGCCAGGGGATGACCATTGACCAGCCCTCCACGCAGCGCATGCGGTAGATGCGTTCCTCGGAAGGAAATTTGGTCTTGATTTCATCCATCGAAAAATTGGCTGGTTTGCTCACCAGTCCATCCACGCGCACGGTCCACGGCGAGCTTTTGAAATCTATTGGCCAGCTGGGTTGGGCCGGATTTGTCTTCGGAGAATTCGTAAAAATTGGTATACCCGCTGATCTCCTCGAAGGAGTTGACCTTGTCATCGACAACGGGTGTGCTGGTGGCGGCAATTCCACTTGGACCACTCGTCGAATCTGGCGCGCACCCAGCCACCAACATTGCCCCGGCACCCAGCACGGCGCTGTTACGCATGAATTTCCGCCTGGAAAGATACAGTTCTTCCGGGGTGATTTCCAGGTCTTCTGCTGTTTTTATCTTTGTCGATGACTTTTTGTTAGAGGTCATTTGGGTTCTCCCAATAAGCGATCTCATCCAATTCAATTGAAAAACCGGGCGTCTGCCGCGAGTCAATGAACAAGCCGAAATGGCCTTTGTTGGTGAGGGAATAATCAGTGATCTCCTTGAGCAGCACCCCATTGGCATACAAGCGGATCACATTTTGCTTGACCCAGATGCCCAACAGGTTGGTCTGATTGGAGCCGGCCTGGATGGCATCCGCTTTTTCCCAGGTGAACAGGTTGGCCGCACCGCTCCCATCCCAGCGCATTAAATTGAAATGGCCGTCACAGGTGATGGTGAAATAGTAGCCCAGGCCTGAAACGTAATTAGGAGCGCGGAAGACCAGCCCGTATTGATCATCGCTGTTGCAAAGCTGGGTCTTGAATTTTGCCTGCAGGTAGAAGTCCTTGATCTGCTGGTAATTCAGCCACCAGTTCTTGCCGCCGTAGGGGACGGAGCGGCTCATGGAAAGGGCGCCGTTCGCCACCTGGATGAGCACATTCGGCATTTCGGTATTCGGCTTGGATAAGCTCCAGCCAGCGCCGCTGTTCAATTCATCCTTCCAGCCTGGCATGCCCAGCTTTTCGTTGAAATTGATGGCGGTTGGGGTGACCGATGGCGTGACCTGCACCGGCGTGGTTGTCACCGATTGAGAAGGGGTGGGTTTGGTTGATGCGATTGTGCCTTCAACATATTCCTGGAAGGCCGTTGCAGTACTGGCAACCACCACTTCCGTCGCGACCACTTGCTCGAAACTCATTTGTCCTGGACGGGGGATATTGCAGGAAGTTATTATGAGCACCAATAAGAGACCAACTATGAGTTTCTTCATCACTGGTTTCCTTTGCAATCTGATTATTTATTATATGGGCATTTTTGAGTTTGCCTTATCTGATTTATGTTAATAATTTTAGATAGGGCGAAAATAAACGAAATTGATTGATTTCATCTCTTATGTTTCACCGGTTTATGATGAAAGATGGTGCAAACGGATTTAAACAAACCTATAGATCATGCCTATATAATTAATCCAGCATGCACACCACACAAAAACGACTGATGGGCATCGACCCGGGCAGCAAGCGCATTGGGATCGCCCTCACGGACCCCAGCGGCAGGTTTCCCAAACCATTTGCCATTCTTGCGCATGTCTCCCGCCAGGTGGATGCGCGCGGGATTGCTGACCTGGCGAAGGAAAAGGAGGTCGGTGAGATCATCATCGGATTGTCCACCGACGAAGACGGTCAGCCCTCGCCCAGTGGCTGGAGTGCCGAACGGCTTGCGCAGGAGATTAAGAATTACACCGACTTGCCGATCCATTTCTGGAACGAGGAGCATACCACCAACTTGGCACAGGAGGTCTTGCTCGGGTTGGGCGTACCAAAAAAGAAGCGCCGAGGTCATCAGGATGACATGGCGGCTGCCCTGTTGCTGCAATCTTACCTTGAGAGTCATGGAAACGAGGAAATTGAATAAATGAAATACAAAGCATTTCTGGCTTTGAGCCTGTTGCTGGTGATCGTATTCTTCATCACCTCCCTGGTTTTGCTGGCACGTTATATTCCCGCCCAGGCCGAGGGTTTGTTCGGACCGCCGGACCCGCGGCTGGACTTTGCCCAACGTCTGATCTATTCTGCGCGGGTATTGTTCAACCAGGAGGAATTGCTAACTATGAGAAATATAGCCGGGCAGAGCATTCCATTCACTATCAAGAGGGGTCAGACAGCCGACCAGGTGGCGCAGCATTTAAAAGAGCTGGGCTTGATTAAGAACACCGAATCATTCCTCATCCTGCTGAAATACAGGGGCTTGGATGCCCGCATAATCGCGGGAGATTATTCATTCACTGTTGCGCTGAATGCGCTTCAGATCGCTGAACAGATCTGTGACCTCACCCCGTATGAGGTCAGCTTTGTCATTTTGCCCGGTATGCGCGCGGAGGAGATTGCCGCCCTGCTGCCCACCTCCGGGCTGGATATTGACCCAAATGATTTTCTGGATACAGTAAAAGCTCCCCCTGCAGCCGTTTTGCCGGAAAAGTGGAAGGCGCTGAAAAACCTGGAAGGATTTCTTTTTCCCGGCGAGTATCAATTTAAGCGGTCGACAAACCTGGATGAATTCCTGCAGACATTTTTATTGAAGTTTGATACTGCCATTACATCCGACCTAATCAGCGGGTGGCAGAAGAATAATTTGACACCCGCCCAGGGTGTCATCATGGCTTCCATCGTCCAACGGGAAATGGTGCTTCCCCGGGAAGCGCCCATGATCGCATCCGTATTTATTAATCGCTTGAAGGCGGACAAGAAATTGGATAGTGATGCCACCGTCCAGTATGCGGTCGGGACAAAAGAGGGCGGCTGGTGGAAGGTTCCGCTCACCAGCCGGGATTTTGATTCGGCTTCCCCTTTGAATACCTATAAAAAGGTCGGTTTGCCCCCGGCCGCCATCTGTAATCCCGGCTTGGAAAGCCTGAAGGCCTCCGCATACCCGGCTGCCTCAGATTACTTGTTCTTCCAGGCCAAATGCGATGGCAGCGGCGTTCATCAATTCTTTAAAACCTATGAGGAACATCTGGACCATCTCTGCCCGCAACCCACGCAGCCATGATCGTACTCGGCATTGATTTCGGCGGTACGGGCATTAAAAGCGCCCTGGTGGACTGCGCCAGCGGGCAGCTGCATTCAGAAAGGGTGCGCGTGCGCACGCCGCACAAAGCGCGACCGGATGACGTTGCCAAACTCATCCGCCAGTTGGTCATGCAGCACAACTGGTCGGGACGCATCGGCCTCGGCTTTCCGGCCGTCATCCGCGATGGGATCGCCCTGAACGCCGCCAATATCAGCAAAAAGTGGGTCGGCATGGATGTGGCGCAATTCATTGAGAACCAAACTGGTTGCAGCACCCGCGTCATCAATGACGCCGATGCGGCCGGCCTGGCGGAAATGACCTTTGGGGCGGGCAGGGACTCTGCCGACAAAGTTGTGTTGCTGCTGACGGTTGGCACGGGCATTGGCACGGCCGTCTTCAGCCATGGCCAGCTGCTGCCCAATACGGAATTTGGCCACCTGCTGCTCAACGGCACGGATGCCGAAAAACGGGTATCGGATTACGTCCGCCGGGCAAAGGACCTCTCCTGGAAAAAATGGTCCCGGCGCTTCCAGGGATTCCTGGATGAGATGGAAAAATTACTTAACCCCGATGTCATCATCATCGGTGGCGGGGTCAGCAAATGCTACGAAGAATTTTCCGGGTTATTAAAAACCAGGGCAGATTTAAGAGTTGCCCAATTTCAAAATACGGCCGGCACCATTGGCGCTGCATTGCATGCAGGTGCGGTTGTGACCACCAAGTAAAATTTCGGCCAGGGGTTTTGCTTGCGAATTGCACAGGAAAGTATCAAATTCATTATTTTGAAATAATTACTCCCATATAAATTGCCGATGAGTATGATTTCCTTTAGATAATCGGGGCGATAGGCCTTGGGAATATTCAAAGGTATCACAGGATTAGAAAGAATCAATACCACAAATTGATAAAAATATATATAATTTGAAATGTATTATCTAGAAATAATCTGATGCCACATAAAACCCTAAACCTTTACTACTTTGGTCGAATCTTCTACAAGCAGTAAACAATCTATCATTTCATAAATTAGGCAATAGTTCTAAAGGTTTGTCAATTTCCTCACTGATAGGGAATGCGAATAAATGCCCATCTATAATCAAATAAGGAGACTATTATGCAAAAACAACATTCGGAAAACCAAGCCCAATCTGTACCGATGTATTCGCTAATATGGATTATATTAGCATGGGCAATCGCCTGGGTCGTCGGCAGCAGAATAGCCGTTTGGAGAGGAGGTTTGTACTATGGTATCTTTAGTTTACGTGATACTAATCACCAATTTTTATTTTCTTCAATAGGTTGGGGTATTACAGGTTTAATTGGAGGAACAATTACTGGGGCTGTATACTTTTCAAATAATCTTTTAGAAAAATGGAAAAGCGTTTTATCAATCGGTTTGGGTTGGTTGTTCGCTGGGGGAATTCATGGATGGATTGCAAGAGTAGTCCTTCGGGGTATTGTTACAAATTATGGCGGACAGATAATAGTTAGTTGGGCTGATGCAGCTCAATTTGCGATTTTTGGCTTGATTGGAGGTCTAATTACTGCATTTGTACTGGTTCGCGAAAAAATAATTTCATCAGACCCTGGTGTGGTTTTTATTCCATTAGGATGGGCAGCCGGTTGGTTTATTGGGATCAATACTGGATGTGAATTTTTGGGTCGAACTTGTTCTTATCATGATGATAATGATATATTATGGCATGCAATGGGTGGTGTTATTGCTAGCCTGATTGGCGGTTTGGTTACAAATGTAATGATTAATAATAATAGACGAAAAACTGAAAAATAAACCACCCGACATAGCACGCACCCTGCCAATTTCTCCAAGAAGATTCATATGCGAATAATGTCAGGCATATGGCAATAATGGGATTTTTGATTATATAATTTTTTTATAAGCAGTTGTATTTGGCGGGGAACATCATAACTATACCAAGCAACCGCAATCAAACCGGTAATGTTAGACCTCTACGAATGCACGATTCATAATTAGTTCATTCCATTTAATAAAGTAAAGAAGCTCTCAGATAAAATCCCACAACTAATTCGATGGTTATATTTGAAAATTGAACAGTATTAAGTGGGAAAAGGCGCCATTCGCGTCAATCACTCAATGGAATTCAATTTTTTCACTATAAGGGCTTTAGTAATCTGGTTCCAACCCATACTGCATTGATCGCAAATATTCTGCAATTTCCGGAGCTGAATTGAGATTTGTATCAATTATTATTAAGATTTGTTGAGAAAAGCTGTTGCGTGCTGTTAAAATTCAACCCATTTAAATTATTGGAGGAGAATCCCTTGAATCCCATCATCGAGAATTTACATAGTCGTAAATCGGTGCGCGCATATGAAGACAAACCCATCCCCGCGGAGATCAAACAACAAATCCTCTTGGCCGCCATGGCCGCCCCGACCGCCGGCAATCAGCAGCTCTATACCATCCTGGATATCACCGACCAGAACATCAAGGACCGCCTGGCCATCACCTGTGACAACCAGCCCTTCATCGCCAAAGCGCCCATGGTGTTGATCTTCTGCGCCGACGTCCAAAAGTGGTTTGATGCCTTTATCGAGGGCGGCTGCCAGCCGCGCCTGCCCGGCAGCGGTGATTTCCTGCTGGCGGTGGAGGATGCCGTCATTGCCGCGCAGAACGCCGTCACCGCTGCCTGGAGCTTTGGCATCGGTTCCTGCTACATCGGGGATGTCATGGAACAATGCGAACAACACCGGCAATTATTGAACCTGCCCGCTTATGTCTTTCCGGCGGCCATGCTGGTATTCGGTTATCCGACCGAACAGCAGCAGCAAAGGCCAAAACCTCCTCGTTGTGATCTGCAATACATCGTCCATGAAAACACGTATCAGCGCATGGATGGGCCGAAACTGAGAAAAATGTTCGCAAAGAATATTGGCGATCAGCCCTATGAAGCCTGGCTGCAGGCTTTCTGCACCCGCAAATACAATTCAGATTTTGCCAGGGAGATGAACCGTTCGGTGGATGAATACCTGCGGGATTATCGTCACATTTAATCGATCATCAAAAGCATCTACACTGTGCATGGAGTCCATGCGTTACAGCCACAATAGCACTCGATTTGCACCAGTGAAGGCGACTCACAAGAAATACTATATATCCAAATTAATTACTAATAATCTGAATCTTTGCAATACTCCTGCCATGCCTTGGCCAGCTCTGCCGGATTTTCATTTCCAAAGAAAGAACCTTCCACCAGCCATTGCTCAATTTCTCTCGTCTTGTTTTTTTTGAAATCCTTATCGCTTCCGGGATAAACAATGTGAAATATTTCCTCTGCTGCGTTTTTTGTGATCGTGTGTGATTTTGGGATGTGGTTGAGCGATTTATTCTTTGTCATTTGCCTCACCATTGGTTTCTTGTTGCATATTTTACTTTGCATTTGTTGCAGTGAAATGCGTAACCGGGAAGGATTAGACAACCATCTTCACCTAAAATGATAATGCCCATGACGGGAATCAAACCTGCATTCTCTGATACGAAGTCAGGCACACATTCAATCGCTGAGGTGGTGTTCGGGTTCTTGGTTAATAACCAGCAGTGTTCATAAAAAAGAAAATGAGCCATGGAATGGACAGGATTGTAAGGACCGTCCCAATAATATAGGCTATGCCCCAGAGGTCTCCCCAGGGTTTTAATTTTTTATTGTGTTTTACCCCAACCACAGCTGTAATAATCATTAGAATTAATATTACTAATATGCGCAGCAACAAAGCTTGTACCATATTTGCCTCCTGGTTAGGCTTGATTTCGTATATTATAGCAAATAAAGAAACAACGCATTATTGTTTTTAATTACAATTTACTATTAAGATCATTGATCTCACCATGGATCCACTTCGAACTTAGTGGTATGAAAAATTATATAGCGGGGACTTGATAAACCCCATAAATAGGTGGCTTCTGGTTTGCCGCCTCCTCCATATTTTGTCAGGCCAAGAGGATCGCGAAGCACACTCATGAGTGTTTGAACCTCCGACCTTTTGCACCCCATACAAGCGCGCTATCTGACCAATAAAAAAACCGAAGTGTCACCTTCAGGCTTGTTTTTCTGGGTTAAGTTTTTCCCGGTCCTTCCGTAAAATACCTGGCGTTTGCTTCAATGGCAGGGGTCAGGTCGATCACTTCACCCGCTTTGAGCAACCGGGTGGCTGGCAGCTGCCCCACTTCCCCCAAGCGGTCCTCTCCCTCCCAGCTTTCTTCGGTTCCCGCGCTGCCGGCGTTAGTTACAACGGCACTTTAGGTGGTGCGGCTCTCACCAGACCTGGCGAAGTACTCCTTCATTGGAGTGAAGTAGGAATCCCGCCACCCCTGTTGATATTGCATGCCATGCTGAGGAAGCCGGGTGTGGCGGATCGTGACCCTGGAAGATCCTTGCTCATCTTGAATCAAAATCTCAACGAGGGAATCTTCTTCGGTATCAGCGAACTCGATGGTTCGCCAGTGCTGGAGGATTCGTTTAGGGGGTTCAAGCTCGATGTTCCTGCCCTGGATATACCCATCCCAGGCTTTGAACTTGCCGCCAACTTTGGTTGACATCCGTGCAGGGCTGCCGGTCATTTTCGAGTGGGCGTCGGAATCGAGCCAGGATCGGTATACTTCGAGTGGCGATGCAGGGATGATCTCGGAGACTACGAATTCAATGTTCATATTATTTTATTCTTAAATATTTTTATTCGTTATCCCTTGCCGGGTCCTTCTGTGAAAAACCTGGCGTTGGCTTCAATAGCCGGGGTCAGGTCCATCACCTCTCCCGCTTTGAGCACCCGGGTGGCCGGCAGCTTGACCGCTTCCGCCTGGCGGTCTTTCCCCTCCCAGCTTTCATCGTATCCCGAGCTGCTGGCCGGCATGGAGACCCTTTCACCACCCTTGGCAGTATAGGCAACAGGTACGGCCTCTTTTTCAAAAATGGCGGAATTCGGGCATTCCGCCTCGCAGGCGCCGCAGTCGATGCATTCATCCGGGTTGATGTAGTAGGTCGGGTACTCTTCGATCGGCAGCCCGGGTTTGATGCAGTCCACCGGGCAGACGACCGTGCAGCTCGAATCGCGCAGGCACAGGCTGGTGATCACGCGTGGCATGGGTTGATTCCTTCTCCCAAATTTACTTGAATTGGCTGAATCGGCGTTCCACTTCTTCCCAGTTGACCAGGTTCCAGAAGTTGGCCACAAACTCATCCCGTTTGTTCATGTATTTGAGGTAATAGGCGTGCTCCCAAACATCAATGGTGAGAAGGGGATGCAAACCCTCGCTGACCGGTGAATCCTGGTTGGGGGTGGCATGGATGACCAGGCTGCCGTCTTTTTTCCGGCTCAGCCACGCCCAGCCGCTGCCGAACTGGTTGAGGGCGGCGGTGGTCATTTTGGCTTTGAAGGCCTCAAGGTCGCCAAAAGAGGCAAGGATCGCTGCACCTGATTTTCCAACCGGCTGTTTACCCGGGTTTACCTTCAACTGCTGCCACCACAGGTTGTGATGGAAATAGCCGCCGCCATTGTTTCTGACCGCGCTGCGGATCTCTTCCGGGACCTTGCTGAGGTCGGCCAGCAGGTCCTCGATCTTCTGTTCGCCCAGTTGCGGGTATTTTTCCAGGGCGGCATTCAGCTTGGCGGTGTAACCGGCATGGTGCTTGTCATGGTGGATTTCCACCGTTTTGGCGTCCATATACGGTTCGAGGGCTGTATAATCGTAAGGCAGTTTGGGCAGTTCGTAGGTCATCTTGTCCTCCAATTCTTTTTGTAAGATTGTAACCAGCGCCAAACCCTTTGTCAAATATGCCGAAAAGCTCTCTCGCCCGCGCAGGAAAGACCACGCCATACCTGCCTCTTTTCTTTTCCATCTTATCCATCTCAACCGCTTCCCTTTTTATTCGCTATGCCCAGCAGGAAGTGCCTTCCATAGTCATTGCGCTTTACCGCATGGCCATCGCGTCAGTCATTACCGTGTGTTTGCTCCGCTCCCGCCATTTTCAGGAATATAAGCGCCTGGTTTGGGCTGACTGGTGGAAGTTGATCCTCTCCGGAATATTCCTGGCCCTCCATTTTGCGGCCTGGATCACCTCGCTGGAACTCACCTCGGTTGCCAGTTCCGTGGTGCTGGTGACCACCACGCCCATCTGGGTGGCTTTGTTCTCCCCCTGGGTTTTGAAGGAAAAGATCACCAGGCAAACCTTTTTATTCTTGGGGATTGCTTTTTTGGGTGGCTTGCTGGTGACCTTTGCAAAAGCCTGCCACGTCTTCGGTGGTCAGCTTGTTTGTTCAGCATTTCATTCAACTTCAGGGGTGGATAAGATCCTGCTCGGAAATCTGCTGGCTTTGTTCGGCGCCTTCATGGCGGCCGGTTATGTCATGGCAGGCCGCCTATTAAGGAAATCACTGAGCAACATTTCTTATACATCCGTGGTTTATCTGGTTGCCTCGCTAATTTTATTGATCTTTTGTTTTTTATCTCAACAAAGGATCAGCGGGTATTCAACCGTTGCTATCCAATGGCTGATATTTCTGGCGGTGATACCGCAACTATTCGGGCACTCCTTGATCAATTGGCTGTTGGGCAGTATGCCCGCTTCGCTTGTGTCCATCGCCTTGCTGGGTGAGCCGGTCGGCTCTAGTGTTCTAGCATTGGTTTTATTGGGAGAAGTCCCCGTCTGGTTGGAAGTGGTTGGCGGCGGCTTGATCCTGATCGGGATCGCGCTATCCATATTTGCCAATAAAACCAATTCTCAGCGGTGAACCTCATCCAGCAATTTTTGATAAAGCCGGCCATAGGCACGGGCGGACTTATCCCATGAGAAGTCGCTATTCATTGCACTGACCTGCATTTTCCTCCACTGACTCCTTTTTTGAAAGATGCCAATGGCTCTCTTGATGGCTGCCGACAGGGCGGATGAGGTGAGGTCATTGAATAGAAAACCATTCACCCCATCCTGGATGGAATCCTTTAGGCCGCCGGTGGCCCGGGCGACCGGCAGGCAGCCGTAGCGCATGGCGATCAGCTGGGTCAGACCGCAGGGCTCAAAGCGGGAAGGGATGAGGATCATATCCGCGCCGCCGTACAATTGTTTGGCCAATTCGGGATCAAACTTCAATTGCGCTCTGACCTGCCGGGGGTATTTTTCTTCCAGTTGGCGGCATTGACTTTCAATCGTTTGGCTGCCCGACCCGAGGATGATCAATTGGAAGTCCAGTCCCTGCAGCATTTCAAACCCATCGATCAGCAGATCGATCCCTTTTTGATGATCCAGCCGGCTGATGATGGTGATGAGCGGCATTTCCCGACCGGTAGTAGGCAGGCAGAACTTGTCCTGCAGAAAGCGTTTGTTGGTTTTTCTCGCTTCAAGGTTATCCACCGAATACTGTTCGGCGATGCACGCATCTGTTGATGGATTCCACCGCTGATGATCGATCCCGTTCAATATCCCCGAAACCGATTTACCGCGCTGTTTGAGCATTTTTTCCAGGCCATAGCCGAATTGCGGTGTTTTGATCTCCTGCGCATAGGACGGCGAAACGGCCACGATGTCATCCGCCAGGGCAATCGCCATTGGCAATGGCTGGTTATGTGCCCATGGTGGTAAATGGGGATCGTCAACAGGGTTCAATTGAAAACCTTCCAGCGTCTTTTCACTTCCCCCGCCCATGTAAGCCAGGTTGTGAATGGTCAGCAATGATCTGGTTTTTTTATAAAAAGGGTCCTTTTCTTTCGCTTGCGCAAGTTTGATGATGGAAAACGACGTGTGCCAATCATTGGCATGCAGGATGTCAGCCGGCCAATTCAGGATCTTGAGCAGTTCCAGGGCGGCAATCGAAAAAAAGCCGAACTTACGCCCATTCAATTTGTCCTTTGGCAGATAGACGGGATGCTTATTGCTTTCACGGGATTTCCGGCCGATGAAATAAACCGGTACTCCCTGGTTGGTTGCGGTATATACCCTGGCCAGTACCGGTTTGCCCTTTTCGCGGATGTTGAAATCCAGCAGGTGTTTGATGCCCCATATCTTGTGATCGATCTGACCATGGTCTGGGATGGCCAGGCGCAACTCCAGCTTGTGGTGTTTGGTGATCGCCGGTGAAAGCTGCATCAGCGCTCTCGGCAGGGACCCGGCATAATCCGCCAACCCGCCGACTTTGACAAATGGGTCGGCTTCCGCCGCCAGGAAAAGCACCCGGATTGGGTCATCCGCGCTGGAGTTCATTGAGCCGGCCGATTATTTGGGAGTGATGATCTGAATGTAATCCTGGGTAATCACCTTGTGGTCGCCAAGCCCAAGCAATTTGAGCAGGTCAACGATCTTCCCGGCTTTGTCTTTGGCATCCTTCTCGCTCCAGGTGCGGGCTTTGATCTCCAGGAACAATCCCAATGCTGGCTTGTCCATGCGATCAATGTTGATGAAGAACTCTTCCTCTTCAAATTCGATCAGGTATCGCAGGCGGTCTTTTTCAATTTCCGTTTCCTGCGCCGGCTTGAAATATTCCTTGTAAAACCGCAGGCTTTGATTGGCGGGGGCAATGTAGCGGCTCTTGGAAAGAATGATGTCTTCGGAATATTTTCCTTCCCTGGCCGGCTGGATGAGGGTCAGGCGGGTGCGCACGTTGGATATATCGCCATTCTCTTCAATGAAGTGGTCTTCGCGGTATCGCAGCAGATCCGGCTCATCCTTGAAAAGGAAGTAGGTATCAAATTCATGGTAATGGCGCGTGCGGATGATGCGGATGCCGGGGCTCTGAATTTTCTTTAAGACCGGTGCTGAGTCTTCAATGATGACTTTTGCCTGTACTTCGTAGCTCTCCTCCTGGCTGGTACCCCCGATGGCGATCAGCTTGGAAAGGACAGACTTTTCGCGCTTGATCAGGAACTGGTCGATTTTTTCCGCATAGTCCTTGCTCTTTTCAAAAATATCCTTTTCATCCACGCCTTTGATGACCCGGTTGCGCATCACCCATTTACCATTCACCATCATGTCGGTCACGTCGGTCGATTTCCCGGCATAGACTAGTTGCGCGTACGGCGCAAATTCCGAATGGTTGAATTGCGGGGTGTTGTGAATGGTGTGGATGTCCACCAGGATCATGTCAGCCCGCTTGCCGATTTCAATCGAACCAGTGAGCTTATCCAGGTGGATGGCCTGGGCGCCAATGCGGGTGGCCATCTCGAGCGTCTTGGGGGCGGGGACAGCGGTTGGGTCACCGCTGCTGCCTTTTGCCAGGAACGAGGCCAGGCGCACTTCTTCAAAGAAGTCCAGGTCATTGTTCGAGGCTACTCCATCTGTGCCGATGCCAACGTTCAAGCCGAGTTCGATCATCTTTCGAACGGGTGCAATACCGGAGGCGAGTTTCAAATTCGAGGATGGATTGTGGGCAACGCCGACATTGGAATGCAGCAGGGTACGCATTTCACCTTCATCAATGTGCACGCAATGGGCGGCGAATGTTTTTGCCTCAAACAGCCCCTGTTTTTTCATATACGGCACCACCGGCATGCCGGTCTCCTTGCGCATGTTCTCGACTTCATCAGCGGTCTCGGAAATATGGGTATGCAGCGGGATATCATGGTCCAGGGCGATCCTGGTGCATGCCTGCAATATTTCCGGTGGGCAGGTGTAAGCCGCGTGCGGCGCAACCGCGGGAACGATCAGGGGATGGTTTTTCCAGCGCTTGATCAATTTTTCGGTCAATTCAAGCGCTTCTTCATATGAGTGGGCATCGGGGGTGGGGTATTTGAGAACCGTTTGTGCGCAAACAGCCCGCATTCCGAACCCGGCAGCCACTTCCGCCACCGTGTCTTCAAAGAAGTACATGTCGGCAAAACAGGTGATGCCGCTGCGGATCATTTCCAGGCAGGCGATCTGTGTACCTAGGCGGATGAAATCCGGGTTGACGAACTCATGTTCGACCGGCCAGACATAGCCTTGCAGCCAGACGTCCAGGCGCAGGTCATCCGCCAGTCCGCGCAGCATGTTCATGGGTACATGGGTATGAATATTCAGCAGCCCGGGCATGAGAATGTTCTGCTGACAATCGATGTTTTCCCTGGCAGAAAACTCTTTGAGAATTTGTTCGGTTGTGCCGATGCCAGCAATGGAATCTCCTTCGACGGCTACCGCGCCATCATGATAATGATGAAGGGCGGCATCCATGGTGAGGACGAGGGCATGGGCAAAAATAGAATCCACTTTTTTCATTTGAGTTCCTTTTGATCGAATTTCCTGCGCAAGAAATCAAGGGTCATATTGATCAACCATCTTTCCAAAAGGTCAGGGTGACTGGCGAATCTTTTCTCTTCAATGCTGATCTCTGATTTATGTAACCAATGAAACCTTACCAGTGTATATCCTTCTCCGGTAGTTAGGTCCAATCCTATTATAAATTCATTATCCGCCTGCAATTCTTTCAATTTTTCTATGAATTCCAGACTTTGGATTTGCGTTGGGAGAATTTTTGCAAAAATCTGCAGTGAGTTGAGGGAATTCTCCAAATTTAATGAAGAAGCGGATAAGATGAGCGAAATCGAAGTCCCGGTTTTTACGATCCTCTCACGAATAACGGAATCCAATCGGTCATCATCGTAACCAAAAATGTAATCCGCCAGGCGCTCCTGGATGGTGTTAAGGATGGGCAGAATTAGTTGATCAGCTTCTTTTCCATCTTTGGCTTTTGCGGTGATGCGGATATCCACCATGCCGGGATGGGCGCTCAACCCGACGGTGGGATTGGTCATCTTCTCCAGGTCGGCGACCAATTCATCCACCCCGGATTCCCCAAGCCCGCAGGTGCGCACAATTTTGGAAAAGATGATTTGATGAAGGTTGTATTTCTGTTTTATTAGAGGCGTTACAGCGTTCTGGAATAGAAATACCAATTCGGCCGGCACGCCCGGCAGGCATACCAGTAAATTATTACCGGTTTCAATGCTGAATGCAGGGGCGGTGCCGACAGGGTTCTCGATGATCCCCGCATTTTGAGGGATGAATGCCTGGCGCTTGTTGTTATCGGTTGCAGCCCTTCCCATTTTATTGAATCTCACCTGAATTGACTGCCACAATTGAGGATGAAAAATCAACTCTGTATTAAATGCGTTGGCTGCCGCTAACCGGGTTGGGTCATCGATGGTCGGACCCAGTCCGCCGCAGGTGATCACCAGGTCGGCGCGCTGAAGGGCTTCCTGCATGGATTGTGTGATGCGGCTGCAATTATCCCCGATGATGGTGGTGCGGAAGAGGTCCACCCCAAGACGGTTCAACGCCTGTGCCAGGAAGCGCGTGTTGGTGTCCTGGGTAATCCCTAAAAGAAGTTCCGTCCCAATGGCGATGATTTCAGCGGTTGGCATGATCTATATACCGATAGGTAAAATTATATCCTTACGGTAAAATAATTCCGATGTTCTTTTTCTTAATTGGCAACCAGGAATTATTGATGTGGGGTAATCTTTAGCAATGAAAAAAGTCCAGATCTTTTATGCCTCGATCGGTTCGGGACACCTCTCAGCGGCTCGTGCGATTGCCCAGGCCATCAGTCAAATGGATGCAGGCATTCAATTAGAATTGCGCGATATTTTTCGCCAAAACAGGGCAAATGCGCTTCTCCAGGAAACCTTCTCGTTCATCCCAAGTTTGCTCTTTCCGAACCTGTACACTTTTGTTTGGCGGCATGGCACTTTCAAATGGGGGTATGACATCATTACCCGGACAGGACCTTTAAAGAGAGACATCATCAAGGCAGTTGAGTCTTTTTCTCCGGATCTGATCATTTGTACTCACACCTTTCCCTGTTCGGTGATCAGCCAATGGCGAAAAAAACACGCATCACCGCCATTAATGGCGGTTGCCACTGATCAATTTTTGCATCCATACTGGTCCACGGATCAGGTGGATGCATTCATCGCGCCCAATGAGGCAATGGTAAAGGAACTGGAACAGAGAGGTCTCGCGGCGGAGAAAATACACAATTTCGGCATCCCCGTTTCAATTCTCAAGAAAAAGAAGCATTTAAGGAAGACTGAGAAATCAGGCGTTCGCGCCATTGTTTTGGCAGGCAGTTATCGCATCGCTCCGTATTTGATCATACACCCGCGCATTTACCAGCTGATCAATATCCTCAGGGAAAAAGAAGTCAACAACATTGATTGGTGGTTCGTATTCGGGAATGCAAAAAAACTATTCTCCAATGCTCTAACTACGATAGGCTCCCGTTCAAATGTAAGCATGTATGATTTCCCACAAAATATGCAAGAATTAATTGACCTTTCTGATATCGTGTTTACCAAACCAGGTGGATTGACTGTTGCGGAAGCGCTGGCGTATAAGAAACCAATTGTTCTTTTAACCTCAGGAGCAGGACAGGAGAGAGAAAACACGAACTTTGTGGTTCAATCTGGAGCAGGTATTTTGATCGATTCCAAAGCAAAATTAGATAATTTCCTCACATCTTTCTCAATTGATCCTAAAAAGATGATGGAGCGATTCAAGGTCATTGAAGTCCCGCTTGAAAAATCGGCGGAGAGAACCGCCAAACTGGCTTGTCAATTATTAAATTAGAAGTAACCGCATGTCAGACAAGCAGCAATTGGGAAAATGGGGCGAAGAGAAGGCAAGAATTTATCTGGAGCGAAAAGGTGTGAAAATCCTGGATTCCAATTTTCGCACTCCTTATGGTGAATTGGACCTGATTGGACTGGAAGATTCACAGGTTGTATTCTTTGAAGTAAAAACTCGCTCTTCGGATGCGTTTGGTTTTGGTGAACAGTCCATCACCAAGCCAAAACAGCAGCACCTGATTGATTCAGCTGAAGCGTATATACAGGAACATCCGCACCTTGGTGAGGATTGGAGAATTGATGCAATCGTCATTGATGGGAGTCCGTCCAGAAACAAAAACACAATACGTTGGTTCAAGAATGCAATATCTGGTGATTGATCCCCTGATAATTATCGTCGGATCGACGGGGGTGGGGAAGACACAGCTTGCCTTTGATGTGGCATGCCAATTGGATGGGGAAATCATCTCGGCAGATTCACGTTTGTTCTATCGCGGAATGGATATCGGCACAGCCAAACCCTCCCTTGAAATGCAAAGAAAGATTCCTCACCATTTGATTGACTTTGCAATGCCGGATGAAGCCATCAGTCTTAGAATTTTTCAGCAAAAGGCAGAGCAAGCTATTGAATCGGTTCATTCACAAGGTCAATTGCCGATCATGGTTGGGGGAAGCGGGCAATACATCCACGCCATCATTGAGGGATGGTCCATACCACCTCAAAAGCCGGATGAAAAGCTCCGGGCGGCTTTATCTAATTGGGCGGATGAAATTGGTTCTGAAGAAATACACCAAAAATTGAAGTTGCTTGATCCTGTTGCCGCGTTGAAAATTGACCATCGAAATGTGCGGCGAATCATTAGAGCCATGGAAGTCATCCTGGGTACCGGACGGGCATTTTCTGACCAGCGCCTGAAAGTGGGTTCGAAATATTCATACAAAATTATTGGATTGCACCTGCCACGGGAAATTCTGTTTCAGCGAATTGATGCGCGCGTCGATCAGATGATCAAAGATGGGCTGGTGGCTGAAGTGGGGGGGCTCTTGAATAAGGGCTATTCAAAAGACCTGCCGTCCTTGTCAGCCATTGGTTATAAGGAAATCATTGATTTCCTGGAGAAGAAAATCAGTTTGGATGAAGCTATCCGTATTATCAAAAGCCGGACGCATCAATTTGTTCGGCGCCAGGCGAACTGGTTCAAGCAGGATGATGAGAGAATCCATTGGTTCAAATCTTCTCCCTTGATAACAGGAGAGGTTGTTAAATTTATTCGATCAAAAGAAGGATGGGTATGCAAACAAACCTGAACCCTTATTCATCCAAACCCTGGTTAAAAAAATATGATTCGCATGTTCCCGGGCAATTAAGTTATCCCAGTCATTCGCTGGTGGACCTTCTACTGAATGCCTGCAGGCAATATCCCGGCAAGGATTGTTTTAGTTATAACGATACACAATTAACCTATGCGGAGGTGGAAGTTCTCACCGAAAGGATAGCGACTGGATTGATTCACCTTGGGATCCAAGCGGGTGATCATGTTGGAATGATCCTTCCCAATATCCCTCACTTCGGTTTGGTGTTTTTTGGAATTTTGAGGGCAGGGGCGGTAGTGGTGGCAATCAATCCACAGTACCGCCCACGTGAAATAGCAGGCATGATATCCACAGGCCAGGTAAAAGCGGTCATTGCTCTGGATTCAAAAATCCCTGACCTTCAGCAGGCATGCGCTGAAACTCCGGTTAGCTTGATTATTGAGTGTAAAATCTCTGACTTTTTGGGACTAAAAAATCACCAATCCAGGAATGCTCAAGAAAAGAAAACAGGAGATCCTAAAAAATCGATCGATTTGTTTGACTTGTTATCTTTTGGTGGAAACGGGATCCGTTTGCCTCACATTTCACCAGAACAACCGGCTGTGCTGCAATTCACGGGTGGTACGACCGGAACACCCAAAGCTGCCATCGGACTTCACCGCAACCTGGTTGCTAATACCATCCAGTTTATTACCTGGTGTAATCTGTTATCCGGACAGGAAAAGGTATTGGCGGTCATTCCATTATTTCATGTTTATGGAATGGTTTTAGCTTTATGCCTGGGGATAAAACTTGGCGCCAGGATCGTGTTTTGGGATAATCCCAGGGAACTGGAAAGGCTGGTAAGTGCGATAGAAAAACAAAGAATTACTTTTTTTCCTGCTGTACCAACCCTTTATCAGGCCATCAACCAGCTAATTTCGGAGAGTGGATTATCACCCGATTTTCATTCTCTCAAGGCATGCATATCCGGTTCGGCGCCATTAAACCCCGCAATTAAAAAACAGTTCGAATCCTTGACCGGTGCTAAGTTAATGGAGGGATACGGTTTATCAGAAGCGCCGACCGCCACTCACTGCAATCCATTGAGCGGTGATAACCTAGCAGGTTCGATCGGCTTGCCTTTGCCGGATGTGGAATGCAAAGTGGTGAATCTGGATGATGATACCTGCATCGTTCCGATTGGCGAAAGCGGGGAATTACTGATCAGAGGACCGCAGGTGATGCAATCCTATTTTCAAAATGAAGACGAATCCGCCCAGACACTAAAGGATGGCTGGCTGCATACCGGTGATATCGTGCGCATGGACCCAGATGGATATTTTTACATCGTTGACCGCAAAAAATCGCTCATCAAAGTGAGTGGTTTTCAAGTTTGGCCAAACGAGGTTGAACAGGTGCTTATCTCTCACCCTTCCATCAAGGAAGCGGGAGTGGGCGGGGTGCCTGATCCTGCGCGGGGGGAAAAGGTGATTGCCTGGGTGGTCTTGAAGAACAATGTCGAATTAAATGAGGAAGAAATCCAGAATTGGTGCAAACAAAACCTGGCACCTTATAAAATTCCATCTGAATTCTATTTTTTACAGTCCTTACCCAGGACGACCGTCGGTAAGATCTTGAGGCGTGAATTGATCCGCGAATATCTTGAAAAACTGAAATAAAAAAGGCCTGTCTTTTCAAGAACAGGCCTCCATGTTTTTATGCGGCAGTGGGTTTGGGAATGCCGTGATTTTTCGGTTTCGGCAGGGGGAAGATGGCTTCAAATTCATTGCGGGACATTGTTTCCGTTTCCAGTAATTTATTGGCTACTTCATCCAGCTTGGCCCGGTATTTCACCAGGATCTTTTTGGAAGTCGCATACGCATCTGTAACCAGCTTTTGTACTTCCTGGTCAATCTTCTCAGCAATGGCTTCCGAATAGTCGCGCTGCTCGCCGATTTCCCGGCCTAAAAAGACCAGCTCATCTTTTTTCCCATACACCATTGGGCCGAGATTGCTGCTCATGCCCAGGCGGGTGATCATCTTGCGAGCCAACTGGGTGACATTTTCAATGTCATTGGCGGCTCCGGAGGTGATGTCATTGAACACCAGCTCTTCGGATGCCCGCCCACCCAACAGTCCAACCATTTGCGCGATCATCTTTTTCCTGGACATGAGGGTCAGGTCTTCCTCCGGCAAGGCAATCGTATAACCGGCAGCCATGCCTCGGGAGATGATCGAGATCTTTTGCACCTGGTCAGCTTCTGGCAGGGAGGCGATGACGATGGCGTGACCGGCCTCATGGTAGGCGATGATCTTCTTTTCATCCGCATTGATCAGGCGGCTCTTGCGTTCCGGGCCGGCGATGACGCGTTCAATGGCTTCCTCGAACTCGGTTTGACCGATCAGTTTTTTATCACGCCTGGCGGCCAGGATGGCGGCTTCGTTGACCAGGTTCTCGATGTCTGCCCCCACGAATCCCGGTGTGGCACGGGCCAACACGGACAAATCCACATCCTTGTCCAGGGGTTTACCTTTCACATGCACTTTCAGGATTGCCTCGCGCCCGCGCACATCCGGACGGTCCAGCACCACTCGCCGATCAAACCGACCAGGCCGCAATAAAGCCGGGTCGAGAATGTCAGGACGATTGGTGGCTGCCATGATGATGACATGCGTGTCGGTATCAAAACCGTCCATTTCCACCAGCATCTGGTTCAGTGTTTGCTCGCGTTCATCGTGGCTGCCACCTAATCCAGCACCACGTTGCCTGCCGACCGCATCGATCTCATCAATGAAAACGATGCAGGGCGAGTTCTTTTTTGCCTGCTCAAAAAGGTCACGCACCCGGCTGGCGCCAACGCCAACGAACATTTCCACAAATTCAGAACCTGAAATGGAAAAGAAAGGAACACCGGCTTCACCGGATACTGCCTTGGCTAATAGGGTTTTACCCCCGCCGGGAGGACCAACCAGCAGGACTCCTTTGGGAATTCTGGCTCCAAGGGCTACAAACTTCTGTGGGGTTTTGAGGAATTCAACCACCTCTTGTAACTCCTCTTTGGCTTCGTCAACACCGGCAACATCTTTAAAGGTCACCTTGGGCTGATCTCCATGAAACATGCGCGCCCTTGATTTTCCAAAGGACATGGCTGCGCTGTTGGTGCCCTGCGCCTGTCGAAAGATCATGAAGAAAGCGGCGCCAATGATGATGAACGGCAAAACATATCCGAGGAAGGAAATGAGATTGACCCAGGCACTGGGTTTCTTGACTTCTATGGTCAGTTTTGAGGCGTCCAGGTCCTCGGCAGTCAAACCATAATAGGTTAGCTGTTCAACAAGTGTGGAACCAGATTCCTTGGTGGATGTTCGTTCTCCACCGCTTTTAAGGGTGATGGTGAGGTTATTTTCATCTTGAGCGATTTTGGCGATATATCCCTGCTTGATCTGGCTGGCCAGTTCATTTATGGAAATTTCACCCGTCTGGACATCACGGTTAATGTTTAGAAAAATCATCGCGACGATCGCGATTAAGATAAGCATATATACGAAATTGCTTTGATTGCTAGCTTTCACTCATTCCTCCGAATGACTAATGATCATATTCGAATGAGGATTATACCAATCAACCCTTTGAAAAACCATTTCCAGGGCAGTTAAATGAGAATTATTAAGAAATCTCTTATAGAGCTAAATGATCGGGGAAAAAAGTAATTGGATTCTAAATAATTTACTAATTGACCCTGGTCACGTACTCACCAGTGCGGGTATCCACACGGATAGTATCACCGGCACCGATGAACATGGGAACATTTAATTTGTAACCGGTCTCGGTGATTACACGTTTGGTTACACCTGTGGCAGTATCCCCTTTAACAGCCGTTTCAGCCTCTGTCACTTTGAGATCAATGGCGGTTGGTAAATCGGCGTCGATTGGTTTATCCTGGTAATAGGTCAATTTTACTTCCACATTTTCCTTTAAAAATTCAGCCGCATCACCCAGAATCTCCCGGTCAATGGTGGGCTGGTCATAGGTTTCCATATCCATGAAATGAAGCAGGTGTTCGTCGCCATACAGGAACTGAACGTTGCGGTATTCCAGGCGCACATCCTGAACTCTTTCTCCGGAATTGAAAGTCTTTTCAATGGTTGACCCGGTGAGCATGTTGCGGGCTTTGATGCGTATGGATGCATTCCCCCGGCCGGTTTTGTTGTGATGGTATTCCAGGACCTTCATCAGGTCGCCGTTTAATTCAAATGTAGTGCCTTTACGTAAATCATTAACATCAATCATGGCTTTTTCCTTGCATTAAAAATTACGACCATCAATTATATTACCTCGCAGGCAAAAACTGCAAGTAAAAACAATCGCCGGAATGATTTCCGGCGATGGTTTTCAGTTTTAATTGAATTTCTATTCCAGTTCGGGTTCAATGAGCCCGTAATTTCTATCCCTTCGGCGGTAGGCGATATTAATTTTATTGGTCTTGTTGTTGAAGAAGATGAAGAAATCCTCATGGCCGAGAAGATTCATCTGTTCAATGGCATCTGCCTCGTTCATTGGGCTGATCTTGAAGTGTTTTCTGCGCACGATCTTGTATTTTTCAATTGGCCCCTCTGTTTCATGTTGCTCCATCAGCAAATCAGGACCTGCCTGATGGTTGCGGCTTTGTTTGCCCTTATAGCGCTCGACCTGGCGCAGGATCTTATCCATGACCAGATCAATGGCGGCATACATATCTTCGGATCTCTCTTCAGCACGCAGGATGAAACCGGGACCGCGCAGGGTGATCTGGGCGGAATTTCTTTCCTTGACATTGCGTGCCGTCTTGGAAACAGAAATGTCAAAACGTGTTTCACTGCCCTTTTTCATGAAGCGGTCAAGCTTTGCAACTTTTTTGGTAATGTAATCCCTGATGGCTTCGGTCAATTCTACGTTCTTTGAGAAAATCTGGACTTCCAATGTCATTTTTCACCTCCGAAGAATAGAAATTTTTGTGCCAAACAAATCATCCTGCAAACCGATCGTCTTTGCCAAAGTAAGGCCGAAAACCTGTCGGCATCCGGCATCCAGGAGTGCCTTGGCACAGGCATCCATGGTTGCGCCGGTTGTGGCAACATCATCGATGAGTAAAATGCTTTTATCTTTGACAACCTGGGGATCAGCCATAAAAGCATCTTTCATGTTAAGTTGACGTTCTTTTACGCTTAATCCAACCTGGGAAGAGGTGTGTTTGTTACGATGAACCGGTTTCTCTGAATAGGGCAGGTTCATTCTTCTTGCGATAGGTCTGGCAAGAATCTCCGCCTGATTATAGCCACGCTCCTTTTTTCTGTTTGCACTTAGCGGTATTGAAGTAATGAAATCAATGTTCCATTTCTCTTTAACGATTATTACACAAAGAGCGGGTGCGAAAAAAGAACCCAGACCGATATTGCGATGATATTTAAGAGATACGATCGCATCCCGTAGAGGACCCGAATAATAACCGAGCGAACGCAGTTTGGCGAAATAAGGTGTTTGCTGTTTGCATCTTGTGCAAATTGAACCGGATTTGATGGGTTCTCCACAAAAATTGCAGCTCGGATTTTGTTTGAGATCTATCTGTGAATAGCAACGATCACACATAAGTTTACCTATCTCACTACAAGTGCAACAAACAGGGGGATAGATCCAATCAACGCACTTCCAAAAAACTTCGTTAAGTACCAAAGAGGTTGTATTTATCTGCATTCTCTCATAAGCGAATTATGGGAGTTTGTTTGTCATTGGTGTTATTGAGTTGTGGAAATAAGATTTTCAATGAATTGATTCACGGCAGGACCGAAAAGTTTAACAAGAATCACAATTCCAAGGATGATGATGGTGAGGATCAGCAAATATTCCAAAATCCCGAGTCCGCCTCTCTGCGAGAAAGAAGGCATGAAAAGGTTTCTCCTTTGCGTTGTGTGTTAAAGATTCTTAATTCTTATTATATCTACCCAGGAAAATATTTCAAGTTATGGAAACCCCCAGGATTATTTTTCGTAAATATTATACAAAAGGATGTGAAATCCAGTTAAAAAATGGCTATAATTGTTTTAAGTTCAGAATGGAGGAGTACCTATGACGGATATCTTGGATAAAGTAACCAACGAACAGGATTTTTTCAAAAAAATCCTCAGCAAAATCCCGGGATTCAACGGGTATGTAGAAAGGGTTAATCGGCGCAGCGCAGATAAACTTCTGCGGGATACCATCGCTGACCATTTTGAATCACTCTGGCAGAAGATTTCTTCTCTGCAGCACGAGATGGTTTCCAGTGGTGGAATTGAAAAAGTGCAGGAAATTGAGAAAGCTGCATTGAAGCTCCGTCAATTCATCGACCGTATTCGAACTGCAGCTTATGGTTATGCCGGTTTCTTTGACGCTGTAAAAATTGATACCAAAGCGTTGGCGGTGATTTACCAGTACGATCTCCAGTTGTTGGATTTGGAGGATGAGATCAATCGTGCCCTTGATAATGTCAGCTCGTCGCTCGGGTCAGATGGTGAATCGGCTGCCATGCGCCATTTGGTAGCCACCAGCCAGCAGTGCCTGGAAGCATTTGAAAGAAGAAAAGAAGCGGTTGTGAACAGTGCAGGAGATGGTTCTGAAGCGAACTCTCCAGCAGTATCAGCTTAAAGAATAATTCATCAATTTTATGGAGTGACTTATGGCAAGAATAGTGGATGTAGTTGAATATGCGAGTGAGATGCAGGATGAGATCGTTCATCGCTTCCCAGAACAAGGCATTGCTGATTTGCGCTTTGGCTCACAGGTGATTGTACGTGAATCCCAGCGGGTGGTCTTTTTCCGTGATGGGCATGCGCTGGATGTGCTTGGCCCTGGCCGCCATACCATCTCAACTGCCAACCTGCCTTTGCTGGTGAATCTCTTGGGCGCTGTATTTGATGGTCGAACGCCTTTCACGGCTGAGGTTTACTATGTTTCGATGAAAGAGTTTGTTGACCAGAAATGGGGCACGCCGCAACCCATAATTGTCCGCAATCCAGGTGCGGGTGTGGGATATGCTCTGCTGCAGGGCTTTGGCACCTACAGTTTTGCCGTCAAGGACCCACAGCAATTTGTCGCCCAAGTCGTGGGTGCCCAGGGTAATTATCAAACGGTTGCTATTGAAAATCGGTTGCGCACCATGTTGCTTTCAAAACTGCAAGATTTGCTGGGAGAAACCACCAGTAAAAAATCGGTTGTTGAAATGATTGCACTTACGGAAGAACTGGGGACCAGCGTTCGGGTGAAAGCCCAGGACGATTTTGCTGCAGTCGGTTTAACCCTGAAATCTTTTTACATCGGGAATCTTAAGCCGTCTGAGAAATCCCTGGATGAGCTCCGTTCCATGGGCATGCTGGATGTGGAAACCTACACCCGGCTGCAGGCTGCCGATGCCATTCGTGATGCGGCTCAAAATCCCAGCGGCGGTGCCGGGTTGACAGCAGGACTGGGCGCTGGCATGGGATTGGGGGGTGTAATCAGCGATACCTTGAAAGGTATGAACGCTGGTTCTGGAGCTGCCGGGGCGGAATCTTCGGTTATTCCGGCGGTGATGACCCCTGCCGAAGCAGCCAAAGTGCTCAAGGTGGCGGAAGAGGATGTGCTCAAGGCAATCCAGGATAAATCGCTATCTGCAAAAAAGATTGGGTCCAGCTACCGCATCAGTAAAGAATCTCTTGAAAAGTTCCTCAAAGGATAAGAATATTCCTGAAACCGCCCGGTAAACAAGCCGGGCGGTTTTATTATGGATGTATAATTTTCACGGGAAAATCAGTATTTCATGCGATTGCACGAATATCAATCCAAGCAGGTTTTTTCGAAATTCGGCATACCCATACCAAACGGACGCGTAGCAGGGACTGCCACCATTGCCAAGCAAATCGCAGAGGAACTGGGCGCCAGAGTGGTGGTCAAAGCCCAGGTTTTAAGCGGGGGGCGGGGAAAAGCTGGAGGAGTCTTATTAGCTGAATCTCCTGAAAAGGCTGAAATTTTGGCAACCAGGATTCTCAGCATGAGCATCAATCATCTATCGGTCCATAAAGTGCTGGTGGATGAAGCCGTGGATTTTAAACAGGAACTCTATCTTGGATTGACCATTGATCGCGAGCATTCAATACCCGTGATGATCGCCTCCTCGCAGGGTGGGATAGAGATAGAAGAAACAGCCCAAAGCTCACCTGAAAAAGTGATAAAAATGCCCATTTCATTGTTATTGGGTTTGCGGGAATATCATGCCCGCAGCCTGGCTTCCGCCATTGACCTCCCAAGAAAATATTGGCGCCATTTCTTTCAGATAAGTCAAAAATTATGGCAGGTTTTTAAACAACATGATGCCATTCTGGTTGAGATAAATCCATTAGTTATCACATCCAGCGATCAATTGGTTGCATTGGATGGAAAAATCGATCTGGATGACAATGCTCTATTCAGGCATCCCGAGATGGTTGAATTACGCGATACAGAGAGCGAAGATCCTGCAGAAGTGGAGGCACGCAAGCTGGGGATTTCGTATATTCGTTTACATGGCAATGTGGGTTGCATGGTCAATGGAGCCGGCCTTGCCATGGCAACCATGGATATCATCCAGCAGTTTGGCGGCGAACCGGCCAACTTTTTGGATATCGGTGGTGGCGCCGGCATGGAAAAGGTGGCTGCCGCTTTTCGGTTGCTCCTGGCGGATTTACAGGTGAAATCTGTCCTAGTCAATATTTTTGGCGGTATCACGCGCTGTGATGAGGTTGCAAGGGGAATGATCCAGGTCTTTGAAAGTATGAATATTCACCTTCCAGTGGTGGTCCGACTGGAAGGTAATCATGCACAGGAAGCGCACGCATTGTTAAGAGAAAAAGGAATCAATCCGGTGGTTTCATTTTCTGAAGCAGCCAAAACTGCAATAAAAATGGCGAAGGGTAAATAAACGTGTCGATATTGGTTGACAAGGATACAAAGATCATCATCCAGGGAATCACCGGAAAAGAAGGTTTATTCCATACCGAACGCATGCTGAAAGCTGGTTCTTACGTAGTGGCGGGTGTGACGCCTGGTAGAGGTGGTGAATGGGTCTTAAATGGCAAGATACCAGTTTTCGATAACGTTCATACGGCTGCTGAAATTACCGGGGGCAATGCCTGTATTGTTTTTGTACCATTTCACTCAGCGGCTGATGCAATACTTGAAGCTATCGATGCCGATATCCCATTAATTATCTGTATCACAGAGGGCATTCCATTATCCGATATGCTTTTAATCAAGAATTATGCAAGCTATCGTAAAGTCAGAATAATTGGCCCAAATTCTCCGGGGTTGCTTTCACCTCAAAAATGCAATGCCGGCATCATTCCTGAAGGGATTGTGAAAGAGGGCAATATAGGACTTGTCTCTCGTTCCGGCACATTGACTTACGAGGTCATGGCGGTATTAAATAATTCCGGATTAGGTTTGTCGACTTGCGTTGGTATTGGCGGGGATCCCATCCCTGGTTCCAGATTTTCTGATATTTTGGAGCTTTTTGAAGAAGATGTGAATACCGATCAGGTTGTGTTGATTGGTGAAATAGGTGGCAACGATGAAGAAAAAGCTGCCGAATTTATTTCAAAGCACATGACCAAACCGGTTGTGGCGTATATTGCCGGTATGACAGCTCCCCCCAACCGGCGGATGGGACACGCAGGGGCGATAATTGAAGGAAGAGCAGGTTCTGCCCAAGATAAGATACGCATATTGAAGGAAAATGGTGTAAAGGTGGCAGCTTACCCGGAAGAAATCTCTGCTCTTCTTAGGGCATGACTATCTAATTATTTATTTTTTCTGCTTTTCGACAAATTTCACGATATCGCCAACAGTCTTGATATCTTTCAAATTGGGGGCATCATCATCAGAAATTGGGATGTCAAATTTTTCACAAATTCCATCCACAATTAAGAATTGTTCCATGGAATCGGCCTTTAAATCATCAATAATCTTCGTATCCAAAGTGATCTTGCTCTCGTCGAATTTAATATTTTTGAGAATGACCTCTTTGACACCTTTTAATACATCATCCATCGCAAAACCTCCAGTAAGTATTAAGATACAATTTCAATTATAGTATTAAACACCCTAACTGGTATTTTGATTTATCAACAGAATAATATTCATGAGCACATCCCAAAGAAAAAGCGACCATATCAAGATAGTTTTGGAAGAGAATGTAAAATCTGCTTTGACCAATGGTTTTGAGAAATATCAATTTGAACACAATGCCCTTCCAGAGTTGGATTTGAATCAGGTTGACCTGACTACAACATTTCTAGCACATTCCGTCAAAGTTCCCCTCTTAATATCATCCATGACAGGCGGGAATGAGGAAACCGGGTTAATCAATCGCACCCTTGCGATCGTGGCACAAAAGGTGGGGATGGCCATGGGTGTCGGTTCACAACGCGCAGGCTTGGAAGAACCTCGCGCCATGGATTCCTTCAAGGTTCGCCAATTTGCCCCGGATATCTTGCTTTTTGCCAACGTGGGTGCTGTTCAACTGAATTATGGGTATTCAACCTCGGATTGCCAACGGGCAGTGGATGCCATTCAAGCTGATGCCCTGTTCTTGCATCTCAACCCTCTACAGGAAGCGCTGCAGCCGGAAGGAAATGTAAACTTCAGTGGATTGCTGAAAAAGATTGAATTGGTATGTAAAGAGCTCAATGTTCCCGTATTGGTCAAAGAAGTCGGCTGGGGTATATCGGCAGACGTTGCCCGGCGCCTGGCATCGGCTGGCGTTGCTGCCATTGATGTAGCCGGGGCAGGGGGTACAAGCTGGTCGCAGGTTGAAAAATTCAGGATTCAAGAGGAAATGCGGCGCAAGGTTGCGGGGGATTTCGTTAATTGGGGATTATCAACAGTTGGTTGCCTGGTCTCAATCAGACAAACTTTACCGAACTTGCCTTTGATCGCCTCTGGAGGGCTTGTCTCCGGCATGGATGCAGCAAAGGCGATGGCCTTGGGAGCTTCGCTTGTGGGTATGGCAGGGCGATTCCTTAAAGCGGCTGCTGAATCAGAAGCCCGGTTGATGTCACTGGTTGACGAGATAACCCTTCAAATGCGGGTTTGCATGTTTTCAGCCGGGGTAAAAAATATTGAGACGTTAAAAAAAGTGCACCTGGTAAAAAGATAATAAATGAACCTGACGGAATTTATTAACCAAACCATTCCGGTTTTGGAAGCTGAAATGCGCCAGATTATTCAGGTAAGCCTCGATCCGAGGGCTGATTTGTTGAATGAAATTTTCATCTATCATCTTGGAATGGACAAGGAAAGAGAAACACGGGGAAAAAGGATCAGGCCTCTTTTGGTTTTATTGATCACCCATGCATTTCAAGCAGATTGGAAACGTGCCCTCCCAGCAGCGGCGGCGGTTGAATTTTTGCATAATTTTTCTTTAATTCATGATGATGTGGAAGATCGCAGCGAACAACGCCATGGACGGCCAACGGTATGGGCAAAATGGGGTCAAGCCCAGGCTATTAACGCTGGTGATGGCATGTTCACCCTTGTATTTCATTCTGCCCAACAACTGAAACGGTTTTACCCAGCTGAAGTCACGCTTTACGCTAGTGAACTCATTGCGCAAGCATGTCTGCATTTGGTGGAAGGCCAGATGATGGATGTGGCCTTTGAAAATCGAAATAATATTTCGATTGCGGAGTATTTCAAGATGATCGATGGGAAGACTGCCTCCCTGCTGGCCTGCTGCACGCAGTTGGGCGGCTTGATCGCCGGTGTGGATTCTTCCCGATTGGAATTATTAAGAAAGCTCGGTTACAATCTCGGGCGCTCTTTTCAAGTGCAGGATGATCTGCTTGGAATTTGGGGCGACCCCCATGAAACCGGGAAGCCTATCGAAAGCGACCTCGCCAACCATAAGCATACCCTTCCGGTTCTGTATGGTCTTGAGATTAGTAAACGCTTCAAAAAAAAATGGGCAACTGGAGAAATCATGCCAAGTGAAGTATCCCTGATATCTTCCTGGTTGATGGAAGATGGTGTTTACTCAAAAGTGGAATCTGAATTGAAAAAAATGGATGATGATACCGACAAAATTATGCAGGAAATTAATTTCAATTCTTCAGAAGGGGGCTCTCTGCTGGAAGAATTAATCTTAAAATTACGAACAAGGAAACGATAAAAATGAATAAGAGTAAATTGGTGGATAACAATTGCGGGGATGAACCGATTTATATTGCCGCTGACCTGATTTGCGACAATGAAATTGATACGGAAGCGATTCGAAAGTCGGTGGCTGTCATTCTAAAAGCGATTGGTGAGGACCCGGAACGCGAAGGGTTATTAAATACACCAAAACGTGTTGCAAAAGCATACGAAGAGTTATTGGAAGGGTACCGGATTGATCCCGTCAAACTGCTTAATAATGCGGTGTTCAATGTGAAATATGATGACATGGTCATCATTCGGGATATTGAGTTTAATTCGTTATGCGAACATCACATGCTGCCTTTTTTGGGGAGAGCACATGTGGCTTATATCCCTGATGGAAAGGTTATCGGTTTATCAAAAATCCCGCGCATCGTGGATATGTTCTCCCGCCGTTTGCAGGTACAGGAACGCATGACACGCCAGATCGCTGATTATGTGAATGAGGTCTTACATCCGCGCGGCGTGGCGGTTGTGGTGGAGGGTATGCATATGTGTGCGATGATCCGCGGCGTACGGAAACATGACTCGCGTATGACCACCTCTTCCATGCTGGGCGCTTTCCGAAACCGTGAAGCGACGCGGATGGAATTCCTGGATAACATCTCCAGAGGTGCCAGCCCCTTGCATTTTTAGTGCACTATTTACTTTTTATAGATTTTTACATCAGATTTGCACTGCAGTTCCCGGGCAATGTCAAGGAGAGTTGTGCCATTGACCGGTGATTGAAGTTCGGGATGCAAGTCGCTCAATGGTGAAGCGATGAAACAATGCGTCCAAATGGCTGGATCCATAACCTGGTTATCGAAAATGATGACATCCAGATCAATTGTGCGGTCGGCATATTTATCGGCAGTACGCACACGGCCATGCTGCTGTTCAATGGATCGCAGGGTATTGTTCTTTAAATTATCAAAATCCAATTTAGTCCGAATAGAAACGGCTTGATTCAAGAAATCCGGACCGCTGCTTCCCACCGCTTTGGTCAGCCAGATTTTTGAGGTCGAAATTATTCTGCATTCCTTTTCCAGTGCCTGAATAGCACGGGTTAGGTTCAATTCAGCATCGATATTGGAACCCAAAAGAATCGTTGCAGTATGCATATCATTTCTGCGGATGCTTGCGAATGATCTCAACCCCCACCGATTTGGAAAAACGAACTGCCCCGGGTTTTTCCACCTTTATTTTTACCTTTTCCGCGCCCTCAAATCCGAGGCAGATACCGGCAATATCAGCAGCAAGGGCTTCCACGGTATAACGTGGAGTACTTTCCACATGTGCCAAAATGGCTTTGGCAGCCGTGCGGTAATTGACGCAATCATCGATCTTGTCAGACTCTGCACCTTTTTGTATGTCCGTATAGATAATTACGTTGATCACGATATCTTGCAGTTGAGACCTTTCCTTTTCACTAATGCCGATAACTCCGCGTACGAGCAAATCCTTGATGAAAATTTTGTCCATGCTAACCTCTTTACCCTAAACCAAATGTCTGCCGCCGTCCAGGTGGATGATTTCACCGGTGATATAGGCGGGACCCTCGAGCAGGAATAAAAATGCCTGGTCAAGCTCATCCAGCTCCGCCCATCGGCCGGCTGGTACCTGCTTGATAATTCCTTCTTCCTTTTTACCATCTGAAGGGGGCAGGATGGCTCCCAATGCCAAACCGTTTACCTGGATATCAGGAGCAAGGTTCAACGCCAGGGATTTTGTCATGGCAGCCAGTGCGGCTTTACTGATGGTGTAGGCAAAATGATCCCGGCCGGGACGCAATGCACGCCAGTCAAGGATATTGAGGATGCGTCCTTTTTTGCCGATTCGGTATTTGGCAAATAATTGAGAAAGAAGAAATGGCGCCGTCAAATTGATTTCCAAGTGCCGTTGCCATTGAAGCAGACTTGTATCATGGAATGGTACGGGTTCGAAAATAGCAGCATTATTAACAAGAAGATCGATAGGATGATTTCCAAACAATTCTTCCATCACTTTTTGAGTTTGTTCAGCATTGGAGAAATCTGCTGAAATGATTGAGCAGGCCACTTTCAATTTTCTTACTTCGCTGGCTGTGCCTTCTGCTTCTTGGTCTGAATGACTATGATGGATGATGATATTCATTCCCGCCTTGGCAGCCGTGAGGGCAAAATGCCTGCCCAGACGCCTGGCGCCGCCTGTGATCAGAATTGTTTTTCGGCCTGAGTCCATATGCTAATGTTAAGGCAAATTGAGGGGCTGTCAAGAATTTATTAGAAATTCATCAGAGTTATCAAAAACCGATTGACAAATATCCAAAGCGTGGTTTAATGAACATACCCCACCCATATGGGAGGGGGTATAAGGAGTTATATGCACAATGATGATTTGATCAAACGGCTGAAGAACATAGAGGGGCACCTGCATGGTGTCATCGGCATGCTGGAAGAGGACGCTTATTGCATAAATATTATCCAGCAGGTCCAGGCCGTGCAATCTTCCTTGAATAAAGTGAACATGATGATCCTGGATAACCATTTACATTCCTGCGTGACAGAGGCGGTACGCGGAAACGATGTGCAAAGCCGGGAAAAAGTGCTTCAGGAAATTGTGCAGCTGTATGAAACAGCAACCAAAGTGTAGATATTATAAGGAGAAAAAAATGACTACCAAAACATATTCCATTCCAGCTATTCACTGCATGCATTGCACCCATACCATTGAAATGGAACTGGGTGAACTGGAAGGCGTCAAAGAGGTCCATGCAGATGTGGAAGGCAAGAAGGTGGAAGTGACCTTTGAACCTCCAGCTAGTGAGGAATTGATCGTCAAAACGCTGAAAGAAATCGGATATTCTCCTGTGGAATAGCACAACTCAAGGATTAAATGAATGCCTGAAAAAAAGACAGTTATTCTGCCAATTACCGGGATGACATGTGCCAACTGCGTGGCAACCATTGAACGCACTTTGCACAAACTTGACGGGGTTGAGGAAGCCAGCGTCAACCTATCTTCTGAACGAGCGACAGTAGGTTACGATGGCAAGAAAGTACAGTTGGATGATATTGTCAACAAAGTGCAAAAAGCTGGTTATGACATCGCCCAGGCGGAGGCTGATTTTGTTCTCAAACGCCTGGGTGATGTCAATGATGCCGCCAGATTGGAAACAGCCCTGAAGAAAGTGGAAGGGGTGCGCAATGTCCAGGTGAATGTTGCCACCGAAAAAGTCCATGTCACTTATATCCCCACCCTGGTCAGTCAACATGAGATTCGCCAGCGCATCAGTTCTGCCGGATTTGAAGCGGTACTGCTGGGTGGGGAGGGGCAAGATGCCGAGGCGATGGCACGGGAAAAGGAGATCGCCAATCAGCGCCGCTTGCTGATTATTGGATTGGCATTTACCATCCCATTGTTCATCCTATCCATGGGACGTGATCTAAAGCTCTTTCCAATGGAAATCGGCCACGCAGCCTGGTTCGATTGGCTCCTATTCGCGTTGGCCACCCCGGTTCAATTTATTGTGGGCGCTCAGTATTATGTGGGTGCCTACAAGGCGCTGATGAATCGCTCAGCTAATATGGATGTTCTGATCGCTCTTGGATCTTCGGCCGCCTATTTTTATTCAATCCCTGTATTGCTGGGAATACTGCCTGGACATGCATACTTTGAAACCGCAGCGGTCATCATCACCCTCATCCGCGTTGGTAAATTCCTGGAAGCCCGTGCCAAGGGACGCACCAGTGAGGCGATCAAAAAATTGATGAATCTGCAACCAAAGAAGGCACATGTGCTGCGGGATGGCAGGGAAATGGAACTGGCGGTGGAAGATGTCACCGTTGGCGATATCGTCGTCGTTAAACCGGGTGAGAAAATTGCCGTGGATGGCGTGGTGATGGAAGGACGCACCGCCGTGGATGAATCCATGCTTACCGGCGAATCCATGCCAGTTGAAAAAAAAGTGGGTGACCCGGTCATCGGGGCGACCCTCAACAAAATGGGCATGATCAAATTTGAAGCAGTCAAGGTTGGCCGCGAAACCGCGCTTGCCCAAATCATCAAACTGGTTGAGGAAGCCCAGGGCAGTAAAGCGCCCATTCAGCAATTGGCTGACCAGGTATCCAATATTTTCGTGCCAGCGGTCATCCTCCTGGCTGCGCTGACTTTCGCCTATTGGTTTTTTATTTCAAGGATTCCGATCCAGACTGAAGGTCTGAGCGTTTTCACCCGTGCGTTGATCAACATGGTGGCGGTGCTCGTGATCGCTTGCCCGTGTGCCATGGGTCTTGCCACGCCAACCGCTATCATGGTCGGCACCGGCAAGGGAGCCGAAAATGGCATCCTCTTTCGCTCTGCCGAAGCGTTGGAGAGGGCAGGCAGGATCAATACGGTCGTACTGGATAAGACAGGAACCATCACCAAGGGGCAGCCAGCAGTGACTGGAATGGTGGTGCTGAAAGAGGGATTATCGAAAAAGGAACTCCTCCGCATGGCTGCCAGCGTTGAGAAAGGAAGCGAACATCCTCTTGGCGAGGCGTTGGTGGCGGAAGCAGGAAATCAGTCTTTGGAACTTGCCGAACCACTGCAATTCAAAGCAATTGCCGGTCTGGGCGTATCCGCGCTTGTGGCGGAACAAAATGTGTTGGTGGGCAACCTGCGACTGATGGAACAACAAAAGATTCCCACAGGTAAGGTGATCGATGAATTGACCAGGTTGCAGGCGCAAGCCCAGACCGCAGTGCTGGTAGCGTTGAATAATGAACTGGCAGGCATCATTTCCATTTCTGACCCCATTAAAGAAGAATCGCGAAAAGCGGTTGGATTATTGCAGGAAATGGGTTTGGAAGTGGTCATGCTGACCGGGGACAACCTGGCGACCGCCAGGAGCATTGCCGACCAGGTGGGCATCACCTCGCTGATGGCGGAAGTGCTGCCGGGTGAAAAAGCAGACAAGGTTAAGTCGCTGCAAAAGCAGGGCAAACTGGTTGCCATGGTGGGGGATGGCGTCAATGATGCGCCCGCCCTGGCCCAGGCGGATGTTGGCCTGGCGATCGGTACCGGGACGGATGTGGCGGTTGCCACCGCTGCGGTGACGCTGATGAGCGGCGATTTGCGCGGTGTCGCCCGGGCGATCACACTTTCGCGACGGACGCTTAAGACCATCCGCCAAAATCTCTTTTGGGCGTTCTTTTATAATGTCATCCTTATACCGGTGGCGGCCATGGGTCTGCTCAATCCCATGCTGGCAGCGGGAGCGATGGCCTTCAGCAGTGTGTTCGTGGTAAGCAACAGTCTGCGGTTGAAGAATACAAAACTGTGATTCTAATAATCCGATGACCTTCAATCTCATCGGATTTTTTTATCCTGCGTGTTAGAATGGAAAAGCTGTCTATCTGTGAAGTAATATTAAATAACCGGGAGGTGCATTATGCGCGTTGCCGTCGCTTGTGACCATGGGGGTTTTCCCCTGAAAGCCTGCATAATAGAAAAAATCCAGCAGCTTGGACATGAGGTGCTTGACCTGGGCACATACAGTGAAGAGCGGGTGGATTTTCCCGACTTCGCCTGGAAAGCCGGCCGGGCAATCCTAGACGGGCAGGCGCAGCGCGCCGTGGTCATCTGCGGGTCAGGGGTGGGCGCCTGCATTGCCGCCAATAAACTGAAAGGCATCTACGCCGGTTTGTGCCATGATACTTATTCCGCCCACCAGGGGGTGGAGCATGACAACATGAATGTGCTGTGCGTGGGGGCACGCATTATCGGCGTGGAACTGGCGGCTGAGATTGTGCGCAGTTTCCTGGGTGCTGAATTCCTCAACTCCGGCAATTACCTGCGCCGCTTCGAAAAGATCCGGCAAATGGAAGAGCAAAATAAATAAAAACCTCACTGGCTGGCTGAAAGGTCAGCCTTTTATTTATTGATCAACTGCATGGCCAGGGCAGCCGCCCCCAAAGCTCCGGATTCTTCGCCGAGTGCCGGCGCACAGATATACTCCTCGGGATGGTCCAGGATGGCTGGCGATTGAATGTAGCCATTCAGGAGGTGCTGAACTTTATGGCGGACCAATGGGAAAAGCTGGGAGCGGCGCATCACCCCGCCGCCTAATACGATCCGCTGCGGGGATAAGATACATATGAATGCGGCTAAAGCGCAAGCGATATATCCGGCTTCCATCTCCCAGGCCGGGTGGATGTCCGGCAGGTCTTCCCCTCTCATGCCCCAGCGCTTCTGCAGGGCAGGGCCGCTGGCCAACCCTTCAAAACAATCCCCATGAAACGGACATTCCCCCTCGAAAGGATCACTCTGTCGGTCATGGGGAATGTGAAAGTGCCCCATTTCCGGGTGAATGAGTCCATGCAGCGCTTTGCCATTGACCACCGCTCCGCCGCCGATACCAGTGCCAATGGTCAGGTAGAGCAGGTCATTGACCTGCCTGCCGGCTCCCCACATTTTTTCTCCCAGTGCTGCGGCATTGACGTCCGTGTCAATGGCTGATCGGCAGCTTTATGGCATCCTGTACCGTTTTCAATATGGGGAATTGGCTCCAGCCCGGTTTGGGTGTGGCAGTAATACTGCCATAATTCCGGGAGCTTGGTTCGAGGTTCAGCGGTCCAAATGAGCCGATTCCAATAGCGGTCAGCTCACCAGGATATTCGCCGTTTTCAGTTTGGAAAAAATCCACCACCTGCCGCATGGTTGCCTCAGGAGCTGAGGTTGGAATGATTTTTTCCTGTAGGATTTGTGCGCCTTCCGTGGTGATGACACATTTGAATTTGGTGCCGCCTGCCTCGATGCCGCCGTAAAGCTTTGCCATACTGCCTCCAGTCTACTGAATCATTTTACTGGATGAAATTTTCCTGTTGTTCAGAAAATTTTATAAATCAGTAACTTAAATCACTTCAAAGGCATTAAAATTAGCGGATGACAACAGAAGCGCCTTCCCCCTTTGATGCCATCCGCCGCATGGCTTCGGATATCATCCTTAATTCAACCGACCTGCTGGTCATTCATTCGGATGTCGTGTCTGATCAGCTCAAAAAGAAACTTGAGGAATTCCGCGGGCAGCGTAAAGCTAATCCGCTCTCCATGCCTGACATCAGCGCAGAGAATGAGCTGGGGCTGGCATTGTTCTTCAATGCGGTCAATTTCTGCTATCGGGACCCGTCCAGCGGCAGGGATTATCTTTACCAATCCCGCGACGGCCGCCAATTGCGCCGGACTTCCGCGTTCGTCACCGCCCTGGTTGAATCCGGCCTGCAATGGAACCAGGTGAAACAGGTGGCACAATTAACTGCTGATAGCTGGCGCGATATGCTGCAACTCTTGGCGCCCAACGTGCTCTACCTGGGGTTGGAAAGGTGTGAGCGCATCACCGGCCTGGCCGGGTTCCTGTTGAATAAAGGTTTTAATACGGTTGTGGATTTTGTCTCCTCCAGCCGGTATGAGGTGGACAGGCTGGTCGTGCCGCTGATGGAAAGCGGCTTTTATAAGGATGAGTTCTTCAAACGTGCCCAGGTGGCGGTCAAGATGGTGGATACCGTGCTAACCTCCCGTCTCGGGCATCGCCTGGCAGGCATGGACCTTTTGACTTGCATGGCCGATTACCGCATCCCGCAGGTGTTCTATAACCTTGGCGCCGTGGAGCTGGCTCCCGGTTTGCGCAAACACCTGGAAAGTGAAAAACCGGTCCTTTCCGAAAGCCGTGAAGAACTGGCATTGCGTGCCACGGTCATTGTCATTGGGCGCCAGTTGGCAGAACTGATGTCCATTAACGAAGCCGAGGCGGATACGCTGCTGTGGGAATTTTCGCAGGTGATGGACAGATCAGGTCAAATGAAGATCCCGCACATGCTGGTGGCAACAGATAAATACTAAGGAGTAAAAGATGAAGGCATTGGTGGTGTACGATTCAGTATATGGCAATACCAAACTGGTGGCGGAAGAGGTTGCCACAGAATTAGGCAAGGGAGCCAGGTCCTTATCGGTCGCTGAGGCAAAAGAAAAGGATCTGGCGGCCTTGGATTTATTGGTGGTGGGCAGCCCCATCCTGGGCTGGAGGCCTTCCGAGAAGACGACTGCTTTTTTGACTTCTCTAAAAGCGGGACAGTTGAAAGGTGTGAAAGTGGCGGCATTTGATACTCGCATCCGCCTCTTCATTCATGGCGATGCAGCCCGCAAGATCGCCGCTGCGCTTCAAAAGGCAGGCGGAAACCTGGTCGGTGAACCGGCCGGATTTATCGTCGAAGGCACGCAAGGTCCTTTGGCCTGCGATGCTCTTCAAAAAGCTAAAGTCTGGGCATCCACTCTTCATTAACTTGAAAAGACCAAAGGCGGAACCTATGTTCCGCCTTTATTTTTATTTCCGCTCAGGTTTTGATCGAATCACTGATCTTGCGGAAGTGATAGCCATAGATGGAAAAAACGATCGCCAGGAAAAATGTCTGCGGCCGGCGGAACAGGCTCCAGAAGAATATTTTCCAATACTCCATCCGCTCCCTGCCCAATATTCCAAGTTGCACGATGGAGCGAAGGAATGCTCTTAAATAATCAAAAGCTGACCGAATATCCAGGTGGGTTTTGAATTTGGGCGTACGGTAATTGCTTAAGAACACTTTTACCCGTTGGTAATAGATTTTTGGCGAATACAGGTATTTAAGCAATTTCTTGTATTCCTGGTGCAGGAGTTTTGAATTCATCAGTGGGATCACATTCGTCGAGCCATCCGTATTGTTCCCGGTCGCGTCCTTTAAAATTCGCCCGGCTTTGCTGAGGCGGTCGAATAACTGGGTGCCTGGAGGCGCCTGGAGTAATCCCACCATGGCGGTGACGATGCCGCTCTTCTGAATGAAGTCCCTTAATTGTTCGATTGTGCCCGGTGTGTCATGGTCGAAACCAACGATGAATCCGCCCTGCACCTGCAAACCAGCCCGCTGAAGTCGCTGGACATCCGCGGTCAGATCGCGGTGAAGGTTTTGGTTCTTATTGCACTCGCTCAGGTTGATTTGGTCTGTGGTTTCGATGCCGACAAAGACCATGTTGAAACCCGCTTCCACCATCATGCGGATTAATTCCTCATCATCCGCCAGGTTGATCGAAACCTGGGTATTGAAGGAAAAACCGCTCCTGTTTATTCTTCCAATTGATCAAAGCCGGCAGGAGTTCATTCTTCAAAGTCTTCTTGTTGCCGATCAGGTTGTCATCCACAAAAAAGACATCGCCCCGCCAGCCGGAAGAGTAAAGGCTGTCCAATTCAGACACGATCTGCATCGCTGTCTTGACACGCGGCTGGTGGCCGAAAAGTGAGGTGACATTGCAAAAATCACAGTTGAAAGGACAGCCGCGCGAAAATTGGACGCTCATGGCCATGTATTGATCCATCTTTGCCAGCTCCCATGCGGGTACAGGCGACTGCTGGATATTGGCAAATTGTTCCGTTTGATAGATGCGGCGGGCGTTCCCATTTTGCAGGTCATGGATGAATTCCGGCAGGGTCAGTTCCGCCTCATTCAGCACAAAATGGTCCACCTGTTCGAACTTGTCATGATCCATGGTGAACAGCGGCCCGCCGGCCACTACTTTTTTACCCGCTTGTTTGCAGCGCTCGATCACATTAAGCGCGGAATCGTGCTGAACGGTCATGCCGCTGATGAAAACCACATCCGCCCACTTCAGATCCTTCGCGGTTAGGTGGGAAACATTCATGTCCACCAGGCGTTTTTCCCAGGTTTTGGGCAGCAGGGACGCCAGCGTCAACAGCCCCAGCGGTGGGGAAGAGGCTTTTTTACCGATGAATTTCAAAGCATGTTTGAAACTCCAGAAGGTATTTGGGAATTCAGGATAAACCAGGAGGGTATTCATTTATTTCCTTATGCTTAATTGTTTAACAATTTAAATAGATATTCGGTTCGACTTTCCTTGCTTATGAATAACGATGATTAGGTTGACGGGGAAAGGGGATGAAAGATCAGGAAGATGATGTACAAATATCATAACATGAATTGGATCAAACTGGCAGGCTTAAACAGGTGTGCTGCTTGCCACCTTGTATTAAAATAAACCCATGCCCGAAAAACCCATCACCCCTTTTGCTGCTGTCCGCCGAATGTCAAAGGAAATTATTCAAAATTCCAGCGACCTGCTTACCCTTCATATGCAGGTTGTGGAACAAGACCTGAAGTTGCGCTTGGAAAAGTATCAAGCCAGCCGTAAAGGGAATCCTTTATCCATCCTTTCCATCTCCCCCGAAAATGAGATCGGGTTGATCCTGTTCTACAACACGGTCAATTTCTGCTACCGCGATCCGGAAACCGGGCAGGATTTTGTATTTCACGACCGCGCCGGGCGTTCGTTGAAGAGCACCGCGGCCATGATGGCCGCCCTGCTCGAATCCGGGTTGGAGTGGAACCGGCTGGAACAGGTTGCCGCCATCACCCCCATCCAATGGCAGCGCATGTTTCAATTGGAAGCGCCCAACGTGCTTTACCTGGGCATGCAGCGCCGGGAAAGGGTGACCGGTTTGGCTCGCTATCTTCAGTTGCAGGGATTTGCCACGGTGATGGACTTCATTCAGGCCAGCCAGTACGATGTGCTGAAATTGACCGCGGCGCTTTTAGACAGCGGTTTCTTTGAGGATGAATTCCTCAAGCGGCTGCAGGTGGCGCTCAAGCGCATGGACAGCATCCTGGCGGAACGCATGCACGGCCGCCTGGAAGGCATGCACTTGCTGACCTGCATGGCGGACTATTCCATCCCACAGCTTTTATACAATATCGGCGTACTGGAGCTGAATGACAAACTGCGCCGGCAGTTGGTGACACAAGAACCCATCCTGCCAGGCAGTCGCGAGGAGCTGGCGCTGCGCGCGGCGGTGGTGGTCATCGCCGAGCCATTGGCGCAGCAGATGGGCATCACCGAAGCGCAACTGAACAATCTACTGTGGGAATACGCCGTGCGCGAGGACCAGCCGGAAAACTGCCCATCCCGCATATGCTTGTCGCTACTGATAAATACTAGATTGACAACCAGGTTGTCATGCTGAGTGCAGCGAAGCATCCCGGATGCCAAGTGGGGACCCTTCACTCCATTCAGGGTGACAACGCGATTGTCGTGCCGAGCCCGCTTTACACCCCATTGTCATTCTGAGCGCCGTAGGCGCGAAGAATCCCCGGTATACCTAAAGAGACCCTTCACATTTTTCAGGGTGACGATAGGTGGAGTATTCTTTATCGATCCTGCCGGCGACCTCGCCGGCGATTTTATTCTTCCGGGTACACCCTCCAGCCCGGGTCATTCAAGGCTGCCGGGGGCATTTTTTCCTGCGGCACATTGACCAGGATGGTATTACACTCCGCCAGCAACTCGCTGGTTTCAGCATCATAAATGCCGCCCCAGGCTGTGGCGCTTCGCCCGCGATCCTGTCCCGCCTTGCCCACCAGCCGCAGAGGTTTGCCGATCGGCACGTTCTTGCGGTACAGCACCTCCAGCTTGGCGGTGAACATGAAGCGCAGATCCTCGCCAACACCCATCCAGGCGCGTCCGCTGGTTTCATCCAGGATGGCGGCAATGATGCCGCCGTGCAGGATGCCGGGGTAACCCTGGAAGTGAGGCGGGGCGGTGTAATGGGCCTCAACCAACCCGGGCTCAAGCTGGTAAAAGCGTAGTTTGGGACTGACAGGGTTTTCCACGCCGCAGATGAAGCACATGCGCGAGCTGGGTTGCAGGGTACCGGATGACATAATAAGCACTCCTTGAAAAAAGTACGTTATTAAAACAATATCAAAGCATAACTCAATAATGGGTTCCAATATCGCAGGTCAGAGATCAGAACCATTCATCAATGGGTGCGGTTGATTTGACCACATGCATGCCAGCTTTTGCAAACCGCGCGAATAGATCAACGGCAGGCTGCGTGTAATCCACCACGCCCGGAATGACCACCGGCGAGGTGCAATCCTCCAAAAGGAAGACCCTGCCCGCCAGCCGCGGGTCAACCTGGTTGATCTCCTCCAGCAGGTCGCTGACGGTAAAAGCCACGCAATGGCTCTTGGCCTGGCCGGCAATGACGAGGGCATCGTGGCTTTGCAAGAGTTCCATCAGGCGGCTGCTCTTCCTGCCGATGGGACGGCCGTGCTCATCCTGCATGACCTCGGGCTTGATGACCGAATAGTGCTCGCTGAACGGTTCGTCGCCTTTGATCTCAAACGCAGGACGGCTGACGCGGGCAATGGAATGGAAGTAAGATGGCCTCTTCCACCGCGGAGACGATGGCATGGCCGATGCCGCCCAACAGGGCATGAAAAGGCCAGATGGTGAGGGCGTATTTGCCGCTGAGGGATAATTGGCGCACATAGTAATCAGCATAGGCCTGCAGCTCGGGCATGGGCTTGTTGAACAGCGCAGCCATTTGCGGGTTGACGCGCCATTTGCCGGCTACCACATCCTCAAGGGTGATGAGGGTCAAGGGCGGGGGAGGATCGCCGGCTGCATCCACCCAGAAGGTCTGGTGGAAGATCTGGTAGGTCAGATGGGTATCCATGGTGGCGGAGATGGCGGTGATGGAGGCGAGGTTGCGGTAGATGAACTCACACAGGCGGCGGTTGTCGTCCACGGCGCCCGTGCCGGAACGGCCGCCGACGAACAGCTCGAAGCCGGGGATGCAAAAGGTATTCTGCACGTCCACCAGGAACAGGTGCATCTTGAATGCATCCTGTGCCGCGGGCTTGAGCTGGTGCATGTGGGCATACATCGCGGGCATCCAAAGCCAGCTGCTGGTAGGGGACGCGCCAGACCTCGCTGACCCTGGCGGGGGAATAGTGGGAAGGAATGGGGATTTGTCGAGATTTCTCTGACATGAGAGGTCTCCTTTTGAATAACTTTGAATTAAGCCCGGAAAAATTATAACCACCATTTACCAATGGATCTAAAATTCCTTTTCATTAAAATCGCTATTTCATGTGATAGGAAAACGAGGTACTTGAAAAGTAGAAATATTGTGCTATAATCATTACATATACAGTGTATATATATTCGTTTCATGGAAACGAATCCGGTTATTCAGACCCATAAAAGGAGTCAAAATGACCTTTGATATCAATCCTGAAAACAACCATGCCTTGCTGCCCGTCAACCACGACCACCCGGGCGATGAAGACCCGCGCAAAAAGGATGAAGAATTGCTCCCGCTGCGGCAGGAGCAGGCGCTTGGAGATGATGCTTGAAGGCATCAGCGACGGCGATATTGCTCAAAAGATCGGCGTAACCCGCCAGACGGTCAATCACTGGCGCAACCGTGATGAAAACTTCAAGCGGGTTTTGATCACTGAACGGCAGGAAGTGTGGCAAGCAGTCAAAAGTGAAATGTCCGCCATGTATACGGAAGCACTGGGGGTGCTGCGCAAACACCTGAAAAGCAAGGACCCCAAACTGCAGTTGAAAGCCGCCATGCAGGTCCTCAACCTGCACGACCTCAAAGCAGCCATCATCGATGAGGATAAAACCACACTAAAAGTGATGGATATAGTGCAGCAAATGAACCGCCTGAACGCCAAGATCGAAGAGCGTCAAATGATCAGTGCTGCAGAGGAAAAGAAATTCAAAGAACAGACATTTGATGAATTCGTAAAAACAATCGACAATTTACCCCCTGGCACCAAATTTCGGAGATAGATATTTGTTTACCATCCAACCCAAAGCATCCACCCGAAGAGTCTCACTCTTGCCGCCATTGTCATTCTAATCGTTGTTCATTAATCATTGTAATTCTCGTAGCATGATGCAGGAGCAGGGTGCGTAGATACCCGCGCAGGGCGACATCTCGAAGCGTTCCGTAAGAACGGAACGCGAAGATACCCGTACAGGGCGGCATCGAGCTGCCTGAGTACAGGGCAAAGTCGCCCTTGCGTAGGGCAAGAAATGGTTCGGGCGAAGTATCCCGAATGCCAAGACGAGGGCTCTTCGCTCGGCGCTCAGAGTAACAACTTGCTGTCATGCTCGTAGCACCCTGCAGGAGCAGGGTGCGTATCGCGGAGCATCCCCGGAGGGGAGATACCCGCGCAGGGCGACATTCGAAGCGTTCCGTAAGAACGGAACGCGAAGATACCCGTACAGAGCGGCTTCATGCCGCTCATGTGCAGGGCAAAGTCGCCCATGCGCAGGGCATGATGCTTTGGGGCGAAGCATCCCGGATGCATCAGGAGTCCCTTTCTTTCACTCAGGGTGACAACGGGTTTGTCATGCTGAGCCCCATCGGGCGAAGCATCCCCTCGTACAGCGCCCAGGCCAAATCATCCCCCACCTGCCTGCTTATCCCCTCCATCTCGACCTTTTTATATCCTTATTAAAACTATATCAACCTGACATATTAATCATAAACAGTAACTCAAAACAATATTGTAAAAATAAAAAAAATCAATATACTATTAATGTATATTTCAGAGGGTGACGTAAACAGTCTAAGGAATAATGAAAAAATGCCCTTTGTGCAGAGGATATAAAGGATGAAGCGATTGTCTGTAGATATTGCGGGAAAGATTTGATTCCATCGAAAACAACCGAAAAACCATCATTCAATTTATTACCAATTCTTATTCTAATTTTTATCATTGCTGCAATTATTTACATTTCTTTAAAAAATCCGAGTTTTGGCCAATTATTTGCGAGTACCCCAACTCAATTGATTCCCACAGTTGCACGTGAACAAATTCCAACAATTACTAAAGTCCCTTGTTCTATCTATAACCCCCAAAAAATTGGATGGGAAACAAAGATATGCGAATCATTTAATAATAATAATAGTAGCATACCCTATCTCGGTTCAGGATCATTGGGAGGTGGGAGATGGTGAAGGTTCATCAAGTATCACTAATGGAAAATTTGTCATTGATTATGTTGGTAGTGCCCATTCAAAATATTTATCGGGAGTCTGACAACGAATAGGAATTGGCACTGCTAACAATTTCCTTATTTCCGTTAATTGCTTGATGGAGTGTAAATATAGGGATTGTGGATGGGGAATTGCATTTGGTGGGAATAACAAATATTATCTTTTCAGGATTAATCGCGAAGGGTGGTATACACTGGAGCTTAGAAAGGATAATAAATGGTTCTCCCCTTTGCCATGGAAATCAACCAATGCATTTATATGGGATGCAAATAATAAAATTGATGTTGTTGTGGATGGAAATAAATTTCAGTTCTACGTTAATGATAGGTTAATTTCAAATTATGAAGGTGAGTACTTGACCAACAGCGAGATATCTTTGGCAGTTGATATGGGTGAAGGCGTAACTGCCAAATATTATTTTGACGACATTCTTTTAAAGGTCAAATAAAAGTATTGACCCTATTGAAATAACTGAGGAAGAATGAAAAAATGCCCATATTGTGCAGAAAGCATTCAGGAAGAAGCAATTTATTGCAGGTACTGTAAGAGGGATTAACGACACCCCCCGATCAAAAAAATGAGATCAAAGATAGTACCTATGAATTGAATGATAAAAAAACAGCCAATCATCAACCAATAAAAAGCTCATATATAAAATATTTTCTAAATGGCGCATTATTTGGAATCATGGTGTCATTCCTGGCGGCAAATTCGTTTGCCGATAAGATCGGTCATGGAATATCAAATATATATATTTACGGTTCGATCGGGTACGGTATTTGCTCTAAAAATAAAGAATACAAAAAAATATGGTTTGTACCGCTGATTTTTATTTGTGGGTTTATATTGCAGCTAATTCTAGTCTTGTCAATAATGTAAAGCACTTGATTATTATTCTCAAACCGTCGACAGGGCAGCCCCTAAAGAAAAGAGAAGGCGGCGTCCTCGCCGCCGTTTTATTCTCATTGTCATGCTGAGCGAAGCGAAGCATCCCTCGGGTAATCCGTCCCGGGCGAAGCATCCCTGCCATCCTCAGTAGGGCGGCATTAATATGCCGCCTTTCTTAGCGCCCAAGTGCAGGGCATTTTCCCCTCCAACTCGCCCTTTTTCCTGCCACTTTCTATGGTGTAATAATATTGTGGCAAAAACATGCTATTTATAATATTTGTTGTTTTGTTGTTAGTGTAGCATTGTTTCTGTAAAATCAAAAAAGAGTAGATCACGGTATCCTTTCAGGAGTTAGTCGAATAACCAAGAAAGGAACAAAACCATGATCTACGAGAACGATTGTACATTACCAAAAGAATATCTGGAACAACTGACAGCAGAAGGGTTGGAGAGCTTGCCTGAAATGATTCGACTGCTGGTGAACCAAGCCATGCAGATTGAACGGGACAAACACCTGAACGCCAGACCATATGAGCGCAGTGAAGAACGCAATGGGCATGCCAATGGCTACAAACCCAAAACGGTCAAGACCCGTGTAGGGGAAGTGACCTTTGATATCCCTCAAGTACGCGAAGGAGGCTTTTACCCGGAGGCACTAGAGAAAGGGTTGCGCAGTGAACGGGCTTTGTTGATGGCATTGGCAGAGATGTATGTTCAGGGGGTGTCCACACGCAAAGTGGCCGCAATCACTGAGAGATTATGTGGCACGCAAATAAGTGCCAGCCAGGTCAGCCGGGCTGCTGAACAACTGGACGAAACGCTTGAAGCTTGGCGTACTCGCCCACTCGGTGAAGTGGCTTATCTGTATCTGGATGCTCGTTACGAAAAAGTACGGCAGGCGGGCAGAGTGCAGGATGCGGCCATTTTGATGGCTTGTGGGGTCAAAAAGGACGGAAAACGAGCTATTTTGGGCGTTTCAGTTTCCTTGAGCGAAGCAGCGGAACATTGGCGGTCATTCCTGGAGAGCCTGGTGGCGCGTGGCTTGACTGGAGTGCAACTCATCATCAGTGACAACCATGTGGGACTGGAGGCAGCTCGTAAAGCGGCCTTCAGCGGCATTCCCTGGCAGCGCTGTCAGTTCCACCTGCAGCAGAATGCCCAGAGTTATGTCCCGCGGGTGGGCATGCGCCGGGAAGTGGCAGAGGATATCCGCACCATCTTCAATGCCCCTGATCGGGAGGCAGCTCAAACCTACCTGGACAAGGCTGTGAATAAATACTCAACCCTTGCGCCCAAATTGGCAGATTGGATGGAGGTCAATATCCCGGAAGGGTTCACTGTGTTTGCCTTTCCGAGAGCGCATCAAAGGCGATTACGAACCTCCAATTACCTTGAACGGCTCAGCCAGGAGATCAAACGGCGAACAAGAGTAGTGCGAGTATTCCCGAACGAGCAAGCATGCCTGCGGTTGATATCAGCGGTTGTGATGGAGATCGGTGAGGAATGGGAGTATGGTAGATTATATTTAGAGATGGAGTCAGGATAACCCTTGACCAAATAATTTGAAGGGATCTGTGATCAATTTTACAGAAAAAAGGTTGCGTAATCGTTTTGTTTAAAGTTCAACAATATTTTTTTATATTCATCACCATTTGCCCTAAAAATGACATATCCAAGAATTACTTGTGAATTACTTCTTTACACAGATAGTAAAATTAGCTCATTAAAAATAATTACTAGGAAAGAATCAACTAATTCCTCAATTTAGTTGCACGAATCAATCTTTCCAGCTATTAACTAAGTCAATAGTTTTATTATTAGGTTCATACTCAAAAGGGGTAATTCTACCAATATCAATTACTACTGGTACTTGAACCAATAAACCAGCTAATACACAAGTACCTGTTGGTAAAATTGAAAGATATTCAACAGATAATTTATCAAGATAAGCTATAGTTTTCTCAACTGCAATAATATCCAGATTATTAATCAATCTGTGAATAAAATAATTATGCAACTGAGAGATAATTGTGGGAGATATATCATAAGGTCGTTGACTAGATATTGTTAAAAATACGCCAAATTTCCGTCCTTCTTTGATGATTTCCTCGAATGTTTCTAGTCTATAATCTTTCCAATTTTCTGCTTCCCTAAATGATGTTTCTGAAAGAATATTATGTGCTTCATCTATTATTATGTTTAAGAATTTATTCTCGTCATGTGATTGTTTATTTTTATGATCAGAATATGCTTTCTTTGAGAGTAATAAAGGTAAAGTCTTTTTCATTATTAGATTAACATCATTTAAATTTATTATTACAAAATTACTTTCAACAAAAATGTCGATATTAGTGCAATTTGTATTTAATACTTTTCTAATATCATTACATTTGCTTTTTAATTTATTTATTGCAGGAGATATGTGCTCGTTTTGTGCTCTATCGTTATAAATATCAAAAATAATTTGAAGATACATAAAATGAATTATTTTTGATAATATATCTATTGGAAATTGATAATTCTCAGCAGATTTGTAAAGTACATTGTCTAATATTTCTTGATCATTCAATTCTCTACATGGAGATAATCCTTTAGGCATAAAATAGCCGAATTTGTTATTCCATTCTGCAGTTGTAAAGAAATCTTCATTAATATTTGATTCAGGAGTCTCTAATATTATTTTCAAATAATCAAATAATATGAATGCTTTTTCCTTATCAGTCATTCTTAAGACTTCTTTGATACGCTTTTTTATTATGTTCTTAAAATATTCTAAAGAATTTTCGGTTGCTTCCACTTTCCTATAAAATTCAATGGATCTTGAAATAAAAGGTTTTTGTGTTTTTTCAGTTGCATCGGCTAAAATGGAAATTAAATCAATGTCAGTTAAATCATTTTCATTTAATGGGAACTTTTCGCAATCTTTTATATCCTCATATTTTTTCTTGGTTGTAAGATCATAGATTTTTTTTCCTTCAATAATGCTTTTTTCACCAGAATATTCTCCACTAAAATCAAACAATAAAAATGTCCCGTTTTTCTTAAAACTGTTGTTGTTCTGATATTTTAGAAATAACTCACGATATATCTTTGCAAGTGTATATGATTTGCCAGATCCTGTATTACCAAAAATTCCTATGTGACTTGAAAATAGACTATTTATTCCAACCCTAATTTCTTGCCCTTTCTCAAGAGATAAAGTACCAAGCGTTATTGGTTCATCATTCGCATTGACAAAATTATGTACTTTTTCGAATTCTATTTTTTCTAATAGAAAACATTCATTACCTAATAAGGGCATTTCTTTAATCCCTCTAACAAAACCATTGATACCAAAATATCCGAGCATGCTAATATTTAATATCCTACATATCTTTTCTTTTTCACTCGCATATTCTTTTTTTGTGTAATATTTTTCTTCATCAATATATTCACCTTCGACTCTACCCACTATCTTTGTAAATCCTTTGACAATCTTTATTAAGCCACCAACAGATGTATTCCTTATGAGTTCACCTTTGAAAAGTAAATGGGATGTGTTTTTTTCTTTATCAACTTTTATTTCCACATTCCTCCCTCTTACAGAGACAACCTCACCAATTTTAAAAATCGAGTCTATTAAAGTTTGCTTGTTTTCCATATCATTAGCTTAATGACGCTAGTCAAATCGTTTTTCTTTTTCATTTATCTGCATTAATAATTCATTAAATATCTTTGTATTAATATTATTAAAATCATAATAATATTCATCTACCATTTCTTTTTTTTCATTTTCTATTTGATTTGGAGTGATTATTTCCACATTGCGATTCTTAGATTCCTTGAAAACTTGTAGCATTCCTTCGGAAATATTACTAGTGTGTGAAAATATATATATCTTCAAGGTTGGATTTGAATCCGCTACCATTTTCGTTACACCACGAATATGTTCATCAGCAAATGAAAATCCCATTACAAATAAAATAGAATTCTCTTTTTCCATTTCGTTTGAAAAAATCCGCAATAATTCATAATAATTTCTATTCAAAACCGTTTCTTTAAATTTCTCTTTTGATGGATTTACAATTGCGAGTTTTTCATATTCGTTAATAAAATCATAAAACGAAGTATCCACCTTCTTATTTTCTGCTTCTTTAATAAGCTCTTCAATTGTAGAAGTGTTATTAATAATTAATAACTTATTTGAGGATATTTTTTTTGATTTTATTTTATTAACAATGTCTAAATTTGAAGAAAAAGAAATTGTTCCTTTCGTGTTCTTATTCCATGTTAAAGATCCGTGAAGTTTATATAAATTAAAAACAGGTAATTCTGTTTTATTATCGAAATAAAGACTTGTTTTAAAAAATGATTTTCTAAAATTCGAAGAATTGTATATTGGATTGAAGCGACCTCGAAACCCATCGTTGTATTCAACATTTGTTCTATCTAATGCTTTTTCAAGGAAGATATCAATGTTAGTTGTAAAGAGATTTATTTGCCTATTTAGGATTGGGGTTCTTCTATTTAACACTATTGAATTTAGTGTTCGTAGAAATACTTCATATTCATTTAACACATTAACTGATAAATCAATTTTTCTTAAAAGATTAAGATTTTTCGAGATTACTTCATCAAAGTATTTTTTATATAATGAAACACGGATTATTTTTTCATTATCCGCCCTGGTAATTCCCCCAGATTCTTTTAACATAGAAAGCGCTGTTAATAATTCCTCAATATTTCCAAGCGTGGGCAAATATGGCATAGACATACCTGAACCCAGTAAAAAATTTAGATGGCAATCTTGGATTATGTCTTTCATTTCAGTAATTTTTTCATTAATATTCATTTATGAAATTTACTCCCTCTATTTAATTATGGTTTAAGTGGAAAAACATTTTGCAGTCTCAATTCGTAATAGATAGCACTTTATTTAATATTATCTCTTCCACTATCCTAATTTCTTCCTCCATCAACCCATGCAACTCAAACACCAGCCAAAAGTTTTTCTGGATAGAATTCTCTTAGAAACTCCTCAGGCGTCATAATTATTAAATCAAAATACTTTTTTAATATGTTTTTAAAGTGATGAATACCTTTATCCCAAGTTAAGAAAATATCTCGCTTATTGAGATAATGTGCGTGAAGGTGATCAAAATCCTTCCAATTTGGCGGATTTTTTATTTTTGAAAATTCAGAATCCTTTTTTATGACATCGATAAAATCTGAAAAATATTTTTCCCCTAAACAATCACGTCCTAATGCCCAGTAACCTAATCTTGTAATAGATCCAATTTCAGATATGTTTAACTCATTTAGTTTGTTAATTTTGCTTGCTAATGGATCGCAAGGCACATCATCTCTTATTCTTGCTGTAATTGCCAAGTGAATCTTTTCTGAATTTGAAATTGAAATAAGCTTTTCGATAATTTCTTTTTTGGGTCCATTTTTCCAAAATTCAAATATTAAGTTTGTATCTAATGTGATTTTCAATTTTCTTATATTCATGAGGTTATTATATTTTCAAAAATAATTACCCATTAGAATGCTATTCATTAATAGAGAAAATATCAACAATTTCAGTAATCCATAAAATTGATAGTTTTATTCTCCCTCCACTATCTTAATCTCTTCCTCCGTCAACCCATACAACTCATACACCAGCGCATCGATCTGCCGGTCGGTCGCGGCGATTTCGCGCAGGAGTGATTCTCTCTCAAATGGGGTGGTTAGATTCTTTCTATGCAAACTTATCATTTTATTTACGAAAATAACCATCTTGTCATAGAGTTCCGAGTCTTTCTTATCTGAGAAATCTATTGTACGTATTGGAATATTTCTAATGATCTTTGCATCATATCCAAACCATCCACCTCTAAAGTTAGTTGATATGTTTTTATGAAAAAAATCAACAGCCCTGGAATTTAGAAGTCCAAGAATATACAAATATAGTTTTTCTTCCAATACAATTCCATAACCACCTGCAGCGCCTCCCGGAAAGCATGCTTGTCCAGATAAGTCAATACAATAATTTGCAAATGGGTTTAGATCAGCAGTAAGAATTTTTGGACTAGACATTATTTCTAGTGCTTGATTTCTACTATAGCAATACCATTGACTACCAGACCACTTCCCATTTTCTCTTCTAATTAGGAATTCTTTGCATGCCTTTAAGTAATCAGCTGTTTTAGGTGCATTTGAGGAGAGGTCATCCCACCTTAATAAATTCCCCTTACTATAAGGAAAAATGACAAATCGCGAATTGTTGTGTAAAACATATCGCTTCATGTCACCAGATTTGAATAAAGGCCGTAAATATTTTAGTTCGATTTCTAATTCTTTGTTTAATGCTTTAGAAAAAAACATTCCTTTCTCCCTCTTTTCTAGGATAAATACAGTGTCTGCTCCAGTTTTAAATCCTTGAAATATTCTTTTTGCAATATGCTGTAATTTTATTGGCATATTACTCATCTTTTCTATTAAATTAGAATCATGACCGGTTACAAAGTTCCAAACAGGAGAATTTTCCTTGGAGGCATCTATTTTGCCAAATGTTAAACCCTTTCCAATTTGCCATTTTTCTAAATCAAATACTTTTTCGTAATCGAAATATTCTTTTTTGCTTTTTTGTAAAAACAATAAACATGTGTAAGTAGTTGCATTTTCAAAAACCTGTTGGTCGCCAAAATGCACAATTTTCGTCAAATTATTACCTCTTGAAATAATATTGCGTAAAGGTTCACCATATTGTAGCATTGAAGAATTTATGCGGAAGAATAAAGCCTAATACTCCATTTTGATTCAAAAGGCTCAATCCCTTTTCAACAAAAACCACATAAATATCGTAATTTCCTTTGCTGGCAGATTTATATTCTTTTTTATAGAATTCAACTTCAGTGGGTGCCCATTCCTGCAATGCTTGAATGCGAATATATGGCGGATTCCCAATCACCGCATCGAACCCGCCCTTTGCAAACACCTGCGGGAAGGCCGTCTGCCAGTCAAAGGCGTTCACCCGCTGGCGCTCCTCCTCGTCGGCAAAGCCAAAGCCCAGCTGCCGCTCGGCGTAATAATCCGGCCCGATCAGTGAGTTGCCGCACTGGATGTTCCTTCCCAGGTCGGGCAGGGCGCGCTCGTTCAATAAACTTAACTGGTGGCCGATGCTCTCCTGGCTTTCGCCCTCCAGCACCTTCAGCAGCAGCGACAGCTTGGTCACCTCCACCGCCTGCGGGTCGATGTCCACCCCGTGCAGGTTGTTGAGCAAAATGGCTTTCTTGGCGCGCGTGGTCAGCTTCCACTCGCCGTGCTGGTCCTGGTACAGTACCGGGCTGGCGCCCCTGGCCCACTTTTCGGGTTCGTGCCCGCTGTAATAGCTGATATGCCAGTCGAGCAGGCACTGGTAGGCGCCCAGCAAAAAGGAGCCGGAGCCGCACGCCGGGTCAACGATCTTCAGCGCGGCGGCCTGCTCGGGCGTTTTGCCCTCCAGCAGTTTGCCGACCGTGTTCTTGACGATGTACTCCACGATGTAGGTGGGCGTGTAGTACACCCCGCCCGCCTTGCGCACCTCGGGCTTTTCCTCCACTTTGGCCTGGTGCCCGGCCGTCAGGCGGATGACCTTGCCCAGGAAGCGCTCGTACACCTGCCCGAGGATGTCGGTCGGGATGAGCTTGAACACGTACGGGCTGGGGAAGTACAGGTCCTTGATGATCTCTTTCAGCACCTTGTCGTCGATCTGCAGCTGCAGGGTCAGGTCGTCCGGCTGGCTGGACTGCCCTTTTTCCGCCGCAAAATGGAACAGCCCGGAGTTGTAGCGCTGGTCGGCGGCGCGGAACAGCTCGCATAAACGCGCATAGATGCCCTCTTCTTTGGTCAGCTCCTTGAGCTGGTCCTCCTTTTCGATGCCGCGGTCCTCGCAGATGCGCAGGAAGACGATGCGGTCGATGGTCATCTGCACCGCGTAGTTCAGCTGGCGCACGTTCTCCAGCGCCGGGTTGCGGATGGCCAGGTTCTTGGCCAGCAGCTCGCGCCAGCCCTCCATTTCCTGCAGGAAGGCGTCGTCCACCTCCAGCGTGCCGCGCTTGCCGCGCACGCCCTGCGCGTACTGGTCAAAGGAGCCCTTGAGGATGGCGTCCTTGCTGAAGATGCGCGCCAGTCTCGTCCCATTTTTCGAGGTAGTCGCGGTAATTGAGGTACATCACCCGCCCGGCGGCGGCCTGGTCGCTGGGGTTGGGTTTGGAGCGGCAGTCGTACACCGCCAGCTCCTCGAAGTCGGTCAGGATCGCCAGCGGCAGCTTGGCGCTCCACGCATAACTGCGCACCTGGTGGGCGGGGTGGATGTCCTGCTGGATGTTGACCGACGGTTTTTTGGCTTCCACGAAGAATTTGGTCGCGCCCCCGATGCGGAAGGCGTAGTCCGGCGCCTTGGCGCTGCCCTCCACCTCCACGCTGCTTTCGTGGATGACCTCCTTGTAGGTCTCGGCGTAGCCCTGCGTGTTGAACATGTCCCAGCCCAGCGCGGCGAAGAAGGGGTTGAGGAATTCCTGGCGCAGCTGCGCCTCGTTGTACTGCCCGGAGCGCAGTTCGCGCTGGTGCTGCTCAAAGCGCTGGACGAGGTCGCGGATGGCGTCGGGTGCGGTCATGGGTGAACCCCTTTTAATGATTTTGATGATTTTATTATAACAATGGGATGAATGGAATCTGCAGTTTCTGGATATGAGATCTGGGTGGATTGTATTCCAAACATTCAAATTCCCATGAAGAGAGTTCAATAAAATTGTATTCTTTTTTGAAATTGAAATCCCCTTCTAACCCAACCGATGGCTGCATAGGTACCTGCAGCACTCGGAACATTTAATTCACATTTCACTTTTTAGGGATGACCTTTATCACCTTGCCATTCTTGTCCAGTTCAGCCACATAAGCCTGCAGTCGATCCAGCCAGCCAATATAGAGGCCCTGGTCTTCCGTGTCATCTGTAAAGGTCGTTTGTCCGATGGTGAACACGACCTTGCCGATGAATTTTCGGTTATAGTTCTGCCCCTCCGCCAACTGGTACATTGGGTCAATCACCTGGTTGCCGTTTCCCTCGCTGTGCATCTTCACCGCGTCAAAAGCAACGCTCTTCCACGTGGTCACTACTGCCTCGCAAAGGGTTTTCGGCTCATGGCTGAACTCATATTCATACATCTTCTCCCATACCTCGCAGGTTTGTGTTTCAAAGCCGGACGGGGTTTCATTTTCCTTGCAGGTGTTTAAGCGCAAATACCGCTCCGCCAGGCGCATGCGGTTGCCGGTCAGGAGGGTCAGCAGCGGTTCTAGCATGCTCGGATTCGCGATGGTGAAATTGACTGGGTCATATGGGGTCTTCCCAACCAGTTTTTCATCCGCCGGGGTAGTAGAGACCAGATTGAGGTCTTTGACCTCGCCATCCACTGTTTTGCAGGTCCCGAGGTCGGGTATGCTGCAGGTGACCAATCCATCTGAAAGGACTGGACTGTTTTTCTTGAAGCGGTCGCATTCCACCTCAGCCAGCACCTCGCTGGCGCTGGTGGATTGGAAGACCTCATAGTCGATGCTCCACGACCCGGAGGATTTATCTATGGCAATGGTGTTTTTAGGTCGACAGGAGATCAACAGCAGGCACAATATCAAGACCATGGATAATAGTGGTACATTTTTCCACTTGTTCATCACTCCTCCTTTTGCACGAAGCGATTAAATTCATTTCCCCTTCATATCTTCACGCGTAGTATATCCATCATTCCTGCTTTCATCAACCGCCAATTAATAATATTAATTTCATGCATTCGGACCCCCCACCGACGACACGTCTTACTGATCACGCTTCGGGTGAAGCATCCAGTATGCCTAAGAGAGGCCCTTCGCTTTCGTTCAGGATGACAGCGCGGTTGTCAAGCTCGTAGCGTTCTGCATGAGTAGAACGCGGATTGCGGAGCATCCCGGGGGGGAGATACCCGTGCCGGGCAGCAACTCGAAGCATTCTGCAAGGGCAGAATGCGTAGATACCCGCACAGAGCGGCTTCCTGTCGCTCATGTGCAGGGCAAGGCTGCCCAGGCACAGGGCATGAGCCCGCTTTGAGTTGTTGTTAAGTGTAGAATTGTTTTAGTTTTATAAAAAATGGATTACCACAGGCAGAAAATGAAAAATATGGTTATAAGAACATTGATTGGTTTGGCAGGTTTCATCCTCTTTGTGGGCATCATCATTTTTGCGGCAGCGGGATCATGGCAATTTTGGGCAGGTTGGGTTTACCTGCTCTTCCTCGCGCTTTGCGTCACGTTCATCACCTTTTACTTTTTATGGAAAGATCCCGAATTGGTCCAGCGCCGGGCGAATTACGGTCCGGCTGCTGAAAAGGAAACCAGTCAGAAGATCATACAATCTTTTTTCGTTCTCCTTTTCATCGCCTTGTTCGCGCTGCCGGGCTTGGACTTTCGATTTCAATGGTCACAGGTTCCCCTTTGGCTGGTGGTTTTGGCCTATTTAATGATGCTGCTTGGTCTCATCATCGTATTTTGGGTGCTCACCGAAAATAGTTACACCGCCAGCACCATCGTCGTCGAGCAGGGCCAAACGGTCATCACCACCGGCCCTTACCAATGGGTGCGCCACCCCATGTACCTGGGTTCCTTTCTGGTGCTGATATTTTCTCCGCTCGCCTTGGCGTCCTTTTGGGGATTGATCGTTTCGATTCCAATGTTAATTGGGATTGTGTTCAGGATCATGGATGAGGAGAGGTTTTTATGCAGGAATTTGCCTGGTTATGACGATTATTGTAAAAAGACCCGCTACCATCTCATCCCGTTTATTTGGTGAAGGTCTGCAAGACATGGTTGAAAATGAAGAAATTTCCCCTGATCGAAGAAGAAAACCCTTTATGGTTTGATATTGTGGCTGATTTTTACAAGTAGGAGAGACCCTTCACTTCATTCAGGGTGGCAACGTGGTTGTCATGGCGAGCCCACTTTTCACACCATTGTCATGCTGAACCCGCTTCGGGTGAAGCATCCCGGATGAATAAGGGAGACCCTTCGCTGATACGTAGGGTGACGACCAGTGTGGCATACTCAACGCCGCTTTCATAATTTTCACCCTAAATTGATTTGCACCTGGATTCGTTTTTGAGAAAACGAATCCCTCTTGCGGTAGGGGTACATTTTTCTTGACTGTCGGGTTTTGTCGGGTTTAGCAAATCCGTCCAGGACCTGCTCTTGCAGAGATGAAAACCTCCCCGGGTTGTCCGGGGAGGTTTGCTTTCAGGTTAGGTGGTCTGCGGTGTCATGTACTTGGCGTAGGAGGCCTTGTTCTCGAACTGGCTGTTATAAAGCTCGGCGTAGAAGCCGCCTTTGGCCAGCAGTTCCTCATGCGTGCCCTGTTCAACGATGTCGCCCTTGTCCATCACCAGGATCAGGTCAGCATTGCGGATGGTGGAAAGGCGGTGGGCGATGATGAAGCTGGTGCGCCCGTGCATGAGCGTATCCATGGCTGTTTGAATGAGCCCCTCAGTGTGCGTATCCACGGCGCTGGTGGCCTCATCGAAGATGAGCAGCTTGGGCTCGGAGAGAATGGCGCGGGCGATGGTGAGCAGCTGTTTCTGCCCCTGGGAGATATTGGTGGTTTCCTCGTTGAGCAGCATGTTGTAGCCATCAGGCAGGGTGCGGATGAAGCGGTCCACGTGGGCGGCTTTGGCCGCTTCGATGACTTCCTCGTCGGTGGCATTGCTGCGTCCGTAACGGATGTTCTCCAGCATGGAGGAGTTATACAGCCAGGTATCCTGCAGCACCATGCCGAACTTATCGCGCAGGTCCTGACGGGTGAACTCGCGGATGTCATGGCCATCCAATAGGATGGCACCGCTGTTCACATCGTAAAAGCGCATAAGCAGCTTGACCATGGTGGTCTTGCCCGCGCCGGTTGGGCCGACGATGGCGACCTTTTGTCCAGGTTGAATATCAGCACAGAAATCGTTGATGATGATTTTATCGGGGGTGTAGCCGAAGTGTACATCGCGGAACTCCACATGGCCTTGTACCTTGTCGAGTTTGACCGGGGCTGCCGCTTCGGCCACCTCTTCCGGCTCATCCAGGAACTCAAAAACGCGCTCGGCAGAGGCGGTTGTCTGTTGGAGGATATTGGAAATATTGGCGATCTGGGTGATGGGCTGGGTGAAATTGCGTACATACTGGATGAAAGCCTGGATGTCGCCAATGGTGATGAGGTTGCGGGTGGCGAGATAACCGCCCAGGATGCAAACACCTACATAACCGAGGTTGCTGACAAAATGCATGGCGGGCATCATCAAACCGGAAAGGAACTGCGAACGCCAGGCGGAATCATATAGTTCATCATTCAGCCCATTGAAGCGGCGGATGCTCTTCTCTTCGCCATTAAATGCTTTGATGACGTTATGACCGCCAAACATTTCTTCAACGTGACCGTTGACGTGACCGAGCTGATCCTGCTGGCGCTTGAAATAGACTTGAGAACGGCTCACGATGAACCTGATGACCAGGAAGGAAAGTGGCAGAATGACGAGAGCAACCAGGGTCATCTGCCAGCTGATGGTGAGCATCATTACCAGCACGCCAATCACGGTGGTGACCGAGGTGATGATCTGCGAGAGGCTCTGATTGAGGGACTGGCTGACGGTGTCCACATCATTGGTGATGCGGGAAAGCACCTCGCCATGGCTTGTCTTATCAAAGTAGCTTAACGGCAGGTGATTGACCTTTTGCGAAAGTTCGCGGCGAAAACGATAGGTGATCTTCATGGAAATGCCGGACATGATCCAGCCCTGGATGTAACCCAAAACGGCAGAGAAAAGGTAAATACCTGCACAAATCAGGATGATCTGCCCGATGGCGCCAAAGTCAATGGAGCCGTGGCCGGTCATCTGTGCCATGACGCCCTCGTACAATTTGGTGGTGGCCAATCCAAGCACGCGGGGGCCGATTATCGACAAAGACGGTGGAAGCCAAGCGCAAACAGGATAACGCTATAAGGGAGATGCGATAATCGCTCAGATAGCGAACAAGTCGGCGCATGGTACCGCGGAAATTGCGGGCGGTCTCGCCTTTCATCATGGCCATCGGACCGCCATGGCCGATGGGACCGCGGCGATTGGCGTCTCCGCGAGCGGCAGATGGATTGGGACCTGGCATCATAGTAATTCCTCCGGGCTGAGCTGGGCAGTGGCGATGCCGCGATATACATCGCAGGTATTCAGCAAATCCTTGTGGGTACCCTTACCGACGATACGACCTTCATCCAGCACGATGATCTGCTCGGAATTCATGATGGTGGAAATGCGCTGGGTGATGATCAGCAGAGTGCTGGCGCCGGCGGTCTCTTTGAGGGCTTTGCGCAAGATGGCATCAGTCTTGAAATCGAGGTTTGAGAAGCTGTCATCAAAGATATAGATGGGTGCATTCTTGACCAGGGCACGGGCGATGGCCAGGCGCTGGCGCTGTCCGCCGGATACATTGGAGCCACCCTGGGCGATGGGACTGTTGAGTCCATCCGGTAGGGATTGGATGAATCCGGAGGCCTGGGCAGTGGTGGCTGCTTGCAGCAGTCGCTCCTCCTCAGCATTCTCATCGGCATAGGAAAGGTTACTGTGGATGGTGCCGGAAAAAAGATTGCTCTTTTGGGGTACATAACCTATCTTCTCGCGTAAATCCTGCTGACTGACCTGACGGATATCCACGCCATCAATCAGTACAGACCCACTTGTAACATCAAAGAAGCGCGGGATGAGGCTGACCAGTGTGGATTTGCCTGACCCGGTAGTGCCGATGAAAGCGGTGGTCTGCCCGGGATGAGCGGTGAAATTGATATCGTGCAAAATATCCTTTTCAGCATCGGGGTAGCGAAAGCTGACATTGCGAAACTCAATGGTGCCATGGAAAGGTTCGGGGAACGTTGCCGGGCTGTTGAGGGTCCTTGATCATTGGTTCGGTTTCGAGCACATCGGCAATGCGGTCAGCAGAAACTGAGGCGCGCGGCAGGATGAAGAACATAATGGAGGTCATCACGAAAGAGAACATGATATGCATGGCATATTGCATAAAGGCCATCATGTCACCGATTTGCATGTTGGATTGGGCAACCTGATGAGCGCCTACCCAGATGATCAACAGTGACAGACCGTTCATCACAATGGTCATGATGGGCATCATCAGCACCATGATGCGATTAACAAAAAGACTGTTGGCGGTCAGATCCTGGTTGGCAGCATCAAAACGCTTTTCCTCGAAGGACTGCATATTGAAGGCGCGGATGACCATCATACCGGTGAGATTTTCCCGTGAAACCAGGTTGAGGCGGTCAATGAGCTTTTGCATTTTCTTGAAGCGCGGCAGGGTGATTGAAAAGATCACGACGATCAATCCGAGCAGTACGATGACTGCCAGGGCAAGCAGCCACCACATTGAAGTGCTCTTGCCAATGGCACGGATGATGCTGCCGATACCCATAATGGGGGCAAAAATGATCATGCGCATCATCATCACCACCACAATCTGCAACTGGTTGACATCGTTGGTGGTGCGGGTGATGAGCGAGGCAGTGGAGAATTTATCCATCTCGGCACTTGAAAAACTTTCCACGCGCTCAAAGACACGGTTACGCAAGTCACGGGCGAAGCCGGCAGCGGTTCGTGAGGATAGAAAACCAACGGCAATGGCACTGACCACGGCCAGCAGGGAGATAAGCAGCATGATCAAACCGGTATTTAGGATATAACTGGTTTGAAGTGAAGCGGTGTTAACGCCGAGCGCAGTGTATTCCTGCTTAACAAATGAAATAGCGGTCTGGTTGAGAGATTGGTTACCCATGGCCGTAAGGTTTTGCTGGATGGCGGCACTCAATGCAGCCAAGTCTGTATCAGGTAATCCGCTGAAAAAGGTAAAAATATCTGAACCGGTGGGGAGGTCTGAAATTTCGATTCCCAGAACCGAAGCCAGCACGGCTTTTTTCTGGGGGTCAACCACGGCTTGCTGGATGAAGGTCAGGGTGGCTTCTGCTTTAACCATGATTGGGGTTAACTGGCTGGAATCCAATTGATAGGCAGAGTTGATCACAAGGATTGGTTCTTTAGCCAGCGATGGGTATTGCAACAGATACCTGTCATAATCAACAGACTGTCTATCAATCAGATTGTAATGTCTCCAAACCACATCCTTTTCTGCGCTTTCCAGGAAAAGGGTCAATTTGTTCATTTCGCTTTGTCGGATGGCGACTGGCAAGGGGGAATCAATGCCTGCATTTTGGATGCCGTTATTGACAATGCGGGACATGTAATCTGGCAAGGCCAGTTCTGCATTGGCTTGTATAAAGAGCAGGATGATGCCTGCCAGCAACATGAGAGTATAAGGTTTGAGGTATTTCAATAAACGAAGCATGAAAGATTTTTCTCCGATGACAATTAATAATTGCTAAAAATTATCTTCCAATTGCCGCGCTTTTTCCACCAACAAGGAAAGTGATTGGGTTACTTGTTCCCCCTCTTCAGGTGAGAATCTGGATGCAAGGGTTTCCAGCCATCCCTGGCGAGCTTCCAGACTTTTTTGCATGGCAAGCAATCCTTTTTCAGTCAGGGTGATGCTTTTACCGCGCCGGTCCTGAGGATCTTCAACACGGGTGATGAAACGCTGCTCAACCATTTTGTCGATCATCTGACTGGCAGCAGCCTTGGTGATGCCGAGGTGCTCACCAATATTTGTAATCCCGCGCGGGCAATCATGAATATGAAAGAGGGTGCGGATCTGCTGCATGGAAAGGCCGCTTTCGCGGGAGTATTGCATGAGCTGACGCATGGAAAGCCGCATAAACACCTCAACCCAGCTGCGAAGAATTGAAACAAAATTATCGTTTTGGTCCATTGGTAAAACCAGCTTAACTGTTAATAGCGGTTGATAATATTACGCTATTAAATAATTGTCAAGAGGAGAATTCGTTAAAAAGCTAACGGATAAAACTGGTTTCAATAAATACCCCAGTCAAGTCCAGTGCCTTCTTCCATCATGGTGCGATCCCAGGGTTCATCCCCCAATTCCACCTGGACAGGAATTTTCAATGCCTGCGAGGCTTTAGAACGGGCTGCTTCAAGCATGGCGGCTGCATAAGGGCAGAAGGGGGTGGTAAGGATTATTTTTATGAGAACCTGGTTACCCTTCATTTCGACATCCCGCACCATACCCAGCTGGATGATATCCAAACCCAGTTCAGGATCACGCACTTCACGCAATGCTTTGCGCAAAATCTCACAGGTTTCAGGATTTGAGCCTTCTGCCTGCCAGCCTGGTTTATTAAGTTCAGCTTCTGACATATTATTGATCGATGACAAAAGAGCACAGTGTATCGGTCATATGCTGGGTTTGAATTTTTTCCATGGGAATGGAAAGAATGTTGGCGATCAGGGAACGATCAAATAGGCATACTTCCGGGTGCTGTTTACCTATCTGGTGAAACGGGCAGGAGATCTCGCGGATTTCATACCGGCCGCCATTGCGCTTCCATTGGATATCGAACCCTTCCTTCGCCATCACCTGAGTCAACAATTCCAGTTTTTGTTCCATATTAAGGCCATCCAAATCACCCTTGTATTCGGATGCAAGTTTCTCCGCCATGGTTTTGAACATTTCATTCAACTTTTCCTGGCTGAGGGATTGTTTAAGATGGTTCAGCAGGTTGCCCGTCAACCGAATATAACCGGTGGGGAAATGCTCCATACCGGTTTCGGTGAGCAGGTAGATAAGATGCGGGCGGCCAATGCCATGGCGTTCCTCTTCGGCTATCACCAGCCCATCCGCTTGAAGATGGGTGAGGTGATGACGTACTGAAATCGCATTAATACCGACATATTGGGCTACATCCATTATGGTCGACCTGGGGTGGGCAGATAATGCCTCCAATACTTTTTCGCGGGTGCTCTTCATGAATTGTTTATCCTGAATGGCAGTATAACATAGGGCAATCAGGTCTGTCAATATTAATGATTATTATGATAAAAATTGACCTTTCAAGATGCTAGTGATATACTTGGGCGAAATCATAATATCAGGACAATAAATGGCTGATTTAATTATCGAAAACCTGCATGTGCAGGTTTCTGGAAAAGAGATCCTCAAAGGGTTAAATTTGCGCATTCCGCAAGGACAGGTACACGCCATCATGGGACCCAACGCCACCGGCAAATCCACTTTGGCATATACATTGATGGGGCACCCAAATTACCACGTTACCAGTGGTACTGTGCTTTTGGATGGAAAGAATCTCTTAGGGTTAAAAACAGAGGAGCGGGCAAGGGAAGGACTATTCCTGGCTTTTCAATATCCTGTATCGATACCGGGAGTGTCCGTGGCAAATTTTTTACGTACAGCCATAAACGCACAACGAAAGGGAAGGCAGGCAAATGACAAAGGCATTCCCATCCCTGAATTCCGCCAGCAAATGCTGGAGAAAATGAAAATGCTGGAAATGGACCAAAATATGGCAGGCAGATACCTGAATGAAGGTTTTTCCGGAGGTGAAAAAAAGCGTGTGGAAATCCTTCAATTAGCCATGCTCAACCCGCGTTTTGCCATCCTGGATGAGACTGATTCCGGGCTGGATATTGATGCGCTGCGCATTGTTTCGGAAGGGATTAATACGTTGCGCGGTCCCGGACTGGGAATCCTGGTCATCACCCATTACCAGCGCATGTTGAACTACTTGCGTCCGGATGTGGTGCATGTCATGATTGACGGCGCCATCGTTGAATCCGGAGGTGCGGAATTAGCGCTGACGCTTGAAGATAAGGGTTATGACTGGATCCGCGGCGGCAATCATATACCTGAACACGGATAAAAATCCTAGAATATCATGAATCAACCAAAAGCACCTGATTTCTTGAATCAAGTTGGGCAGGGCAGGACTGATTTCAAGGACCCTGAAAAGTATATATTTAAATCCAGGAAGGGTTTGAACCGTCATGTGGTGCAGGAAATATCTGCATTCAAAAAAGAACCACTCTGGATGCTGGAATTTCGTTTGAAGGCTCTCGAAAAATATGAAAAGATGCCGATGCCCGGTTGGGGAGTGGAATTAAAAGACCTTGATCTGGATGATCTTTTTTATTATGTGCGTCCGGCAGAGCAGGAAGGTCGGACTTGGGATGAAGTGCCTGAAGAGATAAAAAATACTTTTAACCGTCTGGGCATCCCGGAGGCGGAGCAAAAATTTCTTTCGGGAGTCGGTGCGCAATACGAATCCGAAATGGTCTACCATTCGGTGCAGGAACGGCTGCAAAAATTGGGGGTGATATTCCTCAGTATCGAGGAGGGTTTGCGGCAGCATCCCGAATTATTCCGCGAGCATTTCAGCAAGGTAGTGCCGATTGGCGATAATAAGTTTGCGGCTTTGAACAGTGCGGTTTGGTCCGGTGGATCTTTTGTCTACATCCCCAAAGGCCTTAAGGTGGACCTGCCGCTGCAGGCATATTTTCGGTTGAATTCAGCCAGCATTGGCCAGTTTGAGCGCAGCATTATTATTGCTGACGAGGGCTCACAAGTGCATTATGTGGAAGGCTGTACCGCGCCCTCCTATTCACGCAGCTCTTTTCATAGCGGCGTCATTGAAATCATTGTGAAAAAAGATGCGAGGGTGCGATACACCACCATCCAGAATTGGTCGACCAATGTATTTAATCTGGTCACGCAGCGTGCACATGTGCATGAGGGCGGTACGATGGAATGGGTGGACTGCAACCTGGGCTCAAAAGCCACCATGAAATATCCGGCATGTTACCTGATGGGAGAAAAAGCGCACGGTGAGATCCTTTCGATGGCATTTGCCGGCAGCGGACAACAGCAGGATTCAGGTGGGAAAATGCTGCATCTGGCGCCGAACACGACCAGCAAGGTCAATTCCAAATCCATCAGCCGCGGAGGAGGACGGTCCTCCTTTCGCGGATTGATCTATGTCCAGGAAGGAGCCAAAGGAGCCAAAGCCAGCATGGCTTGTGATGCACTTATTTTGGACCCTCTTTCCCGATCTGATACTTACCCGGATATTCAAATCAATGAAGGCGGGGTGAGTGTGGGACATGAAGCCTCGGTATCCAAGATCGATGAAGAACAGCTCTTTTATCTTAAAAGCCGCGGATTGAATGATGAAGAAGCCACCAGCATGGTCGTTTCCGGTTTTATTGAACCATTGGTGAAGGAATTGCCGATGGAGTATGCGGTGGAAATGAACCGGTTGATCCGATACCAGATGGAGAATTCAGTTGGATAATGCAAAAATGCCGCAATTTGTTGATGAAAATCCATTTGGGATTGAACCCGAGCTTTTTCAGCAACTTAGCAGGACCAAGGAAGGGTTGACCCGTCGGTTGATGGCATACGAGGTTTACCGGCAAATTCCCATGCCAACTAAAAAAGACCGTGCCTGGCGGAAAACTACCATCGAAGAATTTAATGCAAAAAAATATCGCTTTCAGCCACAAACAGGAGACAGGTCAAGCTGCAAAATCCATGTTGAAAAAACAGATGAAGAAATCATCATCCACTACCACCCGAACAAAGTGGAAAACAATATTAGATATGAATTGGAAAAAACAGGGATATTCATCAATAGTTTGGCGGAAGTAGAAGAAAAACATCCACAACTTCTGGCCGGCATAGCTGGAAAAATTGTTTCACCGATAGAGAGCAAATTCTCCGCTTTCACTCAAATGCTGGATGCGGATGGCATACTGATTCGCCTTGTAAAAGGCAAAAAAGTTGAAACTCCAATTCACATAACGATTGAAGATGATCAAAGCAATAAATCATCCACCTTCCACTTAATGATTATTCTTGAAGAGGATTCTGCGGCAACCATCCTTACTAAATGGAATGAGTCGAAAAAAGATGCAGCGCGCATGTTGGCCGGAGTTGTGGAAATTCGCATGGAGAAAAATGCATATCTTGTAATGAATGAGCTGCAAACATGGCCGGACCAGCAATGGACCTTCCTGCATGAGCGGGCTGAATTGCATGAGAACAGCCGGTTGGACTGGAGTGTCTATGCGGATGGCGGAAAATATTCCCGTACATTTCTTGGGATTGATCTGGCAGGCGCCCATTCGCAAGCAAGAATCACCGGCATTTGCCTGAATGCAAATCCAACTCAGCTTGATTTCGACACATTTCAATTACACCGCGCAGCGGAAACAACCAGCGACCTGTTATTCAATGGTGCAATGGCCAATGACAGCCGTTCCATTTGGAAAGGGATGATCCGCGTGGAAAAAGAAGCTGTGAAAACAGATGCCTACCAGGCGAACCGGAATCTCATTCTGTGCGGCAACCCATTGGTGGAATCCATCCCGGGATTGGAAATCTTAACCGATGATGTGCGTTGCTCACATGGGGTCAGCACAGGCGAAATTGATGCCGAGCATCTCTTTTACCTTGCCAGTCGTGGCATCCCTGAAAAGGAAGCCAAACGGGTGATTGCACAGGGATTCCTCAATTCCGGATTGGAACGAATCGGGAATGAAAGAATCAGGGAAGTAATTGAGAAGAAAATCCAATCCGGGCTGGAAGAATTGTTTTGTGAGTAGAATAAATTTGGCCAATATGCTAAAATTCATAGATTATGATTTATTAATGGAGATTTGAATGACCGTTCCATACATGAGAAATCCAGATTTTGATGACCGCTATCAAGTTGGCGATGTTGTCGAAGCTTTCTGTGATCACGAAAAAGCGAGTGAGCGTATTAAAGGTTGGTTAAAAGGAATCGTTGTACAGGTGGATTCCAAGATGGTGGCGGTACAGTTCCGCGGTAATGTCTACCTGACCGATGGCTGGAAAGTTCCGGATCATATCCTTTGGTTTTTACACCACTCACCCCATTTACGCAAAAAAAAGGGGCATCAGGAAGCAAGCGCCCTATTGAATTACTAAAATGATCAACCAGCGAAGCATCCGTACAGATTTTCCCATCCTTGCGAGAGAGGTTCACCCCTCAAAACAACTTGTTTATATGGATTCGGCTGCAACCTCGCAAAAACCAACCGCGGTGATTGAAAGCATGAATGCTTTTTACCGGCAGTCGAATGCCAATACCCACCGCGGCATCCATGTGCTGGCAGAAGAAGCCACGGCCTTGTATGAAAATGCCCGGTTGCGAATTGCCAATTTCATTGGCGCAAGGTCGCCACGCCAGATTGTTTTTACCCGCAATACGACCGAGTCCATCAACCTGGTGGCGCATGCCTGGGGAAGAAAATTCCTTCAATGCAGGGGATGTGGTGCTGCTTTCAGAGATGGAACATCACTCCAATATGGTGCCCTGGTTTATGCTGGCCAGGGAAAAGGGCATCCGTATTGAATACATACCATTTACCGGGCAATATATTCTGGATCTGGAGATATATCAGCAGCTGCTTCAAAAAGGACCCAAATTGGTGGCAGTCACTCATATGTCCAATGTGCTGGGAACGATCAATCCGATCAAAGTGATGGCGGACATGGCTCACCGGGCAGGGGCGCTGATGCTGGTGGATGGGGCGCAATCCGTGCCGCATTTTGCAGTGGATGCAAATTTCCTGGAAGTGGATTTCATGGCTTTTTCAGCGCATAAGATGTGCGGCCCAACCGGCATCGGAGCCTTGTATGCCCAGGAAACGCTGCTGGAAAAGATGGACCCATTCCTGGGTGGCGGAGATATGATCAAGAAGGTGACCTACGAGGATTTCTTCACCAACGAAATTCCTTATAAGTTTGAAGCCGGTACACCTGCGATTGCCGAGGTTATTGGATTTGGTGCTGCAGTGGAGTATTTAAGCAAAGTTGGCATGGACGCCATCGCTGAGCATGAAAAAGACATCACCAGCTATGCACTGGAAGTGCTGGGAAATTTCAAAATGGCTGCAAATTCTTGGCCCAACGCTGGAGTACAAGGGCGGAGTCATATCTTTCGCGGTGGATGGAATTCACCCGCATGATGTCGCCCAGGTGCTGGACAGCGAAGGGATCGCCATCCGCGCCGGGCATCATTGCGCCATGCCCCTGCATCAGAAGCTGGGTTTATCGTCTTCCAGCAGGGCCAGTTTCTATTTGTACAATACCCGCGAGGAAGTGGATAAACTGGTGATTGCGCTGAACAAACTCAAGCAATTATTCTCCAGAGGTGGCTGATGTCAATGGATGATTTTTATCGCGATATCATCATCGACCATTATCAGAATCCTGCCCATCGCGGAGAACTTCAGGAAAAGGATTTCAGTTTTGAGGATGAGAATCCTCTTTGCGGCGATTTCATCCATGTAGACCTGGTGATGGATGAGAACCAACGCATCAAAGATGCCGTCTTCAGTGGACATGGCTGTGCCATTTCGCAAGCTTCGGCTGACCTGCTTCTGGAATCCATCCGCGGAAAAACACTGGAAGAAGTGAAATTGCTTAGCAAGCAGGATGTATTGGATTTATTAGGGATTGAATTAAGTCCTGTCCGGTTGAAATGTGCGCTTCTACCTTTGAAGGTGGTTAAGGCAGCAGTGTACAAGTTGACCGAGGCCGACGATAAACTGGTCGAATAAAAAAAGCTCCCGAAAGGGAGCTTTCATTTAGGGGACTAATTTACCAAAAGTGCCTATCATACGAAGGATATCGAATGCCTCTGCATAATTGCGCTCAGCAATGGCACCGTTTCTGATCAGGGTGGCACGGGTCACATCCGGCTTGAAGTAGTATTTATTATCGTAGGTGTGGTATTCCGCCAGGGCTTTAATTTTCAGGTCAACATCCTGTTCATTGACTTCAATGAGGAAGGAAGGGAAAAAGCCATGGCTGCTGCGAATGACATCATAGCCAAAAACACTTGTGCCGCGAAAGGCACGCAGCGCTTCCTCGGCAATAGTAGCATGGTCCTGATGCAGGTCGGCGCGGGTATGGACAAAAACTATTTCCGGTTGAAGTTGCTTATTCAGTTCAAATAAATATTCCAGGATTTCCTGACGCGCCTGCGGGAAACGTCGGGTTTCAAATTTACCCAGGATAACCTTTTTTTCAGGAACACCCAAGATTTTCATGCTGCGATAATGTTCTTCCACCAGACTTTTCAAAACAGGATTTTTCTGGTTGTCTGAGAGCGTCACGCAGCGGATATCCGAGTGGTCAGCGATGTGAGCGATGAATGCACCGCAACCCAGTTCAATGTCATCCGGGTGTGCACCCAGGAAGAGAATGCTTTTACCGTAAAAAAGTAAGCTTTGATTCATGGTTATTTCGTGGCAACGAATCCGCCGACAACTTTGGTCATGACCAACTTGCCATCGCGTTCAATGCGATTGCGGGTGACTACGCCAATCTGATCCATGATGCGCTCAAAATCATTCTTACCTTTGAAAAAATCTCCCCATAATTTTCGGTCTTCGGATAAGGATGCACGAGTGTATTCCAAGAATGGTTCAGCGCTGGTAAAGGTGAGGGGGTTTTCAAACAAGTGGACTTCCACTTTGGAAAATATATTTCGTATTGTATTCAGAATCTCACTATCATAGCGGGAACTGCCGGGCATGGGCGGAATGGGCTTGTTGTTGGTAGCTTCACGGATGACATCATAGAAAACCTGTTTGTTTTGCGGCATGGGGCCACTGGTAAAAAGCTGACCTCCTGGTTTGAGCACGCGATGCATCTCACGGATGGTAACTGGCATATCCACGGCATAATAAATGGCAAAGCAGCAGGAAAGCATGTCAAACTGATCATCCGGGAAATTAAAGCGTTGGTTAAAATCCAAGTCAACAAAGGAAGCTTTAATCTGTTGTTTGGCAGCTTCCTGGCGGGCTTGCTCCAACAGGTCTTTTGACACATCACCGCCGGTTATTTCCACATCTCCCTTGAGGTGGTGATAAAACGAAAAAACCTGCTTACCGGAACCGCAAGCGGCATCCAAGATCTTCATGCCTGGTCTCAGATTGAGCAATTGCAGCATCCACTCATCAATATTGCGCCCGCCATACTGATTATGGATGTCAATTCTTTTGGCTAAATCCGTAGTTGTTTCTTGATAATTAATTTTCATTTATCTCGCCTGATTAATTTTTTACATAAGTATAAGGGTAGAAAAGGCATTGTCAAGGCTTATTTTTTGGAACAGCTTTTAACCAAAACAAAAAGGTAAAATTGAGTTGTTCATCGTATAGGATAAAAATCACCAAACATATTTTTGGAGAATAGATGCTTCAATTCATCAAAAAGATCGCTTACCAATCAGGATATCAAAACGCCATTTCTTTACGACGGTTCAGGATGATCGATGATCTGATGAACGGATTTATCAGCAGGGATCATGCACAACCAGTTCATATCCTGGATATTGGTTGTTATATCGGCAAGGATTTTGTCAAATTTTTGAAAGGAAGAACTGACATCTATCTATACGGTCTTGATATCGCCGATGCAGGATTGCGCCAGGAAAATTTTGACCTGATCATTGGGGATGCTTCCCAAATCCCATTCCCGAGTCGTTTTTTTGATCTAAGCTTGTCCATTGGTGTACTGGAGCATATCGTTCCGATTGAAAAATTATCGAGAGCGATCTCGGAAATAAACCGGGTTTCAAAATCCCACATTTCAATCATGCCCAGCAATGGCACTTTAATCGAACCTCACATGGCCAGGTTCTTCTGGCATCTTCAAGATGGAAATCATCATACCCTGCCAGGTTCCAGGCAATTTGATCATTTGAATTATTTGAGTGATGAAGCATGGAAATCTTTTGAAGGTTTCAAGGATGCTAAAACGAAACGATACTGGCATATTCCTTTGCTGATCAATAATCTGGTGGTTTATAAAACAGATTCGAATTGAGCCAAATAAATACATTCATATCTCTGAAGTATGACAAAAGAAAATCAAATAAATTAAGTAAAATAATAAGAAGTGATAAATACCTTCTGCCGCTTGTTATTTCAAAACATATCCACAATATATTTTTCGAGGTGAAATGTTAATTTTTGGCATTTTAGGGGTAATACAGGCATTCATTCTACCCGGGTTGATCCTGGTAAAAATTATTAATTTCAAGTCGCGTTTAATACCCCATCTGATTTCAATAGTAAGTACCAGCCTGATCATTAATTATTGCTTGGTGTTCCTCCTGACGATTTTCCGTTTCTATACCCACCCGATTATGCTCATCCTTTTCAGTGGTGAAGTGATTTTGGCTGCTTGGCTGTATTGGGTTGATTTGAATAAACCTGTTGAATTTTTGCTCCAAAAATTACGCAAAAAACTGATTGAATTTGCAGATGGGTGGAAAAAATATCTCCGTGAGGAGAATATAAAATCCGGTTTTCATTTTTTCCTGCGCCTGATATATCTAACCGCATGTATTGGGTTGGCATATGTGGCATTGAATTGGATCGTGCGGCTTTTCACCTGGAATCTTGGCTCGGTGTTCGATTCCTATGACACCATCGTCAGCTGGAATAAATGGGCAATTGCGTGGGCGAACAATACATTACCAGTCAGCACCTGGCGTTACCCGCAACTACTTCCCACCACCTGGTCCATCTTTTACGTTTTGATGGGGGATACCAGCATCCAGATGTTCGGGCAGGGGATCATGCCCCTGTTCACACTTTTTATCCTCATTATGATGATTGACTTGTCAATATCGAAGAGGAATGCAGGTTTTCTCATTGCAGCAGCCATTGCATATTTGACCCTAAAAAAGTTCCTCGGTTCATATCTGATCGAGGGCTTTGCGGATATGCCCGTTGCCTTTTTTGCCTTCTCAGCGGTTTATTTACTGATGGAATTAAATTCTGCTGTAAGAAAAATATCCGACCGCAAAATATATGAAACCCTGATAGCGGTGACTGCCGCTGGCGCAGCCATCACCAAGCAGATTGGTTTGCTATTTCTGCTCCTTTTTTCTTTGGTCTATTTCACGTTTATCATCTGGCCGATGCTGAAGCAGGGTTGGCACAAGTACTGGAGATATCTCTTGATGATTCTCCTGCTTGTGCTATTAATCGTTCTTCCCTGGTATCTTTACAAGCAGGTAATGATCTGGCAGGGTATGGAAAAGTCAGAGGTGGAGTTGATCGTCGGACATACGGAACGGTACTATCAATCTGCTGGGATTATTAGCAGGTTATCCGAAGTGGCCGGATTAATGGAAAAATATTTCTACCTGCTTATCCTCATCATTCCGATCTCCTTTTGCCTGGAACCGGTTATCCGCGCCATTGTTTATTTGATCATGCTGCCGTTGATCATCAGCTGGGGTTATCTTGCCAGTTATGATTTTCGCAACCTGGCGATATTTTTCCCGCTTTTTGCAGTGACCGGAGGGTTAAGCATTGATTTTTTAGTAAACAGGTTCCTACAACTTATTCCAACTCATTTCACCAAAAAAATGGACATGAAGTGGGTTATCTTTGTTATAAGTGTCATACTTATTTTAACCGGCATTATGCTGATATCTGATCAAAAATTAAAACTGCATCAAAATGAACAGGCATTGAATACCTTTTCGCCTACGCTAAATCGTAAAATATTGGAAATTGTTGAACAACATCCTCAGGATTACACGATCATCACCAGTTACCCTTTGATGAACCTGCCAGGTCTGACGGGAAGGAAGATCAGTTTCCTATTTGATAATTACAATGATTACCAACTGACACTTTCCCGCCTCGAAGCCAATCATGCTTACCTGCTTATCCCCAAATATGCCGAGAAAAACATCATGGAAGATGTGAACAATAAATTGGAGAGCGGGCAATTCAATCTAATATTTGAAGATGATTCCTGGATACCCTATCTATTTATTGAAATGAGAAAATAAGCTCAATCCGCCAATAAAGGATTTTTATTATAGAATTGTAACAATAAAAGCCCATTCTTGAAAAAAATGAAGTTGATTGTTATCATCCCTGCATTTAATGAAGCAAAGAGCATCCGTGAGTTACTGAAACGCATACCGGATTTGAAAAAGTGGAAGATCAATCTGCAGACTGTAGTAGTGGATGATGGTTCCTCCGATGGTACTGCGGAGATTGCAAAGAAATGTGGCGCTATTGTCCTGCGCCATGCTCAAAATGAAGGACTTGGCAAGACCATCCAGGATGGCATCAAATATTTCCTGGAGCAGGATGCCGATATCCTGGTGAACATCGATGCTGATATGCAATATGATCCAAAAGATATCAATAAACTGATCCAACCCATTCTCGAAGGAAAGGCGGATTTTGTCACTGCGGAGCGCTTTTCCGAGGCTGACGGTGATAAAAAAAGGCCGGATCACATGTCCTGGATCAAATTCTGGGGGAACCAGGTGATGACCAGATTAGTGAACTCGCTGGCCGGGACAAAGCTGGGGGACGTTTCCAGCGGTTTCAGAGCAATGAACCGCGAGGCAGCTCTGCATTTGAACCTGACCGGGCATTATACCTATACTCATGAGACCATCATTGATTTGGCTTTTAAACGCCAACGGCTTGTTTCCATTCCCATCCAGGTGAGATATTTCCCCGACCGCCAATCCAAGGTGGCTAATAACCTGTTCCAATATACCAGCCAAACCCTGCGCATTATTCTGAAGGCGTTCCGTGATTATCGACCGCTGTTTTTTTTCAGTACTTTGGCTGCGCTACCCCTGCTGGTTGGTGTCGTGATGATTATTTTCATATTAATTCACTATTTCATAACCGGCCAATTTTCACCATACAAATTCATCGGTTTTGTCGGTGTTTACCTTTTTTCGTTGGGATTGCTGCTTGTCATCATCGGTTTTCTGGCGGATATCCTGGCGGGTATGCGGATGACGCTGGAGAAGCAACTCTACCTGCAAAAAAAATCATTGAAGAAAAAAGATTCCTAATTGATCCAAAAGAAACACCTTTTTTCCATTTTGAAAGTCATTTGGGTCTTAGCTGTTATTGCAGGTGCTTTTATTTATTTCGTTAAAAACTACAATGAAATTAAAATCTATTTAAGCACAATCAATGCGATAAATGTTGGGTTCTCTTTGGCATTATTGTTAATTTTTAAATTATTTACTATTGATTTGGTGAAAAATTCTTTAGGATCAATAGGATGGTATCCGGAATTCAAGAAGGCATTTTCGTTCGTCTCTATTTCTCAACTGGGGAAATTCATACCAGGCGGAATCTGGCAATATGTGGCCAGGTTTTCAAATTATAAGGAAAATGGCATCACTACGAAGAATTCAGCAAAGGCATTTGTTGTTGAGAATATCTGGTTGATTTTTGGATCTTTTCTTGTCAGTATTTTCTATTTATTCATCAGTAAACCTGAAATATTATTGAACCAATTTCATATTTCCGTGTCAATTAGTGGGCAAATTATTATTGCCGGTATCGCTCTTGCGTTGTGGGTAATAGTGTTATTTGCATCCGAATTATATTATCGTGCAAATACGGAAATCTTTTCGATAAAAAAAGTTGTATGGAATTTCATTTCCCAAACTTTAATGTGGACAGTTTACGGCATCAGTTTTTTTGTGCTTATAAATCACGCAAAATCAGCAAATGACCTGATTTTCAGTATAGGGGCTTTTGGGTTAAGTTTTCTTGCAGGCTATGTTGCCATATTTGCGCCGGGAGGCATCGGTGTACGTGAGGCAACGGCATTGTACCTTTTTACCGCCCTTTTTTCGAATTCAGCAATAGGGATTTATATTTTGGTTCACCGGTTCATTTATACATTGGTCGATCTACTTTTTGCCGGAATAGCGATGATAATAATCCGTCGATAGAAAAAAATCACATTAAGGATTATAAGTGAAACGTAAGCAATTTCGCGAGTATCAAAAGGAATGTATAGAACGATTCCGCATGATTATGGATTCGCATCCGGAAGGTTATTGCAACGAGCAAGGTTTACCTTCTTATACTATTTCAAATCCCCTCATGCGATGGCTGGTTTGGAAACGGGTTAAAGTCATATTACACGAAATTGAGACTGCAAAAACAAAATATAACAAGGTTTTGGATTTTGGCTGTGGTTATGGTTTATTCCTGCCATTTCTCATCGATCGAGCGAAAAGAGTAATTGCTTTTGATAAAGATGTAACTGAATTGGAAAAAATTGGAGAACATTATAATTGGAAAAAAATAACCTATTGTGATGATTATTCACAGTTGATTTCGATGAGAAAAAGTATGGATTTGATTCTTGCAAGTGAAGTTCTGGAACATGTAGATGACTTAGAAAAAATAGTAAGTGATTTTTGTTCCATAATGGATGAGGAAGGAATTTTACTGGTTTCAGGACCAACAGAAAATATTCTGTATAAAATTGGACGGAAATTGGCGGGATACAGTGGGGAATACCATGTCCGCAATATTTATCATATAAAAAAGATATTGTCGGAATATTTTCACATTCGAAAAATCACAACGATATTACCCTTGCTATCCTTTTTTGAAGTAATTGTTTGCGAAAAAAAATAGACCCGGTATTGTTAATTACAACTTGCGCGTAAATGCTCAACAAATTCTGGGCAACATTTCCCCCGCCAGCATATCCACGATGCGTGTCCCGCCGATGATGGTTTTCAACAGCACGCGGGCTGATTGGTCTTTCATGACGCGGCCAATCAGAGCGGCATCCTTACCCAATGGCTGCTGATGCAGATATTGCAGAGCGTCAGCCGCTTCGGATTCAGGCAGAATAATGATGACCTTACCCTCATTGGCAACATAAAGGGGGTCAAAACCGAGCATTTCACAAGCAGCCCGTACCTGAGGTTTGACCGGGATAGCTTCTTCATCAAGTTCAATGGTCACTTGGCTTTGTAAAGCGATCTCATTTAGAGTGGTGGCCAAGCCACCGCGGGTAGGGTCACGCAATACATGCACGTGGGGAGCGATTGTCAGCGCGCCCCGGATTAAATGATTCAAGGGAGCTACATCCGACCGAATCTCTGCTGAAAAGTTCAAATTTCCGCGGGCAGCCAGAACAGCCATGCCGTGCTCGCCGATGGAACCGGAAATGATGACCGCATCGCCGTTCTGGGCTTTTTCACCGCCGATTTGAATTCCTTCGGGAATCCAACCAATGCCAGAAGTGGAAATGAACAGCTTATCCGCTTTGCCCTTTTCTACCACTTTGGTATCGCCGGCAATGATCTGCACGCCCGCCTCAGCAGCGGTCTTACCCATGGATTGGACAACGAGATTCAAAGTGTCGATTGGAAGGCCTTCTTCGAGGATGAAAGAGGCGGTGAGATACAGAGGGATGCCACCGGACATGCTGATATCGTTGACCGTGCCGGAGACGGACAGGCGGCCGATATCGCCACCGGGAAAGATGAGCGGGTTGACGACATGAGCATCGGTGGAAATCGTCAGGCGGCCTTTAAGTCCAGCTTTGTCCAGCAATGTAACACTGGCAAAGTCATTACCTGCCTGCAAGGCAGGACTGCCAAAAGCGGATTGAAAGACCTGCTCGATCAGGTCACAGGTCATGCGCCCGCCACTGCCATGCCCGATGACAATCGATTGGTTGTGTTTCAGGGGCAGGGGGCAGACAGGTCCTTCGAAAACGGGTTCAGCCATTGATTAATCAACCTTCCGATCGCGTGCATAGCGGTAATAAGCGGCGCAAGCGCCCTCCGAGGAGACCATGGTGGCGCCGAGCGGATTCATCGGTGTACACTCTCTGCCAAAGGCGGGGCAATCGAAGGGTTTCTTCAAGCCCTGCAGGATCTGCCCGGCGATGCAAACCTCAGATTCATGGGTATGGATGCTTTCCAGGTGAAAACGGCGATTGGCATCATATTCATGGAATTCTTTGCACAATTGCCAGCCACTCTTGATGATCAAGCCAATTCCACGCCATTGCATGTCGCAGGGTTCGTACACCTTTTGGATGAGCTTTTGGGATACTTCATTCCCGGCGCGGGTGACCACACGCGAATAGGTATTCTGCACTACAAATTCACCTGCTTCAAGCTGGCGGACAGCTTGCAGTATTCCCTGCACCAGGTCAAGCGGCTCAAAGCCGGTGACAATAATGGGTGCGCGGTATTGTGCAGCGATCGGCTCATATTCATGGTAGCCCATCACTGCGCAGACATGCCCGGCGGCCAGGAAAGCCTGCACACGATTGGCAGGCGAGCTGAGGATGGCATGCATCGCAGGCGGGACACGCACCTGCGATACCAGGATGGAATAATTCTTTAACCCCAGTTCCCTGGCCTTCAGCACGCTGATGATATTGTTGGGGGCAGTGGTCTCGAAGCCGATAGCGAAGAAAACCACCTGGCGGTCAGGGTTATCGCGGGCAACGTTGACGGCATCAAGCGGTGATAGCACCACACGCACATCACCGCCAGCGGCGCGAACTGAAAACAAGTCGCGGCTGGAGCCAGGCACACGCAACATGTCGCCAAAGGTGGTGAAGATGACATCCGGATGGGAAGCGATGGCAACGGCCTTATCCACCAGCTCCAATGGGGTGACGCACACCGGACAGCCTGGGCCGTGAACGATCTCAATTTCCTTTGGCAGCAATTCATCCAGGCCGTACTGCATGATGGCATGTGTCTGCCCGCCGCAGATCTCCATGATCACCCAGGGGTGGGCGATGGTCTTTTTGATCTCACGCAACAAACTCAGGACGTGGGTTTTATCCCTGAACTGGGCTTTCAGCTCACTCAGCATGGCCGGCTTTGCGATCCTCCTCTGCTTGCAGGGCTTCCATTTCCTTGAGCATTTTCAGCGTTTCCTGTGCGTCTTCCTCGCTCAGCAAACTCAGGGCGAACCCGGCGTGAACGATGGCGAAATCGCCCACCCTGGCTTCGGGGGTCGTCTCCAGGCAAACCGGCATGGTCACACCTTCAAAGTTGACCTTGCCCATTTTCAAATTGCCATCCTGGTAGATCTCTTCAATTTTTCCGGGAATACCTAAACACATAATTCATCCTTGTTTGAATGGTCCCAAAGTGCGGGCAGCGATCAGCGCCTGTCCGAGCGAAATGCCGCCATCATTGGTCGGCACCTGCGCATGAAGCATAACATTAAATCCCGCGGCTTTTAATTGCTGTTCGCTTTGAATCAGCAAAAATCGGTTTTGCCACACACCGCCGCTCAGTGCGATGACTTTACATCCAGTTTCTTTATGAATCCGCTGGCAGATTTCCACAACCATTTGCACGATACTATTATGGAACCGGGCAGCGATGGATGAGAGGGGTATCTGGCTGCGCAGGTCTGAAATGATTGATTGGAACAGCGGAGCTGGATCGAATATCCCATTTTGAATGTCAAACGGGTAGCTGCCTTTTTCCTGTTCATCGATGAGCACTTCCAGTTCAATGGCGGCCTGGGCTTCATAATTGACGCTCTGACGGACACCGGCCAATGCCGCGGCAGCATCAAAAAGGCGACCCATGCTGGAGGTGGGCAGGCAATTGATGTTTTGCTCCAGCTGCTGGTGCAGGATGGTTCAATTCGGATTGTGTACAATTGTTTCACCGATGGCAGATCGAGTCCCCAGCCAATACCGGCTGACCAGAGGTGTGCCAGGGCGGTGCGGAAGGGAAAGCGGATAGCCTGGTCGCCACCCGGCAGAGGTACATCCTTGAGATGGTACAAACGCTGGTAACCGGTATAACCGCCCAGCAAAAACTCACCGCCCCAGATGGCGCCGTCAGTGCCGTAGCCGGTACCGTCGAAGCACACCCCAATCACCGGCTCGTCCGAAACCCAGCCGTTCTCTGCCAGACAGGCAGCCAAATGGGCATGGTGATGCTGCACCTTCACCAATGGGAGTGATTCATTCTTCGCGCGCTGCTCAGCATAGCGGGTGGCATCATAATCCGGGTGCAGGTCGCAAGCGAGCAGTTCCGGCTGGATGCGGAAGATATCCTGATAATGCTGTATTGCATTTTCATAAGCCGTGGTGGTTTCCAGGTTCTGCAGGTCGCCAATGTGGTGGCTGACGAAGGCATAATTGTCCGCGGGTGAGGCAGAAGGTATTCTTCAATTCCGCCCCGAATGCCAGAACCGGGGGAAATTTCGTTTTGCAGCACAATCGGCTGGGGCGCGTACCCGCGCGAGCGGCGCACCGGGTACATACGCCCGGCGTTCACCTGTACCACCGAATCATCCAGGCGGGTCTGGATCTCGCGGTCATGCAGGAGAAAGGCGTCCGCCAGGTCACCCAATTGCATGCGCGCCTGGTCGTTGGTGTAGGCGATGGGCTCTTCGCTCAGATTGCCGCTGGTCATCACCAGGGCATCGGGGAAGCCCGCGGCCGGTTCGAGCAGCAGGTAGTGCAGGGGGGTATAGGGCAGCAGGATGCCGAGCGTATCCAGTTGCGGGGCGACCGAGGGAGACAAGCCAGACCCTTCGCGCTGCTGGCACAACAGGATGGGCTTTTCTTTGGAGGTTAAGACAGTCATTTCATCCCCGGTGAGCTGGCAGTATTTCTCTGCGGTTGCTGAATCAAACACCATCACCGCGAACGGCTTCTCACTGCGGCGTTTGCGTTCGCGCAGCAGGTTTACCGCGGCGTCATTACGCGCATCACAGGCCAGGTGGAATCCACCCAGCCCTTTGAGGGCGATGATCCTGCCCTCACTGAGCCATTGGCGGGCTTGCTGGATGGCTTCCTCGCGCTGTGCGAACACCTTTCCGCCGCTTTCCAGCCACACCTGCGGACCGCATTGCGGGCAGGCGACTGGCTGGGCATGGAAACGGCGGTCAAGTGGGTCATCGTATTCCTCCCGGCAGGCGGGGCACATGGCAAAATCCGCCATGGTGGTGTTGGGGCGGTCATAGGGGATCTTTTTGATGATGGAAAAGCGCGGGCCGCAGTTGGTGCAGTTGATGAAAGGGTAGCGGAAGCGGCGGTCGGTGGGATCAAACAGCTCGCGCAGGCAGTCCGGGCAGATGGAGACATCCGGCGAAACGGGGATGAATTGCCCGCTTTCATCCTGGCTGGAAATTATCTCGAATTTCGTATAGTCGTTGTTTTGATCATCTTTTACCAAAATCTGGTCAATTTTTGCCAGGGTGGGCGGGTTGGAACGGATCTCCTGTATGAAATGATCCAGATCCTCGCCCTTGCCATTGACAGAAATTTCCACCCCGGCGGCGGTATTGCGCACCCAGCCGGTCAGATGGTACTTATGCGGCCAGGAATAGACAAAGGGGCGGAAACCCACCCCCTGGACGATGCCGCGGATGGTGATGCGCCGGGCGGCAGACTGCTCATTGCTCATGCTTGAAAGCGGTGATCCTGGCTTTGAGCCAGTCAATCCAGGCAGGCAGACCCTCGCCGGTCTTACAGGAAACCTCGAAAAAGGCCACACCGGGGTTGAGCGCTTCCACCCCCTGGCGGAAATAGGCCAGGTTGAAGTCCACATAAGGCTTGAGGTCGGTCTTGTTGAGCACCAGCACTTCCAGGTTGCGGTACATGCCGGGATATTTGTAGGGCTTGTCATCCCCTTCAGGGATGCTGGCGATGACCAGGTTGAGGTGGGTGCCGAGCTGGAAGGCAGCCGGGCAGATGAGGTTGCCCACATTCTCGACGATGAGCAGGTCGATCTTGTCCAATGGCAGCTGTGCCAGGGCGGACTTGACCATGCCGGCATCCAGGTGACATTGCCCGCCGGTGTTGACCTGCACCACCGGGATGCCTTTGGATTGCACCTTGTCGGCATCGATGGTCACCGGGGCAGTATCGCCTTCGATGACGCCCATGCGTATAGCTGGCGAAAGAGCCTGGATGGTGCTAAGAAGAAAGCTGGTCTTGCCGGCGCCGGGCGAGGCCATGATGTTGATGGCGAAAATGCCATGTTTACGAAGCTGCTGCTGGTTTTCCGCCGCGATCTGGTCGTTGGCGTTGAGGATGTTTTCGACAATTTGAATTTTAGCCATGGTTTATATTCCCATTCATTGAATTTCGATGCTTTCCAGGCGGAACTCGTCACCGGAAAGTATTTTAATATTCATGCTTCCGCACTTGCGGGCAGGGCTGCAGTTCACTTTCCAGTTCGTATTCATTGCCGCAGTCCAGGCAGCGCAGGCGCGCATTGATGCGTTTGAAGTGCAGCTGCGAGCCCTCGCATATCGTACCCTGGCTGATCATGTCCCAGTAGAACTGCACCGAATCATCCACGATGCTGGAAAGGGTGCCGATGACCAGGTTCAGGTCGGTGACCTTTTTGGCATCTGCCTTCTGCGCATGCGAAATGGCAGCATTCAGAATGGACTCGGTAACGGAAAGTTCGTGCACGGCGGGAGATTATAGCCCAAATCGGACTAGAAATGGTGGGATTTAGGCCAGGGGAGGAAGTTCATCCTTTTCCAGCCAGGCGAGGATGAGCTGCACGGCTTTTTCCACGTTGGCTGCTGTGCGGGGCGAAAGCTGGCGCGAAAAACCGAACTCATAGCCGCGCATGGAGACGAGGATGGAGCGCGGGCATTTGGCGTACAGTTCCTTGCACAAGGACAGGCAGGAAGCCGGGGTGAGGTGGTGGGTGAAGGGGCTGTTCTGGTAGTGCGGCTGCACTTCCACCACGCGCACATCCTCCTTGTATATCTTCGGTGTGGGCATCCACGAAGACGGCGCGGTCAAATTTGGCCAGGTCCTCGGCCAGCTCGGGCATGAGCTGCAGGTTGAGCCACAGCTGCAGGGAATAGTTAATGGGGATGAAGCCGGTCTCGATCTGCTCGCCGTCAATGGGATGGCCAAAATGGCAGGCGAGGGCGGAAAGCGCCACCCAGGCGGCGCCGTCGTCGCCGCGGTCGGGATTGCCGTAACCAAGAATTAATGTTTTCTTCATAGTAATCGGATTCAGTTGGTACATCGCAACTGAACCAGAACTGGGGATAATTTTATAACAGAATTTATAAATACCTAGTTGGGATGAAACAAGGTTCCTAAGACCAGACATCTTGATTTGAACTCGGTACCTTTTGCACCCCTCTCAATGACACACTTCCAAGCTTTCTTACGTAAATATAAACATCACCTATTTACCAAATAGAATTCTTTAAAAACAATATTTGGTTTTTGCTGATCTCAAAAAAAATAGATAAATTAGATTAAACTCATTTCTGGAGTTGTGGCTCAATATTCTTATAATTTGTTGATACAAATATTTTCTAAATATGTTGATAATTGTATAAATGGTAATTAATAAAGTGTTCTATCAACCAGTACTAGCACTTTTGATCTCCGCTTGTTTTCCAGCGAGTGCGATGCTCGCTGGACCGTATGAAATTGGCTTAAACATATCTATTCCGACCATGACAGATACTTCTGGTTTGAAAGCCACGCCAACTCTGATTCTGCAAACCACAACAATACAGGAATCTAATCAATATTCCCTGGAAGCGTTGAAAAATCGCACTTATGGTGATGGAGATTTTACAGTCGATCGCCTTTGGTATACCTACGATAGGTTTGACCGTTATTACGTGATTTATGACAGCGATGGTCTTTCCATACACGGCTTTGTCAATGTGCCAAAAGGGGAAGGTCCGCATCCGGTGATTATCGCGCTCCATGGTTCCGTTCCCCGCGATGAATATACGACCTTGGATTACAGCTTCCGATACGCAGATGATCTGGCAAAGAATGGTTATATCGTGCTGCACCCGAACTTGCGTACTTATCCACCATCCGATTCCGGACCAGGCGGGAATGATTTCCATGCCGGCTACACCATTGATGTCCTAAATCTGCTTGCGTATTTAAGGGAGATGGCCGGCCAGGAAGGCATTTTTATAACTGCAGATATCAGCCAGCTGGGCATTTGGGGTCACAGCATGGGTGGCAGCATAGCCATGCGCGTGATGAGTGTTGAACCTGATGCTTTTAAAGCTGCGCTGTTATACGCCGCGGTCAGCCAGCGCTATGGAGGCGTTATGGATGGATCTGATATTTATGATCTATCCAATGTTCTGGCACAAATCAGCATCCACCATGGGGAGAATGATGATGTGATCCCGGTTGAACATTCAAAGAAGCTTTGCCTTTTTCTGGAACTGCTAGGCAGAGGCGTTGAATGCCATTATTATCCGGGTCAGCCGCACACATTTAACCGGGATTTATGGGCGGATCCCCTATTAATGAAACGTACGCTTGAGTTATTTGATAATTATGTAAAGAATGACATTGGGAAGTAGAAATTAATCCCTTTTTTTAGTCATCATTGCGATTTTCTTGTATTCGGGAAAACTGAAGAGTCTTATTGTCTGCGGTTAATTATTCAAGGGCCGTCCACAGGTAGGCTTCACGATAGCCGCATTCTTGCAGAAAGTCCATGAACAAGGTTATCAGTTTTGTACCCAGGCAAAATATGATATTCTGAAAATAAGCTATTACGCTTATTCAGTCTCGAATAGTATCAGGGTTCACTGACTAGTCGCCCGATCTAATGTGATTAACTCTATACCCGGGATAATCTTATCGAAATGAATAATAGAAAAAGATTCTATGATATCAGTTTGGTCAGCATCCCCTGAATCCACAATGAATTGCCATTTCTTATCCGTCCATTCGGTGAATGTATCGGTAAAAGACAGGTACTGCTGTAAATCATTGTATTCTTCTTTTGCGTCCCAATAATAAAAAAAGAATTTGGCATCTTCATCAGTAAGGTTAATAGCATAAACGCCAAAGTAAGTTTTCTCTTTTTCTAATGCATTGCCATACAATTCAATAGCCGGTTTTTCATAATCAAGATTTCCCGAATATTGAATCAGCAAAGATATTGAATTGGTTATCCCAATTTTTCGATAAGAATAAGTGTCTTTTATTCCGCCTTCAAATCCCATGAAGAAATCATTTGTTCCTGTGAAATGAAATTTGACCAATACTGCTTGGTTTGTCAAAATATTTTCACGATAAGTGAAGTTAGAACCATAAAATGTTGGGGAATAGTCGAAAAGGTTAAAACTCCAGTTCTCAAAAAGACCATTTATTTTATCAATATATGGTTCATTACCAGAAGGAGGGTCACCTGATTCACTTGGAACAATCGGTGTAGGGGTGGTAAATATATTGCAGCTTGAAAGACAAATACTCATAAACAGCGCGGACAATAAGAAATAGGATATTCCCTTCAAGATAAATTTATACTGAATCATGGTTCCTCCTTACTATCGCATTCATAAAATATTTTATTGAAAAGAAATATTAAATCAACAAACAAAAATAAAATCAAAGCCTTTGGTTGTGGTTGAAGACCTAATGACTTTGAGCATAGATCGATTTCAATTTCGTTTTAAATCTGTATTTAGTCATTTAATGATGATACGAGATTTTATTCCATGAACCATTTACACACATGAAATATTGGATACCCCTAAAGATAACAAGACATTAAATTTACATCTTTGTTCTTTGGTGGAAGAACCATGTCATATCGTTGTTCTCTTAAAGGTTTGCCAAAGGCAGTTGATGCTTTTTCTTCGGTCAGGCTTGAAACCAAAGCGTTGGTAAAGAGAAGCGGCAGCCGCCAGTTCGTGGGTGGTCCACAGGTAAGCGCCGCGGTAGCCGCAGTGATACAGAAATTCCATGAACAAGGTCATCAATTTTGCGCCCAGGCCGATGCCGCGATATTCCGGCGCGATCAGGAAATAGCGCAACTGGGCGACATCGCCGCGGTCCATCAGGATCAGGGTGCCAACCATGCGGCTTTCATTCTCGCAAATCCAGATACGGCTGCGGGCAGGGTTGTATTAGTCTTGGAACTCGCACAATCCACTGGCGACGTAGGTTTCGAACTGTGAGCCAAAGTGGTATTCGCGCGTGTAGAGTTCGGCATGCATGGTAGTGATGCGTCCCAGGTCACCCGGCTGGAGCCCGGTGCGGATGGAGATGGATTCTAGGGAAGGAGAAAGCGTCATTTCTTAGGAACAAATTAATGAGAGCTGCAACATACTTAAGAATTAATATTCAATTATATTCTTAAGAAGAGAAATTAACAAAAAAATCTGGCAAGATGATGGTACAACATTAAGTAAAAAATTTATGAAATATAAAAGCAGATAGCGAGGGCGCCACTTGTATCATTAAAAAAGGATGGCAAAACACCAGACCAATTTTGAACAGAATTCAAAGGGCTAAGGGGACCAGCCAGGCAAAGCTGCCGCCTTCCGTATCCAACTTGCCACAAGCTCTTCGTCCAACTTTTCGTTCTCATGAATATCAAGGTAGCGCACATTCTTGTCCTTGGACTCACCGGGCGGGATGGGATTCAGTGATGATCCTTTGAAGAATGCCACCCTGACGAATTTGTTGAACATGTGGAAGTTAAGGAACCAGCCCATGCCCTCGATACCGTAAAAAGGCGAATTCCACTTAACCGCCTTGCGTACCATGGGCACTTCCTGCACGATGAGCGTATCGAGCCAGCGCGCAATATCCTGCTTCCAGCCGGGTGTGGCGGCAATGTAGGCTTGCACGGGGGCGTCCCCATCCCCCTTGGCGATTTGCGGATTGCCACCGGCCAACAGCACAGGTTTCCTGGCTGTTTTCATGGCTTTCTTTGTCCTTAATAATTTGGTTTCCATTTTAGTCATCCTTTGGCATCATTAACATACTGAATATTATAGAAACCTGCTTTCTTCGGGAATATTAACCATTCATTAGAAAACAAAGAAATAGGATGGGAGGAAGGGCTGGCGAGACGCCAGCCCCATCAATTGGATTTATCAGATTACTGGATAGATAGCGGGATCAATAAATCAACTGCATCGGCCATCCGGCACAAAATAAACGCCACTAAAGATTTTCATCCTCATGAAATATTGATCCATAACCTTCATCGTCATATTCAAAATTACCTACTTCGCGTTCCCCGATGTATAGAACGAACTTGATCCTATTGGGGCTGAGGGAGGGGTTGCTGGAGGGGAAGCGCCATTCCTCCAAACTTGTTGCGATTGCCAGGGCATTTTCCGAAAATGAGCGTGGTTTTGGATAGGCGTGTTCTCCCATGAATTTGCCCGTGCTCTTCATTTCTTCCCCTTCAAATGTTCTTATAAGGTTCCACTCGTTGGTCTTCATGATTTCCTTTATAAATTATTAGCACTAATCAGCAATTTTCTTATCATAACTAATGAATCAATATGCATCAATATAATAGTCACCAGAAAATTTCTTGGCTTCCTTGTAGTTGGCAGATTTTACACACGTGTCCTTGATGACCGCATTCTCAAAATCTGCTCCCTTGAGATTTGAACCTACCAGAGATACGAGAGTCAGGTTGGCTTCCTGGAGAATGGCATCTGCAAGGTCAGTAAAACTGAGGTCTGCATTTCTCAAATTGGATTTCCTGAAGTCTGCTCCCACCAGGTTTGCCTGATAGAGATTTAAAAACTGAAGATTGGCACCACCCAGATTGGCGCTGGACAGATTGGCTCCATGTAAATCAGCATATTCCAGGTTTGCGTTGTATAGGTTAGCAAATTGGAAGTCTGCATTGTAGTAACGTTTCACCCCAATGAGGATTGCTCCCGTCAGGTTTGCGTGCGATAGATTCACATTCGAATGGTCTGATTCATCGCGCTTGCTTCTATCATAACTGAGGTCCGCCCCCTGCAGGTTGGCACCACTGAGATTGGCCCCGCTGAGGCATACCCCTTTGAGATTGGCGCCAGCGAGATTTGCACGGGAGAGGTTTGCGTCCATTAAAGATATTTCAGTGAGATCAGCACCCTCGAGATTGGCACACTCACCGCCGGATTCCTTTTTTAGCCATTTTTCATGCCTGCTGATGATCTCTTTCAATTCATCTGCTGATATTTTTTCCATAGAATTTCCTTTGTTAACTAAGATGGATAAAAAAATTGATATTACTCATTGATTATACATATGAACAATATAAAGCCGGCGGGGC